>JAGVPB010000014.1 GCA_020052415.1 Bacteroidales bacterium | reverse complement strand
TTTTTGGTTTATAGTCTTGTTGTTCGTCACGATTCTGACGAGAAAATAAGCGTTTTTATCCATCACTGGTATTTGGTTCAAACCCGGATGGACAGTGGCCGACATAACCTGCTGCCCGAAAAGGTTGAACAGGCTGAACTCACCGACTGCCTCAGCAGTGAAGTGGATATTTCCATTCCCAAACCTTATGTTAAAAGGGTCAGTTTTATTTTCCTGAATACCAACCAGGCATGGTCCAACATAGCCGTTAATATAAGTAACATCATAAGGATTTCCAAGATCGTCCGTCATCCCTGACCCTGATAATAATAAATCGGAAGATGCAGGGGGCCCGATATAATTAAATTGTAAATCAAAGAAGTTCATACCAGAATATCCTGTACCACTTACAGCAGAAGCATATATTATCATAATGGTATTCCAGCCAGGCTCGGGTACATCCAGCAATATATTGGTCAGAAAATTAGCAGGGGGAAATTGGGGATTATAATTAACAATAGCAACATTATCGCCCAATACATCGCCGTCGTACTGTATATTCATCCCTAATGAGCTTATCAGATTATTTCCCACCGGATTGCTTATGTCTTCAATTGTTAATGAAACAGAAACAAATCCTGCCGGTGGATCGCACACAGAATCCAGCTTTACTATGGCCCAGGACTGCGCAAACATTATGTTCACGTTCAAAGCCAAACCGATAATGATCAGGATTGTTTTCATATAAACTTTTTTGAGTTAACCTACTTTCATTGGCAAAGATTTGATGAAGTAAAGATATAAAAAAAATATCTATATAATCAAAAAAAGTTTAAACAGGTTTTATGGAAAGCTGACATAATCCAACAGCGATGTAGCGGGAATGATTAAATACGATTTATTGGTTTTAGCAGATTAACCTGTTGAAAAATAAGGTTAAGGACTTATTTGTAATGTTTTTTTACTAAGGTCAAAAGAACGCAAATAAGGTTCTTTGTTGAAATTGAATTGGATCTTTTATCGTTGCGTAATTGCTTTATAAACCTTATTAAAATCCTGGTTCTGTGTTCTCAGTTCTGAGTTTTCTGTTCTCAGTTCCGAGTTCTCAGTTCTGAGTTTTCAGTTTGACCTTTGTCTGTGACGGATATCTAATATCTAATTTCTAATATCTCATTTCTCAAGTCTCCCGCCTCCGCAGGCTTCGTCGGGCTGGCATTTCTCAAGTCTCGCTTCTCAAGTCTCAGGTCTCCTTTCTCAAGTCTCAAGTCTCCTTTCTCCAGTCTCAAGACTACAGACTATTAATCTCTCCCACCAGTTTCTGAATGGTGTCCTTCGCATTTCCGTAAAGCATGCTGGTATTGTCTTTATAGAAAAGCGGATTTTCGATTCCTGCATAACCTTTGCCGGTGCCACGTTTCATAACGATTACTTTTTTTGCAAGCGCGGCATTGATGATGGGCATTCCGTAGATAGGGCTTCCGGGATTCTCATTGGCGGCAGGATTTACCACATCGTTGGCTCCGACTACGATCACAACATCAGTATTTTCAATGTCTTTATTGATCTCATCCATTTCGACCAGCTTTTCATACGGTACATCGGCCTCGGCCAACAGCACATTCATGTGTCCGGGCATACGGCCAGCCACCGGATGGATTCCATACCGTACTCTGACACCCCTTTCCTCAAGTTTTTTTTCAAGTTCATGTATGCTGTGCTGTGCCTGGGCAACCGCGAGTCCGTAACCCGGAACTATCACTACATTATGCGAATAAGCCAATAAAATGGCCGCATCCATAATGGTTACTTCTTTCACGGTTCCTTCCAAATCATCGGATGCAGTTCCCGAAGAACCAAAACCTCCGACGATTACATTCCACAGGGAACGGTTCATTGCTTTACACATTAAAAGAGTAAGAATAGTACCCGCAGCGCCCACAAAAATTCCCCCTAAAATCATGGCAAGGTTATGATATATAAATCCGGCCATAGCTGCTGCAATCCCGGTTAATGAGTTCAGCAGCGAAATAACGACAGGCATATCTGCTCCGCCAATAGGCATTACGAACAGTATCCCGTAAACCAGTGATATGGCAAACAACAGGTACATCATGCCCTTAAAGTTGTGAGGTGATGGCTGCAATAGAATATATGAGGTCAGAAAAATAATAGCGACGAGCAAAAATATATTTACATACTTCAGGAAACCCGAAGGGAAATTTCCAATAGTGCCGTTGAGTTTCCAATAGGCGATCATGCTACCGCTGAATGCGATGGAGCCAATTGACAATCCCAAAAGAGTGACAAGGAAAGATTCATTCAGAGGGTTTGTAAACTCCAGAACTGCGACCAAAGCTGATGCAAGTCCTCCGGTTGCATTGAAGAAAGATACCATTTCGGGCATGGCAGTCATTTTAACTTTTTTAGCCATAATGATTCCGATGACTGTTCCCACGCCGATAGAAAGAACAATGATGATCACATTTGCCAAACCAATACGATGTCCTTCGCTATCCTCATGCAATAATAAAGTAGTGATCATGGCTAAGATCATGCCTGCCCCTGCCAAAAAATTACCCCTGCGGGCAGTTTCGGGATGGCTTAATAATTTGAGTCCCCAAACAAAAAGAACAGCAG
The DNA here is from genome assembly GCA_020052415.1 of Bacteroidales bacterium. Lineage (GTDB taxonomy): Bacteria > Bacteroidota > Bacteroidia > Bacteroidales > JAADJA01 > JAADJA01. The sequence continues at coordinate 91,868 of JAGVPB010000014.1, read as the reverse complement.
CTACAAGATAGCTGAATTCAAGAACAGCGCTGCCTGTTGTAAACTCTGTACCATTGAATGTATTCAATACCTGGTTCATGTTTTATTCATTTTCAATATTCAATCATTTGGATTTACTGCCGGATCCTTTTTTCTTTTTGAACATCTCCAGCATCCTGTCAGTCACTGCAAAACCACCCATCACGTTCAATGTGGCAAGAATAATGGAAAGGATTCCGACGATAAGTTCGGGTGAAATTCTGCTGATGTCTGCATGGCCCACCAGAATGATTCCTCCTATAATGATCACGCCGCTGATAGCATTTGCACCCGACATCAGAGGTGTATGCAGAACCGAAGGAACATGGGAAATAACTTCAATTCCCAGGAATATGGAAAGCACCATAATGAATATCGGCTCACGGAAAGAATAAAAGAATATCAGTATGTCGTTCATATCTGTAAATTTTGGATACCATTATTTTTGTTTCAGGATCAGGGATTTCACTTTTTCATTGATGATCTCACCGTTGTGGGTTATACATGATTCTTTAATGATTTCATCCTCAAAATTCAGGTTCAGATTTCCTTCATTGTCAATTAAAAGCTTAAGAAAATTGATGAGATTTTTTCCATACATCCGGCTTGCATCTATTGACATATCTGCGGCGTAAGCAGAATTTCCGATAATGGTCACACCATGATACTCAATTGTCTTATTGTTTTCTGTCATTTCACAATTGCCACCGGAACTTGCTGCAAGGTCAACAATGACTGATCCCGGTTTCATTTTTTCAAGGCTTTCTTTTTTCAAAAGAACCGGTGCTGTTCTGCCGGGAATTTGCGCTGTACAAATGACCACATCCGATTTTATTGCATGATCCTGGATAAGCTGACTTTGCTTTTGTTTGAATTCTTCCGTCTGTTCAACAGCATAACCTCCGGCAGTTTTATCATCAATAGCGCCTTCCACCTCAACAAACTTAGCGCCGAGACTTTGAACCTCTTCCTTCACTGCCGACCGTACATCGAAGGCTTCCACCACAGCTCCTAATTTTCTGGCAGTTGCAATGGCCTGAAGTCCTGCAACACCGGCGCCCAGTACCAGTACTTTGGCTGGTTTTATGGTTCCAGCCGCCGACATGAACATCGGGAAAAAGCTTGGCAAATGAAACGCTGCATCAAGGATTGCACGATAGCCGGCCACCGTAGCCATGGAAGATAACACATCCATAGCCTGGGCGCGTGAATTCCGGGGAATTGTATCAAGTGAAAAAGAGGTGATGCCCTTTTCCTTAAGTTCTTTAACAATATCTTTGTTTGTAAGAGGATTGAATGTGGCAACAATGGCTGTTCCCGGTTTAAAAAGGTCACGAAGTTTCTTTTCAGGTATATTGATGCAAAGCAGCAAGCCGGCAGATTGTATGATTTCATCTGTTGTGGCAAATGTAGCGCCTGATTCCTTGTACAGGTCATCTGAAAACCATGCCGATTTACCCGCTTCATGCTCAACGAGAACCTGTGACTTTTGACTTTTTAAAACAGCTATTCCTTCCGGTAATAAAGCGACCCGTTTTTCAGGCGACTTTTCTTTTAACAATCCAATTACCATGAGGGTTTTATTAAATTAATAATTTTTTTCATTCATTCAACCCTGTGATTAAAGGCCAGGACATTAAATAACAGAATGTAACTTATATGCCAGTAATTCCGCTTAACAAAACAGTGTTAGTAATTTTTTGTTCAAAAAACTTTTACGGCAGACAAAACGGTTCTGATTATTAAGTAACTTTGACCAACGTTATCAATAAATTCTTATACAATGAAACAGTTAATATTATTACTTTTCGCCGGTATCGGGATTTTCCACCTTGGCTTTGGACAATGGAATACCGATCCTATGATAAACACTGCCATTGCAACAGCTCCCGGAGAGGAAGCCATTCCGAAAGTAGCCGTTGCTGAATCAGGAATAACCTACGTTTCCTGGTTTTCAAATGAATCGGGTAATTACAATATCCGTTTACAGAAATTCGATGTGTACGGTAACAAACTCTGGGCGGAGGGCGGCCTCCTTGTCAGTGACAATCCTTCGATGACATGGCTCACGGACTGGGACATGACCGTTGACCAGGAAGAAAATGCCATTCTTGTCCTTCAGGATATCCGGACAGGCTATAACGATGTTTTTGCATATCGCATTTCCCCCGATGGGTCATTTGTTTGGGGAGATGACGGTTTACAGCTATCAACAGGAGAGGCTTTTGATGCTGCTCCTAAAGTAACGGTATCGAATGCAGGTAATGCCTTTTTTGCCTGGCAGGCAGATGAGGTCATCATCGGACAGAAAATTTCACCGGAAGGGGCCTTACTCTGGGGTCCGAACGGGTTGACCATGAGCGGAGCCAATACATTTTCCTGGCCGCAACTATTACCCGTGGGTGATGATGATATTATCATGAAGTTTTTTGAAGATTCCGGTCCGGTTTGGGCTCCTACACGCCATGTTTATGCACAACGATTCGACGGAACAGGAAATCCGGATTGGGCACAGCCTGCTGTAATTTCTGATGCTGGCGGTATTTCAGCCTGGACTCAGATATTTCCGTTCATTAATGATGGGGATGACGGTTTTTATATTGCATGGCACGACGACCGTGATAACAATATGCTGGCGAATATGTGGGTCCAGCACATCGGCCAGGATGGCTCGGTACTTTTGGCTGCCGATGGTGTAGAAGTTTCAACCATGGCGGCAAGAAACCATTTCTATGCACACCTCGCTTTGCCAGCAGGTTCGGACGATATTTATATTTACTGGAATGAAATGGATGGTGATCAGAACCTAAGGGGAATTTATGGCCAGAAAGTTTCTTCCACCGGCGAAAGGCTTTGGACGAACAGCGGTAAGACCTTTATCGAAATTTCAGCTTTGAATGTTTATCCGCTTGCGGCACGCAACACGGATACGGATATGGTTGTGTTTTATGAAGAATATTTCAATACGATGGATGGCAAGATCAAGGCCATGAGGATAGCCACTGACGGAAGCTATGTCTGGGATCCGAACATGATTGATATGTGCACAGTTCAGTCGGCAAAGGTTCACACCGAAGTCAGCAACATGAACAACGGACAATGGGTAGCCGTTTGGGAAGATGACAGGAGCGGAACATCAGATATTTACGGGCAGAATATTCAGTTGGATGGGACGCTGGGACCAGTCAGCATTGTATATAATCTTGATGTTTATCCGGATTCACTTTGGTTCGACGATATTCAGAGTTGTTTGGACGGAGAATATTTTACAATAAAAAATAATACGGATATACCGCTGACAATCATGAATTTTCCTGTAGAAAATTTCTTGTCGGGCTGGATGTGGTGGATCAGCAATTTTACCGGTAGTTTTCCATATACAGTTAATCCCGGGGACAGTCTTTACCTGCTTGTCAATATTTCTTTTCCAACAGGTTTACCCGAAATATTCGATTATGTTTATGATGATATTCTGATAGAATTGGAGGTGCAGGCATACACTGTTACTATTTGTTTAAATTCCGATTTGATTGAAAATATCAGCAAGTTGACTCCACAAGCCGGAATTAAAAACTTCCCCAATCCTTTCAACGATCAGATAAGCTTTGAATTCAACTGTGACGTTGAAGGCTTGGCAGAACTCTTAATCCTTAACGCTCAGGGAAATATTGTAGTGAATTCAGGAAAAATCAGATGCATTCGCGGAATAAATGTTTATCAATGGGATGGCAAATCAAGCTCAGGCACTAGTGTTCCGGGGGGAATATATTTCTATACATTGACCGTGGGTGATAAAGTAATTACCGGTCGGATAGTGAAAACAAATTAGAGGTATTTAGCTTTACCCGATATGGTTATGGTTCATTAAGAATAGATTTGACCATGAGTGGACTCAAACTTTAAGATTATTATCACAATGGCAAACCTGATCCGGTTTGATTTTGTTAAGATTGGTCGTATGACAATATAAATTGGTAAAACAAATTTGGGATGAAACTGGATGAAATTATCGCTGACAAAACTTCAGGATCGAATGCCATTCTTGAAAAAACAATCCAGGCTCTAATCTCAGAATTACAAAGAGATAAAAATCCCGACCTGAAATTTATTGTTTCTGAGCTAAAACATTTGTTTAATCACCATCCGAATTTTGCAGTTTTATTTCACTTTATAAATTCCTTTTTCCCTGAATTGGAAAGAAATCAGAATACAGATGAATTGTTGAAATTTATCGCTGATTACAGGGTAAAGTGGAGTTCAGGACTTCATATTGCCTGCCAGAATATGATTAGTCATGAAATCTTCGATGGCAAAAAGATTCTTCTGCACAGCAACAGTTCAGCGATTCATCTTTTGTTTCATAAGATCAGGGATAAAAAATCTTCGGTTGTGATTTACCAAACTTTATCGGGACCGGGTGGAGAGGGCAAGGTTCAGGCGGAGATTTTAAGCAAGCTTGGATTTGAAGTAAAATTTATACATGAAAATGCGGCTGCAAACTTTATGGATGAATTGGATTTGGTGATTTTCGGTGCCGATTTGATTACGGAGGATTATTTCGTCAATAAGGCCGGAACTTTTCAATTGTCACTGCTTTTCGAACATTATAAAAAACCGGTTTATGTGATAGCCGATTCGCGGAAGATGATTCCGGGAAAACAACTTCCGGAGGGGCTTAAACATCAATTGCTATATGAAAAGGAGAAGCCGCCTGAAGAGCTTTGGAAGAACCCGCCGGAGAATGTCCACCCTGTAAATTTCTATTTCGAAAAAACGCCTTTATCTCTCATTTCCGGATTTTCAACTGAGGATGGGATCATTGAGCCGAATGAAATAGTAGTGAAAATGAAACAGTTTTCTGTTTCAGATTGGTTGGTGGAGGATTCAAATATAATATGATTTTCAGGATTGTCCAGAGTGGTTTTCAAATCACTGCCAGGTTTTACTAACTTTAAATTATTTTATATCAAGTTCTGTATTCTTTTTTTGTCTTATTAGTTTTGCATTTTGTTTTGTTACAACCTTTTTACCCGTTGTACTTTCAAGTTTCAATCGGGCAGCTTTTGCAACATTACCGCCTTTTTTAGCCACATTTTTATTTTCACTAAAAGTCTTTGGCTTTTTATCTTTTGAAATCTCTGTTGTTGATGCCTCGGCAAGCATGTTGAGTACCAGTTCAAGGTTGGTCATGTGGTCACGGAGGTTTTCTTTTTTCAAATCCTTAAACCCCTTATACTGTTTTGTGGTAAAACCACTCCAGGCTTTTGTAATTTCATCGGTTAAAATAGCAAATTCACGACCCTTATGAACACCACGATTTTCCCATTCATCAGTCAGTTCTTTCCTAATTTCAATGCTTTTAAGCCGTTGGTTTATCCATTCTTTTGAGTAACCCTTACGAAAATAAGTCTCCATAAGGCGATCTATGCCTTTTTCGGGATCTTCTATTTCGTCAATCCGCTCGCTGCCAACTCTTGCAAGCCAAAGTTTAAATGGTTCAGCCTTTGGTGAAGGCACCGATTGGATAAGCCGAAACAGTTGTTCAGTATCTGCAACATCAGTGATGCGCATCTTACCGTCTCCGGCTGACATTTTCAACTGTCCGATTTTACCGGACAGTTCACTTCCTTCCGATTTGAGTTTTGTCTTTAAGTCACTCCAATATTTTCGGGGACGATCGGAATCAGTCAATACTTCAATTACATCTATAATTGAAAAGTACCATTTTTCTTCTTCCGAATTCCAAACCGAACGAACTTGTTTTGATTCAAATAATTTTATTGCCGTTTCTTTGGTCATTATATTTATATGTTTTTTAATATCTCTTTCAAAAATAGCCAATAAATATAATTCCTGATAAATGAAATTTTAAATTATTTTCTATCAATAGAAAACCTTTTTTCACACTGAGGGCTTTCATTAGCAGGCACTTTTAACTTTTAACATCGAGTTCGAAGTATGTTGTATGGAGTTGAGTTGAGGTACACGGATTTGTGCATTGCCCATTGCAGAGTGATTACTACATACTGCCGGCTTTTCAGGTCAAATTTCATTCATAGCAGCAGTTCTTCCAAATCCTATAATCTGCGCGTCACAAGAAATGTGAGTAGTGCGCTTGAAACAATACCAATTCCCAACATTCCTGCGAATTGAATAAAATGTTTGGTAAATGTAATTTGTAAACCGTAAGGATTGAAAACCAGTACAAGATAAAGATAGACAATCAAAAACATTATCATAAATGTTATCAACCCGGTCAAAAACAGTTTTCTGTATTTGTTGCCGGAGCCGGTGAGTTTTACTGTCAAAACGGAGATGATCAGGAAAAGAACATACGGTAACATTTCCACAAGTTTATTGGGCATTAAGTTTTCAATTAATACCAGAGCAAGTCCTCCTGTTACACCCCAGCAAAGTCCTGTTGTCAAAGGGTTTTTAAAAATGGTAAGTTGTTTCATGTCGTAATATTTAATTGTTTATATCGGACTGTTGTCTGCGATTTAAATAGTGACATTTTTACACTCAAATATGTTTCGGAAATATTCAGTTTCAAAGATAAGGGTTTTTGAAATAGGATTCTAAAATATTTCTGAGGATTTTTTTTTAACTGATATATGTTGCATGGAGCAAGGAACAGGGAGCTATGAGCCGGGAGCCGGGAGCAGTGTGCAGGGAGTGGGCAATAGGCAGTCGGTCTCGCCAAAGGCGAGAGCAGTCGGCAGTCTGCAGTTTGAATTCCAGCCAAAAACGACTAAATACTAAGGACTAATTACTAAAGACTATTTTATTGCTAATTTCGTCCTCTCTTTTATAGATCATGAGGTTTACCTTATTTTTTTATAACTGGTTAATCCATTTACAGATTTAAACATCTATAGACTTAAATATTAATCATTCAATGAAAGATAATATAACCTGTAAGGGCTTTTCTTCTGTTTTGATAATTAACTCAGGGATTCTTTGGCCTGCTCTGGTTTTAGTGATGACCCTGAATGTTTTCGGGCAGGATTCAAAAAAGGTGACAGCCCGGATAACCACCTGGTATCAAAATAAGCCCGGCGCAGTTTCTGTTTCCTTTGACGATGCAAGTTATTCACAGCACACTGCAGCATACCCAATACTTGAAAAGCTCGGTATAAAAGCTACTTTCAGCATTGTTGGCGAATGGGTAGGTGAGGCGCCGGCATTCTCTGCTGAACCCGGCTCAATGGAAATAAAAAAGATGGGCTGGCCTCAGTTGCTTGAACTTTATGATCAAGGGCATGAGCTGGCTGCACACGGTTACACACATGAAAAATATGATAAACTAATGCCGGTTCCCAACCTGGTTGAGGAAATGAATAAAATTAAAACACTGATTGAATCCAGAATTCAAACTAAGGTTTACACAATGAATTATCCTTACTCTTATGCATCCGGAAATATTCCCATTGCTGCCGAAGAAGCCGGTTATCTTTTTGGAAGAACCGGCCTGGATACCGTTAATCCCTCATCTCCCGGGAATATGTACCTGCTCGCTACCCATGTGATTTTAAATGAAACCTCACCCGATTCGGTTATTTTTCAAAACTGGCTGGATCAGGCAAAGGGCAACTGGCTTATCCTGATGTATCATCATTTGTTTGAAGAAGGCTCGAAGGAAATGGAAATTATCCGTTCACACGATGTTGTCAACTCTTATTCACTCTCACCTTTTCAGTTTGAAAAACAAATGAAATCTCTTGTATCGGTAAATTATTGGGTCGCACCGGTAAGCACGATCGGAAAATATATTACTGAAAGGGACAACACTGAAATACGGGTGATCAGAACGAAGAAAAAAATTTATATCAATACATTCACAAACCTGAATAAGAATGTCTATAACCACCCTCTGACAATTGAAGTTGAACTGCCCTGGAAAAAGGTGAGTGTGCAGGGAAGCCTGAATGATGGAATATTTACGACAGAAGAAAGAAAATTATATATTGATGCTTATCCCGAAAAACAAATCGTCATTACAAAAGAATCTTACTGATGGTGATCCTTCTGCTTAGAATTATTGAAAAGTTACTGATCATTTATTTCACCTTTTATTTTGTCATTGATATAGGCCTTTTCATATATTCTCTTGCTGTTTTCAGGCGAAAGAATAAAAATGGAAAGAAAACAGAAGATAAGGATTATTCCGGCCAAATGGTCTCCATTATTGTTCCGGCCTATAATGAAGATGTTTCAATTGTACATTGTACCCACATGCTGCTTGAGCTGGATTTTCCGGAATATGAAGTCATCCTTGTAAACGATGGTTCACGCGATTCAACGCTCGAACTGCTGAAAAAAAGTTTCAGTTTCATAGAAACAGAACATGAAAAGGAGCCGTTCCTGGTCACAAAGCCCATTCGCAATGTTTACCGTACTTTTGATGGCAAACTGATCTTAATTGATAAGGACAATGGAGGAAAGGCCGATTCAATCAATGCTGGAATAAATTTTTCGGGTGGTAAATTCATCTGTACCATTGATGCCGACTCCATTTTAGATTCCAATGCCTTAAAAGATGTGATAAAACCGTTTATATCCAATCCGAACACTATTGTTTCGGGTGGTCAGTTAGCTGCTGCCAATGACGTAGTGATTGTACATAATAAGGTTGTGAGTTCAAAAACGCCTGCCAATATCTGGGTTCAATGGCAAATCATCGAATATATAAAATCATTCATGATTTCGCGGATAGGATTAAGCAGGATAAATGCACTGCTGATCATGTCGGGCGCTTTTTCAATGTATAAAAAAGAAGACTTGCTTGAAATCGGAGGTTTTATTACCGTGCGTAACAGGCATCCGTACATTGGGAATACAATCGGTTTTGGCAGGCAAACCGTATGCGAAGACATGGAAATTGTCGTAAGGCTGTGGCAGTACAGCCGTGATAAAAAAATAAAAGCGAAAGCCGTTTTCCTTCCCGAGCCGGTTTGCTGGACCGAGGTGCCCGACAACGGCAAGAACCTTTTCAAACAACGTTCCCGGTGGCATCAGGGTTTGGCCGAAACTCTGAAGATACATCAAAAAATGATATTTGAACCGGCTTATGGCGTTACAGGTTTAATCGGCCTGCCTTATTATTTTTTATTTGAATTACTTTCACCTCTGATCAAAATCTTTACTCTTGTTTTCATCGTCATTTCTGCCTTTTACGGACTTGTCAATTACAAATGGGCAATTTTATTATTAACCAGCGTTATGCTCACAACTGCTATCATTTTAAGCTCGATCACTGCAATCATCGAAAACTGGAGTCAAAAACAACAAGCTGTGAACCGGGATGCACTTCGCTATAAAAGTTTTATTGACTGGATATGGCTTATTACAGCAGGAATTATCGGAGAGTTTTCATACTCCATTTACAAAATCACTGCACAAATATCCGGAATAATTAATTTTACAAGGGGGAAAAACAATTGGAACAAATTTGCAAGGAAGGGTGTACAAAAACTATGAAATACTTGATCAGCACATTATCATTTATCCTTTTGTTAGTCATTTGCAATGGACAATCCGGCGACATTGAATACTGGAGGGATATGGGTTATCAGGCGAAGATTGAAAAAGACTACATAAAAGCCATTGGCTTTTATCAGAAAGTGTTAGCAGCCGACTCTGCAGATTATGATGCGAGGCTTGCCCTGGCAAGGCTCTTCACCTTAACTGACAATTATGATTCGGCCATTGTATTGTTTAAAGTAATCTATGATAGCGATTCCACCGATGTTGAAGCCTTAAACGGTTTGGGAAAGTGTTATGGCTTTCTGGGTGAAGATAAGAGGTCCATTTATTATTTTGAGCAGGCTCTGTCGTTTTTGCCGGATGATATTCCGCAGTATTTTTACCTTGCCAAAGCTTACAGTCATGGTGGCAGGCTGGATGAAGCCATTTCGGTTTATCAGAGGATCAATAAAATTGATAACACCTGGTCCGAAGCCTGGGCTGGGATTGGTAAAATGTATTATTGGAAAGGAATGCCTCATACCGCGGTCTTTTATTACAATAAAGCAATAGCGCTTGATCCGGAAAATGAAGAATACAAAAATGAATACCAGGATATTCAGCGCGAACTGCAGTTCGGCTTGTCACTTAAAATAAGCCCTTTACAGGAAAAGGAAGAAAATTATGAAATCAATGCATTGGTATCGGTTATTAAACTGGAGAAAAGACTGACGGATTACTTTCATGTAGAAGCCAATTTCCTGCTGGATTACTCGAACCGGGATTTTACCGATACTGTAACTGATGGAGATACCACAAGATGGTTCAACACTTCGTGGGTAAAGGGAAGCTGGATCAGGGAACATCATAAAATAAGCCTTTATGGCGGCTACAGCAATACTGACGACAAAGTAACAGCCTATGGTTTGAACTGGTTATTGAATTATGCCTTGGAAAAGATTACATTCAAAAATTCTTTAACAGCAGGATATGATTATTTTTACTACTGGAATAAGGTAGGAGCAAAATCAATATCCGACGAAGTTCAGATAAGTTACAGGTTATTTGGGTTCAATGCAAAATATATATACGGGATTGCAGATCCGGTTTTGATTAAGGACATTATCAATGACACCTCCTTTACCCACGAAAATGCCTACCAGACCTATGGTTTATCATTGACCTGCAGGATACTTGCTAAACCTGAAACCAGGCTGGGTTTAAACTATTCCTATCTTAACTATAAATACAAGTCATCTTTGTATTATTCCCCCTTTGGCAGAAACCTGACAGGAGCTTCGGTTACCGTTTATTATCCTTATAAAAAACTCTATGTGTATGGTAATTTCTCCTATAATATAGGAACAGAGTTTAATTATGAAGAAGATGAATCCGGCCGGCTTCAGAAAATAAATATGAATGTGAATAACTGGGCTTCAAATCTCGAATTAGGATATAATTATTACCCGTATTCATTCTCCATTGGTGGAAGTAGTTTTTACAACCCGTATTATCAGAACTTAACAGGTTTTATTGCAGTTAAAGTACATTTTTAATGAGGGGCAAAATAATATTCATAGTGTTGTTGCTTGCCATCCTGGCTTATATTGTCTGGAAAATGATGGAATTTGAGACATCTATCAGACAGGAACGCAAAATAACCCTGTTGGTGGAAGATGAAACAAAACCACTTGTCTGGAAACTGGCCGATGAAAGATTGAATGAAGCAGCCTCCAGTTCCGATTACTATTTTATTGCAGGCCGTGATTATTTCAGAAAGCTGACAATTAAATATCAGGCAAACGAGAAGGAGACAAACTGGGAGGATTTCTTTTTGAAAGGAGTCAATTTAGGAGTTGCAGTACCGGGAAAATTTCCTGCTGAATTTTCTCTGACATTTGATGAATACCTTGAATGGCTCATACTGATCGGCGAAATGAATGCCAACATCATCCGAACCTATACCATCTTACCCCCGGAATTTTATGAAGCGTTTTCATACTATAATTTGCATCATAACAACAAGCCTGTATATTTAATGCAAGGTGTTTGGGCAGAAGTACCGGCTGATGAAGATTATTATAATGTGGATTTCACCCGTGAATTTCAAAAGGAAATTATTGATGCCATTGATGTAATTCATGGAAATGCAGTATTAAAGGAGAATCCCGGAAAAGCTGCAGGCGTATATTCAACCGATATTTCGAAATATGTAGCAGGACTGCTTCTGGGACGGGAATGGGAGCCGGCCTCAGTATTTAAGACCAATCAAATCAATAATATTAATCAATATAACGGCGATTTTATCTGCATGAACCAGGGAAACGCTATGGAGGCCTGGCTGGCCAATATGATGGATTTTGCTGTACTGTATGAAACCCAGGAATACTGGTCTCAGCATCCCGTCTCCTTCGTAAACTGGCTCCCGCTCGATCCAATGTACCATAACACTGAAATCATTGAAAATTCGAGAGTGAGAGAGTATGATAACGACCAGGAAAGCATAGATTTTACTAAGTTTCATTCTTCCGAATTGTTTGTTCCGGGTGTTTTTGCAGCATATCATGTGTATCCTTATTATCCTGATTTTATCTATCTTCAGGATTCCTACAATAACCATTCTGATAAAAACAGTACTCAAAGTTGCTACCTGAATTACCTTGAGGATTTAAAGTTGCATACAGCCGGAATGCCACTGGTCATTGCCGAATATGGCCTGCCGTCAAGTCGGGGAAACAGCCATTTTATGCCTGATGGATTTCACCAGGGAGGACACTCGGAAGCCGACCAGGCTGAACTTTCCCTTACTCTAACACAGAACATCGTCAATTCTGGATGTGCGGGCGCTATTTATTTTGAATGGATTGATGAATGGTTTAAGCACAACTGGCTCGTAATGGATTTTGAACAACCTTCAGATGACAGAAAAATCTGGCACAACATGGAAAATCCCGAGCAAAACTTTGGTATTTACGCATTGGAAAATAAAATCAAAACCATTGATGGCGAAATGAAGGACTGGAATGACGTAAGGTTCGACAATGATGAGGTAACACTTGTAACGGATTCGGATGCTTCCTACTTTTATATCGCAGCAAAAATTCCCGGGTTCGATTTAAGTAATAAAAATCTATATTTCGCAATTGATACTTATGATCAGGATAAAGGTGACCATAAACTGCCCTTTATTGAGAAAGTGTTCGAAAACGGATTCGAATTTCTCCTTGAGTTCAATTCAAAAGACAGTGCATTTATTTTGGTTGATGAACCTTATTCGGTTTTTACCGATATTTATAACGATCACATTCCCGTCTATTCCTCCAAAAGGAATGAGAACGGGAAATTTATTCACCAGTTGTTATTGACAAACAGAGGCCGTGTATCATTGCTCGGACAAAAATCGGATTCTGTTTTATTCGATCGAAGTCCTTTGCTGTTCGGAAATTCTTCAGAGCCTGAATGTTCCAATGCCGACTGGTATTTTAATCAGCCTGAGGAAATATTTGAAATCAGGCTCGACTGGCACTTGCTCAATGTGAGCGATCCGGCAAAAAGATTTGTTCTGGATGATATTGCAGGGACAGGTGATGTAGAATATTCCAAAACCGGGGCATTTAATATATTTCTGTTTGTAACCGATAAAAAAAATACACCGATACTGCAATTTCCCGGAGATGCTCCTTTTTCGTGCACATGGAATGAATGGGAAATACCTGTATATACTGAACGCCTTAAGCCATTATATTTTACCTTGCAGGATTATTTCAAAAACTTATCCGTTCAGAATCAAGAAGAAACAAATAGAAGCGTGTTAAACGAGTCCTTTAAGATAGCAGATTATTACAATAACAGAAAAGGCGCTGTAAGTATAAGCTTCGATAATGCCGGTTTTTCTCAATACCAGTATGCCCTGCCGGTTCTAACCAAATATGAAATTCCTGCAAGTTTTGGTGTCATTCCGGGGTTACTGGATGATGCATCGCGCATTTATGAACTCGGAGACGATGCCTTGTTAAAAAGACTCAGCACTAAAGAAGTAAGAGAGATGGCAGTAAAAAATGAAATTGCAATGCAAATTGAAAACCCGGCGTCATATCAAAGCGATCAGTTATCGCTGACACAAAAATCCCATGCTTTGATCACTACATTACACTGCACCAGGCCGTCATTCAATGTTTCAAATGCCAGTGACATATTGTTTATTAGAAAACCCACCGTGAAAGGAAGCTTGCAAACAGATTATAAAGGAATTAATTACCTTGTTATCAATTCCAAAATTTCACCGGCAGAACTCAATGACATTTTATTGGCAAGGGAATTTCAATGGACCATTATTGTCTATCATCATTTGTATGAAAATTTATCGGAGATTCCAGCGCAGTTAAGCAAGGAGGAAGCTTCGAAAATCTTTATTCAAAAAGCAGATTTTGAGAAACAGGTCAGGCTTTTGCGCAATACCGGCTATTGGATAGCCACTGAAGCAAATGTGTATAAATATAAAAGGGAAAAACTTGCTTCAACCATCCAGACAGATCGGTTTCAGAATATCATTTTCCTGAAAATTATCAATAGTCTCGACATGAATTTCTATCGTCAGCCATTAACACTTGAATATAAAACTGAAGCGCAAATAATCAGAATATCAGGCTCTGAGTCGGATGGAACGTATTCGAATAAGAACGGTTCTTTTATTTTCAATGCGTTGCCCAATAAAGAAATAACAATTGAAATAGTGGAATAAAAAAAGGTGGAATAATGAAACAACGGGTAAAAATTGAACAGGATAAAATCCTGAATTATTCAAAAGGGAATAATGGATATTGGGAATATAGGGGAAATACGGATGGGAAAACCATTTTATCCTACATTCCAGGTATTCCCCGAATTGCGGATACATATCCCGTTCGCAATATGATTTTCATTTTAGGTTTAATCTTAATTCTTATTCAGTGTTCATCTCCATCAGAAAAAAAACCTGACAGGGAAACATTGGGAAGCCTGCTGCCTCGGGTGCTTTTCATTACTACCGGAATCAGTGATGAAGGATCACAATTGGCACAGGGTATTGTCATAGCTATTCAGTCCTTTAATAAATCGGGAGCAGTCGTAAGGCTTGAACCACGTGACATCTTGTACCACTTTAAAGATCTGAAGAAATTCAACATCATTATTCTTTCAGCTTTCCCCGGATATCATGATGCTGACAGGAAGTATTCACTGAGTTACATGTCGGACGAAGAATTGCATAACCTGACTAAGTTCGTGGCTGAAGGCGGAGTGTTGATTTCAGGCGAAAACGTTGGACGTAACTACCCCGATGGAACAGACAGGGTAAGTATATTTCAAATTCTGACCCCTGATAATTGGGAATTGTCGAAATGCTATGGAGCATCCTTTTCGGAAAAAAATATGACCGGATTCGGATTGGAAGGGAAGATAGCGGATTTGCCATGGGATATTCCTGCTGATTTATTATCCGATGATGAACATGAATTATGGACTTTGGTTCCTGACGCGATGGCCACGGGAAATTATAAAACAATGGGATACTGGAACAACAGAGGTAACTCAACACCGGCAATTATTGAAAATAAATATGAAAATGGATTTGCTTATTTTTTAGCCTTCTCCGGATTGCTGCATCCAAAAAATGAAGGAGGGTACTGGAGTGAAGACCAGATTGACAAATTTTACAAGTTTGTAATTGATACTTATAATGACACTCATGGAATAAAATTCAGCCTGAATCCCTGGCCCGGCGGATACGATTATGCATTTTGTATCAGTTTGAATGCAGAAGGAGCAATTGGTCAGTATGAACGCGTATTGCACCTGCTTGAAAATGAAAATATTGAACCGACAATTTTTGTAAACGGATTGGTAAGCGCTGAATTGAAAGATTACTTAAAGAAGAAATCCTTTCCTCTTGCATCGAATGGTTATTCTTACAGCAATTTTGATGATTTAAAATATCCGCAGGCTGTTGATGATATACTTAGAAATGAGAATTACTGGGATCTGGATTTTCAGGGTTTCCGTTTTCCCTTTACCAATCCTGGTTTTTGGGGACTGCTGGCTCTGGATGAACATAAATATAAATTCGAATCAAGCGTTGGAGCAAATAATCTTGATTTTTTCCATGGAAGTGTTGTTCCATATAATATTGTGATGGCTGATAACGGATATTATAAAAGTACCGATATTCTGGAAATAGCGCCAACCTATCACGATGATTATCATTTTCTGAAAATAATTAAGGATGATCATAGTCCCGATTCCAGCCAGGTGGGGAAAAATGTAATGGTTTACCGCAAGTACCTTGAGAATTTCTGGAATTATGCTGTAAAACCTTACAGGGGTTGCATGGTATTTCTCGGACACCCTCAATTTGTCGGATATTGTGATACCACTTTGTCTGCCCTTGAAGGTATCATTCACACCGTAAAAAATGAAAACACCTGGATCACCACGATTAACGAGGTTGCTGAATTCAGAAAGAATCTTGCCCTGCTTCAGTTTTATGTGAATGGTGACAAGCAAAAACAGCAAATATCCATAGCAGCACCTGAAAATTTGATTGTTAGTGATGTGTGTCTGAATTTTAAGGACAGGATAAAAAATGGTTCCGCCGAAAAAGGGAAAGTAAAGATTGTCCAAAACTCAAATGGCAGTCAGATTATATTCGATGCTTTTAACGGGCAAACGATAACAATACAATATTAAATAGTTACACGACAGGTTTCAAATCTCGGTTCTCGGTTCAGAGTTCTGTGTTCTGAGTTATCCAATATCTAACATTCCCGAACGCCATTTTGACATAGTTCCGTCACTGGAATAATCTTTGATTGTCAACCTGCCTGAAATTATTAAAACTGAACATGATATGCAAAAAGGAACAATTAACGTACAAACAGAGAACATTTTTCCGATTATAAAAAAATTTTTGTACTCCGACCATGAAATTTTTCTGAGGGAGTTAATTTCGAACGCAGTTGATGCTACACAAAAACTGAAGACTCTTGCCTCGATGGATAAATTTAAAGGTGAACTTGGTGATCTCACAATTTATGTGGAGGTGGATAAAAAGAAGAAACTGCTTAAAGTGAGGGACAGAGGAATAGGCATGACAGCCGAAGAACTGGACAAATACATTAACCAGATCGCATTTTCAAGCGCCGAAGAATTCATTAAGAAATACAAAGGCAAATCCGATGCTGACAAAAACGCACTGATTGGCCACTTCGGGCTTGGATTTTATTCCTCGTTTATGGTTTCGGACAAAGTGGAGATCTTTACAAAAACCTACAAAAAAGGCGGCCCGACAAAAGCCACTCGCTGGGAATGCGACGGCAGCCCTGAATATTCAATGGAAGAAATTGAACGTGAAGATCGCGGGACCGAAGTCGTTCTGCATATCAATGATGAATCAAAGGAATTTCTGGAAGAATACAGGATACTCGAATTGCTGAAAAAATATTCGAAGTTCCTGCCGATTCCCATTCAGTTCGGAATGGAGAAATCGTATGAAAAGACGGGTCTTAAGGATAAAGACGGTAAGGATGAATACAAGGACGTGGAAAAGCCCCGTATTATCAACAACACCAAACCGGCCTGGACTCAAAAACCTGCCGATCTTAAGGATGAAGATTATAAATCATTTTACAGGGAACTTTATCCGATGAATTTTGAAGATCCGCTCTTCCACATCCATCTCAATGTTGACTATCCGTTTAATCTCACAGGAATTCTATACTTCCCGAAAGTGAAGCGGAATTTCGAGGTACAGCGCGATAAAATCCAACTTTACAGCAATCAGGTTTTTGTTACCGATTCAGTCGAGGGAATTGTTCCTGATTTTTTAACCTTGCTTCATGGGGTTATAGATTCGCCGGATATCCCGTTAAATGTTTCGAGGAGCTACCTGCAAAGTGATGCAAGTGTTAAAAAAATTTCGAACCACATCATGAAAAAAGTTTCGGACAAACTGGAAGAGTTATTTAAGAACAGCCGTGAAGAGTTCGAAAAGAAATGGGACGATATCAAAATTTTTATCCATTACGGAATGCTTTCTGAACCTAAGTTTTACGATAAAGCTGAAAAATTTGCTCTTTTCAAAAATGTTGATGGTAAATATTTTACGTATGAAGATTATAAAAAGCTCATCGAACCCGCTCAGAAAGATAAAGACAAAAAATTGGTTTACCTCTACTCGACGGACAAGGAAGAACAACATGCTTTTATTGAGACTGCAAAGGAAAGAGGTTATGATGTACTCGATATGAGCGGCGTAATTGATAATCATTTCATTAATACCCTGGAACAGAAGTTCGAAAATTCATCTTTTACCCGCGTGGATGCTGATGTGGTTGACAAGCTCATCAAAAAGGAAGATATCCAGCCCTCGAAACTCAGCGATAAAGATCAGGAAAAGCTGAAACCGCTTTTTGAAAAATATGCAGCTAAAGAAAAATATTCCATCGTTTTCGAAAGCCTGAGTGAGACAGATAAGCCGGTAATTATTACACAACCTGAATTCATGAGGCGAATGAAAGATATGTCGAAACTAGGAGGCGGTATGGATTATATGGGTTCCCTGCCAGATTCATACAACCTTGTTATCAATTCGAACCATAAATTAATTTCGGATATTTTAAATGAACCGGATAATGACCGGCAGGAGAATCTTGTAAAGCAGGTAACCGATCTGGCAAGGCTTTCTCAAAATCTACTGAAAGGCCAGGAATTGACAGACTTTATAAAAAGAAGTGTTGAACTTATAGGGAAATAGTATTATTTTGCAAAATTCTGACACTGCTGATATAATTTATTTCGAACCTGGTTATGAGGATTTAATTTTATTTAAGGGAAAAGGATGGAACCACATAGGCACATAGTACACATAGCTTTTCACTTTTTCTATTTATAGAGTTAATAAAAATGGAATTAACGAAGAAGTATATTGATGACCTTACATATAAGATTTTAGGCTGTGCAATTGAGGTTCATAAACATCTTGGTCCCGGATTGCTTGAAAGTATATATGAAAGATGCTTTATCCATGAGTTAGGGCTTAGAGGAATGCAATATATGTCACAACAGAAGGTACCTCTTGTTTATAAGGGGATTTATCTTGATGCGGACCTGCGATTTGATGTTCTAGTTAATGACCTGATTATCGTTGAACTTAAAGCTATGGAAGGAATATTGCCCATTCATGAGGCAATAGTTTTGTCGTATATGCAGATGCTTCACAAACCAAAAGGCATTATCATTAATTTTAATTGTACAAACATTATGAACTATGGACAGAAAACATTAGTAAACGAGATTTACCAGGCATTGGAATAAAATTGATCTTATTACCAAGTATTATATTGAACTATGTGTTCTATGTGTCTATGTGGTAATAAATTATCCGGCGTTGTCACAAGTCATAATGAGACACGTCTTTTACACTGTTTAACAAATAATATTAACGTCAAATTATAATTAGAAAAGAAATGAAGAATATTAAAAAATCGTGGATCATAATTGCAGTTATTTTACTGCTTGCAATAATCATGTACACTTCCATAAAGGGAACCTACAATAATATGGTTACCATGGACGAGGGTGTTTCCTCGCAGTGGGCTCAGGTCGAAAATGTTTACCAGCGAAGGGCTGATCTTATACCAAACCTGGTGGCAACCGTTAAAGGTTATGCCGAGCATGAAAGAGAAACTTTTGAAGCAGTGACCCTGGCACGGTCGAAAGCAACCTCGGTGACCATTGATCCCACAAACCTGAATGAAGCTTCGATGCAGCAGTTTCAGGCCGCACAAGATCAGTTGAGTTCGGCTTTATCGCGACTTCTTGTTGTGGTTGAAAAATACCCCGACCTTAAAGCAAATCAAAACTTTCTCGATCTTCAAACTCAGCTTGAACGGACTGAAAACAGGATCACTGTCGAACGTATGAATTTCAATACCAAATCGCAGGAATACAATTCCTTCATCAGGTCGTTCCCGAAGAATATTTATGCTTCTCTCTTCGGTTTTGAAAAGAAAGCATATTTTAAAGCACAGGAAGGTGCGGAAAAAGCTCCTGAAGTTAAATTCTAAATACTAAAAGCATGTCGGCCAGATCATTTTTTACCCCTCAGCAGAAGGATGACATTTCACTTGCAATCAAAAATGCGGAACTTGATACCTCTGGTGAGATCAGGGTTCATATCGAAGAAAAATGCAATAGAGATGTACTGGACAGAGCCTCGGTTGTGTTTAAACAACTCGAAATGCATAAAACCGACCTGAGAAATGGAGTCCTTTTTTATCTTGCGCTCAAAAACAGGAGATTTGCCGTTCTTGGAGATGCCGGGATAAACAGTGTGGTTCCTGAAAATTTCTGGGATGAAGTACGCGATAAAATGCTTAATTATTTTAAAGATAACAGGTTTAGTGAAGGGCTGGCAGAAGGCATCACACTGGCAGGCCAGCAATTAAAAAAACACTTTCCTTATAAGAAAGACGATGTTAACGAACTGTCGGATGAGATATCATTTGGTGAAAAATAAAATTGTATAACCATAAAGAAATGTCAAAAATCAGGAACTGGCTGCTCATTCTTTTAGCTGTAAGCATAAGTCAGGTTAATGCACAGGATCTGCCCGATCCACCAAGTCCCCCAAGGTTGGTCAATGATTTTGCCGGATTGTTAAACGACCAGGAAAACAATACACTTGAGAGAAAGCTCGTGGCTTTCAGCGATACCAACTCTACCCAGATCACCATCGTGATCATCAGTGATCTTGGAGCGTACGATATCGTTGACTATTCGCAGCGCCTGGGGCAAAAGTGGAAAGTTGGACAAAAGAAATTCAACAACGGAGCCATCATTGTTTTAAAACCCAAAAATGCTGAAGGCAAGGGAGAGGTTAATATTGATGTTGGCTATGGGCTTGAACCGATAATTCCTGATATTACAGCCAAGCAGATCATCGAAAATGAGATGATCCCTCATTTTAAAAGCAATGATTATTACGGCGGACTGGATGCGGCTGTCAAAGCGATAATGTCGCTTGCAGCAGGACAATTTACTGCCGATCAATATGCAAAAAGAAAAGGCAAAAGCAGTCCTTACGGATTTCTCATACCGATTATTATTTTAATTATTGTCATTTCAATGATTGGCAGGAACCGTGGTAAACAATATACCACCGGCAGCAGCAGCATGCCGTTCTGGACGGCACTGATGCTGGGAAGTATGTTAGGCGGAGGCCGTGGCGGTTCCTTTGGCGATTTCCGGTCCGGCTCAGGAGGATTCGGCGGGGGAGGCGGAGGCGGATTCGGAGGTTTCGGCGGCGGCAGCTTCGGCGGCGGCGGCGCAAGCGGGAGCTGGTAAAAAATTTATCCTGAAATAAGAAGGTCCACAAATTTAACTTGATAGAATTCATTTTCTTCGTCCGAGTTAGGCATATCAGTAATTTTTAGCCCGTAGGACTTCATGCCAATAAAATTATTTTGTTTAATAGTTTCAATTGTCCTTAGGACATAAACAAGGACTATACTTATCATGATGTTGATTCCCTACGGGAAATCCTTTTCAGGCATGGTGCGGTTCTATTAATATCGAAGCATTACTGGCAAAGTGATATGGCTTATTTTGATCCTATTTACAAGGTATAAATCATCAGCAAAATTATGTCAGTACATCAAAATTAAATTTGGTCCAAATATTTTATGTTTATAATTTTTTATAAAAATTAAATTATTGCGGTAAAAGACTACCAAATTATAATTCGTCTTTTTGTATTTTTGCTCCTTTCAAAAAATAAAATTTCATTTCCTCAATTTTTATTATTACTTATTGAATAAATTTTTACTTCAAATGAGAAATAGAATAATATTCACCCCCCTGTTTTTATTTTTTATAATTTTTTCTTTGACCACTGCTGCACAGAACCAGCCACCGGTTGAATATACTGTATGTTCGGCATGTCATACTATTGGTAAAGGAAAACTGATAGGCCCCGATTTAAAAGGAGTGAATGACCGCCACGATGAAGCATGGTTGATCAGCTTTATCAAATCTTCACAAACAATGGTAAAAAACGGCGATCCTGTCGCAGTAAAATTATTTGAAGAAAACAATAAAATTCCTATGCCCGACAATAATCTGACCGATGATCAGATCAGAGGGATACTCACTTATATCAAGAATTATGATGAAACCGCGGTAACTTCGACGACTACAGCAGAAAAGCCAAAATCAGATGTACCTGCCTCCGGCCAGGATGATTCGTCATTAAAGATGCAAAAGCAAAAATACGGACCCGGAAACACCCGGCCTACTTTTATAATATTTTTTGTACTGTTTCTCATTGCCCTGATTGACCTGACTTTTACAAAGATCATCAAAGCCTATTTCGTTCACGTCATTATCATTTTTGTTTCCATTTTTGTTCTGGGCGAAATAGTTTATGTCGAAGCAAAGGAGCTTGGCCGTCAGCAGGGTTATTCGCCCGACCAGCCGGTTTGGTTCTCACATAAAGTTCATGCTACGCAAAACCAGATCAATTGTTTGTACTGCCATAGTACTGCGATGGAAAGCAAAAGCGCCGGATTTCCTTCCACAGCGGTTTGCATGAATTGCCATAATGTTGTAAAAAAAGGAAAAATCACCGGCGAAGTTGAAATAGCTAAAGTGGTTAATTCGTGGAATACGAAAAAACCAATTGAATGGGTGAGGGTGCACAATCTTCCCGACCACGTTTGGTTTAGTCATGCTCAGCATGTTAATGTCGGCAAAAGACAGTGCCAGGAATGTCATGGAAAAGTTGAAGAAATGGATAAAATTGTCCAGGTCGAAAACCTTGGCATGGGGTGGTGTGTTAATTGTCACAGGAACACCAATGTACAATTTAAAGAAAATGAGTTTTATAAAGAATTTGCAAAATACCAGGAAGAGATCAAAGCCGGAACACGAAGCCGGGTAACTGTGGATGACATTGGCGGCAACAACTGCCAGTTGTGCCATTATTAATAAAATATACCATTGATTAAACGATCATTCCAAATATGAAAAAATACTGGAAAAGTTTAGATGAACTCAAAGAGAATCAGGAAGGAAACATCCCGGCTAATGAGGTGGCCCCGGAATTTTCTATTGAGGGGTTGACAGAGGATGAAGTTAAAAGCAAATTGAAATCGAACCGCCGTGATTTCCTGAAGATGCTTGGGTTTTCCGTCAGCACCGCCGCACTGGCAGCCAGTTGCGAGCAGCCTGTTAGAAAAGCCATTCCTTTCCTCAATAAACCTGAAGAAGTAACACCGGGAACAGCAAGCCATTATGCCTCCACTTTTTATGATGGAAATGATTACTGCCCGGTTGTTGTGAAAGTGAGAGATGGCCGTCCGATTAAAATTGAGGGAAATGAACTTTCAAGCATTACGGAAGGGGGAACGAATGCACGCATCCAGGCTTCCGTACTTGGACTCTATGACTCTTATCGTCTGAATCACCCTTTGAAAAACGGGCAAAAAACCGATTGGACTACCCTCGACAGTGAAATAACAAATGCTTTATCAGGCATAAATGTTACCGGTGGAAAAATTATCATCCTGTCGGCTTCAGTTATCAGTCCCTCGATGCTTAGGATTTTCGAAGAATTTAAAACCAAATACCCGAATACAGAGGTCATTTATTATGATACCGTTTCTTATTCGGCAATGCGTAAAGCCAATTTTGAAACCTTTGGCAAAGAAGCGGTGATGCGCTATAATTTTGCTGATACTGAAGTGATTGCAGGATTTAACTGTGATTTCCTGGGAAGCTGGCTGTCACCTGTGGAGTATGCTTTGCAATATTCCAAATCGCGCGACCTGACCAACGGAAAAAACACCATTTCGAAACATTATCAGTTCGAGTCGTGGATGTCGCTCACAGGCAGCAATGCGGATATCCGTTACCCGATTAAGCCTTCCGACGAAAAAGTGATCCTCGCGAACCTTTACAATTACATTGCAGCAAAATCCGGAACACCTCAGATTCAGGTGCAGGCGTCTCCGGTGGATATTTCAAAACTGGCTGAAGACCTTATGTTGCATCAGGGCAAGTCTTTGACTGTTTCCGGAACCAACGATGTTCATATTCAGACGTTGGTCAATGCAATTAATTTTCTTACAGGGAACCAGGGTTCAACACTGGGATTTGAAAGGTCGTCGAATTTGAAAAAGGGGATTGATGAGCGGTTCGAAATGCTGCTCGGTGAAATGGAGCAGGGAAAAGTAGATGCACTATTCGTATATAATGTGAATCCCGCTTACGATTATTACGATCCGGCGAAATTTATAAATGCACTAAAAAATGTAAAGCTATCTGTTTCTTTTGGAGAAACTCCTGATGAAACCACGAAACTTTGCACTTATGTGTGTCCGGACAATCACAGCCTCGAATCCTGGGGCGATGCAGAGCCTTTCACCGGAATTTACAGTCTGGCCCAACCCTGCATTCAAAAGTTGTTTGATACCCGGCAAATGGGCGAAAGCCTGCTGAAATGGGCCGGAAATACTATGGATATTCATTCTTACATCCAAAAATACTGGGAAGAAAATCTTTATCCCAAACAATCGGAATACCTTTCCTTCACCGATTTCTGGAATCACACTCTGCAGAAAGGTGTTTTTGAAGTTCAGTTAGGCTTATATGCCTGTCCGCTATATAACTTTGACTACCTGATGTCCTTAGCGCCTCTAATGTTTGCTGATAAGCCGGCTTCCGGGTTAGAACTGACCCTTTACGAAAAGGTAGGTCTGGGAACAGGTAAAATGGCAAACAATCCCTGGTTACAGGAACTTCCCGACCCGATCACAAAGGCTGTCTGGGACAACTATCTTGCTTTGTCGCCAACCTGGGCAAAGGAAAACGGGTTCGCCATGGAAGATTTGGTAAAGATCAACGGAACCATGGAATTGCCTGTGATGCTGCAACCCGGCCAGCCTTATGGGACGGCTGCAATTGCAATTGGCTATGGCAGGACCGATGGCGGCAAGGTGGCCAATAATCTTGGTAAGAATGCTTTTGTATTGGCGAGTTTTATTAATGGTTCGAAACAATATAGTATTTCATCAATCACAATTGAAAAGACGGGTTCGACCTATCCACTTGCCACTACCCAAACCCATCACCAGATGGAAGGCAGGCCGCTGGTTCGTGAAACTGTTCTCGGTAAGTGGCAGCAAAACCCTGAATCGGGCAATGAACTTCACAGGATCACCGAAGAGAAAGCCGTTTCGCTGTATAAAAAGCCGCATTACGATAGTTTCCACTGGGAGCTTGCCATTGACCTGAATAAGTGTATCGGTTGCAGCGCCTGCGTGATCGCATGTCAGGCTGAAAATAATGTAGCCGTGATCGGAAAAGAGGAGGTTCGTAAAAAAAGGATCATGCACTGGATTCGCATTGACAGGTATTATTCCGCGGTTCCACCTGAGAAGATCGGGCCGGATGAATTCTTCAATCTTGAGCCTGAAAATCCTGAAGTGTTTCATCAGCCGGTGATGTGCCAGCATTGCGATAATGCGCCCTGCGAAAATGTTTGTCCTGTAGCAGCTACTCCGCACAGCAAGGAAGGATTGAACCAGATGGCTTACAATCGGTGCATCGGAACCAGGTACTGCATGAACAACTGCCCTTATCGCGTACGCCGTTTCAACTGGTATCGGTATGCCGACAATGAAAAATTCGATTATAACTTCAATGATGAGTTGAGCAAAATGGTTCTTAATCCGGATGTGGTTGTAAGGGAAAGGGGTGTTGTTGAGAAATGCTCGATGTGCATACAGCGGATTCAGGAGAAAAAGCTGAAGGCAAAAAATGAAAACCGTATGCTGGAAGATGGAGAAATAAATGTTGCCTGCGCTCAGGCTTGCCCTACGAAAGCCATTGTTTTTGGCAATACCAACGACAAGGAAAGCAGGGTTTCGAAATTATTCGACAATGCAAGGCGGTATCATTTGCTTGAGGAATTGCATACACTTTCATCAGTTGGATATCTAACAAAGGTGAGAAATAAGAATGTGGAAGATATCAATGAAAATTCTGAACAACATAGTTAAATATTTCAGGATAAAGAATTAAGAATAAAAATTTCCAATATATTATGTACGACAAAACAATACGCGGAGTACTGATCAAAGGCGACAAGACTTACGGGCAGATCACGAGTGAGATTTTGGCGCCGCAGGAGCGGAAAGCTCCGATGTGGTGGTTTGCCTTTATGACCCTGTTCACCATCGGCCTCGCTTTCGGGGTGTACAGCATGTATGTAACGGTAACGCAGGGTATCGGAACCTGGGGACTGAATAATTCTCTTGGCTGGGGCTGGGACATCATCAACTTTGTTTGGTGGATCGGCATCGGACATGCCGGAACGGCTTTTTCCATCTTCCTGCTGATCCTGAGGCAACGCTGGCGGACATCCATTAACCGAGCGGCAGAAGCAATGACCGTAGTGGCCGTGCTCTGTGCAGGGCTTTATCCTATGATCCACATGGGAAGGATATGGAATGCCTTCTTTATCATGCCTTACCCCAACTCAAGAGGACCCCTTTGGGTGAACTTCAATTCACCGCTTTTTTGGGACGTAGTGGCGATCAGTACTTACCTGATGGCTTCTGCAACCTTCTGGTATATCGGTATGATCCCTGATTTGGCATCAGTCAGGGACAGGGCTACATCGAAAATCAAGAAGGCCATATACGGATTCCTCAGTTTCGGCTGGATGGGTTCAGCAAGATCATGGCTTCGGTTTGAAACCACCGCCCTCATCCTTGGTGGCCTCACTGCGCCTCTGGTTATTGCAGTTCATTCCATCGTTTCAATGGACTTTGCAACTTCTGTTATGGCAGGATGGCATACCACCGTTTTCCCGCCGTATTTTGTAGTTGGCGCTATCTTCTCAGGTTTTGCTATGGTTCTGACGCTCATGATCATCATCCGGAAAGTATTCAAATTCCAGGATTTTGTGACTGACGGACATATTGATGCCATCGGAAGGATACTCACCTTTGTCAGTCTTATCATGGGAACCGCCTATTCTACAGAAATCTTTATGGCCTGGTATTCGGGTGCAGAGGGTGAGATATATACTTTCTTCCACAACCGCATTGCGGGCGATCACACCAAAGCATTCTGGACGATGGTGAGTTGCAATGCCATTATCCCGCAATTGTTCTGGTTCAAAAAGATAAGGAAAAACCTGACGATGGTTTTTATTATTTCCATCATCATTAACATCGGTATGTGGTTCGAACGCTACGTGATCATCGTGACTTCTCTTACCAAGGATTACCTGCCGTCGAACTGGGCTACCTACAGGCCGACCATCATCGAGATCGGTATTTATGCCGGCACATTGAGCATTTTCGGGCTTGGAGTGTTGTTGTTCATCCGTTACATACCCATGATGGCTATGAGTGAATTGAAAATGATTTTAAAACCCACAAGCAAGAAATAACTTTCAAAAATTAAATTTTGAAAAACATGTCAAACTACAGAATTTTAGGTGTTTACAATAACGAAGACAAGCTGCTTTCGTCCATCCATAAAATCCAGGAAAGCGGGATAACAATCCATGATGTAATAACACCATACCCGATTCATGAAGTCATTGAAGCACTGAAGCTGAAAACCCGGCTTCCGGTAGTGGCGTTTATTTCAGCAATTTTTGCCCTTTTCGGTACCGGTGGTTTCCTTTATTGGACTTCTGTTGTCAATTACCCGCTTGTTTTTGGTGGCAAGCCTCAAAACACCCTATCCTTTATCATTGTGATCTTTGTAATGCTGATCAACGTTACAGCCGTTGTGACAATCCTGTCTTTTTTTATAAGGGACAGGAAAGGCCCGGGAGCAGTTCCATATTTGGATTACAAAGGAATTTCCGACGACAGGTATGTGATCGTTGTGGATGGCAAGATCAATACGAACGAACAGGTGGTTTCCGATCTTTTAAAAAGGGAAGGCGCGGTAGAAGTAGCTCAGATCGGTGTACCGGAAACCAAAGCAAATCATTAACCTGAAAAATTCAAAAGATGAAATATTCAAGCATAATCAGATTTATAATCGTAGTCGGAATCGCCGCCATTTTATTGATGACGGTTTCCTGCAACCGCACCGAAAACAGTCCGGGGTGGGTTTACATGCCTGATATGAACTATTCGAGAACCTATGAAACGTATTCGAAAAATCCCAATTTTTCAGACAGCCTAACGATGCAGGCGCCTGTGAAGGGAACCATTCCGCGCGAAATGATCCCCTATTCTTACGGCAGAACTTTCGATGAGCAGGTGAAGGCAGGAAAAGAGCTGGTGAATCCGTTGCCTGTGACAACTGAAAACCTGCAACGGGGCAAAATCCAATACGAAATATTTTGCTCCAATTGTCACGGAATGGCTGGTAAGGGAGATGGTTACCTCTTCACCTCCGGGCTATTTATCGCCAAGCCATTTGACCTGACAAGTGATATCGTTCAGGCTAAACCGATTGGCGAGATATTTCATGTAACTACAGTGGGTTCGGTATCAGGATTGATGGGGGCGCATGGTTCACAGATCAATCAGGCCGACCGCTGGAAAATAGCTATGTACGTTAAAAATAAATTATCAACTAATCTTTAATCCAAAAATCAGAAGCATGGATCGCAAATTTGTTTTCAGACCGGTATTAAGATATACAACTTATGGATTGATGGCAATGGGTATCATTGCTGTTGCTACAGGCTTCCTTGCAAACGGAGAGCGGGCGCTGGCCAACCTGTTGCTGAACAATTTTTATTTTCTTTGCCTTGCTATCGGGGCATCCTTTTTCCTTGCGCTTCAGTACATAACACAGGCCGGATGGTCGGCAGCATTCAAGCGGATTCCGGAATCCATCAGCGCATATATTCCGTGGGCAGCCCTTATTATGATCCTGATCATGATTGGCATGAAATCCCTTTATCCGTGGATACAACCGGACGAGCACAGTTTTGATGAGCATTCAATGCACCTTATCGAACACAAATCCCCTTTTCTTAATGTGCCTTTCTTTCTGATCCGTCTTGTCATTTATTTTACTGTCTGGGTTTTTATGACCCGTTTACTCAGGAAATACTCACTGAAGGAGGATATCGAAGGCGGTATGATTTATTTTGAAAAATCCGGGTTTTATTCCAAAGTTTATATATTCACGCTGGCGCTCACCTTTTCGCTGGCTTCTTTCGACTGGATCATGAGCATAGACCCGACCTGGTTCAGTACCATTTTCGCACTTAAGAACTTTATTACCTCCTTTTATCATGGTTCTGCTTTGATCGTCCTTATAGTCGTTATCATGCATCATTACGGATATTTTCAATTTATTACCGATGCGCACTGGCAGGACTTTTCGAAATATGTTTTTATCCTTTCCATCATGTGGGCTTATTTCTGGTTCTCGCAATACCTGCTGATCTGGTACGCCAACATCCCGGAAGAAACCGTATATTATGTCCACAGGCTTACCGGTCCATGGAAAACAGTTTTTTATCTCAACCTGATCTTAAACTGGACAGTACCATTCGTTGTATTGCTGTCCAATTATTTTGCCCGGAAAAAGATGGTTCTTGGAATCGTGATTGTTTTCGTCCTCATCGGATTATGGATAGATATTTATGAGCAGATCATGCCGGGAACTATCGGGGATGTGAAAATAGGATTTACTGAGATCGGAACATACCTGGGATTTGCCGGGCTTTTCATCTATATTTTCCTGCGTACTCTGAGCAGTGCGGCTCTCATACCGGCGAATCATCCGCTATTGCAGGAGAGCCTGCATCATACGGGACATTGAGTGGTTCAAGGTTTCAGGTTCAAATTTCAAGGTTAGGCAGTCATTCCCCATTTGAAGTGGGCAGGGGGATGTAAAACTGGTTCACTGTTCCG
Organism: Bacteroidales bacterium; assembly: GCA_020052415.1. Taxonomy (GTDB): domain Bacteria; phylum Bacteroidota; class Bacteroidia; order Bacteroidales; family JAADJA01; genus JAADJA01. The sequence goes on along the minus strand of JAGVPB010000014.1, from coordinate 62,448 downwards.
GGTTCAGTGTTCTGAGTTCCATAGAGAAGCCGGTAGATTGCCGACTGCCGACTGAGGACTGCAGACTCTATACTAAAGACTTGAGACTTTTTCCTTTAAACCAGTCCCGCCAGCGCCTCCTTTATCCTTTCCGCAGCCTTCACCAGCTTGTCGGATGAAGTGGCATACGAAAACCTTACACAATTGGCGTTACCGAAAGCGCCGCCCGGAACCAGAGCAACATGAGCCTTTTCGAGAAGAAACATGCAGAAATCCACATCATTCTTAATCGTCATAGCGCCATTGGATTTTCCGTAATATCCGGCAACATTGGCAAATACATAAAAGGCTCCCTCCGGCACGTTGGTTTTAATACCCGGTATTTCATTCAGTTTTTCCAGCAGCAAATCCCTCCTGGTCTTGAAGGTAGAGATCATCTCCTGCATCTCATCGGATGTGCATGGTTCGATCTTTACAGCCCTCAAAGAAGCAATCTGTGAAATGGATGAAGCACCCGATGTGATCTGTCCCTGCAATGTATCGCACGCCTTGGCAATTTCGAGCGGCGCCGCCATATAGCCGATCCGCCAGCCGGTCATCGCAAATCCTTTCGAAACACCGTTCACGATGATGACCCTGTCCTTCAGGTAATCGAATTTGGCAATGCTCGTGTGGCCACAGGTATAATTCAGGTATTCGTAAATTTCGTCGGAGATGATATAAATGTTTGGGTATTTCTTCAGAACCTCAGCAATTCCGCGTAAATCCTCTTCGGTGAAAACCGCACCTGATGGATTATTTGGCGAGTTGAAGAGAAATACTTTTGTCTTGGGTGTAATTGCAGCCTCTATTTGTGCAGGTGTGGGTTTGAATCCCTGTTGAACAGTGGTGGGTATCTCCACCATCTTGCCTTCAGCCAGCTTGATCATTTCTGGGTACGAAACCCAGTAGGGGGCCGGTACAATGACCTCATCGCCGGGATTGACAAGGCAGAGCAATGCATTGGCAATGGACTGCTTGGCTCCATTGGATACTACTATTTGCTGGAAAGTATAGTTCAAACCGTTATCCTTTTTAAACTTTTCAGCGATTGCCTGACGTAGTTCCTGAGTTCCGGCAACCGGCGTATAATGGGTTTGATTATCATCAATTGCCTGCTTTGCTGCGGCTTTTATACATTCCGGAGTATTAAAATCGGGTTCTCCGATGCTCAGGTTTATCACATCTTTTCCCTGGGCTTTCAGTTCACGGCTTTTTCTTGTCATTTCGAGAGTCGCCGACTCCGATAAATTCATAATTCTGTCAGATAGAATGCTCATTTGCTATTGTTTATATACTGAAACTTGGCAGGTCCCGCCATAGGCGGGAGCTGGTTAGTTTCAGTTATACCGCCTGATTATTCAGTTCAATTTTCGCAAACCTGAATTCCGGCGGTATAAATGATCAGGGCAAATGTATAGAAATTAAATATTAAGAATCAACATAAATTTGGCAGTTTTTACGAAATATTTCGACATTTGTATTCACCGGAGAAGTATATACTGCTTATGGGATAAGTTATAGCAAAATGAAAAATTGGGAAATAGGGGAAATAGGGGAAATAGGGGAAATAAGGGATATAGGGGATATAAAGGCTTACTCAAGCACATTTCCCTTATACCTCTATACCTTTATACCAATTTGCAGAATATACGATATTACTCTGTTTATGATATAATAAAATGAAGCGAGGAATCCTATTTTTGTTGGTCTTTGTTGTAGGATGCTTGTGTGATACCACAGTTCAGGCTCAGAAATCAGGAAAAGTTAAAATCAGCGGTAATGTCAGTTGTCCTGAAAAATGGTGGGCCATCATGCATCCCTTTATTGCCGGCAAAGCATATTCAATAACCCTAAGTGTTCTGAAAGTAAGCGACAGCCTTCGTAAAGAATCATTAACAAACAGTACGTTAAATTCCGGACAATTGGATGCTTTTAAACATGCGTACTGGATGGCTTCGCTGGTTCAGGAGATGAATTGGAGAAAAGCAAGGAATTTGGGTAGGGCACATGAACGGGGAAATTACAAGTCGTTCAAAAAAGAAATCAGGTTCGGAAAAGAAGGTTCACACGATGAAGTTGATCGCCGGATGGATTTATGGAATAATGATATTGGCATAAAAACCGGACTTTTGCGCAAAGGAATAGAGCCCGGCTACCTGATGACAACAGTAATTGATTCCATCCGGGCAGGGGCGATGAAGATAATTGCCGTAAATAATGCCGGCCATTTCCTCGATTGTAATGGAAATATTATACCGGCTGAAAACTTAACAGGTAAATGGGAAAATGATAAGTGCCTGATCCCTTCTGATTCTGTAATAAAATAGTAATGGGAAAAAATAAAACATATAATTGTTTGCTGATTTCGGGCGGAATGATTTACACCAGTGACAGGTCATTTACCGGTAATATTCTGATCAGGGATGGCAGGATTGAGGAGGTAGCTGAACAGTTCGAAATTCCTTATAAATGCCAGGTCATTGATGCTGAAGGAATGATGATCTTTCCCGGTGGCATTGATCCGCACGTTCACCTGGAACTTCCAACACCGGCAGGAAATTCGGGCGATGATTTTTATTCAGGATCGGCAGCAGCAATATCGGGCGGGACCACTTCAATAATTGATTTTGTGACCCCGGCAAGAGGAGAATCCTTAACAGATGCCTTTAAGAAACGCGAAAAGGCTGCACAGAAAAGCCTGATTGGCTACTCTTTCCATGTAAGTCCGACGTGGTGGGGTAGTGAAAGCGCGAGGGAAATGGAAATCCTTGTTAAGGAGCATGGCGTAACATCTTTCAAGTGTTATCTGGCTTATCAGAAAAGCATTGGTATCAAGGATAGAGAATTGCTTGAGGTAATGAAGGCCGCTAAGAAAATCGGCGTCCTGGTCACCCTCCATTGCGAAATGGATGATATTATTCAGCTAAATATTCAGCGATATTTGTCACAGGGAAATGTTTCTCCAAAATATCATGCCCTTTCCAGGCCACCTGTTGCCGAAGTATTAGCGGTGAAGAAAGCCATTGATTTTGCTGCTGTTACGGGTTGCAAAATTTATATTGTACATGTTTCTACAGCCGGAGCAGTTGATCTGATCAGAAGCGCAAGACACGCTGGCATGGAGGTTTACGGCGAAACCTGTCCTCAGTACCTTTTGCTGGATGAATCGCTTTACGGGCAGAATTTTGAAAAGTCAGCGCCATACGTTATCTCTCCACCTCTCCGAAGGAAAGAGGATCAGGAAGCACTTTGGGAGGGAATAGCCGACGGAAGCATTCAGACTGTCGGAACCGACCATTGTCCTTTTAACCTGAAGGGTCAGAAAGATTTGGGCAGAGATGATTTCACCAAAATACCCAATGGCGCCGGAGGCATTGAACACCGGCTTACTTTACTTCATACGTATGGAGTTCTGACAAAAAGGATTTCTTTTGGGAGATTCATTGAGGTCACGTCAAAGAATCCGGCTTCAATTTTCGGTTTAAAAACTAAAAGCAGTATCCGGCCCGGCATGGATGCCGACCTTGTGATATGGGATGCTAACCGGGAATCGGAGATTTCGGTCAAAACTCATTTTCAGAACTGCGACTCCGAAATTTATGACGGACTCAGGATCACAGGATGTCCATCCATCGTTATTTCAAAAGGCAGAATCGCTTTCCGGGATCATGAAATTATACTGCAGACGGGATAAATTATGGCATAGTGAAAAATAAGGGGAATAAGGGATATAAGGGAAAAAAGGGTTTGCATGACGGATACCCTTATTCCAATTTGAAGAATTTTCGGTTTTATCACGTTTATGGTATAGATAGGTGAGGATGAAAGGTCAAAATCCCGGCAATCCGGTTTAATTTACAATTACCTTCCGCGTTTGCTTATAACCGTCTTTTTCGAGTTCGATAAAATAAATTCCCGGGGATAATTCCCCTGAAACTAATGTGCTAAAATTTTCCAGACTCTTTACTTCGGTTACTGCTTTTCCCTGAGAGTCGCAAATCTTTATGTTAATCCCATTTATGTGTTTCAATACAATCTTACCTTTTGCCGGATTCGGAGAGATTATTACTCTGTCAAAATAAACCTCTGGTACATCCGTAACAAGCTCGACGATGACAGTCCAGTCTTTGATTTCATGGCTCTGTAACTGGTAAATGAGGGTGTCGGTAAAATCATTAGCTGTCGCACCGCTGGTTTGCGTTACTCCGTTTAAAGAAACATAAGCTCCGCTTTCAGTATAGCTTGCAATCAGGTTCGAAACATCAACATCAGCAGGCACTTCAAGATATACCGATGAATCATTTATAATTCCGGTAACGTCCCAGGGTAAAGCAGGATTAATATCTGCATAAAAATTAAAAGAGGTAAACTCTGCAGCTCCCGGACTGAACAAAGAATGTTCTTCGATAAAAATTCCGGAATCCTTACCACCACCTCCAACATCAGCCACACCTAAAAAAATATGGTACTCTTCAAAAGGTATAACAGAAATCCGGCATAGTAATTTTGTAGTAAATCCGTCATATTCCATATCCAACCCGCCGGTATTATCGAGAAAATACCAGCAATTCGTGCATGGACCGGTAGGAATGACCCCTGCAGGTGCGTTGCCGTTATTGATCGAATTGATCGAAACATTTGTGTTTGTCGTTCCGGGAACGGTCATGATATTCTTGTTTGTGTAAAAACCTCCGGCAGGATTCGGGCCTGAAATAAAGGCTCCGCAAACATCATAATAAGACATTCCAACTTGCTCATTATATTCTTCGGAACCGAAAGAATAATTGAATTTTAAAGTGTCATTCACCGGCATGATATCAAATTCGAGGACTGCCGCATCGAAGGTAGTTTGAGTTGCAATACTGTTTAACACAGCGCTTCCGGGCGCTCCATTGTTCGATCCCGTTATCCCTGATAAATTGGGACCGGGAATGAAAAAGCCCGTTCCGCTTGTCAGAAAGAAGCCTGATTCAGTTCCAAGAAGCGTACTGTCGGCGCCGGAAAACAATCCCTTCGACACCCAGGGTCCCTGGAAAGTCACATTATCAAAAGCAAATATTCCCGGCCCGATGAAGTGTTCAGCGATTTCAAGGGGCGTGACATCCATATTTATCTGAACCTGTGCAGATATATTATTTTGTTGAAGAAACAGGATTGTTAAAATAGCCAACAAGAAAAAATTCAGAGTTTTCATAAGCATTTATTTTAGGTTTTATACTTTACTCTGCCTTAATTAAGGACTTTTTCAGCTATGGGCTTAAAGTCCGGCTTAATTCATTTTCAATTTACCTGAATTTTCTTCACTTCCCGGTTGCCGTCCTTCAGCAATTCCACAAAATAAAATCCCGGAAGCAGATCATCAACCACAACAGAATTTCCATGCTGAGAGGCTGTTGATTCTTTTACAACTGAACCAATCAGGCTGTAAATCGTGACCTTCACATCAGAGATGTTTTGAATTTCAATTTTACCGGCTGACGGATTAGGATAAATCCTTATTTCCCCGAAAGTGTTCTGGGCTATATCTACTGCTATATCCACCTTTACCTGCCACACCTTTTCATTGATGCCAGCCAGAAAATAATTTACCGGTTCGGAAAAATCATTTACCGTTATGCCGCTTTGCTGGATTGCTCCTTCAATGCTCACAATCACCCCGCCGGGAGTTTCAAAGGAAGCGATTAAATCTGTGACATCAGTCCCATCAGGAACTATCAATGAAACCATGTTATTTTCGATTTGTCCGAAAATATCTTCCGGCAATCCGGGATTCAGAGCGGAAAGGAAACCGAATGAAAGAAAATCGCCCGGACCCTGACTTTTAAAGCTCTGTCCTTCGAGTAATACTCCGGTATCAAATATGTAATCCCCTGCATCGGCTACGGCAAGTTTAAAATGATAGACAGCACCCGGTACGACAGCGCATTTGGCTGTAAGTACAGTTGTAAACCCATCATATTGTATGGTTTCTCCATTGAGGTTGTCAACATAAAATTCAGAATAATACAATGAATTTACGTTATTGATAGAAACCGGGAGAGTTGTACCGGGAATAAGCGCTATATTCTGAACCTCGTAGTTGCCGCCTGCCGGATTTGGTCCGGTCACAAAAAATCCGAAAACATCATTAAAAAATGCACCGACCCATTCAGGATATTCCTCCGAGCCGAAAACAAAGTCGCACCAGGCTGTATCGGCCGCCGGAATAAAATCAAACTCCAGGATACAGGCATCGTATGTTATTGTCCCTGCAAGGACTGACAGCAGCGAATCACCATTGGTGTTATTGGTATAGCTGATACCTCCCATGTCATTTGGTCCGGGAATATAACTTATAGTTCCGCTTGTGAGGGCTATTCCCTGGTTGACACCGAGGTTGGTGGTGCTGCCATTGATAAATGTTCCTCTGGCTGTATCTGCCCCCGTATATTGTACATTGCTGTAACTGATGCCTGCTCCGATGAAGAACTCAACCATTTCTTCGGGAGTCACATTGCTGTTGACTTCAAGCTGGGCAAGAGATTGTGAAAGGGTGGTTATGAGCGCCACGAGGGTAATAAAAAAGTATTTGTAAGATTTCATATTGCTGATATATTAAGTGACATTCAAAAGTAAGACATTTTTTATTCACAGTCAGTTGGTTAAGCAACCTAAATTTTTATATATTTGTCTTTTGATAAATCATAAGCCCATGAAAAGATCAATTTTATTTTTAACCGGCATTTTCACAAGTCTAATTGCAGCAGCACAGGATTATCAGTGTGTCAAAGCAGATGCAGAGTATATGTTTTGGGATGGAATACAATATCATGCCATATCAATTGACTCTGTTCAAAATCAATCAGGTTATTTTTCCTATTATAATTTCCCGGTGATTGGAGGGGAGTATGGTAACTTTGATTGTCTTTCAAAAGACTGGCCTTCATGGATCGGACGAAAAATTGATATTTATACAAATGGGGACAACGTGTTCTATAACTTTTTACAGGAACCTATCTTTATTAAAGCGCAGGCTGGTAATGGTGAAACCTGGACATGCTATACATTTGAGGATGGTCAATATATTGTAAGCACCGTTACAGAAAAAGTCGAATTGGAATTCCTCGGATTAACGGATTCGGTTAAAAAAATATCTTTCCAGGCCATGGATGAAAGCGGAAATCCGGTTTCTCACAATATCAATAACAAACATATCTGGCTGAGTAAGAATCATGGGTTGTTCAAGGCAATTAATTTTAAGCTTTTTCCTGATTTGAATGACTTCCTTGAATATGAGATCAGGGAAAATGATCTTTGCGGCATCAGCAATCCTCCTATTGGAGTTCAGAATTTAACTATGAACCGCATATTTAATTTTGAAGTGGGTGATGAATTTCATAGCCTTGTATATGCGGATATGTGGACTGATTATTCTGAGGAAAAGATGATAAAAACTTTAGTAAATAAAGAATGGTTGAATGATAGTACCATTGTATTTGTATATAAGCGATGCGGACGACGTCAATATATTGATTATAGCATTGATTTCGATACGGTCTATTATTTTGATGATACGATAAATGAAACAATTTCAACAGCATATTCTGATTATAAGGGTTTGAATCATAGCCCTGAAATGTTTTATGCGATAGGAGATACAAATTATTATGAATACCAATGGTTTACTCAAATCAACAATGAAGAATATGGCAAATTGCAGAAATATTTAAATGATGGTTTCTATTCCGTTTTTCCTCACGAGTGTATTCAGGTGATCATTACAAAAGAAAAGTATTACGAAGGAGAATCCTACCTGGAGGATTTGGGAGGACCTTACTGGCATAATGGTGAATGGGGTAATGAATTTTATCATGGGTTGGTTTACTACAAAAAAGGAATTGAAGAATGGGGTATTCCATATAATTGCGACAGCCTTTTAAGTAGGGTAAATGAACTTATCGGGGCAACTGCCAAAGTGATTCTATCTCCCAATCCCATGCACTCAAGGACAAAGATTTCGATTGAAAATAATGAAGCTTTGGAATACCACCTTTTGCTTTATAATTCAATAGGCATAGTGGTTAGAGAATTTCAGTTCCAATCCAATGAACTTGTGATCGAAAAGGAAAATCTTTTAGAGGGGATTTACTTCTTCATGATAAACAATGGAAAGCAGCTAATCACTGACGGTAAACTCATAATCCGCTAAACCTGAAAATCCTAAATCCTTAATCCCAAATCCTAATTTATTAATGATCCACGCCGATCATCACATTCGAAGCTTTGATCACGGCATACACTTCCTTTCCGGGTTTGATGCCCAGGTCTTCGGCAGATGTTTTGGTGATCATTGCTGCTATCTCCACGCCGGGAGCCAGTTCGATGATAACTTCTGTGTTCACACTTCCTTCGGTGATCTTTTTAACCTTGCCTTTTAGTTGGTTTCGTGCACTTATTTTCATATTGAGTTAAATTTATTATAAAACAAAAAGCATTATAAAAGGTTGAAGAAATAATAAAGCTCACCACATAGGCACATAGTTCACAGTAGAAATTATTGAAGGATCTATGTGAAAACCTATGTGTCCTATGTGCCTATGTGGTTACAAACAGATCAGCCACAGAAAATCCCTGATTTCCTTCTCAGCTTAGGAAAAGCAGCGCTACTCCACCCACAGCAATCACAGCCCCGATAATTTCCTTCAGGTACACTTTTTCCTTAAAGATGAGAATCGCCGGAGGAATGATAAGCACCGGCACAATTGACATGATGGTGGCTGCCACACCGGTATTGGTATGTTGAATGGCTATAAGCGAAAACGAAACACCGAGAAAAGGGCCGAAAATAGAACCAATAATAGTAAAAAGCATTCCCTTCCTGTTGCTCAAACCTTCCCAAACATTGGCCCATCTCCTTAAAACAAAGAAAAGTATTGTAAAGCCGATCATTCCTGCAAATACTCTTATTTGTGAAGCTGCAAAAGCATCGTAATCCTTCATGCCGAATTTACTCAGAACCAATCCCACTGCCTGGCCAAAAGCGCCACCGACCGCAAGAAAAATTCCTTTAAGAGGGTAAGAAAACTTTACGCCGTTTCTGGTTGCTCCGTTAAGTTCCGGAGCTTTACGTTTTAAAACCACAAGGCTGATCCCCGAAATAGTCAGAAACATACCGGTTATATTGAGGAGCGAAAGGGTTTCTCCAAGAATGATCCAGCCTGTTATTGCTGTTATAGGCGGAACCAGCGCCATGATCAGCATAGAGACCCTCGCACCTACAACAACAAAAGCCTTGAATAACAGCAAATCACCGATGACAAAACCAACCAATCCCGATAGTGACAGCCAAAACCAGGCATCGGCGCTCGCATCAACCGGAAAAGCAATGCCTCTTCTGAACGAAAGAAAAACGGTATAGATAAGAAAGGCAAGATAAAGCCTGATGAGATTGAGTGTAAGTGAACCGATACGCTTACCTGCGGCTTCAAAAACCAAACTGGTCACAGTCCAGAAACTGGCAGTAAGCAGCGCAGCAAATTCACCCCAATGAGTTTGTAACATTAAAACAACAGTTTACCGGCAAATTAACAAAGAAAAACAATCGTGGTTCAAAAATTATACGGATAAGCGGTATTATATTCCAGATTCTGTGAAAAGGAAGGATATAAGGGAATTTGGGTATAAGGGTATATGGGTATAAGGGTATATTGGTATAAAGGTATGGTGTGCGTTACGGGTTTTGGGAAATGCAGACTGCAGATTGATGATTGCCAACTGCCTGCTATCCGTTTTCATTTTCACATTCCTCTATAATATATACCTGGATCAGTATTAATTAATGCCGGTTGTAAAGCGCAAGAATTTCAGAGGCTATTTCCTCTATTGGCTTATGAGCAACATTAATCACAGCCCAGCGCGGATGCCGCTGAAAAATAGCGGTGGCAAACCTCAGCTCACGGGTTACATGATCGAAATTTGCATAATTGCCTGTTGAACCTCCAAGATGTTCATGGCGGGAACGCCTAAGCTGAGCCAATGCCGTGGGATAAGTTGTCAGTCCGAATATCCTGGACGGCTCTATTTCGGAAAGAATTGGCGGGACCTTCATATCGAGTACAATAGGAACATTGGCAACCAGCCACCCTTTAATTGCAAGGTAAATGCTGAGTGGCGTCTTGAATGTTCGCGAAACACCGACGAGGATAATATCGGCTTTGTCGAGTTCATGTTCTCTCTGACCGTCATCATGCCGGAAAGTATATTCCATGGCTTCTATCCGCGTGAAATAATCTTTGTTGAGTTCATGAAAGAGCCCTGGTTTCTCGGCGGGGGCATTGGCAAACTGGTGAGAGAGCCTGAGCAACAGGGGACCCATGATGTCAATGGTTTCAACATTAAGTTTTCTTGCTGTTTCAAGCATGAGGCTTCGCATTTCGTTGGAGACGAGGGTATGAGCAATGAAGGCTTTTTTCTTTAAGGCTTCCTCCACTACCTCAAGCACCTGCAGCCTGGTTCGAACACCTGGCCTCACAAGGATTTCCACCTGTGCATCCTCAAACTGAGTAAGTGCTGCATCCAGCGCCTGCTGGGCAGTCCGGCCGGTTCCATCCGATACGACGATGATGAAATACATGAGGCAAAGGTAGGAATAAGTTCAAAGTTTGGAGTTTTGAGTTTGGAGTTCACAGTTCACAGTTGACAGTTCAGGAAACAATAAAATTGACGCGAATTTAAACAAATCAAAAATCCGGTTGTTAATGATTTTAATACATTTGCGGGATATATTTAATGGGGTCGAATATAATAAAATCTTTGTTGATATTTTTGATCGGTTGGCTAACTGCATGTGCACAGAATGGCAATGATATGAAATTTAATCCATTGACACCGGAGGAGGGGAAGGTAATCCTTCATAAAGGCACTGAGCGTCCTTTTTCGGGCAAATATGTTGACTTTAAAGAAGACGGCACCTATACATGCAAACAATGCGGTACACCTTTGTTCAGGTCGGAGGATAAGTTTGATTCGGATTGCGGTTGGCCGAGCTTTGATGACGAAATCGAGGGTGCTGTAAAACGAATTCCTGATGCCGATGGACAACGGACTGAAATTGTGTGTTCAAATTGCGGGGGACATCTTGGCCATGTTTTTAAGGGCGAAAGGTTCACTGAAAAAAATACAAGGCATTGTGTCAATTCCATTTCATTAAATTTTATACCGGAAAACATTATGAGTAAAACTGATACGGCAATATTTGCAGGAGGCTGTTTTTGGGGCGTCGAATATTACATGCAGAAAGAACCCGGCGTGATTACAACAACCGTTGGCTATACCGGAGGTACAAAAAAGAATCCGACTTATGAAGAGGTGTGTTCACATACTACCGGGCATGTTGAAGCAATTGAAATAGTTTTTGACCCGGGAAAAACCTCGTATGAAAAGTTAGCACGGCTGTTTTTTGAGATTCATGACCCAACCCAGGCAAATGGTCAGGGCCCCGATATCGGCGAACAATACTTTTCGGAAATTTTTTACCGAACTGACGAGCAAAAAGAAATTGCTGAAAAGCTGATTGGCATTCTTAAAAATAAAGGATATAAGGTAGTGACCAGGCTGAGGAAGGCAACGGAGTTTTGGCAAGCAGAAAATTACCACCAGGATTATTATGAACATAAGGGTTCTCTTCCGTATTGTCACGGTTATACAAAAAGGTTTTAAGAGATTATTTCCGGAACTGTTTTAAATTTAAAATGGCCAATAATAACCATAAAAATAAAATATACTAATGACGACTCACTTTAAAGGAAATCTTCCATATATTATTCCCGATCAAATGAAGGAGATCGAACGGCTGATGACGGAAGACTATGGCATCAGCCTGATACAGATGATGGAAAATGCAGGCCATAACCTCGCCGAATTGGCCAGGGAAAAGTTTCTCGTGAATGAGCCTTATGAAAAAAAGGTCATCGTTGTCGCAGGTCCCGGAGGCAATGGAGGCGGAGCAATGGTTGCAGCGCGCAGGTTAAAAAACTGGGGTGCAGAAGTAAGCATACTGTTGACTGATCCCAAGGGTAAGTTCAGACAGGAAACCGTCCACCAGTTTTCAATTTGCCAGAAAATGAAAATTCCAACAATTGATAATTTTGACCAGGCAGACCTGATCATTGACGGAATTGTGGGTTACAGTTTTCAGGGAAATCCCGGGGAAAAAGTTGCCAAATTAATCGAAATAATAAATAATGCCGGCATTCCGGTGCTATCATTCGATACGCCGTCCGGCCTTGATCTTTCAACAGGGAAACCCGGTGAACCGACTATAAAGGCAGATGCTACTATGGCTCTGGCGATCCCTAAATTCGGCCTTTTCAGGCAAAAAGCCTCCAAATACATCGGCGACTTATACCTTGCAGATATTAGTGTCCCGCCCGAATTGTACAAGACTCTTAAAATTGAAACCGAAAACCTGAAAAAGGTTTTTGCTGAAAGTGCCCTGGTAAAAATCAATAAATTAATTATCTTCAGTTGATTTCGAGGTAAAAGTAATACCCTTAATTCTTCATTGCATTTAATCAAAATCGTTATTTTTGCCGGAAATGGAGGATTATAAGGGCCGTTACATGAAAGAAAAATTAATCGCTCATCTTTTCGATTCATTTAATCAGTTGAATGTCCTGATCATCGGTGATGTGATGGTTGATTCCTATTTATGGGGTAAGGTTGATCGTATTTCGCCGGAAGCGCCTGTCCCGATAGTAACAGTTAAAAGCCGTGAAAACAGACTCGGAGGCGCAGCAAATGTTGCATTGAATATTAAGGCTCTCGGGGCAAATCCAATTCTTTGCTCCGTTGTAGGAAACGACCAGAAAGGAAAGGAATTTCTGGATATAATGAAGGAGCAGGATATGGAAACTACCGGAATTTTAAGAAGCGATGAAAGAATCACAACTACAAAATTCAGGGTAATCGGAAACAAAATGCAAATGCTGCGTGTGGACGAAGAAACCGATATTCCGCTTGAACCAAAGGATGCCGGCGCATTCGACAACTGCATAGAGAAAATCGTTACTGGAAATAAAATTGATGTGATTATTTTTCAGGATTATGATAAAGGAATTATTTCTGAAAAACTGATCGGCAAAGTAGTTCGTATTGCCTCTGAAAAAAAAATACCCGTTGCGGCTGATCCGAAAAAAAGGAATTTCAGTGCATATAAGAATATCAGCCTTTTCAAACCTAACCTTAAAGAGCTTAAAGAAGGGCTGAATCTGGATTTTGATGCAAGGGATGAGTTGCAGCTGAAGAAAGCTGTCGAACAGTTAAACAAGCTGATACATTCGGAAATCATATTGCTAACCCTTTCGGAGGACGGTATTTTTGTTGAATACAGCGACAACGGAGTGAGAAATTCACGCATACTTCCTTCACACATCAGATCCGTTGCGGATGTTTCCGGCGCCGGCGACACTGTGATAAGTGTGGCGTCTTTGTGCCTTGCCGTAAAAGCTCATCCAACGGTTCTTGCTTCCGTTTCGAACCTTGCTGGAGGACTGGTGTGCGAAAAATCAGGTGTAGTTCCGGTGGACAAACAGCAGTTGCAACGCGAAGCGCTTAGCCTGAAACTTTAATAAGTCCGTGAGATTTGAATAAATAATAATTAAATTTGCGCGAAAATAATAATGTTTGACTCCCGTTATTAATGATCAAAAAAAGAATATTCTTGAGGTTATCCGGATTTTTAATAGCAGCTTTTACCAGCCTGGTTTTTGTGATTCCATTTGACACTTTAGCACAGAGGCAAAAAGTTGAAAACATGCCTACTTACGATTACTCTAAATATCATTTCGGATTTATACTCGCCGTTAATCAAATGCTTTTTACCATACGGCCCGTCGAGAATCTGCACCGCACCTACTTTGATTCAATTGCTGCTGCTGAAATTAATGCCGACTCTGCATTGATCTATTCAATCGAATCCGAACCCACTTATGGATTTACCGTTGGTATCGTTTCAAACCTCCGTCTTGGAAATTATTTCGATCTCAGGTTTGTACCGTCCCTGTCTTTTGGGGAACGAAATCTCGACTATCGCTTCATGAGATTTCCGGATAGTTTGCTCATTGATGTCCGCAAAAATGTACCGTCCACTTTTGTTGAATTTCCATTTCATTTAAAATATAAGTCCAAAAGGCAGGGCAATTTCAGGGCTTATCTTTTAGGCGGATTTACCTACCGCCTCGATTTGTCGTCGCAGGCAAAAAAGAAAAAGGAAACAGGCCAGGTGCTGGTTAAGCTGAACAGGAATGATATCTATGGTGATCTGGGCTTTGGATTTGACTTCTATTTTGAATGGTTTAAATTTGGAACCGAACTTACCATGTCCTATGGGTTTTTTGATATGTTGAAACATGAAAACAACATTTATACAGAAGGCATTGATAAACTTTCTTCTAAGGTTTTTCAACTCACTTTTACGTTTGAGTAATCGTTATTGACATTATTATTTATATCCTGAAATCCCGCAAAAATGGACAAACAACACCAGCCGGATGAACTTTTCAACGCACTTATCAAAAAGGCTGCATTAAAACAAAAGGTTTACAGGAATACTTACGACACCCTGAATCTTTTAAAAAACGCCATGCAGAGGCTTGTTACACAATATGAATCCCTCAGCAGTGATCAGTCAAAAAAAATACCTTTTATATACCGCGACAGGAATGAATTTGAATCTGAACTTAAGTTTGCAGGCGACACTCTTGTATTCATGATGCATACGAATGTTTTCGAAATCCCACGTGATCACGAAGTTATGAAGACCCCGTATATCCGTGAAGATAAGGAGCGGTCGTATTGTGGTATCATCAATATTTTTAATTTTCTGAGTGATTCTTTCAAATACAGCAGGTTCAACGACTTAGGTTATCTTATTGGCCGTATCATGATCAATAAGGATATGCATTATTTTGTCGAAGGCAAAAGAGAGATAGGGTTTTTATACAGCAGCTTCGGCACTTCGGAGATGACGCAGGAAACATCATGCAAAATACTTGAATCGGCGATACAATATACCATCAACTTTGATCTTCTTACCCCGCCCTACAATGATGTTAAAGAGGTGTCGGTACAGGAATTCATTTCGACCGTTGACACCATGCAACTCAGGACAGGAAAACGGCTAGGATTTAAGTTTCAGGCTGATCATGAATGATTGAAGCGAATTCCTTGCGAACCTGTTAGAATTTCACTTTGGTATAATTTCTTTTGAACATTAAATCAGCAGACTTACAATGTTTAAAGTGGATATTCATTCAATTATTCAGGTACCTGACATTCTTTTCCCATGTTCGGCAGCCAGATTTCATTTTTATCCTTATTATTAACCTGAGTGTCTAAATTACAGTCGCCTCCTAAGTATCCCTTCAAACCGGCTTTCAACATCCATTCCAGTGTTTTATCATCCGAACCAATCATTCCATTTGCATTGGCATCTCCACCGATCATGCCCCAAATGCCAGCATTTAATTCATTTTGAGCACTAATTCCGCCTAATGCCTTTTCAAATCCAACAGAAAAATCATAGACGTATGTACCGCCAATATTTTCCAAAGGCAGTGCTGAAAGAACCCCAAGATGATTACGATGCCAAATAGCTGCAAACAGCAGGTTGATAATATTACTTGAGAAGGATAAAGTACTGGCTCCATCCAATCCGGCAATTTCTCCAGTGTTCCTGATAAAGGCTGCTTGTCTGGCAATTCGCGTAGAAGATGTGGCTGAATTGGCATCCGTTGCATCTCTCAATTCAACCAAAACCCAATCTACAATATTTGGAGGCAGCACCCCAACATTTTCAATTCCCTGGTACTCCCATGGCAAGCCTGTATAGGGCTGGGATAATGGCAAAATTGGCGTAAGATCTGCATTCATTTCCGTCCCGTTAAATGCTCCCTCCAAATTAACTTTAATGCTCAAACGATGATTCCCTGTTGTAAATGTCCAGGTGGGGCTGATGGTAATATCTTCACCGTCATCAATGGTTACAAACCACTCATATTCGGTATTTGAATCCAAATTTGACCAGTTAAACATGGAGGTTGATCCCGAAGGTACAATATTTTCAGAGCCAAGCAATTGAAAGGGAAACTCTGTGCTCATAGTATAAGGCAGAGTAAATTGGCTATTATTATCAGTTTCCCATTGATCCAGCCAGGGAGAATAGGTATTAACCGAAATTATGTGGTTTTCAGGATCAAATTCAAATATATTAAGCCAGCCGTTACCTCCATTAGGTCTTGCTTGGTAGTCGGCAAGAACAGAATGAATCATATTGCCGTTATATGTATCGCTGCGTCTGCCCTCTCCGGGGACATGGCCACATAAGAACAGAAATACATTTGGATGGTCCTTCAGTGCATTATAAATTGCCTGACCCTGGGTTGCGAAAGCACCGGGATTTCCTGTTCCAATGATATAATGACTGACGATAATCGCCCTGCGATTTCCCCAGGTTTGAAGAAGGTCTTCAGCCCAGTTAATAACAGTAGTATCTGGTGAAGGATCATATTCAATATAAATACTGATAAAATCCATTCCACCAGCACTAAACAACTGATAATGGTTATCGTTATTTGATCCATAGTGACCCCCGTAATAGCCTCTCCCTGAAAACCTGTTTTCTCCAAAATATTGGTTATAATAATTGGTGGTTCCGTCTGCATCACCCGCCGGAGTTTGGTCATGGTTTCCTACCGCAATTCCATAGGGAATTCCATCTGCAAGGTTGGTTGTTATGGGGTTCTCAATATATTCCATAGCAACCTCTGCTGCCTGCCACGGTGCTTCGTATAAATCGCCATCATCAACGCAGTCGCCCAAATGAGCAACATAAACAATGTTTAGTGAATCCTTATTGTCAGTAATCCATTGCGTTTGTGAATTCATGATTGCCGGGCTTCCTCCATATTTACCCGATGTATAATATTGTGTATCCGGCATCCCAATGATCGTAAATTTGGGAGGGGCAATCGCTTTCTTCCTTCCATAATATGTAACAATCAGATTATCAGAGTCAATATCGGAAACCAATACAGATAATACCGGGGAAGTAGAAACATTTGTAGCCTGATTTGCAGGCTCAATCAGGATGGGCTGGTCGGGTGCTGTGTTAATATTCATGTTAAAAAATGAATATGTGATAATGGTAAAAATAAATTTCATGAATAAAGTTTAAACAAAGATAAAATTCCTGAGTGCTTAAATCAATAACAATTTTTTAGCCAAATAGTTACTTCATCGTAGTATCAATGTCTTTTCCCTGATTTCTCATGGTTCTGATAATACTTTCTCAATCCTTCCAAAATAACAATCAGTCCCCTGAAGAATTATTGGCTGATTAATATTACTCCAATAAAAAAAAGCCTGTATATTATTTCAATACAAGCTTTTAAATTTTCTTTTCGTAGCCCGTAGGGGAATCGAACCCCTGTTACCAGGATGAAAACCTGACGTCCTAACCCCTAGACGAACGGGCCATGTTAGCTTCATTCTGATGAATGAATTTTTTGGGTGTGCAAAAGTACACCATTTTTTTCTTAAACCAAGTGTTGATTGAAATTTTTTTTAATGATAAAGAAATTGCCTGAAAATTATCTCAATTAAAAGATTCCAGTTAAATTTACTCCCTTTTAAAACAAGACAAGGAAAAAGATAAAAGTAAAAAGGCAAAAGTAAAATCCTACGATGAGGACGGAGGCGAGGCATTAATGGCAGCGGAGGGGTAAAATATCAATATAAAACTTATGGCAAAAATCAAAAATAATATTCCGATAAAAATTCCAGATGAGGTATTGATGAATAAGATTTATCAGGTTCGGGGTTTAAAAGTAATTGAATGATCCTTTAACATCACAATCTGTGATCTTCCAAACGGGGAGAGGTATGTAAAGCAAATACAAGCCATTTACTTATACAGAGCAGGGTGTAGCCATGTTATCGAGTGTTTTAAAAAGCGATCGGCTTTAAACGGATAAGTGAAAAAAAGTGTGGAAAAACTGGTGATATCAAATATAGAATTAAAGATATATTCACTAATTGAGATTTAGGTGCTGAAATTGAGGCAATTATATATTAAATACAATGTGAAATTTTTAACATTTCATCAGTGTCAGAATTACATATAAAGTATCCGAAGTAGTTAATTTCACAGGAGGACGTGATAGAGCTGGTGATAGAGTTCGTGATAGAGCCCATTGCCATAAAAAGAAGCAAATTGAAGTAATGATAATGTATTTTTTGTGATTTTTAGTGCTTTGATGTTTTAGTGGCGACTTTCTATATTTTTTACTTTTGAGGCAGCCTCTTCCAAAAAATATCCCAGAGGTTCCTTATCCTGTGTATTTACGGAATACGGCGTACTGTTACCGGATTTGCAAAAATGATGTTTTGAAATAATCCTTAGTTTCAAACTATCTCCATACTTTTGCGGTTCGATATGAATGCGGTAATGAAGTTTTCTCACAAAAAAACAAGCTTCCTGTTTCTGTTGCTTTGTGCATGGACATTTGGAATGGCTCAAACCTTGTCCTATAAAGCCCTGTCACAGGAGATGCAATTGCTGCAAAAACAGCTTGTGCCCGATAAGAGGGTGGCAATTCTCGAAATTGAATTAAAAGATACGCTTGATACTGTGGTTGTTGTTTCTGGAAAAACCGACCTGCCGGAAGCTAAGAAGCAGATCATACGGTTCCTGACCGATCAGAAGGTCTCATTCATTGATTCCATAAGGCTTTTACCCGATTCTTCGCTGGGTGATAAAACCTGGGCTTTGGCAAAGTTGTCGGTATCGAATATTCGCATTCTGCCTAAGGATGCTTCCGAGCTGGTTTCGCAGGTAATGATGGGAACCCCGATGAAAATTCTGGATTATGTGGATAAATGGTACCTTGTTCAAACCCCCGAATATTATATCGGCTGGATGGATACCAGCGGTTTGCAACCGGTCACACAAAAAGAACTGGATCGCTGGATGGAATCGAACCGCTATTTTTATAACCGCATGTCCGGCTTTGTTTATAACCAACCTCACAAAAAGGGCGAAGTAATTTCCGATATAGTTCTTGGTGATCTTTTCGAGATTGAATCATCCGTCAGAGGATATTTGAAAATAAGGATTCCCGACGGACGCAGTGGATATGTTAAGAAAGCCGACTGTATTTCTTTTGATGCCTGGATTAATTCCGAACCAAAAATTCAGTCTGCCTTGTCGGTTGCCATGAAAATGATGGGTTCTCCTTATTTGTGGGGAGGAGCTTCAAGTAAGGCGAGCGATTGCTCGGGTTTTGTGAAGCTTGTTTTTTACACACAGGGAATTATCCTCGCCCGCGATGCTTCGCAGCAAGCCAGGTATGGCGAACCGGTTGACTTCAGTAACATAAGCAACCTGCAACCCGGCGACCTGCTCTTTTTCGGGAGTTCATCCCAGCATATCACCCACATGGGCATTTATCTGGGCAACGGAAATTTCATCCATTCTTCAGGCATGGTTCGCATCAATAGCATTGTTCCGGGCGATCCGGGTTACATGCCGGCAAGAAAAACAGTAGCAGTCCGCAGAATCCTGCATTCAATGAATACTGAAGGTATTGTCAGGGTGAAGGATCATCCATGGTATATTCTTCAATATTGATTCCTCTGCTAAAAGTAATCAAAAATGACTTTACCACATAGGATCATAGGACACATAGATATTCACATAGTTGATTATGAAGCAAAAACCTATGTGAATTCCTTTGATTATTTGTGTCAACCTGCCTTGTCGGCAGACAGGTGTGGTTCAAAATCACTTTTCGGGGCGAATTCAAAATTAAACTTGCAAATATGAAGACCGACCGCCGCAATTTCTTACGAACCGCAGGATTGTTAGCCTTGTCCGGGATTACCGGAATGGAAATGTTGTTTGCAACCTCCGGGTATAAGGTTATTCCTTCTTCGAAAAAAGGATTATCACTAAGTTTTTTGTCTTACGAACTTCAACTGCAGCATGTTTTTACTCTTGCAAACAGTTCGCGGAAAACGACACCTGATGTGCTGACTCGACTTGAAATTGATGGAGTGGTGGGATATGGCGAAGCTTCGATGCCACCTTACCTGGGAGAAAGCATTGAAACCGCAACTCAATTTCTTTCATCGCTCAATTTGGGACAGTTCAACGATCCGTTTCAGATGGATGATATTCTTCAGTATGTGGATTCAATGATGCCTGGTAATACCGCCGCAAAAGCCTCCGTAGATATTGCCCTCCACGACCTGGTCGGTAAGCTGATGAAACAGCCGTGGTATAAAATCTGGGGTTTCGATCCGTCGGATACGCCTAATACTTCGTTTACCATCGGTATTGATACGCCCGAAGTAGTCAGGCAAAAAGTTGCCGAAGCTGCTCCCTACAAGATATTAAAGGTGAAACTCGGACAGGCAACCGACCGTCAGATGATTGAAACCATCCGCTCGGTAACTGATAAGCCGCTATGTGTTGATGTGAACCAGGGCTGGACCGATCGAGTGATGGCGCTTGAAATGATCCACTGGCTGAAGGAGAACGGGGTCGTTCTCGTTGAGCAGCCCATGCCAAAAAAAGCCATCGAAGATATGGTATGGCTCACGCAAAACAGTCCGCTGCCAACGATTGCAGATGAATCGCTTCAGCGGTTGCCCGATGTAATGAAAGCCCACGGAGTTTACCACGGCATCAACATAAAGTTGATGAAATGCACCGGGATGCGCGAAGCTCACCAAATGCTGACACTGGCCCGTTCCCTGGATATGAAGGTGATGATTGGTTGCATGACAGAAACCTCCTGTGGCATATCGGCTGCAGCGCATTTAGCTCCCAAAGCAGACTGGGCCGACCTTGATGGGAACCTGCTTATTTCAAACGATCCGTTTTCAGGGATGCAGATTATTGATGGTAAAGTAGCGCTGATTGACCAACCGGGAATCGGGGTGAAATTATTGAAAAATGTTTTTTAGGATAAAATATGAGTCCACTTCAAAAAATTAAATAAAAGAAAAATGCCACTAAAAAAAGAAACCTCAAAGTTTCACAAAGAGGGTGAAATTCAACCAAATATCTTGGTGTTTCTTTGTGCTTTGGAGCCTTTGTGGCAAAAAATCACTTTTTCAGGGCAGACTCTAAAATGAAGCCCTCAAGCCATGGTTAAAAAATTTATCCATCTGCTGATTTGGTGTATGATTGCTCCTTTGTTTTTCGCAGTCATAACTTCCTGCGGAGGTGAACAGGCAGGGAAGCAGGGTTCATCATTACTCGAAAAAATCGAAGCTGTCATTGAGGGTGAAACACCGGATGACTACAATCCTGTGAATGCCATTCTCATTTTACCCGGAAATCCGGCGCCAAATGAAGGTTTTCGCATTCTGGCCACAGGAGGAAGGAATATCCGGAAGGCGAAAATCATCCTCAGCGGTCCATCGGGTAATTTGAAATCGCAGAGTCATAAAACCGGGAATGAACTGCCTTGCTGGCGGATAGATGATTTTGCCGGAAATTCTGAAGGTACTTATAAAGCTACCCTAATCCTGGAAAATAAAGAGGTCGGTCATCTTGAATTTGAAATTGCTCCCCGTCAGGAGATTCCTCAGAAAGCAGTAGTTTGGAAGACTACACGCAGTTGGGACAGCGGGATGGAGACAATCTATTCCGCCTGGGTCTGCGCTTTGTTTCATGGAAGTGACGAACAGACTTCATGGTCTGCACTTCATGAAGTAACCCAGAACAAGGAACATAATTTCCTTTACAACTACCTTTCCCTGGGAGAAGATGATCCTGAAAGCAAAAACAAAGTCATCATGGAACCCGACTGTGCCGACAATCCTTTTTTCCTGAGGGCTTATTTTGCCTGGAAACTGGGGCTTCCGTTCGGTTTTCATATTTGTGACAGGGGTTATGTAGGCCGTAATCCCCAAACAGGTCAATGGATCACCAATGAAACTGCAGCTTCCAAAACGAATCCGGTACTGGCGTTCAATTCTTTTTTAAGAAGGATGATGGATGGTGTCCATTCGGGTACGGCACGGACTTCTTTAGACAATGAAAATTCGGATTATTATCCTGTTTCTCTAACAAAGGAAGCGCTTCGTCCCGGAACTGTTTATGCCGATCCCTACGGTCATACATTTATTTTAGTTAGCTGGTTGCCACAGACGAAAGATCATCCGGGAGTGTTGCTTGCTGTTGATGCTCAACCTGATAAAACAATTGCTATCAAAAGGTTCTGGAAAGGGAATTTCCTTTTTAACACTTCTGAAGTGGTTGGAGAGCCAGGATTTAAAGCTTTCCGTCCAATTTTATTTGAAAACGGCAAATTAAGCCTGACGACAAACGAAGCCTTAGATGGATCAAACGGGTTTGTCCCCTTTTCGCTTCAGCAGCAGAAAATGGAGAGCGAGGTTTTCTATCATAACATGGATCTAATCATCAATCCGAAACCACTTGATCCCGAGGCTGCCTTACTGAACCTGATACAGGCGCTACATGAGCAGTTACTGGTTCGGGTAAAATCGGTGGCGAATGGTGAAGTATATTTAAAAGCGCATCCGGGAACGGTGATCCCTATGCCGTCCAATGCCAACGGTATTTTTCAGACAGGAGGATTGTGGGAAGATTATTCGACACCAAACCGCGATTTAAGGCTGCTGATTGCAATGGATGCGGTGCTCGGTTTCCCCGACAGGGTTGCCAAATATCCTGGCGATTATAACCTCTCAAAGCAAAGCACGACGGAAGACATTAAAAATAAACTTCAATCTCTCCTTGAAAAAAGGGTTTCGGAACTTACGATCAGCTATACCCGTTCTGATGGTTCAACTCAGGAACTTACCCTTGCTGAAATCCTTGTTCGAAAAGATGCTTTTGAAATGGCTTACAATCCGAACGACTGTATTGAAATCCGCTGGGGTGCACCGGAAAACAGTGTCGAAGGGTCAACCTGCAAGCGTCAGGCATCTGCATATCAGCAAAAAACCATGCAATCGGTTCGAAAATGGTTCACTCAACGACTGCATCCGCCAACATAATTTAAATTGATGAATTGTCAGTTTGCTGAATTGTTGATATAAGGCAGTTTGCAGTCGGCAATAGGCAGCATGCAATTGCCTGATTGTTCCGGCCAATTTCCATTTATTTCTATGTATTTCACCCTATTTCCCTGTGCCCCTCTCTTCAGTTCACCTGATGCGTACCGTCACGGAGGAACTTTACAGTTGGAGGTACTTTGTTTTTTTCAAACAGATCATAACTCTTTTTGAGGTCAGTCCATAAGCTGAGGTCATCCTTGTACCTGCTGTACCGGGTTCTTAAAACGGAATAAATGGGATCGGTCAGGCGGGCGGGGTAGATGGTTATTTCAATTTGTTCCTGTCCGCTGTTGTAGGCTTCAATACTCCAGACAAATAATTCCTTGATCCTGTCATTGGTTATAGCCATACATCCTGATGAAACGCATTCGCCATGAATGAAAATATAATTCCCCAAATGACCCTTAACACCTCTGATACTGTCGGATGCGTTTGGATAGTTGATCCGCATTGACAAATAATATTTGCTGAAAGGATTAAGATCGGAGATGTGGTAAAATCCTTCCGGGACCTGCAGGTCGCGATAGCGCCGCTTCGGCCCGACATCACCCGACATATCACAGATCGGGAATTCCCTGACCAGTTCGAAGACAGAATCGGAAATATTTTTCGCCCACAGCTCGATTTTCTTTTCGGTCTTGAAAGCGCGCAGGTAAATCCTCAGGCTGTCGAGCGAAAGTGAATGTTCGGCAAGCGTTTTTATAACGATTTTCTCTTTACAGGCATAAGCTTCCCTCACCCGTGTAAAAGCCATCTGCTCCTCCCTGAAGGATGGGGAATTCATACCCGGATTGAGGAACAATAAAGGAAAAAGGATGATCAGAAACTTCATTAAAAAAAATTAAAATTTTATCGGTCAAAAATAAGGTAAAATCAAACTTTCAAATGACTCTTTTTTTACCTTTTTACCACAAACTATTGTGAATAAGTTTATAAATAAAGGTAGTTGTTCCAAAGTTTTGACTATTTTTATTTTAAAATTAATGATTATGAACAAAAATTATTCTTTTCTGAGCCTTTTGATTGTCGCTCTGATTAACTCAGTATCCGGCCAGCCCTGGGTCCAGAACGACGGTATTTTCAATCCGAGCGGTATTCCAAGTTTAACGTTTTCCCAGCCGCGTTTTGCCGACCTGGATAATGACGGTGATCCGGATATGATCATTGGGAACACCAGTACTCAGCCTTATTATTTGGTCAATTCAGGAACACCCTCAGCGCCGGCTTTTATGACGGGTGATGATATTTTTGCTGATGTTTCGCCCCTTGATGCTGAGATGGGTGTTTTTTGCGATATTGATGGTGACAGCGATCCGGACTTTATTTCGGGAGGATTTACGGGTTTGAACCTCTTTACGAATATAGGGGATGTTTATAACCCTGAATTTGTTAAGATTGAAGGGTTTTTCGATGGTTTGGTTACCGGTTACAATCCTGTACCCGATTTGGCTGACGTGGATGATGATGACGATCCTGACCTTGTGGTTGGATTTAGTGAAAACGGCATTATTAAGGTTTATACAAATTCAGGATCTGTCTATGTCGCAATGTTCAGCGAGGAGAATATCATCACAATTGGAGATGTCGGACTATACGCTTATCCTGTTTTCTGCGATATTGATAATGACCTGGATCAGGATATTCTGTCGGGCAGGGACGACCACGGATTTATTTTCTACCGGAATCTTGGAACTCCCCAAAATCCTGATTGGCAACCCGATGATGTTCCATTTCAAAACCTGGGTAATGAGACCTACTGGAACTCACCTGACCTGGTGGATATGAACGATGATGATAAGTATGACCTGGTTTTTGGAACTTACTCCGGTCCTTTAAACTATTATGTCAATACCGGAACTTCTGAAATTCCTGTCTGGCAGGTAAATGCAACGCTTTTTGGTGGGGTGATGGATGTAGGTTCAGCCAGTAATCCTTTCTTTCACGATTATGATTATGATGGAGACTTTGATTTGTTTACAGGCAGCCAATTAGGTGATATTAAGTATTACGAAAATACCGGAACCCCAACAGGTCCTGCATGGAACGAAAACAGCGCACCGTTTGTATCCCTGAAACATTCGATTTACAGCGCCGTGACTGTTGGAGATGTGAACGGAGATTCACTTCCGGATGCGATTGTAGGTGATTTGTCCGGGAATTTATACTGTCATCTGAATAACGGTTCAGATTTTATTCTTGATCCTGCGCTGCTGGGAACTGTTAATCTGGGAAGTTGGTCGGCTCCCAGGCTGGTGGATATGGATGGCGACGGGGACCTGGATATTGTTGCCGGAAATGAAAACGGTGTTCTTACTTTTCTTGAAAACCAGGGTTCGGTTTTGTCACCTTTATGGGTGACCATTCCAGGGTTTTTTAGTGGCATAGATGTCGGTTCCAATTGTGTTCCTTCTCTTGCAGATATTGATTTTGACGGTGATCATGACCTGGTTACCGGTGATTTATTCAACGAGGTTCAGTATTTTGAGAATAACGATGGTAACTGGTTTGAAAATAATGAACTGCTTCAGGGGATTTCAGGAGGGCAAAATGCAACTCCCGCGTTGTGCGATCTCGATGGAGACGGTGATCCTGATCTTACGCTTGGAAATTATAATGGTACATTCAATTATTACACAAATCAGAAACTGATTGTAAAGATACCAAATCACTTTACCGGAAGTAAGCTTATAATCCAAAGTCCATATCCAAACCCATTCAGCCAATCCGTGAATATTACCTGTGAAATTCTGACCTTTTGTGATATCACGCTAAACATTTATAATCAATTCGGAAAAGAAGTTCATAACCGGTTATGGTATAACAGGATACCCGGAAAATACAGCTATGAATGGGATGCATCCTCATTGACGCCGGGCATATATTTTATTCAGCTTTCAGACGGAATAAACAATCAGGTGATGAAAGTGATCAGGCGGAAATAAGTGGTTTTTATACTTTCAACCCGAAAGAAACCCGTTAGGTTTTGTTGATTGGCTGGTGATTAAAAGAATAATATTTTGATTCCGGGTAATTTGGATTTTAATCGCCGGGCACGAAGGCATTCCGCAGGATTACCTTTGGGATCACAATATGTGAAGCAAAAAAAATACGATCATGAAGACCCATAAGTCGCGCCATTACACAAGACCAGGTAAGAAGAATCGGGGTGAAGAGGCCATAGCTGCGGCTGTAAGATACCCGGGGTTAGGCTAATCTTTTATCAGTAATTTCAAGGTATATTCTTTATGTGTGGTTCCTATCTTCAAAAAATAAATCCCGAAATTTAAATTATCAACTTTTATTCTGTATAGGCTTTCGGGAAAAGCATGTACGCCTTCATCCCTGTACACCTGTTCCCCGAAAATATTAAAGATCTTGATCGAATTTATCTCAACCTGAAATCTGCTTAAATTAAGGGTAATATAGTTTTCTGCCGGGTTTGGATAAAGCAGGATGCTTTTGCCATCCGTCTTTGCAATTCCAGTATGTTCACATATTAATACAAAAATAGTATCTGAGTATTCGCAGTTGTTTGTGTCCAAAACCGTAACAGTAAATTCATGTCCTCCGACACTATAAACAGACCCGCTCACCAATAAATACTGATCCGTCGATCCATCCTGCCATTGATAAGAAACGTAACCATCACCTGCATTCAACAGAAGCGTATCAAATTCACAAATCGTAGTATCATTTCCAAGATCAAGTGTTTTGTAGGTGAAATCAACATAAATCGAGTCAGAACCTATACAACCATGTACGTCAACTACCGTTACAAAATAAAGTCCTTCATTCGCTACAACATAGAATGGCAGTGAGGAACCATCCTGCCATAAATAGGCGATAAATCAGATTGGTGGTTCCAGCATAAGAAAATTGCCGTAACAAATAATTGTATCATTGCCAAGGTCGGGATCGGGATAGGGCCAGTAACCGATGTTGATCGTATCGGCATACAAGGTCGTCGCGATGAAGGTCTGCACCCAAAAAGTTCCGCCCTCAGTTACCATAAATGTCTGTAACGTGGAGCCATCCTGCCAGAGATAGCTGTCGAATCCAGGTCCGGCATCCAGTATATGAATATAGCCCTGACACAAATTAAAGTCCGGTCCCAAATATATAGTTGAATCTGTAAAGTTTTGGGTGATGTTTGTCTGTGAAAAAGAGGTAACAGGCAGGCAAAAAACGAAAAGGATCAAGATCTTTTTCATGACACGATTATAAATTTCCAGCAAAGTTAACCAAATTGTAAATATCAAACAAGTCTTACCCTGTTCGCCCCTCTGTTGGGCTTTGACTGCGTCTACGTCTAAAATAATCCATAGTTTGAAACTACCCATAGAAATGGTAAGGGAAAAAGGGATGCTAAAAAAGATAATTGAAGCCTTTTCATCCCACCACAAAACTCCCTGCATCCAATTCACCTTTTGAATTAAGTATTTTGTAATGATAGACTCCGGTGTTAACATGCCACTCTGTATGATAATGTGATCGAAGGCATGATCAACCTGAAACGATTTCAACAACCGGCCTCCTGAATTGAAAATCCGGATTTCGCCGACTTCGGTCATTGCATCAGAAGGATACGGGATCGTGAGGACATCAATCCCCCATTGCAAAACAACAACTTTTAAAAGGAATAAAGGACACTGATAAATATTCTGGATAAGAGCCCCGTTCGGTCAGGCGGGCTTGTTCTTAAATCAAAAAAAATGATATATTACCGGATCGCCAGCTTTTTCGTTTGAATAAAGTTGTTGGATTCAAGAACATAATAATAAATGCCTGGCTTTAAACCTTCCTTAGTAACTTTTATACTATGTTTTCCCTCGTCGAGCGGACTATTCAAAAGGGATTTAACCTCTTTTCCTGCCAGATCAAAAATTTTCAAGGTCGTTTGGCCGGTTTCTGACAATCTGAAATTGATCCACGTTTCGCCATTAAAAGGATTTGGGATATTCTGAAATAATTCCATTCCATCATTTGTATAGGGCTGCAAGGTAATATCAGTTGACACGGACATGGTTGTTTTGAAGACCGTCGCACCATTTATATTATTTCCGTAAAAGGCAATATACATCACCATGACAGCGGTACTCGCAATCATGTAGGATGTGAACATGGAGATCATAGGATTTGATGGCAATCCATTCATCAATGCTACCCATAGTGCAACATTTGTAACAGCAAAGAAAAAGGCTCCACCCGTTGCTGCGTATAAAGATACCAACCATGTCGGATTAAATGTAGAAGGATGTCGTTGTGCCATAATTCGGGTTATTCCAGCACCAGGGGCTATGGTAGCACAAAGATAGGCAACCGAATATAAGGTAAGTATTGTGGTTAAGTAAAGGATGCCATTTTCACTCCCGAAATATAAATTAGCTTCCGATTTATTCCCTTTAGTTGGATCAAAATCAAACATCACGCTTGAAATAATCTCCCCTTCGCCGTCACCCGTTACCTGGTCCCAGTTATTACCATCATCGCTCGAAACATACAATCCGCTTACTGTACCTGCTGCAATGGTGTTTCCGTCAGGACTTACAGCCAGTGACCTTACCAGTTTATCTATTGGTAATCCTGCATTTGAATAAGCCCAGGTAGCTCCATTATCAATGGATTTGTAAACCCCCTGACTAGTACCGGCATATATAATGTTTGTACTCCCTTCTTTTATGGCACAAGCAAAAATATTATTTCCGGTTGGTACAGAAATTAACAATGTCCAGGTATTTCCATTGTCTGTTGAGCGATACAGTCCCTCATCCGCCGGGTAGTCCCAAATGGAGGCATATAAATTTCCGTCAGGACCCATCATGATAAACCGGCTCGTATATGCATCAAAAAGGTTTATCCAGGTTGCACCATCGTCGGTGGATTTTCTGATTCCGCCATCTTCTCCGCCTGGCCAATTGAGTGATCCAGTTGTAACAAAAAGTTCACCTGAAATTTCATTGACAAAAATATCTGTAACACCGCCACCTTCAGGATCGCCGGCTAATTGTACCCATTCCTGGGAAAAAATCAAGGAAAAGGGAAGCAGAAATAAAGTGAAAAGTAGTTTTGTTTTCATATCACAAAAATTTAGTTTCTCAGCATTTTAAGATTTTAATCCGATTAACCTAGGTTGGGATTTAGCAATAAGTCAACACAAGTGCAAGATAAAAAAGGAATCTGTAGTGTCAAGATATTTAACAATCGCTTAACAAAAAAATGTTGTCTGTTCAATTTATTCAGGGTTCACTTTTTACAAATCATTGCAAGTGTTCCACAGTATCCCCGCCCTCAAAGTGTTCCGCAGGATCACCTAAGTTAGGCGCAAACAATGTCAGCGTCCATAATGATCCAAAGTTTTGAATTATGAATAGGAAACTTAAGGTAAATAGAAATGCTTAAAAAGATTACTAAAGCCTTTTCACCGCACCACAAAACTCCCTGCATCCAGTTCGCCTGTGGAATTAAGTATTTTATAATGATAAACGCCGGAGGACAACATGCCCGGCCGGATGATGATGTGATTGAAAGTTTGATCAACCTGGAACGATTTCATTAACTGGCCTCCTGAATTGAAAACCCGGATTTCACCGCCTTCAGTCATTTCATTTGCGGGATACGGGATCGTGATGCCATCAATCGCAGGATTTGGAAAGGGAAGCCGGCTTTCAGAAGTTAAACTGACGACATTTGTCGTCAAATCACCCGGAAGGTCAAAAACTTTGGTGGTTGTTGTACTGCTGGTGTAGTTGGTAATGTATGCAAGAAGTTTTGCTTCTCCATCAACTTCATAAGCATAAGCATAGGTAGCACCTGCAATGGTAAGAAGTATTGTTCCGTTTTCATTGATCACACGTGTTTCATACTGTACGCTTGGTGTTGTCTGGTAATAGGAATAGGTGAATCCCACTTTTCCGTCAAGGCTGAATAAATTTTCTGAAACATTATAAACCGATGTCAACAGAGTATAACCTGCAGGAACAGATAAATTAACTGTTTTCCACAAGGAATGGTTGATGTTATACAGTTTAAGCGTTTTGGTTTCAGTATCAAGCACATGATATTTGTATCCTGAAATTGCAAGATTCGACATCGAAGCCCAGCCGGTATAAGTATGATCAAGAGTAATCTGACTTATGGAAACAACCGATGTAAAAACGAACAGGGTTGCGACCAAAACCTTGGTAAATGCTGTATATCTCATAATCTGTTGTTTGTTTTTGAGTCATTCCGAAAAGTCGTTCATCGTCATTGCGAACGTAGTGAAGCAATCC
Organism: Bacteroidales bacterium; assembly: GCA_020052415.1. Taxonomy (GTDB): domain Bacteria; phylum Bacteroidota; class Bacteroidia; order Bacteroidales; family JAADJA01; genus JAADJA01. Next base: position 32,026 of record JAGVPB010000014.1, on the reverse strand, counting down.
GTATGTATTGTAGATCAACAGATAGCTTCAGGCTTCGCCTTCGCAATGACGTTCCGCAACACTTTTCGGAGTGGACTCATAATTTACAGCCAAAAATAATCATTCAAACTGTTGCCGAACAAAATTTTCTGTAAAACTTGGAATATTAAAATATGTGACATACTTTAGGCGCCGTTTAATTTTCATAAAATTTACAATTCAATTAAAAATTAGGAGGTTTAAAAATGTCAGATAAAAAAGCCGACCTGGCTGGTCCGGGTATAAGCACTTATGAGGAAGTCGAGAAAATACTTCCGGCGGATTATGTTCCACTGTTGCCGCCATTAAAAAGAATGAAAGCTCTTTATATGGTTAAAAACTATATTGAAGAGAATCTTGCCAAAGAACTCAACATACAGATGGTACAGGTGCCTCTGATCGTGAGCAAAGACAGCGGAGTTAATGATTACCTCGACCGCGATGGCTCACGCACACCCATTGATTTCCCTTGTGGACTGGGTCTCGAAAAACGAATAGAAGCGCAGGTTGTTCAGGCTGCAACAAAATGGAAAAGAATGGCTTTGAAGCAATTCGGATGCAAGGTGGGTGAAGGTATTAATACCGACATGAGGGCGGTTCGTAAAGATTATTTCCTCGATCATGACCATTCATCATACGTGGATCAGTGGGATTGGGAAAGAGTTATGACTGCCGATCAGCGTAACCTCGATTTCCTGAAAGACATTGTAAGAAAGATCTGGAAAGTTTTATATGGCGCCGGACAAATGGCAAAAGAAAATTTCCCGGAATTAAGGAATAGTAAATATCCTGATTTCCCTGAAGAACTGAAGTTTTTACACGCCGAAGAAATCCTGGAAATGTATCCTGATTTACCACGTAAACAAAGGGAAACAAAGGTTATCCAGGAGTATCACAATGCCATTTTCATCATCGGCATTGGCTGGGTTCTGAAGGATGGCTATCCGCATGAGATGCGCGCTGCCGACTATGATGACTGGGTAACCCCAACCATTACAAAGAATGGCACTGAAATGCACGGACTGAATGGCGACATTCTGGTTTGGAATCCGGTTACGAAGAGAAGGCATGAGCTTTCCTCGATGGGCATCAGAGTAACCAAAGACACCATGAAACAGCAGCTTACGATTTCTAACCAGCTTGATTTTCTTAAGCTGCCTTATCACCAGGCAATATTAAATGATAAGATTCCGCTGAGTATCGGTGGTGGAATAGGTCAGTCACGAACCTATATGTATTTGCTCCGGGCAGCACATCTTGGGGAAGTAACGGTCAGCGTATGGCCTGATGAGCTAAAGCGGATTTGTGCTAAGAAGAATATATTTGTATTAGAATAAATCAGAGCACAGTCATCAGAAAAACCTAACAGATAGGAAAAAACCTGTTAGGTTTTTTTTATTTATGCACCCTTCGGATGAATTCCTCAACGGCAGGCACTCCGCCCTGGTAAACCAAATAGCCATTATAAGGTTCTCTGTCGGTGATCTCATCATTTACCGGGGTCAGCATCATCCGTTTTACTTCTGCCGGATCGTCGGTCTGACCTAATATCCAGCTTAACTTAACCCATGCGACTTCGGGCAACATATTTCCACACGGAATGATTCCCTTGGCCATCATATCCCGTCCTGTATCATATACGAACATGTGAACATAGCCCCAGATGGTTTGCAGGGTCATAAACATGTGAACGCCTTTGGCATGAGCTCTTTCAATAGCAGGATAAAGTTCCTTGTTCACATGGCCCAAACCGGTTCCGACGATGATGATCCCTTTGTAACCGGCTTCCACGAGCATATCAATAGTATCAGGCTTAATACCGGGATAATAATACAGCATGGTTACCTGGTCGTTGAAATAGGGTATTATCTTTACGTCCTTGTCCTTCCGCCTTGGTTTATAGTCTTTCTTGAAATGAATGAGTTCACCCCGCCTCACTCTCGCAACCGGTGTATCACCTATGGTTCGAAAAGTTGACCGGTAGGATGAATGCATTTTCCTCACCCTTGTTCCCCGGTGAAGTAATCCATAAACGTCGGAGGTCGGCCCGAACATGCACACCATCACTTCTGCAATATCGCCATGTCCGGCAGTGTACATCGCATTCATCAGGTTGGTTGCAGCATCGGAACTCGGCCGGTCGGAGGACCTCTGCGATCCTACAAGGACAATCGGAACCGGCGGGTTCTGAACCATAAATGTGAGAACTGCCCCGGTATGATGAAGAGTATCTGTTCCATGCCCGATCACAATGCCGTCAATTCCGTTTTCAATTTCCTTTCCGATGGCTTTGGCAAGAGCTATATACTGTTTTGGGCCCATGTTTTCGCTGAAAACCGCAAATACCTTTTCGGTATCCAGGTTGCAGATATCGGCAAGTTCGGGAACGGCACCATAGAGTTCACCGGGTGAGAATGCCGGAATAACGGCCCCGGTACGATAATCAAGACGTGAGGCGATGGTTCCTCCGGTTCCGAACAGCTTTACTCTTGGCAGTCCCGGAGTGACAGGAAATTCCTTTTCCGGAATCTTGTAAACGGCTTTTTTATAACCGGTTTCCTTCATGCCGGTGATGGTCTTAATATCAATCCCGATATTATAGCCGGTCGCAATTTTAATTACGATATGCTGGTCGTCGTCATTTTCTGACCGGGGCAATACGGTTCCGCTAAAAGGCCCGCGTATCGTAAAAATTTCAGCCTGCCCCCACACCCTGACGTTATATTTTTTTAGTACGCCCAATGATTCGCCCTTGTATCCCTGGAAAAAATCCTGTGTCATAGTTGAATTAATTGTTGTTTTTAATGTGTTCTGCCAATTCCTTAAGCGAAATATTCCCCAGCGCTTCTTCCCTCAGCTCTCCCATGATCCAGTTGATCAGGTTCGTTGCATTGTTGGATTTGGCTGTTTCAGCAAATTTATTTTTGAGGAAAGGCAGATGCGATAAAATTTCATCTTTCGGTATCCTTTTAAATCCGATGCTTGCGAGCACCGATTCGAAATCCATCTTTGGAAATTCATAGAGAACCGGGATCATTTTATCGGCGAGTTCAAAATCGAGATTCTGCTGCTTTAAAAAGCGGAACATGGCATATACTATCTTACAGTTAAAGGCTTCTGCCGACTTGTAATGCCCTTCAACAAATTTAAGCCTGTGGCCGATAAATGTCCCTGCAAAAACAGGATCAATTTCGAGTTCGGAGATGATGCGTCCCAGCAGCCGGTAGTGATTCTTGCTTAAAATGTAAGTATAGGTATCCTGCGGGATTTTCCATTTTCTCAACTGATTTACACGATCAATGATATCTGCAGGTATATCTTTTCTGAGCTCTTCGATATATTCATTGTCCAGCGGAATAGGGGAGGAATCGGTATCTGGATACATACGGTCGGCTCCCGGCAACACCCTTTCAAAAATAGTAGTTCCGTTTTCAAAAGATTTTCTGGTTTCATTGGGCACCCTGTCAAAAGCCATCAGACATCTTTCTTCAATAGTTTCAAGCGCGGTTTTGATATCATCGTCAGGACCCCAAAAAACCAGGTGGGCGTCGTCCGGTCCGGCGCTCAGCAAATCGGAGATTTCTGCCCATTCATCTTTACTAATAACCGGTTCAAATTCCTCGGAATGTAACATGAATGGCCTTTCGAGGCAGGCAATCACTTTCAGGCGCTCTTCAATTTCGTTGGCGAACATTTTGCCAGGCTGTGTAAAATGCGATAGAATTCCTTTGAATCCATTGAGATTTACCGCGATTACTTTTATTTTTTTAAGGAAAGCTTCCTTCAGTATTGGATTTTTCGATTTGAAAATTCCATTAAGTTCAATATGATGAATTTTCCAGTCAGCGATTTTTTGAACCTTAACACAGAGAAGTTTTTTTATATGAAGCAGCGACCACTGACGAAAAGCTTCATTATGTGTGAGTTCGGGTATCCATTTGGTATGAGCCACGCCTTTAATTTCGACCCGTGATCCACCCCTGCAACTGACATTTACATCCTGCCTGCCTGCTCCGATCCCGGTTCTTACCAAACCTGTACTCCGGTTTAGAAAACGTATATAATTATTGGTTTCCATAACTTCATACGGGTTCACACAGTCGGGATAAGTGACTGTTTCAATCAAAGGCATGCCAAGCCTGTCGGTTCGGTAAACACGCCGGTGGCCGATGTCGGAAACCTCGCGGCAGGAATCTTCTTCAAGGCTTAGCTGGATCAGCCTTATCTTTTTATGCGGAAGCTGAATTACTCCTTCAACGCCGATGATCCCGGTTCTTTGAAAGCCCGTTGGGATGCTTCCGTCGAGGTACTGTTTCCGGGTAATGTGAACTTCACCGACGATATTAAGTTTGGAGAGATGGGAAATTTTTATCGCAATTTCAAGGGCTTCGGCATTCAATTTAAAGGGTGGAGTATCGTCAATATCATAGGTGCATGCGGAATCATTCGACAGGTGGTAAACGATCTCCTTTCTTGTTTTGAATTCCATCAGAGCAGTGCCGTCGTATTCTCCTAGCTCACTCAGGGTAGGGCGCATGTGCCGGATTATTTCAGCATCATAATTTTCCAGGTTCTGGTAAATTCCTGCAGGACATTTACAAAAGAGCTTATGCTTTGTTTTAAGCTGCTGATGCACTTCCAGTCCCGACATGAAGCCGATACGGTCATAATCTTCCTGTGTTGCCATTTTCCTGGTTACATATCCAATGGTTTCACGGGTTGCCTGGTAATTCTTTATAGTGTCAAATTTTCGTTGCATTACTGTTAAACTTGTTGTTCGATAAAGGGGGCAAAAGTATGGAATTGGCAGGGAAATGAATTCCTTAGTTGAAAAAAAAAGTTAAATCGGTAACTTTTTTACCAGCCGTAAGTGTTTTCTGACTTCTCATTTTACTTTGGCTGATTGAAATCGCCGATATTAACGGGAAAACGTTATTTTCATTAATATTGGTCAACGCCGAAAGCTGCTTTGACTTGAGTGGTGATAAAATCAAAATATATGTATTTAATACTTCGGCGGTTCCATTGTTCGCAGTTTTTAGACTTTTTATTTGTATTGCTTATGCAGGCTGAGGAATTCATCCAGTTTCAAGCCCAAATCTTCACGGATTATTTTACGCATCAATCCTTTAGGTAGGTTATCGTTTTTGTGTACCGGAACTGTTGTAACCCGGCCATCGGGATGTTTAAGTCGGAAATGGGAACCATTGACACGGACAACGATAAATCCAAGCGTTTGCAGGAACCTGATAAAATCTTTACCGGAAATTACTGGCAGTTGGGGCATAAAATAAATATTAAACGACTTTGGTCTTTAAAGAAACTTTCATTTCCCTGAAGCCAACAAAACGATTGATCTCGGAAACCTTTTCTTTTTCTTCATCAATGCACATATCAATAACCTCTTTGATGTTCACCAATGCTTCTTCAATAGTTTTTCCGTATGAGTGGCAACTCTTGAAAACAGGGCAACTCACGATGTAAACATTGTCTTCGTCCTGCTCTACAAGTATTGGAAGGTGTAATATTTTATTTTTTGTACTCATTGTTATAATTTTAAACGCTTGTTTATATTCCTCTGCTTTCTTCAAACCACAAATTTACTTCTTTTTGATTGAAATATTTTTTTGGTCTTGCCCGCATAAACTGATTTTTTTTATTTTTACAATTCATTAGATAAACCAATCAATGATTATCAAATTAAACAAGAGGTATGAGGAAAAATCTTTTAACCGCAGGAATATTTCTTTCAGGTTGGATGCTATGTACTAATAGGATCAGTGCTCAGAATGATAGTATCCACGAGATCAATCCACAAAGTAAATGGGCCGGAGAGCAATTATCCGTTGATGCCATACCTTCAGACAGACTTCAGTTCATGCCTTTCCGAACCTTCAACGGATATGCACTTTCAAGTCCGAATACTTATTACCTGAAGAATGGAAAGCTTGTTTCCGACGGACTGGAGGCGACCGGCGGTTTTATTTTCATTGATGGCATGCAGGTAACAGATGGCAATGATTTTCCTTACCGGGCAATAGCCGATTTTCAGCATTACAGAGTTAATCAACCAATCAGCTATGGTAACGTTGCAGGTAGTTTGATAGATCTCAAAACCCAGTCTTATGAGGATAAATTTCATTTCGATCTGGATGGTTTTTCAACCCTGAATAAAGGACTGAAAAATAATGCTGTGGAATTGAATATTGGGGGACCTTTCAGATTTTCAAAAGCTGCGAAATCCAAAAAGAAAATTCCCGGATTTTACTTAGCTTCAAATTATTCCTTTACCAATGATCCAGCCCCAAGCAGTGAAAAAAAGTATGCTGTTACTGATGACACACAAAGTTCACTTACGGAAAATCCTTTGCGGTTATCAGGATTGGCTGGAGTGACCTTTTTAAATGCTGAATTTTTGGATCAGGCTGACATCGAAGATGCCATGGGACATCCGAATGCAGATCGCAAAAAGTCGAATACATTTTTGAAACTCTTGTTCCCCATAACAAAAAACATCAATCTTACTTTGGGCAGTTATGCCAAAATAGACTGGGGGAAAGATTATGTTTTTGAAAATGACATGCTGAACTACCAAAACAATCCTGAAACTTTTTACCGTAATTTTGACAACTTCCTGAACGTCGATCATAAAATTAGCTTGTCTGAAGATTTGAAAATCGGATACAAGATTAATCTGCAGTATTCCAATTATTATTTCAGGAAGCAGGATCCCCGCCACGAAGACAGGTATTTTGAATATGGCTATCTCGGGAAATATACAACCTCCAAAATTCCGACTTATGAACTCAGGGATGAAATTACTATTGATGGCGTAACCTATGAAAATGTTTATGTTTTGAATAGCTGGGATCATGACACCGCGTACACATTTCAGAATCTTAATTATAATCCGGAAACAGCACGATTTACTGAGCAGATTTATGAACTTTATCCGGAGGTACAATACTGGAGCAATTCAGATCAGTTACAATTATGAGGAGGGCTATTGAACGGTGACAACCCGGATAAAATATATGGATTATGGAACAGTCAGGGTACGATTGGTAAGAATTATGGTTATTCTGAAAAGGAAAAGTACAGGGGAACATTTCAGGTGAATGTGGATTATAAATCGCATCACTTTTTTGCTGGAGCGGAATATTTAAACAAAGTTGAAAGGGCTTTCACAATCAATCCAGTGAATTTGTGGAATAAGATGAGGGGATTTACTAATTTTCATCTTAAGGAACTGGACATGGAAAATCCTCAATTGGATCAGCTTGCTTCTGATAATATCATTTATTACTACAGGAAGTACGATGAAGTGGCGCAATTTGATTTTGATAATAACCTGCGACAAAAACTTGGACTTCCCGTTGACGGGCTGGATTTTATCCTCACCGATTCGTATGATATGATCAGCAACACCATTGATTATTATGACAAAAATGGTGAGATGCAATCAATGATAGTCCCTGAAAATTTATTTACTCTTGATATGTTTTCACCGACAGAGCTACTGAACGATGGAAATTATATTGTTAATGCTCAGGGTTATGATTATTCCGGCAATAAGCTGAAAGGTAAACAGAGTGAAAATGGCTTTTTTGATAATTATTTGGTTGATGCTTACCGGCCAACCTATTTTTCAGTGTATTTGGGAGATAATTTCAAATGGGAAAAACTGGACATTTCATTAGGCTTAAGGATTGATAATTTCAATGCCAATCAGCCGGTACTGAAAGATCCGTTTCTCCTGTATCCGGCAAGGACCGTTGATGAAACAAGCAATCTGTCGGGAGATCCTGTTAATCATCCGGGAAATATGGGTAGTGATTATGTAGTTTATGTAGATAATGTTGCTTCCCCTACTTTTATTACGGGTTATAGAAACGAATATACCTGGTACGACGCTGATGGAGTTGAGATTCAGGATCCCACTGTCCTTGACGCAGGCTCTGGAATTTCACCGCTTTTACAGGATCCTCAACAGGTCAGTGTGAATTCAAAGGTATTTGAAGACTATAAAGCAATAACATCGTTTTTACCGCAAATTAATTTAAACCGACAAACCAAATACGGGGACATTTATTTTAATTTGAATTCCTATTCTCAAAACCCGGTTGCTTATCATACCTTCAGACCCGATCAATATTATTTTATATTCAATGTCCCCGGAGTTGTGGACAATCCTTCATTGAAACCGATAAAAATTTATAAAGCTAATATCGGGATCAGACCAAGAATTTATAAAACATTATTCGCCGATGTTTCTTATTTGCATGTATTCATTAAAAATTATAACTACATGGAAACTCTGATCGGTGCTTACCCGAGAGATTACGTTACAATTCTGAATAATGAGGAATTGATTCAAACTAAAAATTTCACCGTTTCCATAAATTATTTTTCTCCCAAATCATCAGGAATTGCAGCCGGCTCATCCCTAACGAAAACTTTTATTTCGGATGAAGACAGGGCATTTATGAACATCTCCGATGTGGTGTGGAATACACATATTACTTACCAAACGGGAAGATTTGTGTTTTCGGGCAGTAAAGCGTTAAGAGCCATTTTTAAAAATTCCGGCATCGGACTCTATCATCAGCATCGTGCCGGTATGAAGTTGTCAAACGCGTCTGTATTCCTGAATTCTACAATGACCAACCAAACCATGAATTACTCGTATTCCCCGGATATAGACCTTGTGAATATAAGGATCGAAAAAGGATTCTCATTGCCGCGCTCAGGCATGACGGTGAGTGTTTATCTTCGGATCGAGAACCTGTTCAACAAACAGAACCTGTTTTATATCAATCCGGAGACCGGGATACCCGATGATGACGGATATCTGAGTTCACCGCAATGGCAAAACAACATCAATAGTACAACCAATCCTGATACCTACCGGATGCTTTATCAATATAAGCTGATGAATCCCGATTATTATGATACTCCGCGAATTATCAGGGCGGGATTAATTGTAAAAATGTGAAAGTAAATTAAATGAAATTAGTGGGAATTTTATGGATTTTGCTGTCCGTTCTAAGCGTTGTGTCTGCTCAGGAAATTGGCCAAACACATGATTCCATTGTAAAAAGCCGGATTGCATTTTACAATGTCGAAAACCTGTTCGACATCTTTAACGACAGCCTTACCAATGACGATGAATTTACCCCGGAAGGAGAAAGACACTGGAACAATAAAAAATTCTATCAAAAACTGAATAATATTTACAAAGTCATCCTGGGTATCGGCGAATGGAATCCACCCGCAGCAATCGGTTTATGTGAAATTGAGAACCGGTTCGTTCTCAACAAACTGGTTTATGAAACTCCTTTGAAAAATTCAGGTTACAAAATTATTCACTTTGATTCACCCGACAGGCGAGGGATAGATGTTGCCTTCCTATATCGGCCCGCTCTGTTTAGTCCATTGCGTTCATATCCCATCCGAATTAATTTGCATGATGATACGGCCTTTAAAACGAGGGATATTCTTTATATTAAAGGCATACTGGGTGAAGCCGATACGGTTCATTTCTTTGTAAATCACTGGCCGTCACGGTACGGAGGCTATGAAGATTCGAAACCCAAAAGGATGTTTGTGGCTTCTGTACTCAGAAATAAGGTTGATTCATTACAAAAAGCAGATGGCGACCCGAATATCATCATCATGGGCGATTTCAATGATGAACCTTCGGATGAAAGCATTCAATCTGTTCTGAGAGCTAAAACCAACTCAAAAGAATTAAATAATTCTGATTTATTTGACATGATGGTTGTACTTCAAAAAAAGGCTGACATGGGAACTAACAAATACCGTGAAGACTGGAGTGTGATTGATCAGTTCATTGTTTCTGGAAATCTTTTATTGGAAGGTAATAAACTCATTGTTTCACCGGAGGGTGCGCAGGTTTACGCGCCGGATTTTTTACTTGAGGACGACCGGGTACACTTTGGTAAACAGCCCTTCAGGACTTATGAAGGATTCAGCTACCATGGCGGTTTCAGCGATCATTTGGCGATCTTCTTAGACCTGGTTCAAAGAAGATAGCTGACAGATGAAGAAATGAAAACAAAAGAAGTAGCCCAGAACTTCCGTTACAATCTCATATAGACAGAATCAAGAATTTCAGAAATAAAATAATAAGTTAATAGCACCGGTCAGATTATCCATATAAAAGCCGAACTCGCTAAAACCGCCAGTCTCGACTGTCCTGCTGTTGATAAAAGTATCACCAGTTGACTGGTTATAATCTTCAAACTCATAGGTCATTGTTCCTTTACCTTCTGACTTGAGGAGCGGCCCCCATCCAAATTCACCTCCGACTGAAATCTTGGGAGCAAAGAAATATTCTGCACCGACAAATCCCCTGATACTGACTCCGAAGGTAGTACCTGCTTTATTCTCTGTGATAAAGCCTTCAGGTCCGTACAGAATGTTATCGCCAAAATTTGTAACATTATGTGGTATATCCGGGTCCCACGCGTTGCCGTATTCGAATTTGTCCTTCTCAGATCCGAACATCACAAGAGCTTCGGCCCCATAAACGCCTTGCAGTCTCCCTTTTCCACGTCTCATCTCACTGCCGGCTCCGAGGACGATATCCATGCCTGTGCGCCTGGCTTTATCCTCAACCATGTTATTAGGATCGACCTCCGTGGCATCCTTAATCACAAATTCCTTGTCAGTGAAAGCATCGTAGGCAATCCGTAATTTTCCCCTCATTGCCCAGGTGGGCGATTTGAAATGTTTAACATATAAAGTCATAGGGTAAGCTCCTGTATATTCAAAATCCGGAGCTCCGTTGCCCTGGTTGCCGTTGAAGAAATTACCCATGTAAACAAAGAAAGGAACAGCATCAATCCCGATGGCCCATTCACCTTCTTCGGGCAGTATCGGAACTCCGTTTTTTGATGTCAAACCCTGTGCGTTTAAGAACGCCGGCAGGCAAACTACAATCATAATGAATACAATAATCTTTTTCATAAATTTAATTTTTAAATTGGTGGATAATAAATTTAATTCTATAAGTTTTTTAACCTTAAACTTTTCAGAAGATTGTCAAAGGTAAGATGATGAAACCTGATTTTCAACCGGTTCCATTAAGTTTTTATTAACCGGTTTACTCACAATTTCGCGATAAGACATCAGTAAGCCAAAAATGAAAAGCCAGTCATTCTTTTAACCTGTACCTGCATATATTGCTATTTCCAAGCCTGAACTGGTCCCCGTCTTTTATAAGCACCCTTCCAAACTGAACAAGTGTATCTGGATAGGTCTTAAGCCAGCTTCCGTTGATAACATAGATATTTTCACGGTTAAATACTTCCTTCACAAATTCCCTGTTTCTCACCGTTGCCTTATCATGTGCAGTAGCTACTATTTGGTCAGGTGAAACGGCTGAAATGATATATGAACTCCAGTAATCAGCAATGATACCGATGTTGCCGAGGCTGCGGAATTCTTTGACTATTTCTGCATTAGGTTTCAGCGTTTTTGGCCAGATATATTTAAGGGTATATATTGTTCCGGCACCGCCTGCAATGACAGTTATAAAAACAATAACCTGTAAAAACCTTTTAAACCGTGAAATTTCAAAATTATCAAGAACTAAAATAAAAGCAATCCAGGCAGAAATGTAAACGCACACGAAATACCTGCGGGCAACAGCGTTCAAACTTACCCATTGCGATAAAAGCAAAACCAGTAAGATCAAAACTGCATCCAATGTGAAGAAAAGGAACCATTTTTTTGTAACAGGATTAAGTTTTATTTTTCGTCTCATCACGAGCAGTGAAAGAACCAGGATTACTGCAAGCCATGAATATATGCCGGTAAGCGGATCCCTGACTCTGAAAAAAAGAAAATCGAAAATGGTTTTGAGAAAAATACCCGAAGAATTCATAATGGTTCCGAAACCGGCGAAAGCGTTGTAAGAAGGGGCTTTGGTCCCTGTGCTTTTAGCCCACCAGAGAAATACAGTCCCGGCAATAATACCCGTAAGTAGGTACCAAATTCCGAGAGTCCGAATGGTGTTTCGAAAGGTGATCCGGTTCGGTTTTGCGGTTTTGAAATAGTAATAGGTTTGAAAAAACAGCAGCAGTACTATGGTAATCAGAGCAAGATCTGAAACCCAGGCTGACAGTATCAGCATCATGACAACGCCGGCATTCCAGGTGTGTTGCAGGATAGCCGGTTTGAAAGATAAATTTCTGTTTAACAAATATACTGCAACTGCAATAAGGCTATATTCCACACCAAGATTGAACCTGAGAAGATCAATCTGCCTGACCGGCGGGAAAAACCAAACGATGGCAAAGATGAATCTGTTGAATTTTGACCTGAATAAATTGCTGAATGCAAGATATCCGGCGACCAGTATAATGTAGTGGGTGATTGATTCTGAAGTTAGTGCCGAAAAATGAAATACTTTAAAGAAAAACTGCCCCGCCAGTGGGATCAGTGAACCATACCGATCCTGTCCCCAGAAATAAAGGTCACCAGGCAGCTTAAAATATTGAAGCATCAGAATGGTGATCGCATCATCGGAATTCAGGGCGGCAAAAAAGTTCGAAGAGTAAAGGAAGAACGAAAAAACAATGATGATGCTAATGGTTAAATAAAAAAGCAGGTTTTTCATTCTTTGTTAAAGTGCTGTTATTTGTTTTCACAAAAATAGCTTTTTGACTGCTTCGTATTATATACAGACAGGGATAAACCTCACCTTTTTAACTTGAAAGATATGGTATTATAACAAAGAAGAATTATTTTCCTGAAGATTCTACAAGTTGATATCAGGCTACAAACCTCTTCCTTTCACTATCCCATGAAATATAAACGGCATTGGGATGTTTGGAAATAAACTTCACATATTCATCGGCAATATGAGGATCTATTTTCAGGTAACTTTCATAGGCTTTCTTTTTTCCTTTGTGGTCGTTGATTACTTTTAATCCCGCACTCTTCCAGTTTTTTTCTTTTGAGAACTTCATGATTTAAATTTATGTTAAATTCCTGTTATTTATTTACGCCGAAAAGACATACCGCATCGAAAGTTAGTTGCACGCTTTGTGGAAGAAATTAAAATTAATTAGTTTATTTATAATCCACTACCATTCATGGTAAAATGAACCAGGATATTTCGCGCGGTAAATGGTATTTATTTCTTCGTTTATCTTGTCAACAGTCAGGTTTACTTAAAAGAAATTGTAAAAAATCTGTATGGAAAATTCTGTTTGTTTGTTATTTTGTTGAGGTATAAATTTTGAGTCCCCTCCGAAAAGTAATCAATTATAATTTCACCACATAGGATCATAAGGCACATAGATTCTCACATAATTGATTATGAAGCAAAAACCTATGTGAATTCCTATGATTCTGTGTATGTGGTTCAAAACTACTTTTCGAAGTGGACGTAATCTTATTTGTACGAACAATTGATTGATAATGTGTTTATAAAAACAAAGTCCTTTGTATAAACACTGATTGAATAATCACCTTCCGAATAAAAATCATAATAGAAAGAATCCCACGAGCGGCTTGGATCTGAAACCGTATAGTATTTGGTGTCGAAGGTTTGTGATACCCCGGAAGCGTCATTTTTATTAATATACACTATCAACTGGTCAGTATGAATATCTTTACCTGGATTAGAAACTTTAAAAGTAATTCTTCCTCCGAGGCTGCGATCAATCGAAAAAATTGTAGATACGGTATTGGGAACACCCGTATAGGCGTCAATTCCAACACATGCTTCTATGGTTGAATAAGTATAATAAAACATACTCGTAGGATCGTCATAATCGAGGTAATCGTCATCTGAAGTACTGCTTGTCTCAATCTCTTCTTTAGGAACCAGGGAAACGTAGTCCTTGGCTAACTCCTTCATATTGGAATCCTTAAAAATTACCCGGTAGTCACCCGGCGATGCAAATTTATAATCATAAACCACCCAGTTTTTGGTTTTGTCGGCTGCAATATCTTTAACATCAAAGGGTACATAATCACTTGATGCAAGTTTATCAACATAAAGAAATACCTTGTCGGTCGCTAAATTTGAAGCGCCGTTCTGGTAAAGGATGTAAATATACCCGCCTTCAGCCGGACAGGTCAATTTGGTTGACGGACCGATAGGCTCACCTGTGGCTGTGTAATTATCACAGAAATAGATTCTTTGTGAATAGCCTGTTTGAAAAACAATTGACAATAAAATAAATAAAAACGCTTTTTTCATTTTTTAAAAATTTTAAAATTATTTGGATTGCAACTTTACGATACTAATTAATAATTGTCAACAACATAAAAGTAGTATTTTTCACATTTAGATAATGGCTTTAACGTAAGGGTGTATAAAAAGTTCAATTGGCAAAATTTCATATTTTGAAGTCAGTTATTTCATTAAAATATTAAATTTTAAAGGAACGAATGAACCATCTCCTCACTCAATTGCCATAATTTATTTTGAATAACGATGTCGAGTGATATCTTTGAAGACGCAACCTGCCTTAAGTTGGAGAAATACCTCCCGGTCACATTTTCAACATCAGCAGAGGCAGCAAGATATACTGATGTTTTCGAACCCGTTTCAATAGGAGATCCTCCCAATCCCCATCCTGTCCTTAATAGTTTTGTTTTGATCACACCCGGATGAAGGCAATTTACAGTAATACCTGACTGTTGTAATCTTCGCGCTGCTTCATAAGTGAACAAAATATTACAGAGTTTCGATAATGAATAAGCCTCATAACCATCATAAAATTTATCACCCTGTAAGTTTTCGAAATCAATATGATCTGCATGTGCAATGGAAGATACGTTGATGATCCGGCTTCTGTAAGCTTTCTCTAATAAATCGGTTAAAAGTCCTGTAAGAAGAAAGTGGCTCAGATGGTTAACCGCGAAGGTCATTTCATATCCATCTGAACTCATTTCTTTATGTCGTTGAAAAACCCCGGCATTATTAATCAGAACATCAATGTGTAAATACTTGCTGTGAATTTCTTCGGCTAGTCGCTTCACTTCGTTTAAAGATGAAAGATCGGCAACAAAAAAGTCAAGGGTGCTATTTCCGGTCATTTCGGCAATTTCTTCAGCAGTATTTTTGGTCCTTTTATTATCCCGGCCATGAATAAGAACCGCAGCACCCGTTACTGCCAGATCTTTGGCAGTCTGCTTTCCGATACCATCGGTGGAGCCGGTAATAAGGATTATTTTGTCTTTCGTTTTATTCACTTTCAAAAATTATATCTTTGTGAAATCCGGCGTGAAAACTCTTTTTAGTCATTTAGACTTATGCTTTTAAACGTGAAAGTAATGTATTTCAAGGATAAGCGGAGTTTACGGTTAAGACCGGATTTGTATTTCATTAATGTTTTATAACGAAATTATACTAATATTGTTTAAGACGAAATTTAATACAACAATTGCCTGATGAAACCTTTATGGAAATATTTTATTATCGGTATGTTGGTTCTGGTAATTGTCGCTGGCGGCTACTTTGGATACAATTCCTATCGTTCAATGAAAAACCCGGTTCTGACAGCATCGCAGGCCATCCCTGACAATACCGCTATTTTTATTGAATTTACCAATCCATCGCAGCTGATGCATAGGCTTGCCGGTGATTCGCCCATTTGGGCAGAGCTTACAAACCTTGAATCCATCCAGGAATTTCAGCATCAATTCATGACCTTCGATTCGTTGCTGTCTCGGAACAGCCTTATCAAAAACATCCCCGCACTTCACCGGTCTGTCCTTTGCATTTGCAACAATGACACCGGTTCCGTGGGAACTCTATATATTTCAGAACTCCCTTCTACCGCCTACGGTCCAACGATCAGAAGTTTTATTACTGGGGTTAATGGTGAAAAAAGCATCGTGATGCAAAAGAAATTCATGAAGGCAGAAATATTGATGGTTAATATACCCGGATTCAGGAAGTTTTTCAATTACACTGTTTATAAAGGACTGTTCATCGGCAGCTTTGATGAAGCGTTCGTAAGAAAATCCGTTGAACAAATCGAATCGGGCAAACCGCTGAATTCGGATGAAAACCTGAAAAAGATTGAAATCACCGCAGGAAAAAATGTGGATGCCAACATTTATTTAAACTTCCCCGAATTTGCTAATCTTGCCAAAGCACTCACCGGCACAAATTCCCATAAGCTCGCAGATAAGCTGGCCGGATTCAGCCGGTGGACAGGCACCGACCTGATCGTTAAGCCGGAAGAACTGTTCCTGAATGGCTACACGGTTTGCTCCGGTTCTGATGATCAATGGCTGGACCTCCTGAGCCAGGAACCCCAAAGCATCCTGATCCCGGAAATCCTGCCATCGGAAGTTTCAATCCTGGTACATCTTGGTCTTGAAGATTTTAAACAATATGGCTCAGCTCTAAAAAAATATCGCAGGGCTAACGGCAGCCTCGAAAGTGTTGAAAAACAAATGTCCGGTTTAAATAAATCCTGGAAAACAGACATTGAAGGAGAATTTTATTCCTGGTTCGGACACGAAGCGGCCCGTGCCGATGTATTAAAGGGGCCGGGAGAAAATCGGAACTACATTGTAATTCATGCTTCTGACATAGTAAAGGCAAATGAATCTCTGTTGAGGGTGTGCAATAATGCTCTGCTTGCAGGCAGTGAAAAGGCCTTCCATCAGCAATATGAGGATTATGTGATTAAAAAACTCGATATTCCCCAATTGTTCCAATTGCTCTTTGGTGATATTTTCGAAGATGTCAATTGTCCCTATTTCACTACAATAAGGGATTACGTAGTGTTTGCCGATTCTCCTGATGCACTCGTTCAACTGATCAGCAGTTTTTATATGCAAAAAACCCTCGCTGAAAATATGAACTATAAAGCATTCTCGAATAACATTTCGGAAAAGTCAAATGTGTTTTTGTATTGCAACCTCAGGAACTCATTGAGTAAGATAACACAGAACCTGAACAGCGGGATTGCCGGAGAGGTCTCAATAAACCAGGCAGCCCTCAGGAACTTTGAAGCTCTGGCTATTCAATTCAGCCATGTGAGCGATATGTTCTATACCAGCATGTATCTGAAATACAACCCGGCTTACCAGGAAATCATACCTGCCGGTTGGGAAACCCAACCCGGCAATAAGATCATCGGAACACCATTCCTAACCCGAAATCCAGAAGACAGGAAACTGAATATCATTGTTTTTGATTCTTCAAACTACATGTACAGGCTGGATCATACAGGTAAAATTATGTGGAAAATACCTCTCATAGAAGCGCCGGTGAGCCGTGTTAATGAAGTGAATTACTACAAAGATGGCAGGAAGCAGTATTTTTTTAATACTGAGAATTATTTTGTAATAATTGACGAAAGCGGCAATAATGTGGAGGGATACCCTGTCAGGTTGCCTGCATCCGCTACAAATGAAGTCGCTGTTTTGGATTACGAAAATAACAATGATTACCGCCTCCTGATTGCCCTAACGGACAATAAGATTCACAATTTTGATATCCATGGTAAACCTGTGGAAGGCTGGAACAAGGTGAAATCCGGTATAAAAGTCAATCAGAAGATTGAATATCTTGTCAGTGGGAATAAAAATTATATCGTAATAACCGACGGGAACAATAATGTAACTTTTGTAAACAGGAAAGGGGAGGAGATTTTAGCGGTTAAGAAAAAATTAAACAAAGCGAAAAACTCAGAAATTTATATCAATCAAACAAACGATAAAGGGATTTTTTTAACGACAAACTCTGAAGGCCAGCTTGTTTATATTACGGATAAAGGTAAAACCGGTACGACAAAATTTGGAGATTTTTCGGAGAATCATTTCTTTCTTTACAGCGATATTAATGGCGATCAAAGTATGGATTTTATATTTGTTGACGGGAATAAGCTAACGGTTTACGACAGGTTCAAAAAAATAATCCTTGAATTTGAGTTGCAGGACAATGCAATGAGTAATCCTGTCGTTTTTAAAAACATCAGGAATGAAATTTTTCTTAGTGTTGTGACGACAGGGGAGAAGAAGATTTCTGTATTTAATAAAGACGGCCGGATGTTTACAAGCCTGGCTATTAATGGTAACACGCCTTTTGTGATTGGAAGTCTTAACAATGATGATAAAACAAACCTCGTAACCGGATACGGAAATAAGGTGATTAATTATGTGCTGGAGTAATTATGCGAAGATACGGGGATTGTATTAAATAAAACCCGGATGAACAAAATTCTGCTGGTTCTGATTTTTTGCGGCTTGCTTGTTACTGTAAAAAGCCAGTATTTTCACGAAACCCTTGATCTGTATTCCAACCTGAGATCATCTTTGTCCAAATCCGAATCCCTCAAGCTGGGTCTCAAATCATATTCGTTCTTAAATTATAAAGGCACGCTTCCCAATCTTTTCGACAACTTCAATCTTTCAGGAAGGGTCAGGTTCAACCAGGCAAAACGTAAATTTTTGAAAAACACCGAATGGGGAATCGGATTCCATGCATTTATGACCGGCGGTGCAAAAATCCCGAAAATTGTAGATTCATCGCCGATGCATGTGAAGGTTTATGACAACACGAAAGGTACCGGCAGTATGTACATCCCCGGATTACAAATTATCCGGACATGGTGGTTTAATGATACCACATGGTCGAGAATACAGGCAGGTGTGAGCTTGCGTTATAACCATATTACAAATGATGATCTCTATGCAACAAACTATCCCATCGGATTTGAATTTTCGTTTTTTGCTAAAATCCGTGTAATATCCATACAATTGTTACACGCGGATCATACCGTCTATAACAGCCTGACGTACAACAGTGAAGATTTGGGAATTCCTCCCGAAGACGGGCATACAAGGGTTTCTGTGCCTGATGATTTCAGGAATCTCACAACATTAACTCTTGCCTTTGGAGATGACTACCTTGCCCGGCCGACAAAAGAAGAAAACACACTTTACTATGCATACTTTACTTTGCGAAGGAATGACTTTTCAGCAAAAGAAAAAAGAAAGGAATTTGATTTCGTAAATCTTGATTATATCTTTGGAACCAGGATCACCCATAAATTCCTGACCATAAATGCTGAATTAACCGTAAACAAGGAATACGCCCACGAAGATGAATTGTATCATTGTCAGATTTATTCTTTGCTGGCAGGATACGATCAAAATAAAATCGGGATCAGGGCAGGATTTTCTCACTTTTACTGTTTTCCTTTAGCAGTAGATCACGCGGCACTGCAGGCGGATAATGTTCAATTTAATAAATTGCTTTTAGCTGTTGAATATCATTTTTGATCCGGGGATTTCTATAGCTGTTTAAATTCGGTGGTGGTTGCTGGTTGCTGGTTACTGGATGCTGGTTACTTAGCATGGAGCAGGGAGCATGTAGCCCCGCCGTTGGCGGGATCTTCGCTTCGCATCGACATGGAGTTGGGTTTGAGTTGTGGGTGTGTGAGTGTGACTTTGCCTTTGTCTACTGCCGACTGCTCATTGCCGACTGGTTACTGGTTACTGGTTTGGTTCTTTTGCCCGTAGGGCATATATCTCAATAGCAACTAACCTTCGAAAGAGATTGCTTTCCCGTAGGGAATTTATCATAGATAAAATTTTAGATTAAGAATTTTGTTAATGTCCTATGGACAAAACATTCAATTCATTTCGGATTCTATTGATATGGAAGCCCTGCGGGCTACTTGAGGGTGCGGAGGGCCCAGGCTACCCAAAAAGCAAAATAACCTGCAATACGGCAAAGTACGACTAAACTTTATAACTTTTAAAATTTCCAAAACCTTCTTTAAGTGCATAGAAAATCTAACTTCCGGCTTATGGTATGGGATGTAGTTCAACACCGGCTCCTCGCTGGGTCTTTCAGACCGCTCAGAGTCCTATTTATTACCAGCAGTATTTTTTATTTCCTTTCAATCTTTACCAATCCTTGTCTTGTTGCTAAATATAAATTTCCTTCATTGTCAAATGTCATAGTTGATACATAGGATGTCGGAATTTCAGAATTTTCATTATGGTAGTTTTCCCAACCATCTTTAAGGTCATATCTAACTAAACCAGCCCTATCTGTTGAAATCCAAAGGACTTTTTCTTTCCTGTCGTAGAGAACGCAAGTTGTGTGATTAAAAGGTATTCCTGAATTCTCTGTTGTAAACTGCTTAAAATTTCCATCAGCATACCTAATCGCTACTCCTTCGTCATTATTTACTTTTTGTTTGTCTTTGCGGTCAAATTCGTAAAGAGAAAAATAAATATTTCCATTTTCATCTTCGTCCATTGAAGTTATTGTTTTCCCTTTTAAAATGGTTTTTGAGTTTTCAAAATTTGTTACAACACCATTTGTATCAATCATTGCTGAACCACTATATGTACCAATCCAAATTCTATTTTGTAAATCTCTTTTGGCAAAAGCAACTCTATTTGATGGAAGTTCCTTGGTGCTTTCTTTATTAATATGGGACCATTTACCGTCCTTCAAAATTGTTAACCCTTTATCGGAACAGAAAAAGACTTCTCCAGTTTTTGGATTATTAACAATTTCATACGCATAGTCAATTCCAATTTCAGTAGTATCATATTTCACCCATTTTTCATTGTCAAAGCTGTAAATATTCTTTGTTCCATAAACCCACTTCGTATTACTGTTGTCAGTCGCAATTGCATAATACGAGAAGAATTTACCTTTATCTGTTATATTTTGTTCAGCATTTTTGAATTCTTTACCATCAAATGTTACTAAGCCTTCATCAATAGTAAGCCAGATTAACCCGTTTTTGTCAATTGTAATGTTGTCATTCATGTTGTTTGGAAGATTTGAGTTTTTTATATTCCAAGCTGTTATTTTATAATTTATTAAGTTCTCATTCTTGTAATTGTAGGCTTTATTAAAAATTTCTGGACTTGTTGGCCTATCGAATGATTTTTTAAAAGCCTTCATATCTACTCTTTCAATTTGACCAGAAATTCTATTATCCTTTATAGTAAAAACTAACGTTACAGAGGTCTTTTCTTCCTTTTTCCCATTAGTAATGGCAGGATTCCATCTGTTAAATTTGTTTAATTCCTTAATAATTTTTTTCGTTATGGTGCTGTTAGATTGGTCAGTGTGACTCAAAACACAACCCTGCCCCATAGAATCTACAAGAACTTGAAATTTAACAACACCCGTAATACCATTCAGCGATAATGTTTCATTAAGTTTTTGTATTAATGCATCAAAATCAATTTCAGAATAGCTGACTTTAGTATCTCCACAGTCTAAGCAAAACCTACTTGTTTTACATTTTGCTAATTTCACTGGAAATATATTTTGAGCATTTAGGTTTATTAAAAAAAATGTCGTTAAGAGAAGTAAAAAAATCTTTTTCATTTGTTTCTAATTGTTATTTTTTTGTTTTTAATTCAATATTGCTGGTAACATCTCAGTGTTTTATCCGCCGTCCCCCAAACCAGAGGTTCAAAGATAGGGAAAGAAGTTTGAATTGAGGAAATTGTGATTTAAAATAATGAAGGGGGGATGGTGTGTCCCAAGGGGATGGCTTTGCAAAGAGGCGCTTTGGTGGGTCTAACTGCTCACTGACCGTCTATTCGAATGGGCTTAGTTGTTTTTACACTATCTCTATTCCGTTTTTTTGGATTTCTTTCAAGAATTCTCCCCTATCATTTTCTCTTTCGATAAGGATAGGTTCAATTCTATCGTCTATTTGTCTTCGCAGTTTCCAAAGCAAGGGTTGAATTGAAAAAAAGTCTCCATCAATATGGCTTACAACAATAGCAACGTCGATATCGCTATCTGTTCGATAGGTGTTCATTGCATAAGAACCAAAAAGGTAAACTTTCTCAAGAGGGAAATATTTCTTAAGCAATGTGGTGTATTCTTTCACTTTATTTATAGCTTCGCTTTTATCCATGATAATATTTTCTCGATGGTCTGATGACACATAAAACCAACATAAAGATATCTCTTGCTACGAAGCATTGCTTCTGCAGTTTCCATATCATACTCGGAAAGGTCTGTCCAATATTTCACCTTATCTTCCATCTTTCATAATTTATCTCAAAGATAAAATAAAAATTCGACTTTATTAGAAGTTTAAAAATACAAATAAACTTAATCTGGCAATCGAAAGTGTGCAATAATTCTCCATAGGGAGACCTGCCCGAAAAAATGAATACTTTCATTCAGGCTGGAAACCCCTTATATTATGCATTTATGCCAGGTAATACTGAGGAAAATGTTATCATAGCCCGTCCAAATCCTTAAGGCTCCCCCACAGTTCCCTTCAAGGCAGCTTCTTTCACGGCATCTTTCACGGTAACCGCTTTCCGGAAGAGCACG
Source organism: Bacteroidales bacterium (assembly GCA_020052415.1). Classification (GTDB taxonomy): domain Bacteria; phylum Bacteroidota; class Bacteroidia; order Bacteroidales; family JAADJA01; genus JAADJA01. The sequence goes on along the minus strand of JAGVPB010000014.1, from coordinate 9,672 downwards.
AGCCAGACAGAAATGACAATGAGCACGGTGGCAACCAGCATTTCCCATGTCAGGGCTTCGCCGCCAAATGCCCATCCGACAATTACCGCAACAACAGGATTGATAAATGTGTGCGTGGAAATTCGTGTTGCACTTGTGATGGTCAGAAGCCATGTATAAGCAGAGAACGTGATAACCGAGCCAAACAGGACGAGGTATGCCAGCCCTATCCACGACCGGATTTCGACTTTCGAAAATGTAAAAGCAGACCACTCGCCCAACAGGGCACTTACGAGAATCAACAACACACCACCGAACAGGAGTTGCAAACCACCGGTAATCAAAGGCGAACGCGGTAACTTTGCAACCCGTGCATAAATGGCTCCGCTTGCCCACGAACAGGTGCAGATAAGGATTCCGAATGAGCCGAGCAGATTAGCGTTTTTAAAGTCGAATCCTTGCGGCATCACGAGGACGGCAATTCCGCCCACGCCAATAAGCATCCCAAGCACGGTGCGTTTCCCGACCCTGCCTTCCCTTGTGAACAACGGCTCAAAAAGAGCAAGGATAATGGGCTCGGAAGCGATGAGCAGCGCTGCAACTCCCGACGGTACCGTTTGTTGTGCCCACGCTAACACGCCATGACCAATCAGAAAAAAGAGAGTTCCAATTAATAGTAACCTCGGGAGTTCCTTCCGTGTAGCATTCGCATCGCCGCGCAATCGTCCCCATGTGTACAGCACAGCACCGGCAATCAGCGACCGCATCCCCATCATCAGGAAAGGTGGTATCGTTTCTATCGCAACCTTAATTGCAAGGTAGGTAGTACCCCAGACAAAATAGATAGCAATAAACGCCGCAAGGAGTTTTAGTTTGCTTTGTTGCCGGACTGTCATAAGAAATTTTTACTTATTTTTATTATAACAAACCCTTGTGATGTCCCTTTGTTTTTGTCATGGGTGAGATATTTTAGTTTGCTGGAGTAAAAATAAAGAATATTCATGAAACCGATCTTCTGCCTTCTTTTTGAATGATGACTATAAAATTACTGGGCGAGCTTCCCCCGACTTTGGTGGGGCAGGATGTGCAACACGGCGTCTTAGCTTATCCCCGCTTCAGGTGGGATTGGGTAGGGTGGCTCGACCATGCATGGCCTTACTTATTGTGTCCCTAAGGGATGGCTTTGCCAGGAGGCGCTCCGGTGGGCTTAAAGGCTCACCGGCCGTCTACTCGATTGTAAATAAATTTATTTGCATATCTTTTCTTCTTCTCCCTGTTCTAAAGTTTTTTCCTTTTTCCTTCCAGACTGTCGCCCAATGTCATTACATTAAGAAGGATTTGTAAACAAATGCCACCCTTTCAGGATTATTTTCCTTAACGTTATTTGATATCCTATAATAATATCAGCCTTTCAGGCTTTAATAATCCCGAAGGGACGATATTATTTTAGAAAATGATTTGCAATTACTTAACCAAAACCCCGGAGGGGTGAAATTGAACTTTAGCAGATTGATTAACTAAATGACATTTGGCTGTAGCCAGGTTGAATATGTCCGGCTTAGGCAGAGTTTAAGCTGAAGGGGGAGGGGTGAAGCAAGAATAAATTAGTCTGAGATTGATTCATGTTTCGACAGGCGTTCGACTGAGCTCACGCCGATGTCTCAACATGAAATGTGATCTAAAAAAGTACCTTTGAGACAGATTTATAAATACATTAATTTTGAAAAGAGATCACCGGCACATCACGATACCGGTAATTAATTCATAACACATGGCGGAAGAGATCAGCGGAAGAAAAATTTTTTCGTTGCTTGAAGTAGCGAAAAGCATTCAGAAAACGATATCAGATCGCTACAAAAGTTCGTACTGGATCAAAGCAGAGATGAACAAGCTGAATTATTATCCGCATTCCGGGCATTGCTATCCCGATCTTGTTGAAAAATCCGGCGGAAAGGTTATCGCACAAATCCGGGCAAATATCTGGAGCGATGATTATCAGAAGATCAGCGCCGAATTTCTGAGGATACTGAAGGAACCGCTTAAAGATGGTATTAAAATCCTTTTCCTTGCCCACATCACCTTTCGCCCCGAATATGGATTGGCGCTAAGGATTATAGATATTGACCCGGCTTTCACACTCGGTGATCTTGAGAAAGAGAAACAGGAAACGATTACGAGGCTTCAGCAGGAAGGTATGTTTGATAAGAATAAATTCCTTAAGTTAGCGCTGATGCCACAACGCATTGCCGTGATTTCGGTTCAGACGAGCAAGGGATATGCCGACTTCCTGGAGGTCCTCGGAAGCGCCGGTAAAAATTACGGATTCCGGTTTTTTTACATGCTGTTTCCCTCGTTACTGCAGGGAGAAAAAGCTGTTTCAGCCATCATCGGCCAACTCCGGAGGATCAGAAAAGTTGCCCGGCATTTCGATGTAGTGGCCATCATCCGTGGCGGCGGAGGCGATATCGGACTTTCGTGCTATAATCATTATCAGCTGGCGAAAGAAATTACCTTGTTCCCTCTTCCTGTGATTACGGGAATAGGGCATGCAACCAATGAAACGGTGACTGAAATGGTCGCCTTTGAAAATGCGATCACTCCAACCCACCTTGCCGAGTTTCTTGTCGGAAAGTTTGGCGAATTTCAGAACCGCATTGTTGAGGCACACGACCGGATTGCTGAAAGAACCATCAGGATAGTGAGAGAAGAAAAGGTGATGCTGGGCTCTGAAACCAAATTGTTGCGTTCAGTCACCATGAATTTATTAAACCTGAACCGTTATAGGCTTTCGGGTCATATTTTGTCGCTTTCGCATCAACCGCGGTATATTTTCCGAAGAAGGCGGGAGGCACTTGCGTTAATACGTAAGGATTTCGGAAAATGGACGTGCACTTGTGTGAATCATCAAAAGCTCATCCTGGATCAGCAAAGATCGGGTTTGAAAAGAAATAGCGCGTTCAGTACTGACAGGTCAGGTATTTCACTGGATAACCTTGAGAAAAGACTGGCCATTTTGGATCCGAAAAATGTGTTGAAGCGGGGCTACAGTATAACCCTGCTGAAAGGCAAAGCGATAAGGTCAATCGAACAGGTAACGGAAGGCGATATACTGGAAACTATTGTATTTAAAGGGAAAATAGAAAGTATCGTTCAATCAAAAAAAAAGAAGTCAGATGAGTGATAAAATTAAGTATGCAGAGGCATTCGAGGAGCTTCAGAACATTGTCGGCGAAATTGAAAAAGGAGAGATTTCAGTTGACGAACTGTCGGTAAAAGTAAAACGTACCGCCGAGCTTATCCGGTTATGTAAGTTGAAGCTTTCAGCTACAGAGGAAGATGTAAACAGGATACTGAAGGAACTTGATGACGGCGAGAATGATTTGGAGAACCCGGTTGATGCCGGATTATGAGATGATCAATTCCTTTAACCCGATATGAACCAATGTGACCGTCTTTTTTGACTTTTGAGACAGCTTCTACTTCTTGGTTTTCTTCCACAACCTGTATCATTTCGACCGGAAAAAACGGAATGCAATGGAGTTTTTGAAGGGAGAAATCCCATGTAAATTAGCCTGAGCGGTGGTATGATCATAGTACTAACAGGATTTCTTTTGACCTTGCATTTTCTGCCTGACTAAAGACTTAAGACTCAATACTTTTTACTTTTATCTTTTTACTTTTATCTTGTAGCCTGTTCCTGGTTTTTGTTCCAATTTATAAGTAAACTTTGACAGACATTCTCAATCAACTTCATCTTAATTTTAATTCCGTCAATTGTGAAACTATTTTGTCTTTAATCAGTACATACATGAAGAAAAGTTAGCGGTCTGCTTTCTTTTCCAAGTTGTAAATAATCGCAGTTTTATTGGAAGAATTTTAATTATAGTAAAAAAATGAAAGCAATTGAAAATCAAAATACATGTGAAAAGTTACCATACGTAGAAATATCATCGGGTATAATGAGGGGCTATCAATACAACAAACAAAGCAAAACTCTTTATATTTCAGATAATGGTGGTTTCATATATCAGTATTTTGAAGTTCCTGAAACCGTTATAGATGATATGCTGAATTCAAACGAACCTGGTGATTTCTACAAAAAAAATATAAGGAAAAGGTTTAGAAGGTTATTTAAAACTTTCAATTTATCATTGTTGTAGTACCTCCATTTCCTCCCTTTATTTCAAACGCCTCACTTCGAAGTTTACGTGCTTTAAGATACTTCCACACAACACACCGGAATTATTCTTCGTAAACCGTCGTTGCATACGACACCGCGTAAGCTGTAAAGAATCCCATGCCGCCATTCGTGATGTTGGTACTGATGTTGGCAGGCGGGCCACTGAAAAGCGGATTACGGTATTCGAATGTTTCCATGATCACGTCATAGACGAAATAATAATATTCCTCAGTAATTCCGCCCATCTGGAGAGTGATGGTATCGCCCGGAAAAACATTTTCGGTAGGGTCATCCTTAATAAAGTAATAGACAGGCGCTCCATAAGTGAAATTCCCGTTGAAATACTTGTCATCCGAAATTCCTATCTCATTAATAGTATCCGTCACTAAGTCGCCATTTCTGTAAACATAAAATGAGTAGAAGTTTATAGCCCCCGGATCCCAGGCATAAATTTGAAGTTCCCAGGCTTCCCACTCCTCTTTGTAAACCACGTTGATCGAGTCAATGGGCGCTACAGGATTGAGCAGACAGGAAGCCGAATAATTCGTTTGCCCGTTGATGGCTTCCTGCAATTCAATATTCAAATGATATATCCTTCCGGGTATTCCGTAATAATCAGCAGGTGTTTCATAATATCCGGGAAGGGTGTCATTTTCTTCAAGAATCACTGTAGTAATTCCATCATCAATTGTAACCACCGCATCACTCACTGCCGGAATATCAGTCTGGCTGTAATAATCAATGGATTTTGATAACTTTACATGGTGTCTCATGGTATCGGTAGTGACGGCACCTTCTACAACAAACCGGGTAAAAGTCGTCCCCAGGTCAATGTCAATCTTCTCTGTACAGGAAGTCATAAAAAATAATATTCCTGTCAAAAGAAAAATAGCTTTAATCTGAACCATAGTAATATTTCTGATCTTTGAAAATTGTTTAGGACCTGTTCCCCACATATTATTTTCTGATGCCCGTAATGGTATATTTCCTGACTGTTTTAAAACATTATATTCTTGCATTCGCGGTATATTTATAAAATTAAAATCTGAAATTAAAAGTTACTGAAGGTACTATGCTGAAGAGGTAGATCATTTCAGCGTACGTTTCATTCGGATTTTCGGACGATGATTTAAAATTGATCACCCAGGGATTCTTCCTTGCATAAGCATTATAAGCGGAAAAGTTCAGATCCCAGTTAAATCTGCGTCCGGGCTTTTCCTTACTCAGCAGGGTAACTGACACATCCAGACGATGGTAATCGGGCATACGGTATCCATTTCTTTCGCTGAAGATTGGAATGTATTTATTCCCGTATTCAATCCGGCCCACTGGAAAAGTGACGGCTGAACCGGTGTTATAAACCCAGGTTGCACCAAGCAGTATGCGCTTACTCAGGTTGTAGTTTAGAACTACCGACACATTGTGCGGCTTGTCGTATGTTGTCGGATAAGTTTTGTTGTCATTGATGCCATCTTCAGGATAAGGAGTGCTTGTTTTTCTTTCTGTACGCGACAGGGTATAACTCACCCAGCCCGAAAACTTGCTCAACTGGTATCTCACCAGGAATTCAAGGCCATAAGCCTGTCCTTCCCCGAACCTTAATTCACCTTCGAACAGGCGGTTCAGAAGGAGTTCGGCATGATCCTTAAAATCAATGGCATTTTTAGTTTTCTTATAATAACCCTCCACCGAGGTTTCAATGGCATTATCCCTGAAATTTCTGAAGTACCCAAGTGCATACTGGTCGGCGATCTGCGGTTTCACATTAGGTGACGATGGAAACCAAATATCCATCGGTGTTCCGGCGGTTGAATTCTGCGCGAGATGAATGTATTGCCTCGTTCGGGCATAGCTTGCTTTTACTGAGGATAATTCATTAATGATATACGTGAGGCCAACCCTGGGTTCAAAACCATAATAGGGACTGAAAAACTCACCTTTTGCAAAAACTGTTGAATCAACCATGATGTAATGTTCATCATAATTATATATTGTTGATTCTCCAACATTCACGAAATGCGAAAACCGCAAGCCGTATTTTGCGATCAGGCGGGGTCCGATTTTTTGCTCATTGCCTATATAAATTGCCGATTCAAGTGCATTGTTGTTTTCTACCTCGTATTCCGTAAGCAATGCATCCGAACCAAGCCCCCTTGCTGTGCCGGGAATGAAATTGTGGTAAATGGCGCTTACACCAAACCGCAATGTATTATTTGTGTTCAAATAGTATGTATAATCTGCCTTGGCTCCGTAATCTTTGAGGTTAGCGATCCATTCAAACGAATTCGCCGAGCCTTCTGGAACACCAAGCTGATAGTCGAATTTGCTGTGGAGCAGGGTGAAATTGGAAAACAATTTTTTCGAAAACAGGTGATTCCACCGGAAAGTAAAAGTCCGGTTTCCCCAAAGCATTTTAAAATCAGGGTTTTTAAAAACATCTTTACCATAGTAAGCGGAAGCAAAGACCCTGTTGTTTTCATTGATGTTATAGTTGACCTTGGCATTGAAATCATAAAAGTAAAGAGTATTATTACTAATAGCAGGGTCGCTGTTGAGCTTCAGAAAAAGATCGGCATAAGTCCGGCGGCCGGATATGATGAATGAAGCTTTATCTTTTATGATCGGACCCTCCAGGGTAAGCCGGCTCGAAATGGTGCCAATCCCTCCGGTAGCGCTGTATTTCTTTGCATTGCCGTCTTTCATTCGCACGTCAAGTAACGATGAAAGCCTTCCGCCCGCCGAAGCCGGTATGTCGCCCTTGTAAAGTTTTACGTCCTTAATGGCATCGTTATTAAATACCGAAAAGAAACCCATCAGATGCGATGCATTGTAAACCGTGGCTTCGTCCAATTGTATCAGGTTCTGATCGAGACTACCCCCACGAACGCTGAATCCCGAGCTGCCTTCCGAAATGGTTTGAACTCCCGGTAATAGCTGAATGGCCTTGATGATGTCCACCTCGCCCATGAGCGCTGGAATTTGCTTTATGGTCTTGGTATCCATCTTGATCGTGCTCATCTCGGCTTTGGTAACGTTATCATTGATCGCTGTTCCGGTGATCACGACCTCCTGCAGCTCCTGCTCTTTTTCCGATAGCTCAATATCAATCGTAAGGTTTTCCTTCAGGTCAATTGTTCTCTGAACCGGTTCAAACCCGACATACGAATATTCGAGATTATAATTACCGGCATCGAGGCTGATGGAATAAAACCCGTAAATATTTGAAGAAGTACCTGTTTTCAGTTCTTTCACAAAAACCGTGGCGCCTATCAAATCCTCTCCCGAATTTTTGTCACGGATGTGGCCGCTGACAGTTATTTTTTTACCACCAATTTCGTCTCCGGCATAGCTAAAAATACAACCGGCGCTTATAACAGAAGCTAAAAACAGCTTCAGCAAATTTATTTTCATTAAAGTTAAATTGATAATTAATTGAACCCATAGACAGGAAAATTTCCGATGGGTTGTAATTTAAACTGCGTTAATGACGAAATGTTTTGAAATTTATTTCAGACGGGGCAGGAAAAATAATTGTTCTTAGTTGTTAGCTTTTTCCCATCTTGCACAAGATACTGTAAAAACCTTTTTCGTTGCTGACTTGTGGTTTGGTTAAACTTTCTGGATTACGAAATTTGTATTTGGAACTCATAAGCTAAAGGTAAAGATTTTTTGGTTATTCTGGCACAAGTCTGTCACCCCCAAATAACACACCACACAAGACTTGCGCCAGGTAGGAGCTTTGGTTGAGGTGGCCGCATTGTTGGGAGAAGGGGAGGCTTGTGCGGCTGTTATATAATTCTTTTTATGTTACTTAGCTTTGGCTTTCTTCTGAATCTATTGTTAGTAGTTATTTGTGAGTAGGATGAATTGAGTGGTTAGGATGAATTTTTATTCTCAACCTGGATGAAGTTGCTTATTGGACAAAAGGGTGATACGAACAAGGGATGATTATCCAAAAGTTATAGCTTGAACACATGAGTTTACGAGTTTTATGTATCAGCTTATGCTGGTGGGGCAACCTACTCGATTACTTGCTGCTCGAATCTTCTCACGAAGCGTTGTCGGTGCAGGTTTGCAGAAAAGTTTGAATTGGCTATTCTTCTGTATTAAGGCTGTCAATTAGTTTGTAGTTTGGTTTCTTAAAGTATGGATAACTTATGTTGAAATAAGTAAGAGTATTTTCAGTATCTACAATTACGGTAAGTTCTGGGTCAATCAAATTTCCTGTTATGATGTCGGTAAAAACATCAACTGTGTAAATTCTAAAGTCGGAATTGTACATGTAAAATGTCGGGGTGTTTATGATGAATATACCATCAACTTTATAGCCAACAATTGTTGGTTCATTAGCTCCGTATTTCTTTTTATTATGGAAATCCAGATCAGCAAGGTTGTCCGTAACCCACTTAATTTTATTGCTTATTTGTAAATTATATCCTCCCTTTTCTTTTGTGAAATTACTAAAGTCGTTTTTTTGAGTCATCATGTCGTAGCGACCTTGAAGATGCTTGCTGTCGGCAACAAAAATTGTTTTGGATTCGTGATTGATAATTATGAAATCAATTTCACCAACATCTTTTATCAGTAGGCTGACTTTCCCAATTACAGAATCAATTGTAGTTATATTTCTGTGATGGTGTAATGACTTCTCATTTAGTTTTTTTTCAACTTCATCGTCAAGCCATTTGTCATGCTCATCTTCTTTGGAGTGGATATATTGCTTAAAACAGTTGTTCGCATTCCATTCATCGGGAGCTTTCCCCCACGGAATACAATTTGTTGCAATTTGGATTATGCTTTCGGTAAATCCATTTTTTCCAATTACTGCAAAGTCTTCGCCTTCTATATTCCAAATTAAGATTGGTCTATACAGGTTGCGATACATTGTTTGTGGCTTACATGCTAAATCATGCAGTTTAAGTTTGTTGGATTTATCAAGTGTCAGTCCCTTATAAAGAAATCTTGCTTGGTCGGGATTACCGCCAAACATTGATTCTACGCTTAACGGAAGGCTCTCCCAACCAAAGCCACAATATTGTCCACCTTTGTCTTTGTTTGCTTCGTGAATATGTGCAATGACGGTTGATAGCCACTTATATTTAATGCCAAAACATTTTTCAAGTGCATTGCTTAAATCTTCTAAAGCCAATTTATCAACCACATGTTTGAATGAGTGAACGCCATAGTCTTCTTGAATTTTTTGAATTATATAATTATAATGATGTTTGTGTCCGAAAACATAAAGGTTGTCTTCGTCAAAAGTAACTTCAGCAACATCTTCTATCATGTCTTGCTCAGCATAAATATTAGCATCGGTGAATATCATCTTCCCTAAAAATACTAACTCATTAAGTCTTGCTTTTGCCCTATCTAAAAATTCTTGGTCTTGCTTTTCATTGTTATGAAGTTTTAAATCACACGCTTGTTCTAAAATCCATTTCAATATTCTTCTGTATACTGCGATATACTCTTCGGTTATTCCTTCGGGGTAGTGGTTTTTATTTGCAAATAAT
>JAGVPB010000031.1 GCA_020052415.1 Bacteroidales bacterium | reverse complement strand
GGGTGGGGAGATTCTCCCGCCGCTGGCGGGACCGACCTCTTCGTCCCGAACGAAGCGTCCCGCCTGCGGCGGGACTACACCCCCAAATTTTTTTCAACACTCCGCCCAATATATAGTTTCATTTTGAGGGATTTAAAGAATAATCGCCATTTTCAAAATTTATAAAGAACGTTTTTTGTCGGGGTGGGGAGATTCGAACTCCCGACCTCTTCGTCCCGAACGAAGCGCGCTAACCGGACTGCGCTACACCCCGATTCTGATACCTGTGCGAAGGCGGCAAAATTACTTAAACTATTTTATTATGGAAATTTTAATAAGATTAAAATGATGGTTATTATCAGTTCTTAATTTCCCGTCTCCTTATTATAATCAATTTCCTTGATCAATTCACCCTCTTCATTCCAAAACTTCCAGATACCCGTTCGTTTATCTTCTATTGAATTGCCTTCATAGTATTTCTGTCCGTTTTTGTGCCAAACAGTCTTCAATCCGTTTTCCTTTCCATTTTTATAAACTCCCTGGCTCCAGAGTGTGCCATCGGGATACCAAAACGACCACTGACCTGATCGCTGGTCACCCAGATAATTCCCTTCAATCTTTTTGCTGCCGCTTTCATAATACCGGATTTCTTTTACCAGCACATCCTTCTTTTCATCTTTGTAGTACTTAACGATTTTTGGATTCCCGTCAGGCCAGGTTTCCTCGATAACTTCAAAAGGTTTTAAAATGCACGAAAAAAGCAGGAACATAAATACTAATACTGGTATCAATTTTCTCATATTCATACTATTATTGCTATGATGCTTACCGCTCAAATAACAACCTTTGTCCTTTTACCGATTCGTTAAAATGTCCGTTATAATAAACCAGGTTGCCATTGACAAAGGTGTGCGTTACCTGCGAACCGAAAGTATGCCCTTCGAATGGCGACCATCCGCATTTATACAGTATATTTGATTTTTCGACCAGCGTTTTAAGATCACTATCCACAATAACCAGGTCGGCCCAGTAACCTTCGCGAATAAAGCCACGCTTTTCAACCTGGAAACAAACAGCGGGTGCATGACACATTTTTTCTACAACCCTTTCAACAGAAATTTTATCCGACTTATAAAAATCGAGCATTGCCAAAAGCGAATGCTGCACCAACGGCCCGCCTGACGGAGCCTTGAAATAAGAGTTGTTTTTCTCGTCAAGGGTGTGCGGGGCATGATCCGTTGAAACCACATCGAGACGGTTATCGAGCAGAGCCTGGAAAAGCGCCTGCTGATCCTTTCTGGTTTTGATGGCAGGATTCCATTTGATTAAAGGTCCTTTTTCAGTATAATTATTGCTGTTGAACCATAAGTGGTGAACACATACTTCGGAAGTTATCCTTTTTTTAGTAAGGGGAATTTTATTATTGAAGAGCGACATCTCTATAGCTGTTGACAAATGAAGTATGTGCAGCCGCGTATGGTATATCCTTGCCAGACCTACTGCAAGCAATGAACTTTTGTAACAGGCTTTGTCACTCCTGATAAGAGGATGGGCTTCAATGGGTACGTTATCGTAATACTTTTCACGGAAAAGCTTTGCATTGCTGCGGATGGTTTCTTCATCCTCACAGTGTACTGCGACCAGCATTTTCGATTTGGCAAATATTTCGTTCAGCGAGTCAATGTTATCCACGAGCATATTACCGGTGGAGGCGCCCATAAAAACCTTGATCCCGCAAACATTATTCGGATTGGTTTTAACTATTTCAGCAATGTTATCGTTCGAAGCCCCCATATAAAATGAATAATTGGCGAGGGACTTTTCTTCAGCGATCTTATATTTTTCTTCAAGTAATTCCTGAGTTAAGGTATTGGGTAAAGTATTGGGCATTTCCATATAAGAAGTCACTCCACCGGCAATAGCCGCCTTGCTTTCAGTATAGATATCACCTTTGTGGGTAAGTCCCGGCTCTCTGAAATGCACCTGGTCATCAATTACACCGGGAAGCAGGAATTTGCCATGAGCCTTGATAACCCTTACATCATCCGGTAATCCGGGAAAGCGTTCTTCGGAATCATAATAGTAAATTTTCTCAATAATCCCGTTCCTTACAAGTACACTTCCCGTATATTTTTCCCCTTCGTTGACAATGGTTGCTCCCGCGATAAAGTAAGCCGTATTCATTTCACAAAATGATAAGATAAAAGGAAATAAACGGTTGCTAAATTAATAAAACCTGAAATCTTTCAGGCTACTTTCCTGTATTTTTTGAATATGCTTCTAATCCTGAGTTCCATCACGCCGAAAATGGCTTCCCTGAATATGCTCTTGTTCATTTTAGAAGTGCCCTCAGTGCGGTCGGTGAAAATAATATCCACCTCTTTAATCTTAAATCCGAGTTTCCAGGCAGTAAATTTCATTTCGATCTGGAAGGCATATCCGGTAAATTTGATTCTCCCGAAATCAATGGCCTCAAGCACTTTGCGCGTATAGCATTTAAATCCGGCCGTAGTATCGCGGATGCTCATACCGGTAACTATCCTAACATAAGCAGAGGCATAGTACGACATCAAAACTCTCCCCATCGGCCAGTTCACTACATTTACCCCTTTGATATACCGGGAGCCTATTGCCATATCAGCACCCTGATTGGCGCAGGCATCATAAAGCCTGAGAAGGTCTTCGGGATTGTGTGAAAAATCGGCATCCATTTCGAAAATGTAACCGTAGTTCCTTGCCAGCGCCCATTTAAAACCATGTATATAAGCAGTTCCAAGTCCCAGCTTTCCTTTCCTTTCCTCAATAAACAGCTTGCCGGTAAACTCCTTCATCAGCCGCTTAACAATGTCGGCCGTACCATCCGGCGAACCATCCTCAATGATCAGAACATGAAATTCTTTGGGAAGCGAAAAAACCTTACGTATGATCTTTTCGATATTTTCTTTCTCGTTGTACGTCGGGATAATGATAAGACTGTCGCTCACGTTGCTCAATTTTGCAGTGAATAAGGCTGCAAATATAGAATTAATTTGATTCGGTACTCATGGAACTGGAATCCTGAACTTCAAACTTCGAACTCCAAACTCCAAACTTTCTTATTTTTGCCGTCTTTTAATTTCTTCACTTAAATTTGTACATGAAGACACTCATCGAATTCATCAACGAAAAACAGGCTGATTTTTCTTATGCAACGGGCGAGTTTTCAAGGCTGGTTCATGATATTGGAATAGCAGCTAAAATTGTTAACCGGGAGATCAACAAAGCCGGAATAGCCGATATTTTCGGAAATGAAGGAACCGTAAACGTTCAGGGCGAGGAGCAAAAAAAGCTTGATGTATTCGCAAACAACCAGTTCATCAAGGCGCTCAAACATGGCGGTATGGTGTGTGCCATTGCTTCCGAGGAGAATGATGAACTCATCACCTTCGACAATGAGCTTTCGAACCGCGGGAAATACGTTGTGGCGATGGACCCTTTGGATGGCAGTTCGAATATTGAAGTGAATGTTTCGATCGGAACCGTATTCTCTATCTTTCGCCGGCTTTCCGAATCAGGTTCTTCCGGTGATGTCACTGATCTTCTCCAGCCCGGAACAAAAATGGTTGCCGCCGGATATGTCATTTACGGATCTTCAACTATGCTTGTTTATTCCACTGGCTACGGCGTCAACGGTTTTACACTCGATCCTTCGGTAGGCTTGTTCTTGCTTTCACATCCCGAAATGAAAATCCCCGACGGCGGCAACATCTATTCAATCAATGAAGCCAACTATATTTATTTTCCGGAAGGTGTAAAGGAATACATCCGGTATTGCCAGGAAGATGAACCTTCGAGCCTGCGGCCTTATACCACAAGATACATCGGTTCACTGGTTGCCGATTTTCATCGTAATCTGATCAGGGGCGGAATATACATGTATCCCGGAACCAAGAAAAATCCCAACGGGAAATTAAGGTTATTGTATGAATGCAATCCGGTGGCTTTTCTGGCTGAACAGGCGGGAGGCAAGGCATCAGACGGATTCAGGAGGATACTCGAAATCCAGCCCGAATCGCTGCATCAGCGAACGCCATTATTCGTCGGCTCAAAACACATGGTGGAGAAGGCTGAGTATTTCATGAACTATTTTTCAAGGGATTTTAAAAAGTAAAAATCCTGGCTCAGACAACATTTCAGAACAATTCAGATATCTGCAATGGAAGTTTCCGAATTAACCGATATTTATATAAAAGATGATAAGCTCGACCGGCTTACAAATAATCTTGAAAACATTGCAGGATTCCGGGCATGCCTTGCAGGACTTTCGGGTTCTTCAAGAGCTATGGTGGCTGCTGCTGTTTTTCAGAAACTCGGTGGGGACCATATAATCATTTTACCGGATAAGGAAATTGCCGCTTATTTTCTTAACGACCTGGAGAGCTTGTTCAATGAGAAGGGCGACAGTTTTCATAAGAAGAAAATCCTTTTCTATCCTGCTTCCTACAAGCGTGCTCACGATCTCCTTCACCAGGACAGCACCAACATACTTTTGCGGACGGAAGTATTGAAACGGATTGGTTCGGTAAAGAAGAACAGCATCATTATTACCTATCCCGAAGCGCTTGCCGAAAAGGTGGTGAGGAAAGCTTACCTTACGAAAAACACCATTAAACTTAAATGCAATGAGCCGGCTTCGCTTGATTCGATTATTGACCAGTTGAACGACAACGATTTTGAACGCGTGGATTTTGTTTATGAACCCGGACAGTTCGCCATCCGCGGCGGAATTGTGGATGTGTTTTCATTCACCAACGATTACCCTTACAGGATTGAGTTTTTTGGTGATGAAGTGGAAACCATACGGTCATTTAACCCGGCCGATCAGCTTTCGGTAGATAAGCTCGATCACATCACCATCGTCCCGAATATACAGGACAGGAAGATCATCGAGAAGCGGGAATCATTCTTTAACTATTTTTCCGAAAGTGCAATTTTGTGGGTTGATGACCTGAAATTTACGGTTGACCGGATTAATTTCGAATTCGACAAAGCGGGCGAGGCAATTTATGATGCGGGATCCGGCCAGGAATCACTTACGCCGGAAGAATTGTTTATAAGCGGAAAAGATTTTTCAAAAGAAATCCTGAATTACTCATTGATTGAATTTGGTTCTCAAAGCCTGTTTGGAAATACTGAAACTTTCAAATTCAATGTAAATCCCCAGCCTTCCTTCAACAAAAACTTTGATCTGCTCATTTCCAATCTTGACGAAAACAGCCGCAAAGGATACCGGAATATCATAATCTCTGAGAATCCTGCACAACTGAAAAGGCTTTACGCCATTTTTGACGATATCCGTGCTACCAGGGCTACAGCTGTGAAATTTGATTTTGATTCCCTGGGCATTTCGCTTCATGAAGGTTTTATAGATCATGACCATAAGATTGCCTGCTACACCGATCATCAGATTTTCGAACGTTATCATAAGTTTCAGCTTCATGAAAAATTCAGCAGTAAACAGGCATTATCGTTAAAAGAACTGTACGACCTGCAGCCGGGCGACTATGTAACCCACATTGATCATGGCATCGGCAGGTTCGACGGGCTGGAAAAAGTAGAAAATGAAGGCCGCGAACAGGAAGCTATCCGGTTAATTTACAAGGACGGTGATTTATTGTACATCAGTATCCATTCCCTTCACCGGATCTCAAAATATGTCGGAAAAGAAGGGACAGCACCTTCGCTCGACCGGCTGGGATCAAATGTTTGGAACAAGCTTAAGGAAAAGACCAAGAAAAAGGTAAAGGACATTGCCAAGGAACTTATCGCTTTATATGCAGAGCGAAAATCCGCCTCCGGACATGCATTTCCTCCCGACAATTATCTTCAGCACGAACTGGAAGCCTCTTTTATTTACGAAGATACTCCCGATCAGCTGAAGTCAACGAAAGATGTGAAAAAGGATATGGAGGCTTCAAATCCGATGGACAGACTTATTTGCGGGGATGTTGGTTTTGGGAAGACGGAAGTCGCCATCCGGGCGGCCTTTAAAGCAGTTGCCGACAGCAAGCAGGTGGCGGTTCTGGTTCCGACAACCATCCTCGCATTGCAGCATTATAAAACGTTCAACGAAAGGCTCGATGACTTTCCCTGCAATATCGAGTACATCAACCGGTTCAAATCGGCAAAAGAACAAACCCAGATTAAACACCTGCTGAAAGAAGGTAAAATAGACATCCTTATCGGAACTCACCGCCTGATCGGGAAAGATATTGAATTTAAAGATCTCGGGCTTTTGATAATTGATGAAGAACAAAAGTTCGGGGTAAGCGCCAAAGAAAAGTTAAAGAAGCTGAAAGTCAATGTGGATACGCTGACCCTTACCGCTACTCCCATTCCCCGAACTCTGCAGTTTTCACTGATGGGTGCGAGGGATTTGTCGGTCATCAATACACCACCGGCTAACCGTTATCCAATTCTTACCGAAATTCATCCTTTTGGCGAAGAAGTTATCCGCGATGCGATCAACTATGAAGTGAACCGCGGCGGACAGGTGTTTTTTGTTCATAACCGGGTTCAGAATATTCTCGAAGTGGCTGATATGATCCATCGTTTTTGTCCGGGTGTGACGGTCGCAATTGGCCACGGACAAATGGAGGGGCATAAGCTTGAAAAGGTGATGCTTGATTTTATTGACGGAAAGTTTGATGTCCTGCTTGCCACCACCATCATTGAATCCGGCCTCGACATTCCTAATGTAAATACAATTATCATCAATGATGCACAGAACTTCGGGTTAAGCGAACTTCATCAGCTCAGGGGAAGGGTGGGGCGATCGAATAAGAAAGCCTTCTGTTACCTGCTCTCACAACCCTTGTCGGTTCTTACCCCCGAGGCCCGGAAACGCCTGAAAGCCATCGAAGAGTTTTCGGAAC
Organism: Bacteroidales bacterium; assembly: GCA_020052415.1. Classification (GTDB taxonomy): domain Bacteria; phylum Bacteroidota; class Bacteroidia; order Bacteroidales; family JAADJA01; genus JAADJA01. Next base: position 965 of record JAGVPB010000031.1, on the reverse strand, counting down.
TGGGTAGCGGCTTTAATATTGCCATGCGCGATCTCGATATACGCGGAGCCGGTAATATTTTAGGGGCGGAACAAAGCGGATTTATTTCTGAGATCGGTTTTGAGATGTACCATAAAATTCTTGATGAGGCTATTTTAGAGCTGAAGGAAACCGAATTCAGCGAATTGTATAAAGATGAGTTAGCCGGAGAAGCATTGAGGGATTGCCAGATAGAAACCGACCTTGCGCTTCTGATCACGGATGATTATGTTACCAACATCACTGAGCGGCTGAGCCTTTACAAGGAACTCGACAATATACAGGAAGAAGTTGAACTGCAGCGTTTCCGTCTCCGTTTGATTGACCGGTTTGGGCCGGTGCCGCCGCAGACTGAGGAACTGATACAGACCATCCGGCTCAGATGGCTGGCGAGGGAGATCGGATTTGAAAAGCTGGTTTTGAAAAATGAGAAGATGACCGGTTATTTTATTTCGAACCGGGAATCGCCGTATTACCGTTCCGAAAAGTTCACGAGGGTGCTCAGGTTTTTACAGCAAAATCCTTCCCTGTGCCGGATGAAAGAGGCGAGAGACAAGCTGTCACTGACGTTTGACAGGATACGGACGGTGGAAGAGGGGATTAGGGTGTTGAAGGAGGTGTGATTGAGCAAGGACCGCGGAGGCTCGGAAACGCAGAGAGTTTTTATGTAAAATGTAAAATTGCAGATGTTAAATAGCAATTGTAGATTACGGTTGAATGTTGTAGTCGGAGAAAGATAGTTAAAAACTAAATTTCACTATTAAACACTACAACTTGATTAACCTTGCATGGTTTTAACCTTATAACACAAACCCAAAGCAAAAGGATGTCCATACCATTTTGGTAAAGTCCAACTCTGTTTTATCCTCCATCCCCCATTCATTATTTTTAATCACCATTTCCTCAATTCAAACTTCTTTCCCTATCTTTGAACCTTTGGTTTGAGG
>JAGVPB010000062.1 GCA_020052415.1 Bacteroidales bacterium | reverse complement strand
CCTTCAACAATTACAAGTTTTGATTCGGCATTCTTTTTTGAATAAATAAACCTGAAATACTTCGGTTCAATTCCGGATAATCGCATATGCGTAATTAAATCGGCAGTACGTTCAGAAGGATAAATCATAATGAATTTTCCTGAAACCCGTAATAAGCTCCGCGCTGTTTCAAAAATATCGGGAAGGGTAATATTTATTTCGTGTCTTGCAAGCGCCCGCTGCTTGTCAGGATTAATTCTTCCTGATTTTGCTTTCCGGTATGGAGGATTACATACTACAATATCGGCCGGCCCTGAAATCGCGCTCTTTTTCAAACCTTTGACATCTGCACAGATAATTTCAATTCTATCCTCCATCTTATTATTCTTCACATTAAGAGCAGCAAGAACCGATAAACTATTCTGAATCTCGATTCCAAATATTTTAATTTCAGGATTCCTGTACGCAAGCATGAGAGCAATAATGCCGCATCCTGTTCCAATATCTATAACTCTGTCACCCGGATGGGCATAAACATGAGAGGCGAGAAGTATAGCATCAATTGAAAAACGGTATCCTGTCTTATTTTGCTTAATCAGAATATTACCGTTAAAAAAAGCGTCGGACGTCAGCGATTCCATAATCAAACAGAACCTATCCTGAATTTAATATCACAAACGAGTTCTTTTCCGAGCGCTTCATTCAATTTTCTTATAATTTCCTTTCTGTGATATTGAAGCTCCTGTATCCAGACAGAACTGACGACATTCACAAGCAGTATTTTCCCTTTGAACCCTGCCGGGCTGGCAATTTTTGCAACTGCCGCTCCAACGACTTCATCCCAAAGACTGAAAATGCCGGTAAGTTCCAGACCCGGGTCCTTACGAAATGCGCCTAAAACATCACCAAGTATATTTCCTATGTGTTTAAAGTCATCAGTATTTTTTTTTCCGCCATCCATAATAATGCCTTATCTGAATAACATAGCATGCACAAAACAGGCCCGGCTTCCCCTGCAACCAAACCACCTCTTATTTTACTTGACTTGAACTGATGCATAAAATAGATAAAGATATAAAATTAATTATGTAATTCAGTCTTTTAACATTTTGTGCAATTCCTTATCAACAGGAAAGATTGTCTCTTGCCGGAAATTTTTATTGTTAATCCGGAAACTGTTAATTACTGTTATATACGGATGTTAAACAGACAATTGAAAAACTTATAAAACTAAGGATTAATAACAATGAGCTGGGACTGGGAAAAACTTAAGGAACAGCAGCAGGGTAAAAGAGGTGTTCCTCCTCAATTCGAAAATATTATTAATAAATTTTCCAAGTTTAATCTTCCGGGGCTCCCGCTGACAATACTCGTTTTCTTCGCTTTGTTTGTTGTTTCGTCAATGATTTATACTGTTGGAGTGGATGAGGTAGGTGTGGTTCAAAGATTTGGACAATATGTACGAGCCGGTCAGCCTGGCCTGAATTTCAAAATGCCGACAGGGATAGAAAAAGTCACAAAGGTTAAAGTGAGGCGGGTATACAAGCAGGAATTTGGTTTCAGCTCGGTGAGATCAGGAGAAAAACAGCGTTTTTCAACTGATGAAGGCAGTGAAAGCGTATCTCTGATGCTTACCGGTGACCTGAACGTTGCTCTGGTACCGTGGATCGTTCATTACAGAATCAATGATCCGTATAATTATTTATTTAAAATCAGAGATGTTAATGTTTTGCTTTCCGACATGTCCGAAGCGGCAATGAGGCTTGTTATTGGCGACAGAAGTATCAATGAAGTCATAAGCAAACGCGGAGAAATCGCGGATGAAGCCAAACGCGTTCTCCAGGTCGAACTCGACAAATCCGAAGCCGGAATAAGTATTGTAACGATAGAAATGGAAAAAACAAACGTGCCTGAACCTGTTCAGCCGTCATTTAATGAAGTTAACCAGGCAGGCCAGGAAAAAGAAAAATTAATTTATCAGGCCAGGGAGGCATATAACAAGTCAATTCCTGAAGCAAAAGGAGAAGCTGAAAGAACGATTAAGGTAGCGGAAGGATATGCTTTAGACAGGGTAAACCGCGCCAGAGGCGATGCTTCAAGATTCATTTCCCTTTACAACGAATATGTCAAGGCTAAGGATGTTACCAAAAGAAGGATGTATCTTGAAATGCTAAAAGAGCTTCTCCCGAAAATCGGAAATAAATATATAATAGATGCCAACCAGAAGAATCTCCTGCCTTTTCTAAATCTTGAAAAAAATACAGGTGCCTTAAAAAATGAAAAATAAAAGTTTTATTCTGATAGGATGCATTATCGTAATTATACTTACAGTCGGCTCAGCTTTTATTGTCGATGAAACAGAACAGGTGGTAATTACACAATTTGGGAGAGTCATAGGAACTCCTAAAAAAGAACCGGGGCTTTATTTTAAAATCCCCGTTATACAGGTAGCCAATTATTTTCCTAAAAACCTACTGCAATGGGACGGCAATCCCGGCCAGATACCCACTCTTGATAAGACATACATCTGGGTTGATACTTTCGCCAGATGGAGAATAACAGATCCTGTGAAGTTTTTTCAGACTGTAAACAACACGGTCAGCGCTCTCGGACGGCTTGATGACATAATAGATCCGGCAGTCAGAAACTTCGTTACATCCTACAGGCTTATAGAAACAGTCAGAAAGAGCAACAGAGAGCTAGACACCTTTGAAATCGGACTGGAAAATATAAAAAAAGACGGACAACTCTCTTTAAGTATCTCGGCCGGCAGAGAACTTATCATGAAAAGTATTCTCGAACAGGCGCAACCCAAACTTGCACAATTCGGCATTGAACTTGTTGATGTCAAAATCAAGCGTATCAACTATGTGAAAGAGGTGAGAGAATCGGTATATGGCAGGATGATTGCCGAGCGAAAACAGATAGCTGAAAAATTCCGTTCTGAAGGACATGGTGAAGCCCAAAAGATAACCGGAGAAAAAGAACGTGATTTGAAACGAATAACTTCTGAAGCATACAGAAAGGCCCAGGAGATAAAAGGAAAAGCGGATGCAGAAGCCACAAAAATATATGCGCAGGCATTCGGAGCAGACCCGTCTTTCTATTCATTCACTAAAACACTTGAACTATATAATGAATCGCTTGACAAAGAGAGTTCTCTTGTCTTGTCGACAGATTCAGAGTTGTTCAAATATCTTAAAGGATATTCAAAATAAAAAAGCACCGGCACAAAAGTCGCAGGTGCTTTTTTTACATCCAAACAAGAGACTGCAGGTAGCCTTATTTACCTTTTCTTCTCTGATGTCGCGTACGGGCTAAAAGCTTTTTATGCTTATGCCTTCTCATTTTTTTTCTTCGCTTTTTAATTACGCTACCCAACAGATCACCTCCTGATATAGTTCGTTGCCTGACTAACAAATTTTTCTTTTAACACTATTGTTTTACATTTGTCCATATTTATTTTTGACTTCCAACCAGCATATTTATTTTCGATAAACCTGTCGGAAGTCATATGCAAACGGATTCGCTCCAAACTTAATACTAAATTATCTAAACTTGACGATATCAGTTTTTTGACATATATTTTCAGCAATTACATATATCAGACAAATATTCTGATGAATATTTACCAGTAAATCAGTAATAACTCATAAATTAATGTATTTGAGATTTTTGGATAATAAATTTTTATAATACAAAGCGTTAAAATTATAAGCACTGATCCGGCTCATAAATATTATGACACTGTACCATACTGAAAAACTTCGAAAATTCAACAGGAAACAATTGCAAATTGTGAACAATGCCGCAGAAATGGCTGAAGAGCTTGTCAGTAATTATCACAAGATATCCGCGAGTCAATGGCTTCGCAGGCGTTACGATATAAAAACACTGGCTGATCTGACATCAGACGAGATTGTCTGCGGACCGCTCGCCCAGGTCATTAGGTATAAGGCACAGCCCAAAGGTTCCTCACTCGGATCTTCCACGTATGATTTCTATAAAATATGTCTGCAGGACAACTCCATTCTTTCGGTTATCAGTAAATCACCCGCAATAAAGCTTTGCCCGTTTGCTCTTTACATTATTACTCACGAACTTATTCATATTGTAAGATTCAGTGATTTTCTACAGAATTTTAACGCTTCGGATGAGGAAATGCTGGCTGAAGAAGCAAGAGTTCATAAAAATACTCACAGTGTACTTCAATCAGTCAGGCTATATGGACTTTCAACTGTGCTGAAATATTATGATAATTGGCGTATCCCCTTCGATGAACTACAAACTGATGAAATATAAAATAATTGAACAAAACAGGTTCATTACCTTGACAACCATGCTATGCTGACTATATTTAAATAATTATGATTGTGTAAGATAAAATACCCCGAACATACAAAGGTATTTTATAAAATTCAGGAGGAAAGCGTTTATGCCCATTTATGAATATGAATGCAAAAAATGCGGCCAGGTTGAGGAAGTTATACAAAAGTTTTCTGATAAGCCGATTAATAAATGCAGGTTTTGTTCCGGAAAACTGCATAAACTAATTTCTCATAACAGCTTTCAGCTTAAAGGAAGTGGCTGGTATGTAACAGACTATTCAAGCAGATCCCAAAGCAGTTCAACTCCTCCAAAAAAAACCGGGGAAAAATCTGATTCAAATAAATCTGATAAAAGCGCCGATAAGACAGATAAGACATCAGAATAGTTTGTTTTTTATTATGCTGAATCTTAAAAAAATCCGGCAAGTTATTATTAACTAATCGAATTCTTTAATTTGTTGAAAAATTCAAAAGCATCCCTTTACAAACAGGAATGTGTGATTATAGTTTTCAAAAAAAGATCGACATTACCGAACTTAAACTTATTTAAATTTATAGCAATTTATTATCATCTTTGAAGGGGGGTGGCTCCGGACCGGGAGTGTTCAATTCGGTCATTCATTATCCGATTTTACGATAGACAATTTCTATAAAAAAATAACCAATTGCAATTAGAAAAACAAAAAGGAGAATATGAACCATGAAACTTAGACCATTACATGATCGTATCTTAGTACAGCGTGTTGAGGAAGTAACAACTACAAAAGGCGGAATTATTATTCCCGATACAGCCAAGGAAAAGCCGGCTGAAGGAAAAGTAATTGCGGTTGGAAACGGGAAGATCGGCGAAGACGGTAAAAAGATCCCGCTCGATATTAAAAAGGGCGATAGAATCCTGTTCGGTAAATATTCCGGTTCCGAGGTTAAGATCGATGGTGATGAATATCTTATCATGCGGGAAGATGACGTGCTCGGAATAATTGAATAACTGTAATTTAATTACTATAAACATATAAATGGAGGATAGATCAATATGGGTGCTAAAATTATTAAATACGATATGAAAGCCCGCGAATCGATGTTAAAAGGCGTGCAGACTCTCGCCGATGCGGTAGTTGTTACTCTCGGTCCGAAAGGAAGAAACGTTGTTATTGAAAAATCATGGGGATCACCGACTGTCACCAAAGACGG
>JAGVPB010000040.1 GCA_020052415.1 Bacteroidales bacterium | reverse complement strand
CGGGATGCTTCTCACTCCCTTCCCCAGAACAAACAACTGTCATTCCGAATGAAGCGCAGCGGAATGAGGAATCTCAAAAAACAATACGGTAGGGCAAGTCTGTTAACAACAATGAAAAAATCAACTGGAGCATAATTAAAAAGAATAATGAACACTGTAAACAGATTCCTCGCTTCGCTCGGAATGACAGTCTGGGTTTGGTATTACAGGAACGAGGTGCGATTCGTCTCGCGTTCACGCGAGACGAGCCGCACCTCGTTCCCTTCCCTGAAAAAACCAAACTGTCATTCCGAATGGAGCGAAGCGAAATGAGGAATCTCAAATTTAAGCAAATAGGGAAAACGATAAAACATAAATGGAGCGCAGCGAAATGAGGAATCTTAAAAAAATACAATAAAATGAGAATTAATGAATTTCGGCGAAGACTCATTAAAAACAAAAAGACTAATTTTATAATCTGTGAATCTGTGGCAACATTCAACATGAAACATTTATCTCTTTTTTTATTCGTGACTTTCTATCTTTCCTTACTGAATGCCCAGGAAATTAAAAATATTGAGGCATCCGTTACTGGTGACCAGATCACTGTAAAATATGAAGTCCGTGGCCTTAAATTCAACGAAAGTTTAAACATCAGTTTGTATTACAGCTCCGACAAGGGACAAACCTTTACCGGTCCGGTAACGGCAGTATCAGGTAATATTGGCAAGGACATAAGGAACGGCAATCATCAGATCATCTGGGATGCTTTAAAAGAAGTTCCTTTTACAAAGCAGGATTTGGTTTTCGATGTTCGTGGAGAACTTCTGGAACAAAAAATAGAAAAATCATTTTTCATCTCTTATGTCGGCAATACGACAACTTACCTGGGTTTACGGGTAGGTTCGATTGGGAAGATTGGCTGGTACATAGAAGGAAGAATGAACCTGCAGGGATTTGAAAAAAGCAGTTACGATTATGAAAACGGTTTGGTGAAGGATTACGACAAACCCGGATATTACGAATTTAACGGCAACAATGGCTATTCGGCATTATTTGCAGGAGGTGGCGTAACCTACCAGGCGGCTCGTGACTTGTTTATTTTTGCAGGAGCCGGTTATGGCAAGGAGAACTACCTGTACGAAATTGATGATTTCAGCAATGACAATGAAGCGAAAACAGGCACTACCTTTGTCAAAAATCCGGATTACAGCAATGAAGGAGTGGAAGCGGATGCAGGGATCATTTACCGGTTTGGCAAATTACTTTTGACCGGAGGCGCGGCCACCATCAATTTTAATACAATCAACTGGACGGCGGGAATTGGATATAGTTTTTAACAGGAAATGGATATGAAAACTAAAACTGGTTTTATTCTTATTGTTCTTATCACCCTCTTTTTTATTACCTGCCGGAAAGAAAAAGATGCCCCGACAGGTGGTAACAAAATTGAAATGGGCAATAACGTTATTGATTCGCTTTCCTATTTCTTTACTGAAATTAAAACCGGAGTGATCACCCTTGGTGGAAATGAAATTTTCCAGCACGGCCATTGCTGGAATACGGAAACGAATCCAACCATAGAAGAAAATCTCACCCTTTTGGGTAAGTTAAGTCCTGAAAATGATTTCATGAGTGTAATTGACAGCCTGGAACCCAACACTGTTTATTTCATCCGGCCTTACATTCAAACCGCTTATGCCATTGCCTACGGTGACGAAGAACAGATCAAAACCTTAAAAACCGGCAAACCGGTTGTTTCAACGAATATAGTATCTGATATTTCGCTGACGTCTGCTTTATGTGGCGGGATAGTTACTAACGACAGCGGGCTTGTTGTAACTGCCCGTGGTGTTTGCTGGGACACAACAGCGGTTTTTCGAATTGACAGTTGCCTTGGATTTACAGTTGACAGCCTGGGATTAGGCAACTTTTCAAGCGAGATAACCGGCTTACATGAAGGGACTAACTATTACGTAGCTGCATACGCTACAAATGAAAAAGGAACCGGTTATGGAGAAGTAATAACCTTTTCAACCATTCCTGTTACTCTTCCGGTGGTAGTTACATCAGATGTTACCAACATCACAACTACCTCTGTACAATGCGGTGGAAACGTTACATCAGATGGAAACGGCACTGTGACAGTAAGAGGTGTATGTTGGGATACCCTTTCAACACCGACTTTTGAAAATAATATTGGTCATTCCGAAGATGGCATTGGCCTCGGAGAATTTACAAGTAACATCACAAACCTGGATGATGGTACTACTTACTATGTCGTAGCTTTTGCAACCAATGAAAAAGGAACCGGATATGGAGAAATTAAAAACTTTACAGCAACTCCAATAATAACACCACAAGTAACCACAGCAGACGTAACGAGCATAACCGTTTCCTCCGCCCAATGCGGAGGAAATGTTACCAATAATGGCAATGGTACAGTGACCACACGGGGAGTTTGCTGGAATGAGGCAGGCAATCCTTCTCTTACTAATAATTTGGGTTATACAGTAGATGGCAGTGGATTGGGCACTTTTACAAGTAATATTACAGGGCTTGAAGATGGAGTAACCTATTATGTGGTGGCTTATGCTACAAATGAAAATGAAACTGGTTACGGGGAGGTAAAAAGTTTCACGACTTTACTATTAGCCATTCCTTCTGTAACAACTACGGCAGTTTCAAACATCACGACCAACTCGGCAGTTAGTGGTGGTAATGTAACGAATAACGGGAATGGAACAGTTAACGCAAGGGGCGTTTGTTGGAACACTACCGGAGATCCTACTTTGCAAAACTGCATTGATTCTACATCAAATGGCAGCGGAACGGGTAGTTTTACAAGCAATATTACAGGCCTCACGGAAAACACAACTTATTATGTACGCGCTTTTGCTAAAAATGAAGAAGGTACTGGCTATGGGACTCAGATAATTTTTACCACCTTAACTATCCCAACAGTAACAACAACTGCCATTTCAAATATTTCTTATATCACTGCAACTTCCGGCGGTAATGTTATTGACGATGGGGGAGCAACTGTTACATCACGTGGTGTTTGTTGGAGTATCTCTCCAAATCCAACTTTATCGGATCCACATACTAACAATGGCTCAGGTACTGGCAGTTTTACAAGCAATATCACCGGATTGACACCAAATACGAATTACTATGTTCGCGCCTGGGCAGTTAATAGCGTGGGTACTGGATATGGAAATCAGATTAGTTTTACAACTTTACAAATTACCTTACCAACTGTGACAACAAGTTCAATAACAAATATAACCTCCACAAGTGCTACGTCAGGTGGTTATGTTACTAATACTGGAGGAGCAACAGTTACTGCACGCGGTGTTTGCTGGAGTACTTCACAAAATCCAACAATTTTCGACAACCATACAACTGATGGATCAGGCACTGGTAGTTTTGTGAGCAGTATTACAGGATTAGAACCTGAAACTGATTATTATGTTCGTGCTTATGCAACAAATAGTGTTGGAACAGCTTATGGCAATCAGATTAGTTTTACAACACTGGCAGGTGGAGCCGGAGAATGGATCCAATGGGATGCCGGTGTAAATAATGGTAATGGAATCGGTTTGACAGCTGGAGGTTCATTCAATGTAGCATCTCGTTGGACTCCTGCTGACCTTGCCGCCTATAATGGATTGACCTTATCACAGGTAAGTTTCTTCCCCAACGGAGATCCTGCAGCTACCTATGTAATTAAAGTATGGATCGGTGCAGCAGGAACGACACTTGTTTCTACTCAAAATGTGACCAGTTATATAGTTGACGAGTGGAATGAAATTTATTTGACAACCCCTGTTATGATTAATGCTGCATCCGATTTATGGTTTGGATACTCTTTGACCCATGCTGCAGGCACTTACCCGGCTGGTTGCGATGATGGTCCGGCTATTCAGGGAAAAGGTGATATGATTACTCTGAGCGGTACTTGGGAATCCATGTCGGTTACTTATGGACTGGATTATAACTGGAACCTTGCCGGTTATGTTGAATTTACCAAAGACAAAAATACTATTGTTATACCAATGATAAAAAAGGACGTTACAAAAAAATCTTTAAAATCAGATAAATTAAATTTTGATAAGAGAAATGATACAAATGTTAAAAACATATTCAGATCATTCAAATGAAGTAATTTGCAGAATTGCATGTACTACAACATCATAGCTATTGGTATACAGATGTTCGTTATAGCTTTTATCCAAAGGAGTCTAGTTTTACTGTTCGTTGTATAAAAAAATAAAGTGCAAAGTGAGCACAAAGCAGCGAAAGTCTGACGAATTTTTTTAGCTAAACACATGCTCATTATGTTAGGCAGATTAAGAAAGCAATGAAAGGGAATGGAAAATGATAAGAGTTGCAAGTTAAGGAGATATTTTAAAATTGGCTATATATATAAGACAGACCAGAAAGATGAAAGACACTTTAAAAGACCTAACAACCCTATTTGACGAAGCAAAGCTAAGAAGTGAGTTTGACTTTGTTCTGACTTTGATTAATTACAGGTGTATGGGAACACATAAGTTGACAAGTAATTTATATGAGTGGTTTGATGCCATCGAATTTTATAAGGAACTTTTCAACTCACATTTAGGTAAAGAAAAGACAAGGATTGGTGCACTTCTTTATTCAACATTTTTCGAAAATAGTGACTTCTACAATATTATTGGTAGTCTTTGTAGAGTTAAAACAGGTTATAAAGGCTCATCTTATCTTTTTTGGAAAACAAGAAAGTATGAAAGACTTTTGGGTATTGGTGAAAAACAAGACTATTTATTAGAACTTTTGTATGATGCCGACAAACAAAAGATCATTAAGTTTTTCAAGGACAATCATTTCAAAGAAATTCGTAACACATTTTTTCATTCGGCTTATGCGTTAAGTGACGAAGAATATATCTTACACGATTCCGAGCTTATTTATATCCTCGGAGAGGGACAATCATCATTTAATATCCAAGAGTTTTTTTACCCCAAAGTTGAAAAAACAATAGCATTTTTTGATACCTTTAAACAACTCTACCTTACCTCTTTTGCAAACTATACGCAGGATAAAATAGTCATCGGGCTTTTCCCAAATCCTTGTGAAATTACAATATTAGGTTCCGCTGTTGGACTTAAAGGATTCAAAATTAAAAATGCTGTTCAGTTTTACGGACAATGGCACGACTCGGGAATTTGGTATGACGAGCAATATGATATGTATGCAGGCCACAACATTAGGATGAATTCGGCAAATATTGAAAATATAGAGATAAACGATCAAATTAAAAGGTATGAAGACAAATCAGATATTCACCAAAGTGACGTAGAATTTCACAACTTGGTTGATAAAATAATGGACAGAAAAAGAGAAGATGAAATTGCAAGAGTCACGATGTTACTACTAAAATTTGGTAATTTAAGACATCAGAAAATGCTTAAAGAAGACAATCCATTTAAAAGAAAGAGTTATCCAAAATTCATTCTGCCTTTATACAGACGAGCATTAGAAATTGGTTCGACTCTTTTTGACACAGCAGAAATAAAAAAAGCAATTGATGAACTTGAAAAAGAATAACTAATCCCCTCTGCCGCAAGTGTTCAATCATAGCCCCGTGCGTAAGCATCACTTGTGGTTTAACTTTCCAACCATGCACCTGATAAACATTGCCGGTTAATACAGGTCATTCATTATTCACTTATTCTTAACCATTTAATCTGTGGCAAGTCTGTTCTCAGTTTTCAGTTCTCAGTTCACGGTTCTCAGTTTTGGGCTTTTATAAATCTCAGGAAAGAAATTTTTCTAACTTTGTAAAAAAATGCATTGATGAATCCGGATTTAAAGCAGATCATTATCGCTACCTTAAAGGATTTGGATCCTGAAATGATTGGTATATTTGGTTCCTTTACACGTAATGAGAATTCAGGGAAAAGTGACCTGGATATCCTGGTCAGGTTCAGGTCAGCCATTACACTTCTTCAGTTGGTGCATGCAGAATATTTACTCTTAAAAAGAACCGGAATAAAAGTAGACCTTGTTACCGAGGGCACCTTAAAAAACAAACGATTGAAAGATAACAGATTTCGTGACCTTCAAATTATATACTGATGGATAAGGATGATCTTTTATATATTGACCATATCAGGGAGTGCATTCAGAAAATTTATAATTTTCAGCCGTTTAATGTTGAATGATAATTTTCTGTGTTAAAACCTGGCTGTCGCCTTTATAAACCGAAAGAAAATAAAGGCCATCCCTGAGATTACGAATGTCAACCTGTTTATTTCCCCGGATGCCTGAGAGAACGGTAACTCCCGCTAAATTCCTGATGATGTAAGATAATTCCTGAGATTGTCCGGCAGTTTCTATCATAAGAAAATCAGAAGCAGGGTTCGGAAAACAATAAACATCTCCGGTATAATTTTCATTTGTACCCGATGGATTGTAACTGAGGGTGAGGTCGTCAGTAAGGAGTTTGCTCCCTTCGTGATAAGTATCAGTTGAAGGAGTCATCAGGATGTACATCGTATCGGCATCGTCGTTCGAATAATACTGTATGGGAATATGAAAATTCGTGTAGGTTGTGACGGAATTGCCCGTAAAATAAATTCCACCCCCAATGGAATCGAGATCCATTTCCTGTTCATTCCATTTAAACATTCCAATGGCGATTACCATCGTATCCCCACCTGCCGGTGAGTATTTAAAATACCCGTTCAGTGAAGTAGGCCGACCGGTAACCGGGACTCCCATTTTAATGGTGTATTCATAAGTGAGGGGATCAAATTCAAAGGTTCCGGTAAAGGCCATACCCGGAATCAAACCAATCAATTCATCACTTACATTTTCGATTTGCGCAGCATAATTACCTGAATGCGCATCTTCTGTCCTGGAAAATGTCAGAAAATTAATCCATGTCCCTTCATAATTCATACCATCCCAGGATTCGGCATGATACTGATCGGTCCATACTTCGAAATTTCCGTTGGGAACTGTGTTTTGTGCAAAACCATTGTTCAACCATGCTACAAGGATAATTAAAGAAATTTTTTTCATATCAGATTATTTATAATTAATTCCCCTTCTACGAAAGTTTTTTCATTTCGTCTGCATAAAAGCAAAAAGGTAATCCACTTTTTTAATTTTTTTGTTAAATGATTTAGACGAACTTAAATTATGTTGCAAATTTTTGTCATGTACTTCATCAGAATTTATGAATTTATTAAGCGGGAAATTACGATTTTTATCAAAACAAAAATTATCATTTTGCAAGAATTCGGTCCGGTAAAAATTCTCTTCCATATTCCCTTTTTCCCCTATACCCTTTTACCCTTATTCTCCTGAACCCTGTTACCCATTTAAATTCAGGTTTATAGTTTTTACGTTATTTGTAATTTGAACTTTGTTTACATTTGAAATATACTCGGTTATAAACTTCTCTTTGATTTTAGGTATCTTTGCACGGTTCAACACAATAACAAGCGACTATGATTGAAATTAAAGTTCCGTCACCGGGTGAATCCATCACCCAGGTTCAATTGGCCAAATGGCTTGTCGGAGACGGTGAAATGGTTGAAAAAGATCAGGAAATTGCTGAGATTGATTCTGATAAAGCCACTCTAAGCATAAGTGCTCAGGAGGATGGACAAATAAAATTCCTTGTACAGGAAGGAGATTCCGTTGATGTAGGCGCAGTGATTGCAACAATTGACACCGAAGTAAACAGGGGGAATAAGATAAAAGATAAAAGTATAAAGACAAAAGAGATAAGTTTGGCTGCAGGGCAACCGACCCTCAAGTCACAGCAAGATGCAGGTTTGATGACGGATGTAAAATCAAAGGACATCACATTAGAAATGGAAGAAAAGAAATCTTCTCAAATTGAAGAACCGGGATTGAATATCTCGCCGCTTGCAAAAAAACTCATGCAACAAAATAATGTTTCCGAAGTTGAATTTCTCACTTTTCTCAAAGGTTACCGTATAGGAAAAAGAGATGTGGAATTCTTCCTTTCACAAAAAGATCAAATTTCAAAGGATTCAGCAACTGTAACTGCTACTGCCACTGCTGCTGCAACTTTTCCCTCAGCAAGCTCTTTTTGGCCGGGAACCAGAGATGCCGAACATAAAAAGATGTCCACACTCCGTTTAAAACTTTCTGAGAGGCTTGTTGCTGTGAAGAATCAAACTGCCATGCTTACCACCTTTAATGAAGTAAACATGACACCCATCATGGAAATCCGAAAGAAATACAAGGACAAATTCAAGGAAAAATATGGCATTTCACTGGGATTCATGTCGTTTTTTACCAAAGCAGTTACTGAAGCCCTTCAAATTGTTCCGGGCATAAATGCACAGATAGATAAGGACGAAATTGTTTATTTCAAATATGCAGATATCGGAATTGCAGTCAGTTCACCAAAAGGATTGATGGTTCCTGTACTAAGGAATGCCGAAAAAATGTCTCTGGCGGAAATAGAAATAAAAATTAAAGAACTCGCCGATAAAGCCAGAACAAATAAGTTAACTATTGATGAAATGACAGGCGGTACTTTTACTATAACCAATGGTGGTGTTTTCGGTTCCATGCTTTCCACTCCGATCCTTAATCCGCCTCAAAGCGCTATTCTTGGAATGCATAATGTTGTGGAAAGACCAATAGCTGTAAATGGAAAAGTAGAAATTCATCCCATTATGTTTGTTGCTTTATCTTACGACCACCGGATTATTGATGGACGGGAATCTGTGACTTTTTTGGTTAAGGTTAAGGAAATGCTGGAAGAACCTTCAAAGATGTTATTTGGCGGGAAAGAGCCTGTGGAAGGGTTACTGGGACTGTAAATAAGTGGGATTATTTTTATGTTTAAAAAATGCTCAATAATCAGCCTGCAAATTAAATTTCAGGCGATACTAATCAAAACTCTTTAACATTACGTACTTTTGCATGATATATGCCGGTAATTCTGAGACATAAAGGTTTTAAATTTTATTTTTTTAGTAATGAAATGGATGAGCCAATACACATCCATATTAATAAAGCCGAAAAGAATTGTAAAATCTGGTTGGTTCCAAAGATTGAACTTGAATATAGTTATGGTTTTACCAGCAAAGAGATTAGTGAAATACTTGAAATTGTTAATAAAAATCAGAAGACATTAAAAAATAAGTGGGATGAATACTTCAGCCAGGTATAAAGCCAAAGATCCAATTGATGTATTAATTTTTGAGAAAGGATTGAGAATAAAGAATCTGGTAATTGATAAAGAACTCGATTTAATTGTAATTATACTGAATACCGGAAAAGTCTTAGAAGGTAAGATTTCTGATTATCCCAAACTTAAAGCTGCATCATCAGATCAGCTAAATTCCTGGAAATTAATCAGTGGCGGGATTGGTGCCACATGGGAAACTCTTAATGAAGATTTATCCGTGAAAGGATTTATTAAAGCTGCCGCCATGAAATCCATTTTGCGCGACCTTTTGGATAATCAAACTAAAATTGCTATATAATAATTGAAAAGGATAATTACATTTATAAAACGGAAGGAATCTTATATTGGGTTTTTTGAATTTCATTTTAGAGGTTTATATTAATATTCATGCGAAAAAAAGTTGATTTCCTGGTCATAGGTTCTGGCATTGCGGGCCTTAGCTTTGCTCTTAAAGTGGCTGATAAAGGAAAGGTCTGTGTGGTAACAAAGGATAAAGTGGATGAAACCGCCACCAAATATGCACAGGGTGGAATTGCAGCCGTAATGTACCCTCCGGATACTCATGAAAAACATATAAAGGATACCCTGATTGCCGGAGATGATCTTTGCAATGAAGAAATTGTCAGGATTACCATTACCGAATCTACCGATCGCGTTAAGGAGCTGATTGACTGGGGAACCGAGTTCGACAAGGAAGCATCGGGGAAATTCGAGCTGGCTAAAGAAGGTGGCCATTCCGAATTCAGGGTATTGCATCACAAAGACAGCACAGGTGCAGAAATCGTAAGGGCGCTGATCAATAAAGCAAAAAATCATCCGAATATTGAAATCCTTGAAAACCATTTTGCTATTGATATTCTTTCGCAACATCATCTTGGTGTAGGCGTTTCGCGTGGAACACCGGGAATAAAGTGTTACGGCGCCTATATCCTTCACCCCGAATCAGGTGAAGTGTTGACAATTCTTTCGAAGATCACGCTTCTGGCAACCGGTGGAACAGGAACCGTTTACAACACTACGACAAATCCTGACATAGCAACCGGTGATGGAGTAGCCATGGCTTTCAGGGCAAAAGCCATCATTGAGAATATGGAATTTGTACAGTTCCATCCGACATCATTGTACAATCCGAAAGAACGGCCTTCTTTCCTTATAACTGAAGCACTCAGGGGTTTCGGAGCCATCCTGAAAACCCGGAAAGAAAAAGAATTTATGCAGAAATACGATCCGCGTGGATCACTGGCTCCCCGCGATATCGTTGCCCGCTCCATTGACACTGAAATGAAGCTGAGTGGTGATGAGCATCTCTATCTGGATGCAAGGCATCTGAACAAACATGATCTGATCGAGCATTTTCCTACGGTTTATGCCAAATGCCTAACCGTCGGAATTGACATTACAAAAGACATGATACCCGTAGTGCCGGCTGCCCATTATAGCTGCGGAGGTGTGAAGGTTGATAAATTTGCCCGTACTTCAATTGAAAACCTCTATGCCTCCGGCGAGTGTGCTTCCACCGGATTGCATGGCGCCAACCGCCTTGCTTCAAATTCATTGCTTGAGTCGGCTGTGTTTTCACACCGTGCCGCCATGGATGCAATTGAAAAATTCAGCAAAGTGGATTATATGGATGAAATCCCCGACTGGAATGCCGAAGGTATGGTTCTGAACGAGGAAATGATCCTAATCCTGCAGTCGAAAAGGGAGCTGCAGTCCATCATGTCGAGCTATGTTGGTATTGTCCGGTCCGACCTTCGACTGACCCGCGCGCTCGACAGGCTTGAGATCATTTATAAAGAAACAGAAGATTTGTATAAGAAATCCATCATCAACATTGATCTTTGTGAATTACGAAACCTGATCAATGTTGGCTATCTGATTATAAAAATGGCACACCTCCGTAAAGAAAGCCGTGGGCTGCATTATTCAATTGATTACCCGGATAAAACCTCGATTAAATTGAATTCGAGAAAATAGGAAAATAGCTTGCTTCCAGCCGGATATGATTGTCATAAAAGGAATTTTATTTATCCACTTCTATTATTTCAAGTTCCTTGATTTCAATGCCGTCAATGACAAATCTAATCGCGGTTATCACATTCTGTAACCCATATTTCCCGGCAGAACCGGGATTGATATGAAGCAACTCATTCTTCTTATCATATATTACTTTAAGGATGTGAGAATGACCGGAAATAAATAATTTTGGTTTTTCTGTCTTAATCAGTTCCAGTGCTTTTTTTTCATAACGACCCGGATAACCTCCAATATGGAGCATCAGCACTTTTACTTTTTCACAGACAAATATTTTTATTTCCGGATAAGACAATCGTAGCGATTGTCCATCTATATTTCCATAAACTGCCTTGAATGGTTTTAATTTTTCAAGCTCATTTGCTGTATCCAGGTTACCGATGTCGCCCGCATGCCATATTTCGTCGCAATCCCTGATAAAATTCAGGATTTTCGGATGCAGGTAATTATGGGTATCTGAAATTAAACCGATGCGGATCATTGATAACAAAAAATTGAACGTTGCTGCAAAAGTAATATGTTACTGAAATTTCAGCTTTGGATATTTTAGGCAGTGATTTTCTATCAACTGACGAAATTTAGCTTATTTCCGTCAAAAGTTTGACGGAATTTAGCTGATTTCCGTCAATAGAATGACGGAATTACTATTTTCGTATCTAATTCAAGTGATCATGATTAAGTTTTATCTGCGTTTAATTTTCATATCTCTCCTGTTTGGTTTTTCTGGTTGCAAAAAGGAAACGGGTATAATCAAACAAACTATTGCTGACTGGCAATTCCGTCAATCGGGGGATAGCGTCTGGCTCCCGGCTGAAGTTCCCGGCTGTGTTCATATCGATTTGCTGAAGAATGAAATAATTGAGGATCCGTATTATGGTAATAATGAAACAAAACTGCAGTGGATCGAAAAGGAAAACTGGGAATACAAAGCTTTATTTGAAGCAGATGACAATTTACTAAAGCACATAAAAACCGAACTTATATTTGAAGGACTGGATACCTATGCTGATGTTTACCTTAATGACTCACTCATATTGAAAGCCGATAACATGTTCAGGGAATGGGCTATAGAATGCAGGAAGTTTTTAAAAACCGGAGAAAATGAACTGCTGATAAAATTTATTTCCCCGGTTTATAATGATTCAGTTAAAGCTTCAATGTTGCCCTATAAACTGCCGGATGAAAGGGCATTTACCCGGAAAGCACCGTATCAGTACGGCTGGGACTGGGGTCCGAGGTTTGTAACATCCGGTATCTGGAAACCGGTTTATATTAGAGCCTGGGATGACGCCAGGATAGCGGATGTTCAGGTGGTCCAAAATAAATTTCAGCCAGATACAGCTTTTTTAACAGCAAATTTTGAGATCGAATCTGTCCAAAAGCAAGGGTGTAAACTACAGATATTTGACTCTGATTCTGAAAGTCCAATTGCTGAATTATCCGCTTCATTATTTCAAGGATTAAATATTATTCCGTTTGAATTTATTATAGCAAGTCCAAATCTTTGGTGGCCAAATGGAATGGGCGATCAATATTTATATACTCTGGAATTCAGAATAAAAACTGCTACTTCAGTTGATTCAATCCGGGAAAAAATAGGATTAAGGACAGTTGAATTGGTTCAGGAAAAAGATTCAGTTGGTGAAAGCTTTTTTTTCAGGGTGAACGGAATTCCTGTTTTCATGAAAGGGGCCAATTATATTCCTCAGGATAATTTTCCTTCACGGGTTACAGATGAAAGATACGAAAATGTCATTCAGTCGGTTGTTGATGCCAATATGAATATGCTCAGGGTTTGGGGCGGTGGCATTTATGAAAACGATATTTTCTATGATTTGTGTGATCAAAAGGGTCTTTTGGTTTGGCAGGATTTTATGTTTGCCTGCAATATGTATCCCGGTGACACCGGATTTATTGAAAACGTTAAGGAAGAAACAGTTCAGAAAGTGAAGCGGTTGAGAAACCATCCCTGTCTTGCCCTGTGGTGCGGCAACAACGAAATTGACGAAGGATGGCACAACTGGGGCTGGCAAAAGGCGCTGGGTTATTCATTGGCGGATTCAACTGAAATATGGCTTAATTACCTTAAGATTTTTGAAGAACTTCTTCCCAAAACTTTAAAATCCTATTCTCCCTATATCCCCTATATTCCGTCCTCCCCCCGCATCGGCTGGGGACATGAAGAGGCCTCGAATGAAGGCGACATGCACTACTGGGGTGTTTGGTGGGGTGAAGAGCCTTTTGGAATTTATGAGGAAAAAGTGGGCAGGTTCATGAGTGAGTATGGATTCCAGGGATTTCCGGATATCAAAACTTTAGATTCATGCCTCGGACAGGAAGATTTGATCCTCAGTTCGAACGCTCTGCTTAATCACCAGAAGCATCCCAAAGGAATGGAGTTGATTCAAACCTATATGGAAAGGGAATACAAGGTACCCGAAAGTTTTGAAGATTATGCGTATGTAAGCCAGTTGGTTCAGGCTTATGGAATACGGAAAGCTATTGAAGCTCACAGAAGGGCAATGCCGGTTTGCATGGGAACTCTGTATTGGCAGCTCAATGATTGCTGGCAGGTGATCTCCTGGAGCAGTACCGACTATTATCATCGCTGGAAAGCGCTGCATTATTTTGTACGGGATGCTTATAGCGATTTATTGGTATCGTTTGAATCCGAAAAAGAAATTGTAAAAGTTTTTATTGTCTCTGATAGACTTACAAATACTCAGGTAGAATTTGACTTGAAAATTATGGACTTTGAAGGAAAAATATTTTGGGAAAGCAATACGAATATTGAAGTGCAGAGCAGTTCATCAAAAGCATTCGCAAATATTGATGTTCGAAATGTTCCCATGTCAAATCATTTTATGATCGGGAAGTTACTTCAATCCGATTCTGTTTTGGCTATGAATTGCTATTATTTTGTGCCTCCCAAAGACCTTAGGCTTCCCGCAATTGAAATTAAAAAAGAGATTGAGGCTGTGGAAGAAGGCTATCTGATCCGGCTCACTTCTGATAAACTTGCCAAAAATGTTTTCCTGTGTTGTGATGCAGACGGATTTTTCTCTGATAATTATTTTGACTTGATACCAGGAGAAACCAAAAGGATCACTTTCCATACAAAACGGCCAAAAGCAGAAGATTTAAAGTCCTTAAAACTGACTTATCTGAATTACGTGAAAAGTAAAACAAATAAAAACAAAATTAAAGAAATGAAATCCGAACAAATTGGCAATAATCTATAATAAATTAGATTAGATTCGCCGGAAAAATCTACGCATGATTCAACCTGACAAGCTTCAGCAACTCGCCAAACAAAAAGAAAACTCAAACAGAAAATTTTTAATGCGGCTGAAAACCAGGATGCCGAAGGATCTGGATGTTGTTGTACAGCAACTGCACAAAAATATATTTTCCAATGTTAATTGTCTTGATTGTGCTAATTGCTGCAAGCACCTCGGCCCCAGGATAACTGAAAAAGACATAGACCGAATAGCCAAATTTTCCGGGTTGAAAAAGCAAAGTTTTATCAGTACCTACTTAAAGATTGATGAGTATCGCGATTATGTGTTTCAAAATATGCCATGTCCTTTTCTCTTACCGGATAATTATTGTTCCATTTATGAAGTCCGGCCAAAGGCCTGCCAGGATTACCCACACACAAATCGCAGGAAGTTTCATCAGATATTAAACCTGTCGTTGAAGAATACTTATACTTGCCCGGCGGTCTTTCAAATTGTTGAGGAACTGAAAAAAATTTATTCCTGAATCAGATTACTATTAGCCAGAATCAGCTTTTTCAATAAAATCCTGCAAAAGAATTCAGAGTATTACTGAATAATCATTGAGGTTTTGCCCTGGTTTGGAAACCAGATAATGTTCTTATCATTATTTTCCACTTGAATATCCATATTATAATCTCCGTCCAGATATCCTGATGATCCGGCTTGCAGAGCCCAGATGTCCAATAAATCAGAAAGTTCAATTAATCCATTGGCATCCCCGTCACCTCCTGCCATCCCGAAAATATTTGCTGAAAGCTGGTTATATCCTTCCAACCCGCCTATAACTTTGTCAGAACCTGTTGAAAAATCGTAGGAATAATAATCACTTATTTTTGTCAATGGAACCGCCGTCATAATACCAAGGTGATTCCTGTGCCTGATTACAGCATACAGGTTGGTATATGAGGGTACCGGAAATTCGAGAATATTGGTCCCGTTTAAATCTTTGACAGAACCATCCGTCATTAAAAATCCTGCACGACGTGCAATTACCTTATCTTCAGTTGCACTAAATGCATCACCGTTGCTTTCTCTTAGTTCAATCAGCACCCAATCAACAATATTCTGACCGGGCAGGTTAGGTACGTTTTCAATACCTGAATAATTCCAGGGCGGATTATTATATGGCTGGGAAAGTGGCAACTGTGAATAGGCAGCAAGTGTATTGTTCATTTGTGTTCCATTGAATGGACCGTCAAGGAACAACTTTAAATCGGCTTTTGTCACGGGTGACGGCGGCATGATCCCATGCGGACCGGGACCTGTCGGGACTACTCCATGACAAAGCTCACATCGTCTTAATGTGCCCTCAAACCCTTGCAGGGCTATATTCTGAACATTATCTCTATCATTTACGGTAGGAAGAATTGCATGTGGTGACCCGTGACAGGCACTGCAATACAAACCTCCATGGCCTTTTGAATTGCGGAAAAGTTTGCCCGGTTCTTCTGCAAAGTTGGCTCCATGACAGTTCGTCGAACCGCATGAAGGTTCCTGTAACCAGGGCTCACGTCCATCTTGTATGGATTGTGCTACCTGTGCCACACTTCCATGACAATCCTGGCACACCATTCCGGCGGCATGCATCACATCACGATAACACTGTGTATTGGGTCCGGGATGACATTTATAGCAATCATTTGTTAATTCTTTATGCTTCTCGTGGATGACTTCAGAAAAAGATCCAAGTCCGGGCGTTCCGGGAGTTCCCAATGCATTTGAAGAATGACATTCGGCACATAAAATGGGAGTATTGTTTGGATCAAAACCACCGTCATCTGAATGTTGATTTAAAATATTTGTTTCACTTGAATGGCAACCGGAGCTTACGCAATTTATTTCATTCGATACAGGAATTACAGGCTGTGTGGTGGCAAGGAGGTTGTTTTGTGCATCATAAGCTGTTAATAATAATAATTGATAGGGATCTTCAGTAACTAAGTTGTTATCAGTAAAAGGAGTTATTGGAACTCCTTCAACCGCAAAATGATTATCAACTGCAACCATATTGCCGGTCAGTCCAGCCCCGGTCAATCCAATATTGTCTGGAAGATTTACTCCAAAAAGATCAAATTCATAATCCCAGAAATTTGTCTTGCCAACGGAGTAAGTATTACCGGGAATCTCATAGGTCACACTATAACCTATCGTAACAACCTCAGGAAGCGTTGAGGCAGTTCCTCTTTTAATGATTTGAGACTTCAGATTGTTGTAAGGGGGTAAAACTGCCATTTTACTGAAATCTTTGTTCGCACAATGCATGCCTAAATCATTCCAGCCAATCAGAACATATTCGCCGGTTTTTGTGCTATCCCCTTCAGTATAATTAAAGGATTCAAACAACAGGATCGTCGTGATTACAAGCAACAATAATGCAATTTGTGTTTTCATAATAAATGTAAATTATAGTATATTTTAGAATAATAAATACAGCGATCTACCAATAAAGTTCAATTTAAAAATTTGCTTAATTGCATCCTTTCTACATCATGACTCATCCCTTAATGTGCGAATCTGGCCTGTATTTATTCACACTTATAATCATCAGGTCATTGATAAACACGATAAAACCAATGCCAACAATCAATACAATTGAACTGGTGAATAGTGGCATAAAAATGAGTTTAAAATATTTTCAAACTTAGTCCGGTCAATTCTTTCGGTCGTTACATAATTTTATAAAAATGTTACATTATTCACACATTTTAAGTATAATGCCTTGTGGGTTTTAACCTGAAAAATAAAACTGTACTTTTTATGAATTATCAGCAGTTAATAATCCAAATAATTACAATTACCTGCCTTACAGTTAGCTGAACTTTTATTAAATACACTTGTTTTGTAGCAGGATGAGAAACAAAGAACATACTAACCAGCTGATCAGCGAAACCAGCCCATACCTTTTGCAACACGCCCACAATCCTGTCAATTGGCATGCATGGAATGATCAGACTCTTAAAAAAGCTAAAGAAGAAAACAAGCCGATCATTGTTTCTATCGGATATTCTGCCTGTCACTGGTGCCATGTGATGGAACATGAATCCTTTGAAGATGAAGAAGTGGCCAATCTGATGAATGATAATTTCATTTGTATTAAAGTTGACCGCGAAGAACGCCCCGATGTGGATCAGGTTTATATGGATGCCATTCATCTTATGGGCGGAAGAGGTGGCTGGCCGCTGAACTGCTTTGCATTACCCGATGGAAGACCCTTCTGGGGCGGAACCTTTTTCCCAAAAGAAAAGTGGATCAATTTGCTTGAGCAAATTACTCAGATATTTGAAACGCAAAGGGATAAACTGGAAGAGCAGGCATCTGAAATTGCAAAAGGAATCCTTACGAACGAAATTTTCCAACCCTCGCTCTCGCCTTCACTGAACATGGAATTTCCGGATAAAATGGTTGAACTATTTTCAACTCGTTTTGATTTTCAAAATGGTGGAACACAGGGTGCACCGAAGTTTCCAATGCCAAACAATTACCTGTTTTTACTGAGGTATTATTCAAGGACTAATAAGCCAGAGATACTGCAACATGTTGAACTGACTTTACACAAAATGGCATCCGGAGGAATTTATGATCAGATAGGCGGGGGTTTTGCACGCTATTCGGTGGATGCAAGATGGCATATTCCCCATTTTGAGAAAATGCTGTATGATAATGCTCAGCTTGTTTCACTTTATGCTGAGGCATATCAGCTGACCAAAAAGGATTTTTATAAACAGGTGATTACGGAATCACTCGATTTTGTAAAGCGTGAGCTGACCAATCCTGAAGGAGGTTTTTATTCATCGCTGGATGCCGACACCGAAGGCGAGGAGGGCAAATTCTATGTCTGGAAGAAAGAAGAAATCGAATCAGTTGCAGGTTCAGCGGCTGAAATTGTAAAGGACTATTTTGGAATAAGCAGGCAGGCATCCTGGGAAGAAGGTAAAAATGTGCTGATAAAAGCAATGGCCTATTCTGATTTAGCTGCAAAATATGGCAAGTCGCTGGATGAAATAGAGAAAATCATTTCTGATTGCAAAAGTAATTTGCTTGGCAAAAGGTCTGAAAGGATCCGTCCCGGACTGGATGATAAAATCCTGACTTCATGGAATGCCCTTATGCTTAAAGCTTATGTTGATGCTTACTCTGCGACCTCTGAACGAACGTATTTGAAAGTTGCTGAACTGAATGCTTCGTTTCTCATCAACGCAATGAAAAGCGCAGATGGCGGATTATTTCATTCCTACAATGAAGGCAATCCAAAAATACATGGCTTCCTTGAGGACTACGCTTTTCTGATCGAAGGACTGATCACAATCTATCAATCTACTTTTGATGAGAAGTGGCTTTTCGAAGCAAAATCATTAATGGACTACACAATTATGCACTTTTTTGACCCTGATTCCGGAATGTTTTTCTTTAATTCGGATAAAGATAAGCAATTATTTGCCCGGAAAATTGAATTGATTGATAATGTAATTCCATCGTCAAATTCTTCAATTGCAGCTTCACTGGTTAAGCTGGGATTGTTATTTGATGAAGAAGATTTTCGAAATAAATCGGAACAGATGGTGAGAAAAATGAAAGAGAATTTATTATTGTATCCATCATCCTTTTCAAACTGGGCGATATTGTTATTGAATCAGGTTTATCCTTTTCATACTGTAGTCTTTACAGGGCCAGGCTCCCTCAAAAATGCAGAACAGTTTAATAAAGAGTATTTGCCGGGTGTTTTAAAAGCAGGAAGTAAAACTTTATCGGATATTCCAATTTTGAAAAACAAATTTGTTGAAAATAAATCATTTATTTATGTCTGTATTGGTCGTGAATGCCGGCTACCGGTCGAGACGGTAAAACAAGCTATTGAACTTATTGGAAATGGATAATTTGTGTTTTTTATAGGCATTCATACAAAACACAGAACTACTCTCACTGCTTGCGGAACCTGGAACTTGGAACTCAGTACGCGGAACTCAGAACGCGGAACCCGGAACCCGGAACTCAGAACTCAAAACTTCAATCCTATCTCCTGATTCCAGCAATTTCTCTTACTGCTACAATAGCTCTGTCAATATGTTCCTCCGTGTTAAACGGTCCAATGCTCAATCGAACAGTCCCATGAATATCGAATGTTCCAATTCCTTCATGTACCTTTGGAGCGCATTGCAATCCTGTCCGGCAGGCAATGTTATAATCCACATCAAGCATCGTCCCCACGTCTCCGGCTTCAAATCCTTTGATGTTAAAACTTAACACCGGATTTTGGTTCTCAGAGCCGTTAGCACAGTAAATAATTACGTTTTCTATGCTCTTTAAACCGTTCTTAAGCTTATCCCAAAGCAACATTTCCTTTTTATGCAGCGCTTCAATTCCCTGTTCATTAACCCAGGTCACCCCTGCATTTAAACCGGCTATGCCAATAATGTTGAGGGTTCCGCATTCGAGACGGTAAGGAAATTCTTCAAGATGGGTTTTCGATGCCGAACGGACACCGGTCCCACCAAAACGGGTATAGCGGACAGGCACATTTTCCATTACATAAGAACCTCCGATACCGGTTGGTCCCATCAGGCATTTATGGCCTGTAAAGCAAACCACATCAATTCCCATCGCCTTCATATCAATAGGAACAGCACCGGCGCTTTGGCTGGCATCAATGATAAAATAAACACCATTCTCTTTACAGATTTTACCTATTTCAGCAAGTGGTTGAATCGTGCCTATGACATTTGAACAATGGTTGATGACAACCATTTTTGTGTTATTCTTTATCGCTTTTCTGATATCCTCGGGATCTATATAACCTTTTTTATCAAACATTACATGGGTTACTTCGATGACTCCATCCATTTGCAAATGATGAAGGGGACGGAGAACGGAATTGTGTTCGAGAAATGTGGTGATCACATGATCCCCTTTTACTGCAAGTCCCTGCAGTATCATATTGAGTGAATCGCTTGCATTGTAGCTGAAAGTCAGCCGGTTCGGATCATCGCCATTAAACAACCCGGTCAACAATTTGCGTGTTCCAAATACTACTTCTTCGGTTTCGATGGCGGCATCAAAACCTGACCGTCCCGGATTTACGCCGTGCTTACGGTAAAACGTGTCCATAAACCGGTAAACTTCTTCCGGCTTGGGAAATGCAGTTGCAGAGTTATCCAGATAAATCAATTCACTCATTATTATTAAACTTTACTAACATTAAACAATTCTACGGTAAATATTATTTGAGACCAGAGGAGTTTAAACTTCAACGGACTCATTTTTACTGATCACTTTTTGATCTTGCGGAACGATTGAGTCGGCTACAATTTCAGCAATAGTTTTAATCTGAACTCCAAGTTTGAATGTAATATTTAGTTGAGTGAGCTGGTCAACACAGTTATGGCAGGGCGTTACGACAATTTTGGCTCCGGTTTTCCGGATTTGTTCCGCTTTTAATTCACCTGTTTTCATCCTCCGTTCATTATATTCGCTCATTGCCAGTTGTCCGCCGCCACCACCGCAACATAAATTATCTATACCGTTAGGTGCCATTTCTACGAAATTTTTAACACTCCTTCTGAGAATATACCTCTGTTCCTTCCAGATACCTCCTGTCCTGGCAAGGTTGCAGGGATCATGCAATGTTACGCATTCCGTTATTTTTTCAGGATCAACTTTAATTCTTCCTTCACGGATATAATTAGCTAAAATCTCCACTGAAGTAATAACTTCAAATGGATATTCCTTTTTGAGGTAATTGGGGCCTTCCCACCGAAAAGCCCTTGAACCATGACCACATTCAGCAAGGACACATGTTTTTGCTTCGAGATTTTGAATTTCATCGAACAGGTATTGGGTAATGATTCCGGCTTCATCATGATTGCCGGAGTAATAGGCATAATTTGTAGCATCATACATCTGCGTGGAAAGTGTCCAGCTCTCACCTGCCACGTGAAAGATTTTGGCCATAGCAGAAATAGACAAAGGAAAAAATTTTGGCTCCCGCGGGTTCAGAGTATAAATTATATTCCTTCCCTTTTCGTTCAGCGGAATACAGGCAGTGTCATCATTCACCTCAAAACGCAGATCATCTTCGAGCCACTTGAGCGTTTCTATAAACTCCTGTTCGGTGATACCCATGTTATTTCCGGTTTTGAGGGCTGTATTTATGGTGCTTTGCAAACTTTCCGGTACATAACCCATTTTGGCCAGCATTTGGCGCCCTTTTCTTACAAGATAGCTGATATCAACACCAATGGAACAATGAGGAACACACCGGCCGCACATAGTACATGCCCCGAAAAATAAATCTGTTATCTCTACGATTGTCTCGTCATTCAATTTTCTTGCACCCACAAGTCCAGGGACTACTTTCCCTGTGAATGTTATATAGCGCCTGTAAATCGAAGATATCAGATCAACTTTGGTTGCAGGAATAAATTTGCCCTCCGGAAAGGCAAGGTAATAAATACAGCTTTCAGCACAGAGTCCGCAATGCACACAACTGTTCAGGTGAGTAAAGAGTTTACCGTCCATCCCTGCATCAAGAACTTCGAGCCCTTGTTTTATTTTTTCTTTCGTGAGCTTTTCCATCTAAAATCCTTCCTGTTTTGGGGGCCAGACACCGCGTCGTCCATAGAAAACTCCAAGCTGGTAGCGGGCAGCAAAAAAATAAACAGTATGCTTCAGTTTACCGATGGGTAGGTATAGAAGTAAAACGCCGGCAGCAATAAAATAAACCGGAAAAAGCTTATTATTGACCAGAGTTAATGCTGTAATAAAATGAAAAGCAGTAACCAGAAAGTTTGAAATATAATCATCCGGATTAGATAAAGTTCTGAGATTCTTTTTGATAATCCTTTTTACCAGAATAGAAAGCCCGCAAATTGAAGATAGGAATAGAAATCCGATGATAATTAATTTAAACCACCCGGAAGGTACATATTTTAACCAGAACATTGTGAATAAGGCTATACTTAAAAAAGTACCCAGATGGTAGATTATTCCCGCAGTATAAGTTGGCAGATGAAGGAATGCCGATTCCTTTTTCCTGGGATCCATTGCTCTCGTGAAGGAATACTTCACCGCGGGGGTGATTTCACCCAATGGTTTGGAATAATCCTGTGGCTTACCGAATTCAAGTAATCTGAAGAAATGATAGAAACAACTTGCAAGGCAGATAACCAGCGCTGAGGTTGCAAACCACAAATACGGATTCATATCGGAGTAAAGATCAAACACAGCCGTCAGGTTTGGGTAGCCCTGCTATACGACAGGCGCCACGGGCGGGCCCTAACGGAAACAATTCATATATTTCACGCAGCCTCAGTCCCGTTTCCTGGCAAATCGTCCTGATCATAGGAGCCATTCCTTTTTCTTCGAAATTCCTGCGTATGATATTGACCACTGCCCAGTGTTTATCATTCATGTTTTCAATTCCGTCGTATTTTGCAATCAAACGGGCAACTTCTTTATCCCATATATCAGGATTTGATAAAAACCCATCACCATCTACTTCAAGGGTTCTGTTATCAATTTCAATCGTTGGCATAAAATCAGATATTAATTATTATTAAAATTTTCATCATCAAATTTAGTAATTATTTCATCAGGAGTTAAGGCAGTATCGGGCAAAACAAAATCAGGACAAAAATGATAGGTGTTTTTCATGATCAGCCGTTTGCATCTGTTTCTCCTCGATTCACTGGCATGGCAATAATCCTTCATGTATTTTTTCTTCAATGCTTCATTGCCTGTAAAACCCGGTTTATTCACGAGTGCACAAGTATCCATATTCGGACAAATAAATCTTTCCATGACGAATTATTAAAAAGCGGCGAAAGATATTAAAAATTATAATTGATCATCTATGTATTTTGAAATTCATTCAAAACACTTTTGTATATTTGTGCTGTCCAGGAAAATTCCAAATGAAAACAAGATGAACAAACCCATCAATAACGATCTTCTATGAGAAATCTAATTCTTTTACTCGCAATGCTGTCCATCAGCCACGTTGCTGTTTTCTCACAGGGCTGCCTGCCCGAAGGGATTACATTTACGACCCAGGAACAGATTGATAATTTCCAGGCAAATTATCCGGGGTGTACGGAGATAGAGGGGGATGTAGAAATCACTGGTTCCGAGATAACAAATCTGGCAGGTTTAACCGTTTTGACTTCCCTGGGGGGTGACCTTTATATACATGATATTACACTAACAAGTTTAACGGGATTGGAAGGATTAACTTCAGTAGCGGGTGCCCTTCTTATTTATAATTCCTCTCTTGCAAATCTTTCCGGGCTTGAAGGTGTAGTTTCTACCGGAGGTTTATATTTGTTGGCAAACTATTTTCTATCCAGTCTATCAGGATTGGATAACCTGTCTTCTGTTTATGGAACGGTTAAGATTGGTAATGTTTTTAACGGTAACGGAAATCCCCAATTGACCGATTTCACAGGGCTTGGGAGCCTGACTTACGTTGGTCTGGAATTTATTGTAAATGAAAATATTGCACTAATCAGCCTCAATGGATTGGATAATTTCACCACGCTGAACGGAGATTTCATGATCACGGGAAATACTGCATTAACCAGTTTATCCGGACTTGAAAGCATTAGTTCCATTGGTCCGTACAGTGGTTTATACATCAGTGAAAATCCACTATTGGCTGATGTTTCGGCGCTTGCCTCAATCAGCAATATTGAGGGCGGAATTGGTTTCTATAACAACGATGCATTAACAAACCTATATGGTCTTCATAATTTGGATTCGGCAGGGGGAGTCATACGCATCGAGGGTAATGATTTGCTTGCAGACATCACAGCGCTGGAAAATCTGACCCATGCTAATGGCGGGCTGATTATCGAGGATAATCTTTCGTTGTCAGAATTAGGATCATTTCCATATCTGACTTCGGGAGGTGATTTAATACGTATTGCAGGGAATCCTTCGCTCACGGATTTGAGCGGACTGGATAGTCTGACAAACATTGACGGCTCACTAGAAATTCTATCAAACAATTTTCTGATCCAACTTAACAATTTGAGTGCATTGTCATCGGTTGGAGAAGATATTGAAATCAATGGCAATCCTTTACTTTCTGATTTAACAGGGTTTTCAGGGTTAACCACACTTGGCGGAGATTTTTATATTAATTCAAACAACAGCCTTAACAATCTGACAGGACTTGAAGGTTTGACTGTAATAAATGGTATTTTGGCTGTTACCAATAATAGTTCTCTTACTAGTCTAACAGGATTGAATAATTTAACTTCCGTAAATAGTTTGAGTTTTTATAATAATAGTTCTCTTACCAGTCTATCAGGATTGAATAATTTGACTTCCGTAAATAGTTTGGGTTTTAATTTTAATAATTCACTTACAAGTCTTATAGAATTAAACAATATAACCTCTGTACCTGGAGGGGTATTCATCTCCCATAACGGGTTGCTTGCTGATTTGACCGGATTAAATAATCTCACTCAAATCGGATCCTTACATATATCTGATGAAAATGGGCTGTTGGATATTCACGCTCTTGATGGAATTACAACAATTACGGGCAACATTGAAATTTCGGACAATCCGTCATTAACAGACCTCTCGGGATTACACCATATAACCTCTTTCGGCGGCAATCTCACCATTAATGGTAATAACTTGTTTACCGACTTTACCGGACTGGAAGCGCTGACCATGATCGGAGGTAGCCTTTCGCTGAATTACACTACATCAATTGTAAATTTCACAGGTCTCAACAATTTAACCACGATCGGGGAAGACTTATCAATATATGATAATGCTGCCATTTACCAATTTACCGGACTGGAAAATTTGACTTCCATAGGATCGGATATAAAAATCACCAGTAATGAAATGTTGTATGATTTAATGGGGCTTAGCTCCTTGGTCTCTATCGGCGGATCCCTTGAAATAAGGGGAAATAGCGCTCTCACTACTTTAAACGGGCTGGATGCGGTTCAAACCATCGGAGGAAACCTCGAAATTGGTGATTACTTTGATACAGAGAGTGGAAATCCGGCATTGACAAGCCTGGCAAATTTATCTTCACTTCAGGCTATCGACGGGAATATAAACATATCTTACAATCATTCACTCACAAGCCTTTCAGGGCTGGATAATCTCGATGCAGGTTCCATTAATAACCTGAGAATATGGTCAAATCTATCCTTATCCGAATGCGATGTTCAGAGTATTTGCGAATATATTGCCAATCCGGCTGGAATCCTCTTAATCGGTCTTAACGACACGGGATGCTATTATTTACCTCAGGTTCAGGAAGGGTGCCTTACCGGAGCCGATGAATTCAGTGTTGGAGAAGAAATCAACTTTTCTCCCAACCCCGCCACCTCCTTCATCACCATCACCACTCCGCAGAGCGAACCTGTAAAGGAAGCCATTATCTACAACCACCTCGGGCAAAAGGTTCTCACCGCAAAGACGGTGAATAATACAGTGGAAGTTTCGGGATTGAAGCCGGGAATGTACACCATCGAGGTGATTACAAAAGAATGGAAAGTGAGAAGGAAATTATTAATCGAATAGCTGTATGCTGACTTATAATCAGATTATACATTAAATCCTCGCCAATGCGGAGGATTTTTTCTTTGTGTAATCTTCGTGTTTTTGTGTCTTTGTGGCGGGATAGGTGATTAAGGATTTAGGATTTGGATTTACATTAAATTAATCTCAAAGTGTCATTCGTTGTTCGCCTTTAACAATTTTTAAGAGTACCATAAATTGTAATTGTTATACATTTGCCTTACAACAAAGAAATTCAATGAGGCTTATATTCACCTTTAGTTTGACTGTTCTTGTCCACCTTTATCTTCTTTCCCAGGTTTATGAAGCATCAGGCCGTGTCATAGATTCCGAATCGAGAGTCACACTTCCGTTTGTAAACATTGTGGTCAATGACGGTCCGAAAGGCGGAACCACCGATATTGACGGGAAATTTTTACTCCGTTCATCTGCAGAAATTAGAGTTTTGTCGCTCAGCTATGTGGGATACGAACCGCAAAAGATTACGCTTACCGGCAAAAGACAAAACCTGCTCATACAAATGAAAAAAGTGGAGTATGAATTGCCGGAGGTTATTATTTTCCCGACCGAAAATCCGGCGCACCGAATCATCAATAATGCCATTGCCTACCGGGATTATAACGATCCGGAAAAGCTGCCTTCCTTTTCCTATACCTCTTACGATAAAATGATCTTTACCCCTGAACTGGATTCCATTCCCGAGCTCGATTCACTCGTTGCAGATACAACAGATGCAGAGGTACGTGAATTTCTGGATAAACATCACCTCTTCATTATGGAAACCGTTTCGGAAAGAAAGTTCAGGTTCCCTGACAAAAATCATGAGGAAGTCATCGCCACTAAAGTTGCAGGTTTCAGGGATCCAATATTTGTATTCCTGCTATCGCAAATGCAATCCACCACTTTTTACAATGACAGGATCAGGGTTGCAGAAGAAGAATATATTAATCCCATTAGTAAAGGGAGCACAAACAAATATCTTTTTCTTTTGCAGGATACTTTGTATTCGGGTGTCAGCGACTCAACCTTTGTAATTTCTTTCAGGCCTTTTAAGAATACAAATTTTGAAGGACTGGAGGGTATAATTTCAATAAACTCGAATAACTGGGCTGTTCAGAATGTCATTGCCGAACCGGCAGGTAAGAAGAGTATGATCAGTTTCAGGATCGAACAGATGTATGAATATATACTCGGCAAACAATGGTTTCCTGTGCAGTTGAATACAATTGCCATACTGAATAATGTTTCCTTTAGCGATTCAACACAAGGACTTCAAATAAGCTCAGGTGGCGAATCCGCAGACTCCGGACTTTACAGGTTGCCTTTCGGTTTTGGTAAAAGCTATATCAAAAATATTGATTTGAATCCCGAACTTAAAAGAAATGAATTCGGGAGCGTTGTGGTGGATGTTGACCCTGAAGCCACTCACAGGGATGAAGCTTACTGGGAAAATTTCAGGATTGACACCCTCAGCCAGAAAGAGATCAATACCTACGACTTTGTTGATAGTGTGAGCAAGGAAGCCAATCTCGATAAAACAGCCAAAACTTTCGAGAGCTTGATGACCGGTAAAATTCCCTGGGGCAGGATTGACTTCGACATAAATCGTTTTTTGAAGTACAATCAATATGAAGGATTGGCTGCCGGGGTGGGAATTCACACCAATGAAAGGATTTCACAAGCTTTCAGGGTTGGAGGGTTTGTAAGATATGGCATTGGCGATAACGCATTTAAATACGGCGGCGACCTCACACTCGTACTTAATCACAACTCAGAGCTTGAAATATTCCTGGGTTATATGAAGGATGTTACCGAAACGTCGGGCATCAGATTTTTTGATGATAAACCCGGATTTTTTAAACCCGACTATTTCAGGGATTTCCTTGTTAAAAAAATGGATAAAACCGAGATGTATGAAGCCAATATCGGGTTCAGAACATTGAATTATGCAAAACTTAATTTCGGGCTGATCAAATCCAATAAAGAGGTTACGGATGATTACCGTTACCGGATTGCCGGCGAATCGGTAAATGTATATTTCGACCGCTTTGATTTTACCGAAGCCAGGATTGGCCTGCGATACGCGTATGGTGAAAAGTTCATACAGAATATGCGTAAAAAACTCTCAATGGGAACCGATTACCCTGTCATCTGGCTGCAATATACAAGGGGCATCCGCGGATTTCTCGACGGGGATTTTGATTATGACCGCATTGATTTAAAGATTGAAAAATCGTTCTACACAAAGTACATCGGCAAAACATCCTTCAAACTTGCTGCTGGATATATTAATTCCGATATCCCTTATACCAATCTTTATAACGGCAACGAGGCTTACCGGACTTTCACAATCTTTGCCGACAACAGCTTTGCGACAATGAGGATGAATGAATTCCTGTCAAATAAATATGCAGCGCTTTATTTAACACATGATTTCGAAAATCTTTTATACAAGGGTAAAAAGTTCAAGCCGGAACTGGCAATTGCTACGAACATTGCTTTCGGTAATCTTGATTTTAAAGACTATCATTCAAATATTGATTATAGGACGCTCGAAAACGGTTATTATGAATCCGGCATTCAGTTCAACAGGTTGTTAAATCTTCAGTTATATACACTTGGCCTGGCTTTTTATTACCGGTATGGCCCTTACACTTTTCAAAACGGATGGGACAACCTTGCAGCCAAGTTCACCATTAAATTTGCTTTCGATAGGTTCCAGCAATAACGGGAGGTTCAAAGTTCAAAGTTCAAAGTTCAGAGTTTTTCCTTTTTCCCTTTTACTTTCCAAATAATTCCTACATTTGCATAAGGCGGAAAGTATGAATCAGACTTTAAAATACATCAGCGGCATCGCAGTTACCATCGTTGGATTATTCTTTGCCTGGTATTTTTCCGATATCCTGGTGTATGTTCTCATTGCAGGCGTACTTTCGTTTATTGGCCAGCCTATCGTCAGGTTGTTCGACAAAATTCATATTAAGAATTTCAGTATGCCTCATACACTCAGTTCTGTTCTGACCTTACTGGTGATGCTACTGATTTTTGTTTCCTTATTTCTGATTTTCGTACCCATTATCAACAGGCAGGCGCAGGTGATCACAAGCATTGATTTTCAGTATCTCGGAAGTCAATTGCAGAAACCGCTTCATGATCTTGAAGCGCAGTTGCTCAGGTATAATATTCTTGAAAATGATCAGACCCTCGAAGCGATGATTGCTTCCGAACTCGAATCGCTTGTAAACATGACTTCCATAAAGACAATTTTTGGGAATGTAGTGGGATTTGCCGGTTCATTATTCATAGGTATATTCTCTGTAGTGTTTATGACATTTTTCTTTTTGCGCGACGACCGGTTGTTTTATCACGGCATCATGCTTTTTGTCCCTGTTAAATTTGAGGAAAAAGCGGCTATAATTATGCGCGATACCCGCCGGTTACTTTCAAGATATTTCGTCGGGCTGATACTTGAAATATTAGCCATGATGATTATGATAACTGCTGGTCTTACTTTTTTCGGAGTGGAAAATGCACTGTTTATTGGATTTGTCGGAGGATTAATGAATGTGATCCCTTATCTCGGTCCCATTATTGGCGCTGCATTGGGCGTTCTCATTGGTGCAACGGGAAATCTGAGCGCCGGAGCCTATGAAAACATCATTCCAATCTCCACAATTATAATCCTCACATTCGCAGTTGCAAAACTGATAGATGATTTTATCCTTCAACCCCTGATATATTCCAGAAGTGTAAATGCCCATCCCATTGAAATTTTCCTTGTTATACTTATGGCTGGCAGTCTGGCAGGAATTCCTGGTATGATCCTCGCTATTCCCGGTTATACAGTGCTGAGGATCATTGCCAAGCAGTTTTTCAACCAGTCAAAGCTGGTACAAAAGATCACTGAAAATATTTAGTGCCCGGGAGAATTTACGTTTTTCTATTGAACAGAAATTGAATTAAAACCTTAATAATATATTGTCGTAAAGTAAACGTTTACTATTTGACTGCAGGAAGATAATAATGAGAGATAAATTGAACATAATCAGCAGGCTCACATTCAGGAGGATCTGGAATATATTAATTATTAACCTGAGTTATTACATTACAAGGATCAGCAAACGCACCATCCACTGGGGAAATCCTTACAGTATTTCGATTGAGCCAACAACCTCCTGCAACCTGCGCTGTCCGGAGTGTCCTTCAGGATTGCGGCAGTTTTCAAGAAATACCGGCATGCTTACCCTTGAACTTTACAAAAAAATAGTTGACCAGTTAAAAGACAGGCTGATTTATATGATCCTGTATTTTCAGGGTGAGCCTTTTCTGAATCCTCAGTTTTTTGATTTTGTCAGATATGCCCGGCAGAACAGGATTTATTCCGCGACTTCAACCAACGGGCATTTTCTGAACGATGAAAATGCCAGAAAAACAATCGAATCGGGACTCGACAGATTGATCATCTCCCTCGACGGTATAGGACAACAGGAATATTCCACTTACAGGGTTGGTGGCAGGTACCAGAAAGTAACGGATGGAATTAAAAATATGGTAAGGTGGAAAAAGGAGCTAAAGTCACATACACCTCACATCATTGTTCAGTTCATCGTTTTCCGGTCAAATGAACACCAGTTGAAGGAAATTAAACAACTCTGCGACGAATGGGGTGTGGATGAACTGCAGTTCAAAACGGCACAGATATACGACTATAAAAATGGAAATACCCTGATCCCAACCATTGACAAATACTCCCGATACCGCAAACTGGAAGATGGTACTTATGAGTTCAAAAACAATCTTCCGGACAAATGTTACCGCATGTGGTCATCCTGTGTGATCACCTGGGATGGGATAACAGTTCCCTGCTGTTTTGATAAAGATGCCGATTACAAAATGGGAGATTTGAAAGAAAAACCATTCCGTGAAGTATGGAGGAGTAAAATGTATTACGACTTCCGTACAAGGGTTTTTACAAACCGCAAACAAACGGATATTTGTCAAAACTGCACCGAAGGAATGTAATGATCATCCTTTGTTATTAACAATTTGAGCCAAATCTAACTCTTGTTGAATATTTTTTCCCCTAATTCCGCTATTTCCCCCATTACCCCTATTTCCGCTATTTCCCCTATTATCCCTATACCTCTATTTTTCATGTTTGCACAACTCAATTTTTAATGCAGTTTTTATCGTGAGCAGCAACTCATTTTAAAACTACTTCTGCCTTTCCTTTTAATAAATCTTTAAACCGGATTGCATCAGCTTTGGTCCCTTCATACAAACCGTAGTGAATCGGAATCACAATGGTTGCTTTTACATCCTTTGCCGCTTCAACAGCATCCTCCACACGGTTCATTGTAAAGGTTTGACCTAACGGCAACAGGGCAATATCACAAGCAATGGTCTTCATTTCCGGTATGCGTTCAGTATCCCCGGCAAGGTATATTTTCCTTCCTTCGACCTCCACAACATAACCTACCCAGTTATTGGATTTGGGATGAAATTTTGTCTTTACAACATTGTAAGCAGGGACAGCTTCGTAATAAAAATTTAATACAGATCCGGTACCGCCCGGCGCGACTTCGGTAATATTGGTATAACCTGCATCCTTTAGTTTTCCCAGGCAATCAGACGGAGCAACAACCGGTGTTTGACTGTCGGCAACTTTCTTCAAATCATCCATTGACAGGTGATCGAAATGAGAATGGGTTATAAAAACCACATCAGCTTTGTCCTTGCTTTTGATCTTGTACGGGTCGAAATAAATGATACTGCCGTTTGTTTCAATTTTTACGGAAGCCTGTCCAAACCAATAAATTCGGTCAATGAGTTTCATTTTACATAGTTTTTATATAGAACACATAAAATTATAAAAAGTAAGATGCCAAGCACAAATAAATTTATAAGGTTTAAGTAAAACGGAAATATTTATCTTTGATTCCATCAAAATTGCCGGAAATGAAATATAAAAGGATATTATTAAAACTTAGCGGTGAGGCGCTTATGGGTGAACAGGAGTTTGGAATTGACCCCATGCGCCTTTCGGATTATGCGAATGAGATTAAACAGGCGGCTGATCTTGGCGTTCAGATTGCAATCGTGATCGGCGGAGGAAATATTTACAGGGGTTTGCAGGGCGCTTCCGGTGGGATGGACCGTGTTCAGGGCGATTATATGGGTATGCTTGCAACTGTGATCAACAGCCTGGCATTGCAGGCTGCCATCGAAAAAACAGGTATTAAAACGGCTCTGCTTTCCGGGTTTCAGATAGGACCCGTTTCAGAATTGATGAGCCGCAGGAAGGCTGTTGAATACCTTTCAGATGGAAAAGTTTTGATCATTGCCGGAGGTACAGGCAATCCGTATTTTACAACGGATACCGCATCCGTTCTGAGAGGTGTTGAAATACAAGCTGATGTTTTTCTCAAAGGTACACGTGTTGATGGCGTTTACAACACAGATCCTGAAAAAGATCCGAAAGCTGTTAAATATTCGGCTTTAACGTTTGATGAAGCATATCAAAAGCAATTGAAAATTATGGATTTGACCGCATTTACGATGTGCAAAGAAAATAATCTTCCGATCATCGTTTTTAATATGAATAAAATGGGTAACCTGAAACGGATGCTGATGGGTGAAAACATCGGTACTCTGATAGAAAACAGGTGATATGAATATCTCAAAATAATTTAAATTTGCACTGAAACTGTTAATCATAAAATTATGGTAGAAGAATGTCAGTTTGTATATGATGTCGCCTCGGAGGGCATGGGTAAAGCGATAACTCACCTCGAACGGGGATTTCAGAAAATAAGGGCCGGAAAGGCAAGCCCTGCCATGCTCGAAGGAGTGATGATTGATTATTATGGAGTAAATACACCTATCCATCAAACCGCGAACATCACTTCACCCGATCCGCGCCAGATCATCGTTCAGCCCTGGGATAAAAGTGTGATCGGATTGATCGAGAAGGCGATACAGGCTGCAAACCTGGGCTTTAATCCAAAGAACGAAGGCGAAGTATTACGAATAATCGTTCCGGCGGTAACCGAAGAACGAAGGAAAGATCTTGTAAAACAGGCTCGTGTTGAAGCTGAAAATACCAAAGTCGGGATTCGGAATACCCGGCGGACTGCCAACGATGAAGCTAAAAAGCTTGAAAAAGAAGGAATTTCGGAGGATGATGTTGAGAAGTTGCAGGAGGACATTCAGAAGCTTACCACCGATTATATCGAGAAAGTAGATAAACTGATGGAAGCGAAGGAGAAGGATATTATGACGATTTAGGGAGGGAGTCTTTAGTATTGAATCGTTAGTCTTTAGTATTGAGTGAGAAATGAGATGGGAGACATAAGGAATGAGAGTAGGTATTTGAAACCGGATTTAAGTATTTTTTATAATCCGGATATTCCGTAATACAAATAAAATCAACACAGCGATTAATATTGTCTGACCAATAATAAATAACCACCAGGGAAATGACTGGGGAACATATCCGGTGGATTTTTCAATCATTGCTGAGCTTTCCGGCAGGCTGAAACGATCGGCATTTTCAACAATGAACTTCATGTAATCCAGCGTGTAAGATAAAATCATAACCAATGAACCAAAAATTAACATTGCCCACTCAACCTTTTTTATTCCGGTTAAAAGATTTTTATCGGTGAAATAATTGATCAGTAAAGCCATTGCAATCATCGTCAGCGAATTGATCACGGGTGCAATTACAGGTCCGACCCATGTGACCGGTATAAGGAACAGGATATCCCAGGTTAAAAGCGAGTCGGGCCAGCCGATCAGCAGTTTGAGAAACAGGTAGTAGAAAATATCCCAGATGGCAAAACTGTAAAGGAAAAAACCAAACCGCTCGGTTTTTGTCCTGCCGGCAAGTAATCCGGCTCCGATGAGCATTACAAGCGTGGCAGCTTCACGAATGATTTCGACAATGCCAATGTTTATTTCAATCGGTTTCAGCGGAAAATCAAAACCTTCGGGATAATAAATCTTACGGAGGTAAATTACAACTGCACATTCGAGATATCCCATCGCTGCTGAAAAGATCGTCAGATTAATGATGGTTCTTAAAGTTGTTTTTTGCATTTTACCGAACGAATTAAATCTCCGTATGGAATTTTAATTTCAAAGTTATTCTATAACGTTAAAAGACCGGTAAAAAATTCTTATTGACAAAGTTTGTTAATTAAAAAAATACTCCTACTTTTGCCACCCGATTTTCGAAAGGAGAATTGTCGAACAAGTAACAATAAAATAATGGATACTTTAAGCTACAGAACGGTTAGCGCAAATAAAGAAACAGTTAGGAAAGAATGGGTTCTCATTGATGCAGAGAACCAGATTTTAGGACGGCTTTCAACCGTTGCAGCAAAATTTTTAAGGGGTAAATATAAAACCAATTTTACTCCTCATGTTGATTGCGGTGATAATGTGATCATCATTAATGCTGAAAAAATTCAATTGACCGGCAAGAAAATGACCGATAAGGAATATGTAAGGCATACCGGTTATCCGGGAGGTCAAAGGATAAGGACACCAAGAGAGCTTCTGGTGAAAAAGCCCTTTGCCGTAGTGGAAATTGCGATCAGGGGAATGTTGCCCAAGAATAAACTGGGTGATGCCTTATTCAGAAATCTGCATGTTTATGCAGGCCCGGCTCATCCTCATGAAGCACAAAAACCAAGAACTATTGACCTGAAACAAATCAAATAACAATAATGGAAGTAATCAATACTACAGGAAGAAGAAAAACTGCTGTTGCTAGGGTTTACCTTAAAGAAGGCAATGGTAAGATCACTGTAAACAAAAGAGATTATAAAGACTATTTTTCAGTTGCCACACTTCAATATATCGTAAACCAGCCTTTGGAAATAACCGGAAATGTTGGGAAATACGATATTCTTGTTAACCTGGATGGCGGCGGTATTACAGGCCAGGCGGAAGCGCTCAGGCTTGCAATTTCAAAGGCCCTTGTTGAAATTAATCCTGAATACAGGCCGCCTCTGAAGGCTAAAGGACTGATGAGAAGAGATCCGCGTATGGTGGAAAGGAAAAAGTACGGACAAAAGAAAGCCCGTAAAAAATTCCAGTTCAGCAAACGATAGAAATATTTTAATAGGATGTTTAGTATCTAAATTGCTGAGACTTCCGGTAAAACGGGGCTACTCCGCAATTGCATTATTAACGGAATGTAAACATAAAACACATGTCAAAAACAACTTTCAACGATTTATTAGAAGCCGGTGTGCACTTTGGACACCTTAAAAGAAAATGGAATCCGAATATGGCTCCTTATATTTTTATGGAGAAGAACGGGATTCACATTATTGATCTTTATAAAACAGCCGCAAAGATTGAAGAAGCGGCTTCGGCAATAAAACAAATTGCCCGCTCAGGTAAAAAAATATTATTTGTCGCTACTAAAAAGCAGGCAAAGGAAATTGTAGCCGCCCACGTAAAAAGGATCGGAATGCCTTATGTTACGGAGCGCTGGCCGGGTGGAATGCTTACCAATTTTGCTACTATACGTAAAGCGGTTCGCAAAATGGCATCCATTGATAAAATGATCGCCACCAATTCGTATAAGAATTTGTCCAAAAGGGAGCGCCTTCAGATACAGCGCGAGCGGGCTAAACTCGAAAAACAGCTTGGCAGTATCGCCGATCTGAACCGTTTGCCTTCCGCAATATTTGTTGTTGACATCCTGAAAGAGCATATCGCTGTGGCTGAAGCTAAAAAGCTGAACATACCTACATTCGCGATTGTTGATACCAATTCGGATCCTACTAAAGTGGATTTCCCGATCCCGGCTAACGACGATGCTTCAAAATCTATTGACCTCATTGTCGGTGCAATGGTGCAATCCATCGAAGAAGGATTGATGGACAGAAAACTCGACAAAGACAAGCGCGACCTTGAAGATAAAGAAGAACAGGAAGAAATGATAAGGGTAAAAGCCGAATCGTTAAAAATGGTAGAGGACGAGGAAGATGAGGCAATTGAAAAGGCAAAAACGCTGGCAAGATTAAAAGCGAAAGCTACAGATGAACCCGGTGAAGAGGTTAAGAAACCGGCTAAACGGGCAAGGAGACCAATTTCAAAAGGAAGTAAAAAACCCACTAAGATCAACTAAGAAAAATTAATTTTCCCTTATGATAAGGGATTAAATAAAAATAAAAATGGCAAATATCACAGCAGCAGAAGTCAATAAATTAAGGAAGATGACCGGTGCAGGTATGATGGATTGTAAAAATGCACTGGTTGAAGCTGAAGGAGATTATGAAAAGGCAATTGATATTCTTCGCAAAAAAGGGCAGAAGGTGGCCAGCAAAAGGGCTGACAAAGAAGCCAACGAAGGAATAGTGATTGCGAAAACTACGACCGATAAAAAATTCGCCGCGCTGATCATGGTGAATTGTGAAACGGATTTTGTTGCTAAAAACAAGGAGTTTGTAAGCTTTGCAAATGATACCTTAAACCAGATATTGATTTCAAAGCCAAAAAGCGCCGGCGAAGCGAAATCTTTACCATTGAACGGTAGAACAGTAGCCGACGGACTCACCGACCTGATCGGGAAAACGGGCGAAAAAATGGAATTATCGGGGTATGAATGTATAGAGGCGGGGAAAGTGTTTGCGTATAATCACCAGGGAAACAGGCTGGCGACTATTCTCGGATTCAACAAGGAAAACGGATCGGACGAAGCCGGCCACCAGCTTGCCATGCAGGTTGCTGCAATGAGCCCCGTGGCGGTGGATAAGGAAGATGTACCGCAAACGGTGATTGA
The DNA here is from genome assembly GCA_020052415.1 of Bacteroidales bacterium. Lineage (GTDB taxonomy): Bacteria > Bacteroidota > Bacteroidia > Bacteroidales > JAADJA01 > JAADJA01. The sequence continues at coordinate 115,547 of JAGVPB010000040.1, read as the reverse complement.
TAAAGAAATAGAGATTGGCATGGAACAGGCAAGGCAGGAAGGGAAACCGGAGAATATGGTTGAGAAAATCGCCGTCGGAAAACTGAATAAGTTTTACAAAGAAAATACCCTGCTGAACCAGGATTTTGTGAGAGACAGCAAGATGACGGTAGGGCAATATTTAAAGCAGGTTGACCCTGAATTAAAAGTTACGGGCTTCAGAAGGATGATGCTGGGAAGTTAGTTACTGGTTACTGGTTGCTTGTTACTGGTAGCTGGTTAAATTAGCTTGAGTTAAATGACAGACCTGTCGGGTTGAAAAATCTGACGGGTTTTTTTTTGTTACTGGCGGCAGGTTGCTTGTTGCTGGTAGCTGGTAAAAGGGGTTTTGATTTGAGGATTGTCATGATGTCGCGGTAAGAAGATAGTTCGGTTTCGAGTCGGTTTATCTTTTCTTAGGGTGAATGAGGATTGATGTTAGGGAGTTAACTTTTCGGATTTTGTAATTTTGAAAAAACGGTTTTAAAATGGAAGGGAAAAAGGCGTCATGTTTTTTGGAATTGGGATGAGAGAGAGAGGCAGGGGTGTGATTTTACCACGGGGAAACGGAGGGCACGGAGGGACACAGAGAATTTGCTTGCAAAGGGGGAAAGGATTCTTTGCCACAAAATAGAAGGATTTGAGATTTGCTATTTGTGACGTAGTCTGGGGACTACTCCGATCCGAAGATTTGTTTTTTGACAGACTGTAGCCTGATAGGATATTTGCGACTAAGGCAGAGCCTTAGCCGAAATATAAAAGAAATGAGAAAACTCTTATTTATTTGATGGCTGATTTCTGACTTATTATTTTATCAATCCGATTACTTCTGCTACTTTTGATATGAAAATTAAAAAGTAATGAATCACCTGAGTAAAACTATTTGTTACTACCTATTTATATTTGTATTTAAAGTTTTAGTCTTTCAGGGGAATTGTCAGGATTTGGTTAATGTAGAGAAAGAGAAAGCAACCAATTCAATTGATAGGGGCGACTCCTCAAAAATTAAAGCTTACGATGAATCTTTAAATTTCCAGGTTGTTAATGGCATTGGCTGGAAATGGATTTCCTTCCCACGCATGGAACGCTATAAAGATGAAACATTCGATGCTAAAACTTTGCTTAGCAGAATTGAGCCCTGGGATGGACAGACTCCGGAACTTTTATATATGGAATATAAACCGCAGGGTATTGACTGGTCAATTTCGTATGATTACGTATATGGATGGGAGCAAACCCCGACACTTATTGAGCTAAAATCAACTCAAGGTTATAAGTTAAAATATGAGGGAAATACAAATCTTGCCTCCATCCGCCTGGAAGGTGCTAAAGAGGATTATGATGCAACCATAGATATGAATGAAGGTGCCAATTGGGTTGGTTATTTCCTTGATCAGTGCTATTTACCCCAGCAGTGCATTCCTGCAAATATTTGGGCGGGTCTTACACAGATCCAGACTCAATATTGGACTATGGTGAAAATTCTCCAGAATCCTCCAACCTGGCTCGGAAAACCAAAACCGTTTCAATATGGAGAACTGGTAGTATTAACCACAAATCATCCGGTAGACTTTCATTGGCAGATACCAGGAGGTGTGGGCAGTGATGCAGAAAATATTCCGCAAACCAATTTTTATTCTTTTACTGAACAGGCTGATTACCTTCCCTTCTATGTAGAAATGGATTCGTTATCCGACATTGAGGAAATCGCTGTTTTGGCTGACGGCGAAGTGAAAGGTGGAGCAGTAAGGGAAACTGGAGACACCCTTGTTGAAGTCAATGGTTATTTGCAGGGAGTTCCACCGGGTGCAGTGATTGAATTTGAAACCTGGAACGGTTATAAAAGTGCCCCTGTAGAAAAAGGAAATTATGTGGTAATCGATCATTCTAAGAAACTTCGTGAAAAACGAAATATCTATGCAGGTGAAAAAGCAAGATATTATCATGTTTCATTGAAAAGCAATGAAATATATGAGCTGCCTCCTGATATCGGATTCGTCACCTGCCAACCGAATCCTTTTAGTAACAAAACAACATTTACATTCAGGATCAACGAAAAAAATAATATCGGCATCCGCATCTTCGACCTGCAGGGTAACCATGTTAAAACACTGATCGATGGCCCTTATCCTGAAGGTTATTATAACCTGTCCTGGAATGGTGATAATGCATCAGGAAATCGTATAGAGCCTGGAATCTATTTTTATAAAGTGACTTCCGATAATAAAACCTTACAGACAGATAAGATTGTATTGATACAATAGTACACAATTGAAACATTATGTAAAATTTAACCGTCATTGCGATCCCGTCCGGCAACTGCCGGAAAGAGGCAATTTGTTTATAGTAATCATTTTTCTGGTTCTGTTATCTTCTGCAGCCCTCGCCACTGTAGTTACAGTCAAACAGGATGGTTCCGGCAATTTTACGACCATTCAGGCAGGCATTAATGCAGCATCAAACGGTGATACGGTACTAGTCTGGCCCGGTACCTATTTCGAAAATATAGATTATCACAGCAAAAATATTACTGTAGCAAGCCTTTATTTTACCACAGGAAATCTCAATTACATTAATACAACCATAATCGATGGAGCCAGCAATGGCAGTTGTGTTTACATTTCACACATTATCGGTGATGATGCAACCCTTTGCGGATTTAAAATCCAGCATGGTTCAGGCAATTCTTCTTTAATATATTCAGGTGGTGGTATCCTGATAGTAACAAGTACAATAGCTATTTCGCATTGCATCATTCAGGATAACCACTGCTTGTTCGGAGGTGGCATCTTATGTTATTTTTCAAATGTACATTTGATAGGTACGGTTGTAAAAAATAATTCTGCCCTGATAGAAGCCGGAGGTATTATCATTTCAAATGAGTGTGATTTTATTTTCGATACTATTCAAAAAAATTCAGTTTATTTGAATTATAGTCCTGTAGGCTGTGATATTACTAAAACGATTTCATTGGAAGAGCAGCATATTGTCCTGGATACAGCCTCAGTTTTATCGCCTGACCAATTTTTCTTTTACTCGCATGATATCGATGGTAACCCACTGAATAATTTGACCTGGGAAATTGATCATGGCAAAATTGAACAGGTAAATGCTGATTTATATGTGAGTATTAATGGAAGTAATGAAAACAGTGGTTTGACACCCTTAGATCCCTTAAAAACTGTTGCTTTTGCAATGAGTAAAATCGTGTCCGATTCAATAAATCCAAAAACAATTTATCTCGGTTCAGGCACTTATTCCCATGCTACCGGCCAAATCTTCCCGGTTTACCAGCGTAATTATACCTCATTAGTTGGCTCGGGCGTCGAAAATACGATTATTGATGCAGAATTAACGTATCCTTTATATAATAGCGAATCAAGGATGAAGAGTTATTCTATAAAGGAAATCTCTTTTATAAATGGAAACGATAACAATTATGATTCCTATGGCTTATATGGTGGTTTTGAAATTGTTCACTGTGATAATGTTTATTTTCAGAATATTTCTATAAGTGGAACTACAGGCTACTTAAGCTCAGCATTGACAAGCAGAGCTTCAGAAATTAATATTTATGGATTGAGTGTTTATGATAATTCGGGAGGATTCCCAGTGGTTTTAAGCAATACAAGTGATATATTTAGAGAAATACATATTGTTAATTCATTCATTTCTAATAATGGTCCTGGTGGTGATAATTGGGGCGGAGGATTATTAATTGGAGGATCCTATTCAAATCCTGATAACAATTCGACTAAACTCGTAAATGTTCAGATAAATGAAAATATTAAGACATTTGATCAAGGTGCAGGTAATTTTGGTACAAGTGGATTAAATTGCGCTGATTATGCTAAAGTGGATGTTATTAATACATCAATTGCCAATAATATTGTAACCAATCCGGTTCCGGGTGGTCAGGTCTATGCCACTGAAGGCGCCGAAATCAACTTCTACAACAGCATCGTTTACGGCACAGAAAATTATGAAATTTTCCTGGGCGAAGGTACATCAACTTCTGATATTGCAACCGTTAATATCTCCAGTACCGATGTCAAAGGCGGCGAAGAAAACATCCAAAACTGGAACAATATTCATATTCTTAACTGGCTCGATGGCAACATTGATGAAGACCCGCTCTGGGAAGGCGGAGAACCCTTCAACTATGCCCTGCAGCCGGGATCGCCCTGCATCAACGCCGGAGTGCCTATGTATGAAGCGGGAATGGATTATCCGTACATTAAAGAGGAAAACGGAAAGTATGTCCTCTACATGCTCGATGGAGATACAGTTACTCTACCCTCCACTGATCTTGCTGGCAATCCCCGCATCTCAGGCGGAAGGATAGACATGGGAGCGTATGAGTGGCAGGACACCCTGACGGGAAGTTCAAAGGAAAAAGGAAAAAGTGAAAAGTTAAAAGTGAAGGTATATCCGAATCCGTTTACTTCAAATACATTTATCAGTTTTACTACCTCAAAAGACCACCAAATCAATCTTGAAGTGGTGAATCTACAGGGTGAAATAGTCCGGCGTATCACCTCCGCACGGTATCCTGCCGGGGAATATCGCCTTGTCTGGAATGGACAGGATGATTCAGGTTTTGAAGTAAAACCGGGATATTATTTTATCTGTCTTTATTCGGATGGAAGATTAGATTCAACCGTTTCAGTTACAAAAGCCGGCAGGTAGGACTTTTGCCAAAATCCGCATAGAAAATCCGAATATTAATAAAATATGGGATGGGGAGAATAGCCGGAAATGTCCTAAAGGTTTACCCGTTAAGCAATTCCTTGACAATTGAAGAAATGAGTTTATTGTCGGCCTGCCCGCTGAGCTTCTTTGTGGCCATGCCCATCACTTTGCCCATATCTTTAAGGGAAGCGGCTCCGTTTTCAGAAATAATACCGCTGATGACTTTTCGCACCTCAGCCTCACTCATTTGTGCAGGCAGGTATCCCGCAATTACTGAAAGCTGGAATTCCTCCTCATCAGCAAGGTCAGGTCTGCCTTGCTGCTTATAGATTTCAGCAGATTCACGCCGTTGCTTGACGAGCCTTTGCAGGATCTTCATCCCGGCCGCATCCTCTATTTCTCCTGAAGTTCCCTTATCCGTTTTGGCTAATAAAATTGAAGCCTTAACGGCCCTCAGCGCTTCGAGTTTTTTCTTGTCTCTGGCCAGCATCGCGGCTTTTATGTCGTCGTTGATGTGTTGTTCGAGGTTCATGATTTGAAATTTCAGGGTTTATTATACTTAAATTTGAAAATAAGATTGCTTTCGATAAAGGGGAATAGGGGAGATAGGGAGATAGGGAGATAGGGAGATAGAGGAAATACGGGTAATATTGATTTGCGAAACCTTAGCCCTTTATTTCCTTTATTTCCCATTGTGCAGAAATTAAAACTGAGAACTGTTTAATTATCAATCCACGTCCTTATGCAGAAAGGAATTGTTGGATTTTATTTCAATTTGCTTGTCGTCGTTTTCCGATAAGGTGTAATTCGGGACTTCGCTCTCAGATGAATGTTTCACCTCTGACAATTCAACATTCCTGCGGATATAAGCGGGTGTTTTTTCAAGCTCCTCAATCTCATTCTGAGTTTTAAGCTTCATGCTCAGGTCTTTCAGCTTTTTGATCCGTTCGGAAGCTTTCTTTTCAATCTCTTCTTTCTCCAGTTCAACGGAATAGCTGTTGTTTTTTGCTATCACCAGTTCAACCGGATTTGAGGTATTGCGATCCTCAACTTTCTTTTCTTCTGTAACGGAAGACTTTTTTTCGGGTGTAGAAATGGGTTCGAAAGTCCTGAAATGAGAAACAGGCTCTGCCGTTTTTATTTCTTCCTTAGGTTCAGAAACGAGTGTAATTGTTTCTTCCTGTTTTATTTCAGGCTCTTTCCTGAGTTGGCTTACCAGCGTAATTTCAGTGATGGGTTCGAGAATGCGAGATTTTTCTTTGTTTTCATCCTTTTTTACGTCGGCCAGCGGATGGACTATCTTCTTTACTGTCTTTACAATTCCGGTTTCTTTATCACCTGAAAATCCTGTTGCAACAAGGGTGATGCTTACTTTATTACCGAGTGAATTATCCTTACCGTTACCCCAGATGATCTCGGCGCTCTGGCCGGCTTCGTTCTGGATATATTCCGTTATTTCCGTCACCTCGTCCATAGTAATTTCTTCATCGCCGGAGGCAATATATAGAAGGATATTATCTGCACCGTTGATCCTGTTGTCGTTGAGCAGGGGAGAGGAAAGCGCTTCTTCAACCGCACGGATGGCCCGGTTGTCACCTTCGGCCGTAGCCGATCCCATGATGGCTGTGCCGCTGTCTTTCATCACAGTTTTCACATCCTCGAAATCAACATTGATATAGCCTGTAACTGTAATGATCTCAGCGATTCCTTTGGCTGCCACCGTCAGGATGTTGTCGGCTTTTTGAAAGGCTTCCGAAAGTTTGAGATCGCCATGGACTTCCCTAAGCTTGTCGTTGGAGATGATCAGGAGGGTATCCACATATTTTCTCAGTTCTTCAAGTCCTGACTCCGCCTGAAGCTTTCGTTTTCTTCCTTCGAAAAGGAATGGAATAGTTACTATCCCGACGGTAAGGATTCCTAGGCTCTTTGCAGTTTCAGCGATGACAGGTGCAGCGCCTGTCCCGGTACCACCGCCCATACCGGCAGTGATGAATAACATTTTGGTGTTTTTCTCAAGGATCATTTTGATGTCCTCGATGTTCTCAATCGCAGCTTCTTTACCAACAGATGGCAATGATCCCGCGCCAAGGCCTTTTGAGCCAAGCTGTACTTTGGTAGGAACCGGACTGGCCTCCATGGCCTGGGCGTCCGTATTGCAAATAAAAAAGTCAACACCCTGTATTCCCTGGCTATACATGTGGGAAACAGCATTGCTACCACCTCCACCAACTCCGAGAACTTTTATGATAGAGGATTGATTCTTAGGTAAATCGAACTTAAGCATGCTATCCATATTTTTTGTTTTTAAAATTATTACTTAATAAAACTATATTTCATTGCCGGCCTTTTTTTTATCAACAAAATGAATGTTAATTATTTCCCTTGATAACAGGGCAAAAACGGCATTTTAATTTTTTATTTAACACCATCCGAAATTGACTTATTCATTCCTTTAACCTGAAATTTAAAGTAAAATTTATTTTCAGGTCTGATTAATTGCAAACAGTTATTTACACGCACTAGTTATCTTAATATATCGTAATTTTTCACCACAGAGGCACAGAGATCACAGAGATGCACAGAGGTCATACCTTAGGCAGCTTTGCAAACTCTTCAGTAACAAGTGAAACAAGCTGTTCTTTTATATTTTCACTATTAAAATTAATTAGCAACCCTTTTGGTTTTACTGCAAGTTTCAGATATGATAAAAGTTGAGCTCTGTATAAGGGAATCATTTGTTCCACTGCCTTCTCTTCTACAATAATTATATCATTAACAAGTAAATCCAGCTTTAAATTTCCACCCAAATTCTTTCCTTTATAAAACACCGGAATATAAATCTGAGATTTAACGAACAATCCAGCGGTTCTCAATTCGTCAATAAAACAGGATTCATAAACTGATTCGAGCAATCCGGGACCAAGATGTTTGTGCACTTCAATAGCACATCCAATTATCTTGTATGATAATTCATTTATATATTTTTGAGTCATCATTTCTGTGTTCCTCTGTGTTCTAAGTGTCTCCGTGGTATTAATTAACCAATTTTATTACTACTGAATGGATTTTATAGATCCTTTATTTGTTAAACATCATCCTTCTCAAAGAAGTCCTGTATTTTTTTCAGGAAGCTCAACGGTTTGTAATTTGAAGCTTCCGGCTTCTCTGTTGGTTCTTCGGATTCCCTGCTTTTTCCTTTTTCTTTTTCAATTATGGCTTCATTCTCTTTATAATACCTTCTCATACCTTCGATCACCAGTCCAATGCCGGTGGCATACATCGGGCTGGCAAGCTCATCCGAAACATTATTGGCCAGATGTTCATTCGGGTAGCCGATCCGGGTATCCATGCCTGTAATGAATTCGGTAAGCTGAATGAGGTCTTTGAGCAGTGCACCGCCTCCTGTCAGTACAATTCCAGCTATCAGCTTTTTCTCGTATCCGGAGTTTTTAATTTCATAATATACATGCTCAATGATCTCTTCCATCCTCGCCTGAATGATGCTTGCCAGGTTTTTCAGGCTGATCTCTTTAGGCGCCCTGCCTCTCAAACCAGGAATAGCCACAATTTCATCATCCCTGTTTTCACTGGCCAGTGCCGAGCCGAATTTGACCTTCAATTCTTCAGCATGTTTGCGGATAATCGTGCATCCTTCCTTGATATCATCGGTGATTACATCCCCGCCAAATGGGATGACGGAGGTATGGCGAATGATGTTTTCCTGGAAGATGGCAATGTCGGTTGTTCCGCCACCGATGTCCACAAGTACTACACCGGCTTCTTTTTCTTCGTCGCTTAAAACTGCCTCTGCGGAAGCTATAGGTTCAAGAATAAGATCCACAACCTCCAACTCGGCTTTGGTAACACATTTGAAAATATTCTTCGCAGCAGTGGTCTGACCGATGATGATATGGAAATTGGCTTCCAGGCTGTTGCCGAGCATTCCGACAGGCTGCTTAATTCCCTGTTCATTATCCACAATATATTCCTGTGGAATCACATCAATGATCTCTTCACCCGGGCTCATGTTGAGGTTATACATATTGTTCAGGAGCAGTTCCACATCTTCCTTGCTGATCTCATCATCATAGTTTTCACGTATGATCCCGCCCCTGTGCTGCAGGCTTTTAATATGCTGGCCTGCAATACCTACATTAACATATTTGATGTTGATGCCCGCTTTCTGCGACGCTTCTTCAATGGCTTTGGTTATTGAATTTACTGTATTTTCAATGTTCGAAACTACGCCACGTTTAACACCGATAGATTCTGTTCGGCCGTGGCCAAGAATCTCGATTTTTCCATGTTCATTTCTGCGTCCGGCTATAGCGGCAATTTTGGTTGTTCCAATGTCCAAACCGACAATTATTTCTGAAGATTTCATAAAGAATTATTTTTTAGTACACACCACCTGATTTTCAAATTTTAAATTGATGACCCTATATTTATCCCATCCGGTTTTATTTAATCCCTCATGGTAGAAGAGCAAAAGATTATCAAACTTTTCTTCCATTTTGTCCGTACCGCCAAAAACGATCACATGCCTTCCTACCCTGGGAATAAGCTCGAATTCCCTGTCCTGATTAACGTAAATCTGTTGTATTTGAGCACTTAAAAATTCGTCGTTAAAAATGTAATCCGACAGCTTATAGAGATTGGTAAGTACGGGGGTCAATTGTGTTGTTAACACATTAAGGGTGTCGGAATATTTTGTTTTAATATATCCAGTCGCAACGATGACATTGGCCGGATAACCGGGGCTTTCCGGTGCCAGACTGCCGCTGCGGTCAATATAATAGCTTTGTCCCGAGGTGTTGTAAATCCTCACAATCGGCCGGCATTGCCTGATATGGATATTCAGATTTCCGGTAATGGTAGTATAAACATCTGCTTTGGAAACCACACCGATTTTATTGAGACGGTTCTCAATCCTGATGATATCAATATCCGTAAGCTTTTTATCCAGGAGTGTATCCTGCCGTATCAGCTTTTTAATTTTCGATTCGGTTATCAATTGTTCACCTCCCTGTAAATCAATTGACACTTCAATGTTTTTGCAGGTCATTTTCCTGTGTCCGGCATTCATAAAACCGACAAGTACCAAAATTCCTGCAATTAAAATTGCCCAGACGGAAAGGTTTATGATTTTTTTAATTTTCATAATTAACTCCGGGTTTTAATAAAGTAATCTCTGATCTGATTTACAAGTTGGTCAATGTCGCCGGCTCCCATAGTCATCAGGATATCAAAATCTTTATGAGAAATCACATTGATGACCTCCTCTCTGGTGCATACCGAAGTTTTCCTATGTAATATTTTACTCAGGATCATTTCAGAATTTACACCTTCTATTGGTTTTTCCCGTGCAGGGTAAATAGGCAATAAAATAATTTCATCGAGCAATTCAAGGCTTTGAGCAAATTCATTTGCCAAATCCCTCGTTCTGCTGTACAAATGCGGTTGAAATATTCCGGTAATCTTTTTACCGGGAAACATATTTTTTACCGAGGCTACAACTCCTTTTATTTCTTCCGGGTGATGTGCATAATCGTCAATATAAATCATGTCCTTAGACCGAAACTGAATATCAAATCTTCTTTCAATTCCCGTAAAGAGCGGTAATGCCGCCTTCAATTCCGCATCTCTTAAGCCTGCAAGAGTGGCCATTGTCAGAGCAGCTACGGCATTTTCAACGTTGATCATCCCGGGCAACCGAAGCTCCAAATCATTTATGGTCTGTTCAGGTGTGATAAAATCGAAAATATATCCGATATCGTGATTGCGAACATTCCCGGCATAAAAATCAGCTTTATAATTAAGAGAATATTGAAGCACCCTTGTTCCTTTCAGATTATTCAAATGAAGGTCAACGCCTTTTTTTATGAGTAGTATCCCATCGGTTTTTATATTACCGGCAAATTGCTGATAAGCAGCTTTCATGTTGCCAATATTCCCGTAAATATCCAGATGATCGGCGTCGGTTGCAGTAATTACAGCAAGTTCGGGTTGCAGTTGTAAAAAAGACTTGTCATATTCGTCGGCTTCAACCACCATCCAGTCTGACTTATCCGAGGTGAGAAGATTCGAATGATAGTTTTTGGATATGCCGCCAAGAAAAGCAGTACAACCCACACCTGATTGCCTGAGCAAATGTGCGGTCAAGGTAGAAATGGTGGTTTTTCCATGCGTCCCGCCGACGGCAATTGTCCTTTTATCCCGTGTAAGAATTCCAAGCACTTCCGATCTCTTTTTCACGGTAACCCCGGAATTTAAAAGGAACACAAATTCGTGCAAGTACTTTGGAATGGCTGGGGTATAAATTACCAAATCCAGGCTGCCAGGAATTTTATTGATGTTATCGTCGTAGTGAATCTCCATTCCTTCATTTTCAAGTTTCGAAGTAAGAATTGTCGGTGTTCTGTCATATCCGCTCACCTTCATCCCCTGACCTTTGAAATACCTTGCAAGGGCGCTCATACCGATGCCTCCGATACCAAGTAAATAAATGCTATGTATTTTTTTAAGATCCAATTTTGACAGTTATTATTATTTGTTTTTTATAAGAGCCAGAATTTCATCCGCAATTTTTTCAGCAGCATCAACGTGGCTTAAGTTAATTAAATTCCGGCTCATTACCTGTTGACCGGCCGGGTCATTTATGAGTTGAATCGCTATATCGGTTAACTTTGAATTAACTTCGGCATCCCTGACCATGAATGCTGCATTTTTCTCTACCAGCGACATCGCATTTTTGGTTTGATGATCCTCGGCAGCTGAAGGCAAAGGAACCAGGATGACCGGCTTCCCGACGGCGCATATTTCAGAAATTGCTATTGCCCCGGCTCGTGAAATGATCACATCAGCCAGCGCATAGGCATAATCCATTTTATCAATAAATGCCTTCGCCTTTATCCCGTTTGAACTCATATCTTTTACAGCAGCTTGCGCAGTTTCGAAAAAATATTTGCCTGTTTGCCAGATCAGATGAATGTCGTTCTTTATAAATTTGTCGAGATTTGTATGAATGCTTTTGTTGATTGTCAATGCTCCCTGGCTGCCGCCGATAACCAGAATAGTTTTTTTACCTGATTCGAGACCAAAGTATTTAAGGGCTTCATCTTTTTTACCGTCAATATCAATGACCTCTTTCCGTACCGGATTTCCTGTGAGAACAATTTTTTCCTTTGGAAAATATTTTTCCATCCCATCAAAAGCCACACAAATTTTATTCACCTTTTTCGCTAGCAACCTATTGGTAATTCCCGGAAATGAGTTCTGCTCCTGGATCACAGTCGGAATGCCTTTATTTGTTGCTATTCTTAGAACCGGCCCGCTTGCAAAACCTCCAACTCCAACCACTACATCCGGTTTAAACCTGTTAATGATAGTTCCTGCCTTTACCAAACTCGATAATACCTTAAAAGGAAATGAAAGATTTTTCAATGTCAGTTTTCTTTGAAGTCCGCTGATCCAGAGTCCTTCAATTGGATAACCGGCTGCCGGGACTTTCTCCATTTCCATTTTATCTTTAGCGCCGATAAATAGGATATCAATATCGGGAATCCGTGTCCTGAGAGTGTTGGCAATGGCAATTGCCGGAAATATATGACCTCCGGTACCACCTCCGCTGATGATCACCCTTATCTTATGCCTGTTGTGCGATGGTTCCATTTTCCGGATTATTTTCAATTTCTTTACTCACACTTAATATGATTCCTATCGAAATGCTGGTGAACCATATCGAAGTACCACCCATACTTATAAAAGGCAGGGTCTGCCCGGTTACAGGTAGCAGGCTCACCGCCACTCCCATATTGATCATCGCCTGGAATACCAGGCTAAATGCAACTCCAATGGTGAGGAAGGCTCCGAAATTCCGGGGCACTTTGGCTACTATCTTCACTGCCCTGAAAAGTAAGATGAGATATAAAACTATGATTAGGATTCCACCGAGCAAACCATATTCTTCGATGATAATTGCATAAATGAAATCAGAATAAGGATGCGGTAAAAAATTTCGTTGTTCACTGTTTCCGGGTAATTTGCCGAACAGCCCTCCGCCTGCGATTGCAATTTTTGCCTGCTCCACCTGGTAATTATCCTCCGATCCACCATCCGTAAAGCTTTCAAGACGGTTAAGCCATGTTTCCGCACGCGGAAAAACTCTGGGTAAAAGGTCAGGGTTTGCCTTTGTAACAACCAATAAAATGACGATCATAGCGACTCCCAAACCAACCATCGAAAAAATATGCTTCAAGCTGACCCGTCCCATAAACATCAAAACAAGACTGGTTGCAAAAAGTATGGCTGCCGTTGAAAAATTAGCCGGAAGAATAAGAAAACACACGATCAGCACCGGGATGATGATAGGAATGAAGGCTGTTTTAAAGTCTTTAATGACTTCCTGTCTTTTGGTAAGCATCCTTGCAAGGTACATGATCAGGGTGAGCTTGGCAAGATCCGATGTTTGAAAGGTAAGTCCGAAGGGTAAGGGTAAAACCCGTTTGGCCTCATTGAGGTTAACACCGGCAACAAGGGTAAGTAATAATAATGGAACGGCCACCCAAAGCGCTACCTGAAATATTCTTGAGAAATAGGTGTACTTGACAAGATGTGCGATGTACATCAGCAAAAATCCAAGTAAAATGATTATCAAATGTTTCAGCATGTAGTACTCGGTGTTTCCACCCTGGTACTTATAGGCAAGAGTACCTGTCGAGCTGTAAACCGCCAGGATCGAAAACGTAGAAAGAATAATGACCACCAGCCAGATGACCTTGTCACCTTTAATTTTTTTGCTGATATTTTGAAGTCCTTTCACTGTTATGAGTTTTTAAAACAGTTGTATTATAGCAGGCCAGTTTTCATGATTTAACTTGATTTCAATTTTAATAATATAAATCACAGTTTTCCAACGGCTCTCTTGAATTTATTGCCTCTTTCTTCAAAGTTTTCAAAAAAATCGAAGCTGGCGCAAGCAGGCGATAACAGAACGATGTCGTCCATTCTTGCAAGCATAGAACCATACTTAACTGCATCATCCATCGAGGTGGTTGTGACAATGGTTTCCACCACATTTTCGAAAGCCTTAATAAGCTTTCCATTGTCTTTTCCGATACAAATGATCGCTTTCACCTTTTTTTTCACAAGTTCAATTATGGATGCATAGTCATTGCCTTTATCAATGCCACCTGCAATCCATATTACAGGACGGTCCATACATTCAAGGGCGTACCATGCAGAATTCACGTTTGTAGCCTTTGAGTCGTTAATAAAATCCACGCCATGAATCCGTGCAACGAATTCAAGGCGGTGCTCAACATTTTTAAAATCGGAAAGGCTTTCCTTGATACTGCCTTTTCTGATATCCAAAACTCTGGCTGCAATTCCTGCTGCCATCGAATTGTAAATGTTGTGATTTCCCTGCAATGCTAAATTTTCAAGTGTCATTTTAAAAAAGTTTGGTTGTATGTCGTAACATATATTATCTCCATCCAGCCAGGCTCCCTGGCCGGTAATCTTATTTTTAATCGAGAAAGGATACAAAGCCGGTGCAATCTTTCTTTTACTTAATTCATTAATAATTTCCGGGTCATCAGCGCAAAATATAATAGCGTCATTTTTTTGCATATTTTGAATGATCCTGAATTTTGAGCTTAAATATTCACGGAAGTTATAATTATACCTGTCGAGATGATCGGGTGTAATGTTGAGCAGGATTGCAATATCCGCTTTAAAGTCAAACATGTCGTCCAACTGGAAGCTGCTGATCTCAAGCACATAGATGTCAAAATCCTGATTGGCAACCTGTAAGGCAAAACTCTGTCCGACATTGCCGGCAAGTCCTGCATTGCGCCCTGCATTTTTCAGAATATGATGGGTCAGCTTTGTTGTTGTAGTTTTCCCATTGCTTCCGGTAATGCAGATTTTTTTTGCTTTGGTGTATCTGCCTGCAAATTCAATCTCCGAAATGATACCAATCCCCGCTTCTTTAAGCTTTATAATAACCGGTGCGTTTTCCGGAATTCCGGGACTCTTAATTATTTCAGAGGCAGAGAGGATTTCTTTATCCGTGTGTTTTCCTTCCTCAAACCTTATATCATGATGTAAAAGAACGTTTCTGTATTTTTCCTTTATGTTTCCTGAATCCGAAACAAAAACATTAAAATCTTTTTTTGCGGCGAGCACTGCCGCACCTACGCCACTTTCTCCTGCTCCCAATATGACAATGTTCTTTTTCAATGCCCATTATCTTAGCTTAAGGGTTATAATTGTAAAAACTGCCAGCATGATGCCGATGATAAAAAATCTCTGTACAATTTTAGGTTCTGCATATCCGCTCAACTGGTAATGATGATGCAGGGGCGACATTTTAAAGATCCGCCTTCCGGTTCCGAACCGTATTCTTGTATATTTGAAAAAACTTACCTGTAAAATCACCGAAAGGCTTTCCGCCAGGAAAATTCCGCATAATATGGGTATCAATAGTTCTTTGCGGATAAGGATCGCAAATACCGCAATGATGCCTCCGATGGCCAGGCTGCCGGTATCTCCCATGAAAACCTGCGCCGGGTAGGTGTTGTACCATAAAAATCCTATGCATGCGCCGACAAATGCGCTGATGAAAATGGTCAGTTCGCCGGTTTCGGGGAGATACATGATATTAAGGTAATCGGCAAAAACGATATTACCCGATACCCAGGCAAGAATTGCCAGTGTCGCACCGATGATGGCCGATGTTCCTGTTGCAAGGCCATCAATGCCGTCCGTCAGGTTTGCACCGTTTGAAACCCCCACGATTATAAAAATCACGATCGGAATAAAGATCAGGAATGACCATTCTTTATAGCCTTCTCCTAAGAATGATAATATTTTTGAATAATCCGCCTCATTGTTCTTAAAAAACGGGATCGAAGTCTTAGTGGATTTATGCGACTCAGTAGTAAATTTTTGGGCCGGATTGGTTATTTTTACTATTTCACCGTTGTCCCTGGTCTCAATCAACTTTACATCGCTGACTTTTTCCCGGATCACAATATCATCACTGAAATGCATGGTTAGTCCTATGATAAGTCCCAATACCATTTGTCCGTAAATTTTAAATTTGCCTGCAAGCCCTTTCTTATTTTTTCTGAAAACTTTGATATAATCATCGAGAAAACCGATCATTCCCAGCCAGACTGTGGTGAAGAGCATGAGTAAAATGTAAATATTATCGAGTTTGGCGAACAACAAAGTAGGAATGAGGACAGCGCTCAGGATGATCAAACCTCCCATTGTTGGAGTTCCCTTTTTTTCCGATTGACCAGCCAACCCGAGATCACGGATGGTCTCGCCTACCTGCCTTTTTACAAGAATCCTGATCAGGCTTTTACCAAACAAAAGGGAAATAACCAGCGAAAGGATAACCGCAGCCGCTGCACGAAAAGTAATATACTGAAATACTCCTGCACCGGGAACATCAAATGCTTCATCCAAATATGTGAATAAGTAGTAAAACATTCTCTCAATTATGGTTTATATTCGTTAACAGATAATTTTTCAATATTTCCTTGTCGTCAAATGGGTATTTTACTCCCCCGATTTCCTGGTATTTTTCATGGCCCTTCCCGGCAATGAGGATAATATCACCCGGCCTTGCCATAATACAAGCGGTTTTTATGGCTTCTTTCCTGTTGGTAATTGTCAGGACTTTTTTTAATTGTGACGGATCTATGCCCTTTTCAATATCCCTGATAATGTCTTCGGGTTCTTCTGATCTTGGATTATCAGAGGTAATGATCACTTTATCGCTTTTTTCGCAGGCTACCTTACCCATCACGGGTCTTTTTAATTTATCCCGGTCACCTCCGGCGCCGATTACAGTGATCAGAGTCTCATTTTTGGTCCGAATAGAACCGATAGTATTTAAAACATTCTCAAGAGCATCAGGAGAATGGGCATAGTCAACGATTCCAACAATATTGTTCTGAGAACGGATATAATCGAACCTGCCTTCGACTGCCTTTACAGAACTTAATGCAGTGAGCACCTCATTTTTATCCTCACCTGATAAAATAGCCGCAGCATATACTGCAAGCAGATTATAAGCATTGAATTTCCCGATAAGCTGACTTATAAATTCCTGCCCGTCGAAATCCAGATTCAGTCCCTCGAATTGATTTTCAATTATCTTTCCTTTAAAATCGGAGACACTTTTAAGACTGTAGGTCTTCTTCAAAGCTTTGGTATTCTGAAGCATAACCCTCCCGTTTTTATCATCAATATTGCTTAGTGCAAATGCTTCAGCCGGCAACTCATCGAAAAATTTTTTCTTTGCTTTCAGATAGTTCTCAATAGTCTTATGGTAATCAAGATGGTCGTGAGTGAGGTTGGTAAAAATTCCGCCTTTGAAGGTAAGGCCTGCTATCCTGCCCTGATCAACAGCATGTGAGCTGACCTCCATGAAACAGTGTGAGCAGCCCTCCCGGACCATACGGTTTAAAAGGTCATTGATTTGAACCGGGTCAGGAGTTGTATGAGTTGAAGGAATGACCGTATCACCTGTTTTGTTTTGAATTGTTGAAAGCAAACCGGCCTTGTATCCTAATTTTCGGAATACCTCATGCAATAAACTTGCAATGGTGGTCTTACCATTGGTACCTGTTACTCCGACTAAATTTAACCTGGCAGATGGATTGTCAAATAATTGTGATGCCATCAATCCCAGTGCTTTTCCTGAATGAATGGTTTGAACGTAAGTTATATTTTGATCCGGGTTTGAAGGTAAAATTTCGCAGATAATTGCCACAGCTCCTGATTGAATAGCCTTTTCGATAAAATCATGGCCGTCAGATTGTGTTCCTTTTACAGCAACGAAAACATCGCCAGGTTTGATGAGCCGCGAATCGAACTGAACCGACTTTATCCTTATATCGGTTGATCCAATGGCTTTTGTGATCCTGACTGCAGCTAATATTTCGGTAAGTGTTTTCAATGACTAAACATTAAGCTTTAAATAAATCTGACTTCCCTTTATTACCTTTGATCCTGGCTGGAGGGATTGCTGTTTTACAAAGCCCTTTCCTTCGAGGAATACTTTTAATCCCAAACTTTCCAGGACAAAAACCGCATCCTTTGCTCCCATTCCTTTGACATTTGGAATGATTTCTTTTTTAATACTTCGGGCCTGCAGAGTAACCAGGCTATCCGATTTCATTGATATTGCCCAACCCGAATCAAGGTCATATTCAACCATCGGAATTTCAAGCTCATCATAAATCATTTCCATTTCTTCGAGAGGTCCTAATGCATAAGTCGGATAAACAATTTTACAGGCATTCTCTTCCTCGTGGTTTTGAATTTCAACATGCGAGGCATAAACCCTGTCGGCAATGTCTTTGAATACCGGAACCGCTACAGTGCTTGCATAATATCCGCCGACTGAAGGCTGGCTGATAACTACTATACATGAATATTTTGGGTTTTCAGCGGGGAAATAACCAACGAAGGAGGAATTATAATTGCTTTTGTCGTACCCTTTTCCGGAGGCTATCTGGGCTGTACCCGTTTTACCGGCAATTTTATACACCGATTTTTTCAGCATATCTGCAGTACCGCGCTGAACAACACCTTCAAGGATTTCCCTTGCCTTCTTTAATGAAGAGCGCGAGCATATAGATGAATTGATGACTTTTGGACTGAACCGATCTACACACCTTCCCGATTTCCAGATTTCCTGAACAAACATCGGCCTCACCATTTTCCCATCATTTGCAACAGCGTTATAGAAGGTGAGTATTTGCATTGGTGTAAGCTGAGTTTCGTATCCATACGACATAAAGGGCAGCGATCCCTTCCACCAGTACTTGCTTTTCGTATCTTTAATATTGGGTTCAGGCTCTCCCTCGAGTTCAATTCCATTTTTTTCATTGAGCGACATATCGTAGAGCCTGTCAATGTATTTTTGAGGGTTTTTTGAGAATCTTTCGGTTACAAGTTTCGACACCCCAACGTTTGAAGATTGCTCAAAGACTTCTCTTATTGAAACTTTACCATCCCTTATTTTATGAACATCCTGGACTTTCAGCCCCCAATAATTTGCAATGCCTTTGCCTATGTTAATGGTATCGTCAAGATTATCCAGTCCATCTTCGAAAAGGGCGATCATGGATGCAAGCTTAAATGTGGAACCCGGTTCCATACTGTGCCCGATGGCATAGTTGTACATTTCGGAATAGCCATCACCATCTTTTTTTCTTTCCAGGTTCGCAATGGCCTTAATGGCTCCAGTTTCAACCTCCATTAAAATAGCGCATCCCCATTCGGCATGATGTTCAGCGAGGTGTTTGGATAAGGATGATTCTGCCACATCCTGAAGGTTAACATCAATGGTGGTAATCAAATCTTTGCCGCTTTCCGGAAAGATTTCGCCTTCATCGCCAACAGGAACCCAATCCCCGTTGTTGATTTTCCGCATAAGTTGCTTTCCCTGCTTTCCGCCAAGTTCTTCATTGTAAGCTCCTTCAATGCCGACATATTTCCCTGATTCCTGGTTTTCATAGCCTATGATCCTGCCGGCCATTGTACCAAAAGGTTTTTGCCTTTTGGACTTAGGAACAATAATTAACCCTCCTTTATTTTTACCTCTTTTGAAGATGGGCATGGTTTTGATCTTTTCAAGTTGGTCGTAGGTCACATCCCGTTTAATAAGGTAATACCGGTTTTTCTCGTTTCTTTCCTGCACGAGTTTCCTTTTGTATTCGCTTTTTGGCTTGTCACCAAATAATTTTGATAATTCACCGGCAAGGCCATCAACATTTTTCTGGAAATAAGCTTTGGAAATTAAGGGTGAGGCTACATCCATCCTGATATCGAAAATGGGAACGGAAGTGGCCAGCAGGCTTCCATCGCTGGCATAAATGTCTCCTCTTTCGGCCTCAATGTCAAAATACTGAAGGGTTTGTTTCTGTGCTTTTTCATGAAGTTCGCCACCCTCGATGACCTGAATATACATCACCTTCAATATAATGGCTGCGCCGAATACAAGCATTACCAGGTAAACCAGGTAAACACGCCATAATATATCAGTCTTGATGTCCTGCATCCGGTGTTACTTTACAATTATTTTTTTTGGAGGAACAGTTGATTCCTTTATTCCCTTTTTTGAAAGGCTGGTGGCAACTTTCGACGCCCTGCTCTTTTGTAAAAGCTGCGACTTAATGTTGACGTATTCATATCTCAGCTCTCTCAGCTCTTTTTGTTTCTTTTCAATTTTCCTGATATTTTTCTCAGCATAGTAGGAATTTCCGATGTATAAAATAGCCAGGACTGCAAGGAACAGAAGGTAAGGCAGGTTCCTTGTCGTTTTCTCATCCGTCAGAAATGCTCCACCGAGAATATTTCTGAATGATTTCAATGTTTTTGGCTTTTTAAACATCTGTTTGTCCTTTTATTTTTTTTCTGCGATCCTGAGTTTGGCGCTTCTCGCCCTGCTGTTACTGCTGATCTCCTCCTCGCCGGGAATTAAAGGCTTTTTTGTAATCAACCTGAAATTTACCTCCGGATTACCAAAAAAATCAGTGCTTATTTTTCCTTCAAAATTTCCTGATTTCATGTAGTTTTTTACCAACCTGTCTTCAAGCGAATGATAAGATATTATTACCAGCCTTCCTCCTGTCCCAAGCAATCCGACCGACTGATCCAATAAATCCCTCAGCGATCCCAATTCATCATTTACTTCAATCCGCAAGGCCTGGAATAACTTTGCATAAAATTTATTTTCCTGACCTTTTGGTGCACATTTTTGAGTTGCCGATTGTAACTGTTTTGTTGTGCCAATGTATTCCCTTGTCCTTGCCTGCTCAATTTCGTATGCTATTTTTGATCCGTTGCTCAGCTCTCCGTATTTGAAAAAAATATCCCTCAGCTTAATTATTGGATATTCATTTACAATTTGTGCGGCGGTTAGACTTTTGCGCTTGTTCATCCTTAAATCCAGATTTCCTTCAAACCGCATCGAAAACCCCCTTTCCGGTTCATCAATCTGGTGTGAGGAAACTCCGAGGTCGGCAAGGATTCCATCCACCGGCAAAGCCTTATATAGTTTCAGGAAATTCCGCATGAACCTGAAATTCTGGTTGATCAGAATTAGTCTTTCATCCTCCGGCTTGTTTTTCAGTGCATCTTCATCCTGGTCGAATGCCATCAAAGAACCCTTTCCAATGTGCTTTAAAATTTCAAGCGAATGCCCGCCTCCGCCAAATGTAGCATCCACGTAGATGCCGCCTTTTTTGATATTTAATCCTTCAATGCTTTCCTTTAATAAAACCGGCTGATGGTACATTATTCATCCGGTTTTTGTGATTGTCCCATCACCTCTTCAGCCAGCGTCCCAAAGTCTATTCCTTCGTCATTTAAAACCTTTTCATAATTCTCTTTATCCCAGATTTCAATCTTGTTGATTTGGGAAGTCAGCACAAGGTTCTTTTTGATATTTGCAAATGCAATCAGTTCATTGGGGATATTGATCCTGCCGCTGATATCAAGCTCTACTGGGCGAACACCGGCCATGAACTTCCTTATAAAATCAATATTTTTTTTGACAAAGCGGTTAAGTTTATCAATTCCCGCCATCTCTTTTTCCCATTCGGCCCTGGGATATAATTCGAGGCAGTGATAAAAAACACTTTTTTTAATTACAAAGCCATTGTTCAAAACCGGGGCAAGCTCTTTCTTCAGTCCGCCCGGAAGCGCTACTCTGCCCTTGGAATCGGCTTTACATTCGTATGTGTATGTAAGGTTTGTCATCAATTAAATATTCAGTGGATAAAAATAAAAACAAATCTCCACATTTTGCCTAATGTTAATAACTTTTTTACACTTATTCCCACCGGAGAATATAATAACTTCAATTATGGCAGGTTTGGTATTGGATCACGAATATTTTAATAGAAATATTAATCGTGTTAAAACAATTTAATTCATCATAAAAAGCTGATTAATACTGAGACCGCGAACTTCATCCGAATATTGTTTATTTTTGCAACCCTATAGCTCGATTAAATGGAAGATATTAAAATAACCCGGCGGACAATTGATCTCGAAAATGTTTTCCGGTCGAAGAATCCTAAATTAGCGAGGTGGATCCCGGGTTTTGTATTTAATTTCCTGCGAAGAATTATTCATGAAAATGAGATCAATGATTTTTTATTCAGCAACAGGAATTATTACGGGCTTGATTTTGTTGATGCGATCATAAAGGGCTTCGGTGCGATAGTCCAGGTAAAAGGTGAAGAAAATATCCCGCTGACCGGACGATATATAATTGCTTCCAATCATCCGCTTGGCGCTCTTGATGGTGTTGCACTGATGCAGGTAATCGGAAGGGTTCGCAGAGATATCGTTTTTCCGGTAAACGATCTATTGATGTATTTACCCAACCTTCAGGAATTGTTTATTCCCATCAATAAGCACGGAAGCAATACAGAGAATATTGAACTGATCCATAATACTTTCAATTCGGACAAGTTGGTTCTGTATTTCCCTGCCGGATTGGTTTCGCGAAAGCAAAAAGGCAGTATAAAAGATCTTGAATGGAAGAAAACTTTTATTTCAAAGGCAAAGCAGTACAACAGGGATATAATTCCTGTTTATATTGAAGGGAAGAATTCAAATTTTTTTTACAATTTGGCAAGCGTTAGGAAAAAGCTGAAAATTAAAGCCAACATTGAAATGATGTTTTTACCTGATGAATTGTACAGGCAAAGAAATAAAATTATAAAAATAACAATTGGAAGTCCGATTCCGGTTGAAACATTTGATAAAAGATACAATTTTGCAGAATGGGCGGGAAAGATGAAGGATTATATTTATTCGTCGGGCAGAATGGAT
This sequence comes from Bacteroidales bacterium, assembly GCA_020052415.1. Taxonomy (GTDB): domain Bacteria; phylum Bacteroidota; class Bacteroidia; order Bacteroidales; family JAADJA01; genus JAADJA01. Next base: position 92,966 of record JAGVPB010000040.1, on the reverse strand, counting down.
TTTAAAGAACCTTTTAACGCATTATGACCGGCGTATCTGATCAAATATAATCGGATCAGGCTTATCATTATTGAAAACGACTTGAATGTAATAATAAAAATAAACCTAAAAATTTAATAAATTTATTATGGAAACAATAATTCCACCGGTTGATCGCCAGCTTCTTGATCGGGAACTTACCAGTGATTTGTTTTTCAGGGATACCAATAGCGGAAATAATAAAATTTACATTTTCACCCATGATCAGGCGCCAAATGTAATGCGCGAACTTGGACGCCTGCGTGAAATTACTTTCAGAGATGCAAGCGGAGGTACAGGTAAAAGCCTTGATATTGACGATTATGATATTGGTAAATCACCTTTCAGGCAACTGATCGTCTGGAATCCTGAAGATAAGGAAATCGTAGGAGGCTACCGTTATTTAATCGGCGAGGAAGTCGAAACGGATGAGGAAGGCCAGCCGCATACACCAACTTCAAAGTTGTTCCGGTTCTCCGATAAATTTATTCACGATTACTGGCCGGTGACCTTTGAACTCGGACGGTCGTTTGTACAACCCAACTATCAGCCCACAGTAAATTTAAGAAAAGGCATGTATTCACTCGACAACCTGTGGGATGGGCTTGGCGCAATTACAATAGTGAATCCTGAAGTCAGGTATTTCTTCGGTAAAATCACCATGTATCCCAGCTTCGATTCTTTTGGACGTGACCTGATCCTTTATTTTCTACATAAATATTTTCCTGATGATGAAGAACTTGTAAGACCTAAAAACCCATTTAAAATTCAAACCAAGGAAAAAGTTTTACGCAGCATTTTTATGGGTGCGAACTATGACGAAGATTATAAAATCCTTGTACAGAAAGTAAGAAGGCTCGGTGAACAAATACCACCCCTTGTGAATGCTTATATGAATCTTTCCGGTTCAATGAAAATGTTCGGAACGGCCATTAATGATGAATTCGGGATGGTGGAGGAATCGGCAATAATCATTACCATAGCCGATATTTATGATTACAAAAAGGACAGGCACATGTCAACTTTTAAATCCAGTCAATAATCTCCGGTGTTTGGAGAATAACTATTAATTCAATGGAGATTTTTGATGCACGTTTTATTGTAAGCAATACCGGTTATTTAAAATGCCCAGTACCTGATATTCCTGAGTTTGCCTTCATCGGCAGATCAAATGTCGGGAAATCATCATTGATAAATATGCTTGCCGGCAGAAAGAATCTGGCGAAAATTTCAGGTACTCCCGGTAAAACGCGGTTGATCAACCATTTCATAATAAACAATAGCTGGTATCTGGTTGACCTGCCCGGTTATGGATTCGCAAAAATTTCAAAAAGTGTTCGGATCAAATGGGAAAAAATGTCACAGGATTATCTGCTTCACAGAGTGAATTTAATCAACACATTTATTCTGATAGATTCGCGCCTTACACCTCAGAAATCGGACCTTGAATTTATTTCCTGGTTTGGTGAAAAGAACCTGCCTTTTGTACTTATTTTTACAAAAAGCGATAAACTATCAAAATCGAAACTCAATTCCAACCTGGAGAATTACAAAAGCATTCTTTTGGAATATTGGGAAGAGGCTCCTGTATCTGTCGTAACCTCTGCCAGAACCGGAAAAGGGAAGGATGAAATATTAACGATGATCGCTGCGATGAATAAAAAAATGGCAATTTAAATTTGATATGAAGCTGAACTTTCCTTGAATGATCGGATAACCAGCAGTTGCAAAATTCAGGTTTAAAATGTACTTTTACAGAAAATCCAAATATTATGGCAAAAGTAATTATTGAAAAGCTGTCGGAAACTGAGGTCAAAACACGGGCTATAAAAAGCTGGCCGATCTGGGAAAAAGAAATATCACACTTCGATTGGCAATATGATGGCGACGAAGAATGTCTGATTCTCGAAGGTGAGGTTATTGTGGATACCCCGGATGGAAAATTCACAATTATAAAAGGTGATTTCGTGACCTTCAAAAATGGATTGAATTGTACCTGGGATATTAAGAAACCTGTTAAAAAGCACTATAATTTCCACTGAAAATATTTTAAATCCTATTGCTGATTCATCCTAGTCCGGTTATTATACAATTAATCGTTGGAAGTAAAAAAAATTAACGGATTCATTTATGGTTGGAGTGGTCATAAAATCAACAGGAAGCTGGCTTGATGTGGAAACGGAAGAAGGGATGATCTACAATTGCAAACTTAAGGGTACTTTCCGGACCAAAGGTATCAAATCAACAAATCCGGTTGCCGTTGGAGATAATGTTAAGTTTTTGATTCTCGATGATAATAAGACGGGTTTGGTCAACCAAATCCTTCCCCGCCACAATTACCTTGTCAGAAAGGCTACAAATCTCTCTAAAGTATCTCACATCATTGCTGCAAACCTCGACCAGGTTTTTATTATTGCAACACTGGCGCTTCCAAGAACTTCAACCGGATTTATAGACAGATTTCTTGTAACCTCCGAGGCTTATCATATCCCGGCAAGTATAGTATTTAATAAAATTGATCTTTACAACAGGAAATTAAATTCCCAAATGGCTGAATTTGAAAAGATATATTCCGAAGCCGGATATAATTGTTTCTCTGTTTCAGCAATTCGCGGTGATAACCTGGATTTGTTAAAAACCAGCCTCCGTGGACGAAGAACTTTGTTCTCGGGTCATTCAGGAGTGGGCAAATCAGCGCTTATCAATGCAATTGAACCAATTCTTGATTTGAAGACCAAAGAACTCTCAGGTTATCACAAAGTGGGAATGCATACCACCACTTTTGCAGAAATGCTCCGGCTTTCAGATGGCGGATATATTATAGATACACCGGGAATAAAGGAATTCGGGTTGTCGGATTTTAACCGCAGGGAAATAGCTGAACGATTCCCTGAGATAAGAAGATATATGAAAGAATGCCGGTTTAATAATTGCTCGCATGTCCATGAACCGGGATGTGCAGTTCAAAAGGCCTTATCAGAGGGAATGATTAGCGAATCCAGATTTAAGAATTATCTTAGCATTTTAAATGACGATTATTGGAAAGCAACTGAAAATGATTACCGATCCACTTAATTTGTTGTCTTTATTGTTCTATATGGTTTGCAACTTTATCAGAAATGGTTTGTATATATCTTAACTATTAAGTATTCAGTGATGATAAGTAAACAGTTACTCTCTTCGGCAATCACGCCCGTAAAATCAACGGAGTCCGGTTCGGATGCGCTTTATTATATGGATGAATATAAAGTATCATGCCTTCCCGTACTTTCGGGCCAGCAGTACCTTGGCCTTATCTGCGAACCGGATATCTTCAACCTGAGTGATCCGGATATGCCTCTCTGTGATCAAAAAGTACCCTATAAACTTGTTTATGTAAATGAAAATCAACATGTATTCGATGTCATTAAAGTTATGACCACTGAAAAAATCCCGATACTACCTGTGCTGGATGACAAAAAGAATTATACAGGGTGCATATCGGTCGGGAAGCTTGCTGAGCATTTCGGGAAATTCACCGCCATTGATCATCCGGGAGCCGTATTAATTCTGGAACTAAATCAGAATGATTACGTATTATCGCAAATCGCACAGATCGTTGAATCACAGGATACAAAAATCCTCAGTTTATATGTATCATCCGAAAAGGATTCCACTAAAATGGAATTGACGATAAAGGTGAATAAATGGGAGATACAATCGCTGGTGAAAACATTGAACAGGTACAACTATTTTATTAAAGAAACCTTTACTGAGGATGAAGGAATGTACAATGATTTGCTCGACAGGTATGACGCTTTGATGAACTATCTTAATATTTAGGAATGAGAGGAATTGTTGTTTACTTTTTAATCATTAGTTGTCTCATCGCAACTGCAGGAACTCCAAATACAGCGGAAGGGAAATCCGATTCGCTTAACAGTTCGGCAAATCTTGTCATCAGGAATATTACTTTTTCAGGCAACAAGATTACCAAGGAGCGAATAATCAGGCGGGAATTGCTGATCAGAGAAATGGACACCATAGCTATAGCTGATATATCCGGCCTTTTGCAGCAAAGCAGAAAAAATCTTGTAAATACTTCCCTTTTTAATTTTGTTACTGTTGATTCCCTTCCTGTTCCGGGCCAGCCTGATCAGATTGACGTTAATTTTGAATTTATTGAAAGATGGTATATATGGCCTGTGCCCATACTGGAGTTTGCCGACCGCAACTTTAATGAATGGCTGAAGAAAAAGGATTTGAACCGGATCAATTACGGACTTTTCCTTACCTGGAATAACTTTAGGGGCAGGAGGGAAAAGCTGATTGTTTATGCCCGCTTCGGCTATGATGAAAAATATGAGCTTTCATATCAGATACCTTATATAAACAAAAAGCAAACCTGGGGATTTGGTATAAGTGCGGGATCGTCACAAAATCATGAACTTGCCTATAATTCCTTTGGGGTGGATGCTAATGATGAATCTCATCAATTAACCAATAGGGAAGTATATTACAAGAGTGAAAATTCCTATCCTAAAAGAACTTATTTTACATATGTAGAGGCCTATTACCGTAAAGGTATTCATAACCTGAGCTGGTTTAAGTTGGGTTACAATGATCTTCTTTTGGAAGACACCGTATTGGATCTGAATCCGGATTACTCATACGGTGGTTCAACCCGAAATCAGTTTTTATCATTCTATTATCAGTTCAGGAGCGATTACCGCGATTACAAGCAGTATCCCCTGAACGGTTTTTATTTTGATGCAGAACTTGATAAAAAAGGACTTGGATTTTTTCATGAGCCGGAAGTAAACTCACTCACTGTAAAATCAACTTTCAGAAAGTACTACAAAATCAAAGGAAGACTTTACTATGCCTATGGATTGACGGGTAAGGTTTCGCCCTTCTGGCATCAGCCTTATTATTATTTAAGAGGATTGGGTTATAACCGGGATTTTGTGCGCGGTTATGAATATTATGTAGTGGATGCACAACATTTCGGACTGATGAAAAACAACCTGAAATTCGAGCTGGTTCCAACGAGAGTCTTTTCCCTGGACTTTATTCCTACCGATAAATTCAGCAAGCTATATTATGCAATTTACCTTAATGTTTATACCGATATAGGTTATGCAATTGATAACCGAAGCAATGTTTATAATCCGCTTGCAAACGAGATTTTGGTAGGTTACGGGCTCGGTCTTGATTTTGTGACGTATTACGATTTTGTCGTAAGGTTCGAATATTCCTTCAATAAAATGGGAGAGTCGGGATTTTTTATTCATTTCATGCCGTCAATATGAAACTTGTTGCTGGTTAGAAAAGTTGCTTGTTACTTGTTGCTGGTTACTTGTTTGAATCCGTTAAACCAAAAACATCAAGTCATTGACAGGAACCAGGAAATCTGTAGCTATTGGCATTACCCTGACGATTTGCAGTATGTCATAATAAATGTTAAATAATAGACAAATAATGCCTTATTTTGTAATCTTGTGTTTTATGTTTTAAACATATAAATAGGTAAGCCGGATTAAATGAAAGTTGCATTATTTGGTAAAATAGCATCGGAAGAAAGTAAAGCCTTCATACATGAAATACTTGAAAAGCTTGAACATCTCGGTATAGATCTTATCATTTATGAGCCATTTTACAGGCAATTACAGGACCTGCAGATTCTTAAAGCCGAAGCCCGCACTTTCAACGACAACAATGGTCTGAAAGGGCAGGTTGATTTTCTTTTCTCCATCGGCGGCGATGGTACTTTACTCGACACCATAACATTTGTTCAGAATTCGGGCATACCAATTTTAGGTATTAACCTTGGCCGCATGGGATTTCTTTCATCCGTATCGAAGGATCAGATCGGATCGGCATTTGAGCAGTTGTTAAATAACCGTTTTAAACTTGATGAGCGTACTTTATTAAAGCTCATTACACAAGCTAACCTGTTCGGGCAATTGAATTATGCGATGAACGATATAAGCGTAAATAAAAAATATCCAACTTCCATGTTGAAAATCCAGACTTTTGTGGATGATGAATTTTTAAATTCATATTGGGCAGATGGACTTATTATTGCGACTCCAACCGGCTCGACAGCATACTCTATGAGCAGCGGCGGACCAATCATATTGCCTCAATCGAGAAGTTTTGTGATAACACCAATTGCAACGCACAATTTAACAGTTAGGCCGGTCGTTATCCCTGACAATTGTGAAATAAAAATTAAAATTGTCGGAAGAATCACTGAATTTTTTGTGAGTCTCGATTCCCGTTCGTTGCCTTGTGATTCAAATACGGAGTTGGTTGTAAAAAAGGAAGATTTTATTATTAACCTGGTGCACCTGAACGATGCAAGTTATTTTAAAACCATACGTGAAAAGTTAATGTGGGGGCTTGATTTCAGGAATTAACTAACCGGGTGAAATCTTTTCTATTATTAGTTACGTTAAATGACAATCAACAGAAAGTAATATTTTTGCGGTTTTATGAAAAAATTAATCTTTATCCTGTTTCTGATTTTAACAACTTTTTTCTGCAAGGCTCAAATGGAAATTGGGGTATTTGCTGGCGGTTCTTTTTATATGGGAGACCTTAATCCCAATGTTCCGTTTCTGCAAACCAATCTTGCATACGGGGGGCTTGTCAGATATACAGTTGGCTCGCGGTGGGCTGTGAAAGTAAATGTATATAAAGGCATTATTGCTGGCGATGATAGTAAATCATCCTACCTTCCTGAAAGATCTTTAAAATTCAATTCGGGTATTTGGGAGCTCGGTGGAGTAGGGGAGTTTAATTTTTTGCCTTATTTTACCGGTAGCCTGAAAAATTACTTTACTCCTTACATCTTTGGAGGCGCTGCCTTACTTTATCACAGGCCCAAAGTCGGAAACCTGGATTTGAGAGATTTTAATACTGAAGGACAAGTTTATTCTAAATTGATTTGGCCCGATCAATATACAGACGACAGAAAATATTCTTACTTTGCTTTCAGTATTCCTTTCGGGGTCGGGATAAAATATAGTTTCTCAAAAAGAATAGCCACTACTATTGAATGGGGAATGCGTAAAACATTTACCGATTACATAGATGACGTTAGCATGACCTATTATGAAAACATCAGTGATCCGCAAACTGACGCGACAAATGCAGAATTGCTCTATTCCGATCCGCTCCTGAATCATGAAGCCAACATGCAAAGGGGTAATTCCAAAACCGATGACTGGTATTCATTTGCCGGTATAACAATTACTTATAGCATCAACCTGAAGAACAGGAATAAGTGTTCAGAATATGAAGAAAGATTCCAATAATTGTTAACGGACCCAATGGATTGGAAAGAAAAAATAGATAAGGACAGGTTACCAAGGCACGTTGCCATTATTATGGACGGGAACGGAAGATGGGCCAAACAAAGGGGTAAGTTCAGAACCTTTGGACATCAGCACGGTGTAAAATCGGTAAGAGAAACAGCGGAAGCAGCAGCTGAGATCGGGATCAGGTACCTCACCCTTTATGCATTTTCCACAGAAAACTGGACCCGGCCGAAATCGGAGGTAAATGCCCTGATGAAGCTACTGGTCAGGACAATCAATAAAGAATCAAAAACATTGCATGAAAATAAAATCAGCCTTAAAGCCATCGGTAACCTTGATTCATTACCCGACATCACGCGCAGGGAACTTTTTGAAGCCATTAAAGAAACTCAGCAATACGACCGCATGACAATGATACTTGCCTTAAGTTATAGTTCGCGTTGGGAAATTGTCAATGCCGCTAAAACAATTGCTCAAAAAATCGAAGCAAAAGAAATTTCGTCAGCCGATATTGACCAGAAATTGTTTGAATCGTGTTTAACCACAAACACCATCCCCGATCCTGAATTGCTGATCAGGACAAGCGGAGAATACAGGATCAGCAATTTCCTGCTATGGCAGATAGCCTATTCGGAACTCTTTTTTTCCACCAAGTACTGGCCTGATTTCCGAAAAGAAGATCTTTACGAAGCAATCGTTGATTTTCAAAAAAGGGAAAGAAGATTCGGAAAAATCAGTGAACAAATAATTAAGTAAAAGAATGCACAGGATATTAGTTGGATTGATGTTGGTTATTCTGGTCATCCCGTTTATAGGGCGGTCACAGGTAGATATTGGGAACCTTGAGGAGCTGGACTACGCCTATCCGAAAAAATATGAAATTGGCGGGATTACTATAAGTGGAGTAAAATTTCTTGATAATAATGTACTTTCTACCTTGTCGGGACTCACTGTAGGCGATATTATTTCGGTTCCGGGTGAAGAAATTGCCAATGCAATCAGAAATTTATGGAAACAGGGACTTTTTGAAAATGTTATTATATCAGCAACAGGTGTACAGGGTGAACTCATTTTTTTAAATATTGACCTGAAAGAACGGCCAAGGATGTCAACCTTTTCATTCGGCGGAATTAAAAAAGCCGAAGCCGATAACGTGAGGGATGAAATTAAAATCGCAACCGGTGATGTCGTTACCGATAATATGTTGATCAGGACCACCAATACCATCAAAAACTACTTTATCAAAAAGGGTTACCTCGATACCGAGGTAAAGATTACACAAACCGAAGACAGCATTAGAAAAAACCATGTCAGGCTGCAATTTGACATTGATAAAAAACAAAAAGTTAAAATTTCACATATCAACATCAATGGCAATGATCATTTTGATGATGCAAAAGTGAGGCAGTTCCTTAAAGAAACTAAAGAAAAAGGTTCGTTAACCCCCTTTAATGACCTAGAAATGCTTGTTTTTAACCTTGTAAAAAATTCAGTTACTTTCAGGTTTACCGACATGATTGAATATACACGGGGATACATTAATAATAATTTCAGGCTAAGGATATTCAAGTCTTCCAAATACCTTAAAGATAAATATGAAGAGGACCTCGAAAACCTGATCGTTAAATACAATGCACAGGGTTACAGAGATGCAAAACTGATTGCCGACTCCGTTTACCGCAATCCGGACAATACGGTAGGTATTGACATTAACCTGTACGAAGGTGAACGCTATTATTTTCGCAACATTACCTGGGTCGGAAATACGAAATATCCTGATGCTTTTTTAAGCAGGGTTTTAAAAATAAAAAAGGGTGATATTTATAACTGGGAGTTGCTTAATTCAAATCTCACCTTTAGCCAGAGTGAAGATGATGTGACTTCCCTGTATATGAATGACGGTTATCTTTTTTTCCAGGCAAATCCCGTTGAAGTCCTTGTTGAAAACGATTCGATTGACCTGGAAATAAGAATTTATGAAGGTAAGCAGGCTATCATCAATAAAGTAACCGTTAAAGGGAACGATCGCACTCACGACCATGTTGTTATCAGGGAATTAAAGACATTGCCCGGTGATCTCTTTTCACGGTCGGATATCATACGAACCACACGCGAACTTGCACAACTTAGGTATTTTAATCCTGAAACCATAGTACCAAATGTCCAGCCGAATCCTGCTGAAGGAACTGTTGATATCGAATATCAGGTTGAGGAAACTTCATCCGATCAGATTGAATTGTCAGGAGGATGGGGGTACAGCAGGGTAATAGGCACTTTAGGCGTATCGTTTAATAATTTTTCGTTGAACAATGTTTTAAAACTAAAGGAATGGAGGCCGGTACCTACCGGTGATGGCCAAAAGCTTAGTGTCAGATTGCAAACCTATGGGAAAGGATATTTCAGTTACAGCGCTTCATTTACTGAGCCCTGGCTGGGTGGCAAAAAACCCAATTCATTTAGCGTAAGCTACTATCATTCGCTTTATTCAAATACCGTTGCCAAGGATTCTCCTTCATACTGGTCATTTGCTATTGACGGTGTTTCGCTGGGATTGGGAAAGCGGCTCACCTGGCCGGATGATTATTTTCAGTTGATGCTGGGTGCAAATTTTCAGGCTTATTCCCTTAAAAATTATACCTCGCTGTTTTCATTTGGTTCAGGAACAGGGAATTATAATAATGTGAGTTTTAATATTACACTGGCACGCAACTCAATTGACCAACCGATATATCCAAGGAACGGTTCCCTGGTTTCGGTATCACTGGATATTACACCTCCGTATTCAAGCTTTTCAAACAGAGATTTTACCGAATTAACTGACAATGAAAAATATAAATGGATAGAATATCATAAATGGGGATTACAGACAGCCTATTTTACTCCCATTGCGAAGGATCTTGTTTTGATGGGCCGGGCAAAATTTGGTTTTTTAGGATATTTAAATCCTGATATTGGTGTTACTCCGTTCGAAAGATATTACCTTGGCGGAGATGGTTTATCGGGTGCCAATAACCTTGACGGTCGTGAAATTATTGGTATGCGGGGCTACGCAAATGAAAGCCTGACACCCGAATACTCCAGTTCATCAAATACAGGTGGGACAATTTATGGTAAATACACCCTGGAATTGAGGTATCCGCTTTCGCTCAATCCCAATGCAACTATTTTTGTCGCGACTTTTCTCGAAGCAGGGAACGCGTGGCAAAAATTTGATGCATTCAATCCGTTTGCTGTTTATAAAACTGCCGGACTCGGTGTAAGGGTATTTTTACCCATGTTTGGCATACTCGGACTCGATTGGGGATATGGTTTTGATAATGTACCCGGTTTGCCGGATGCAAACAGGGGTCAATTCCATTTTTCAATCAATCAGTCAATAGATTAAAATCCGGGCTATATATTTAAACCCTTTTTTAAACGTTAATCCTGAAATTGAAAATTATAAATTCAACACTCATAATTCACCGGAGGATAAAAAAATGAGAAAGCTATTAATAATCATCGTTCTTTCACTGTTTATTTCCACAATCATTACCGCGCAAAAATATGCGTATGTAGATTCGGATTATATACTAGCCAACATCCCGGAATATAAGGAAGCGCAGAATCAAATTGATGAACTTGCTGCTGAATATCAAAAAGAAATTGAGGCAAAGTTTGCTGAGATAGACAAGATGTATAAAGCCTACCAGGCCGAAGCTGTTTTGATGCCGGAGGATATTAAAAAGAAAAAGGAAGAAGAAATCCTTGCTAAAAAGAATGAGGCAAAAGAAATGCAAAATCAGCGTTTTGGCAAAGACGGTGATCTGTTTATCAAAAGGGAAGAACTCATCAAGCCTATACAGGAAAAAATCTATAATGCCATCGAGGAAATAGCTACTGAAAAGAATTATGCTTTTGTATTTGATAAAGCCGGGAGCCTCACAATGTTATATGTAAACACAAAATTTGACCTTAGTGATGACGTTCTGGATAATGTAGGAGCAGTTTTGGGAACCGTGAGAAGAGAAGACCGGCAGAAAAGCGAATACAAAGGTTCGCCCGGCACAACCGAACAAAAGGAGAATAAGACCATCCAACAAAAAAACAATTCAAACATGATGAATCCACCTTCAAGAACTGGTGGTTCTGACACCGGTCCTGTAATAAAAAAAGAACGGAAATAACTGTCTGAAATATTTTGTTTCATTTCCGATAATTTATATACATTTGCGCCTCAATTTAACTTAAAATTTTTATTATAAGATATGAAAAAATTAATCAGTGTATTCGTTTTATTATTTGTCTTTTTTATCTCAACAAACAGTTTTGCCCAGAGTAAATTAAAATTCGGCCATCTTGATTTTGCAAAATTATATAACCTGATGCCAGAACTGGATTCGGTAAGAGGAGTTTTTGATGGTTATAATAAAAGCATACAGGAACAATTTGCTGCGATGCAAACCGAGCTCGAAAATAAATTCATGGACTACCAGGCCAATGCAACCGGAATGTCTGAAATCATTAGATCAACCAAAGAAGCCGAAATCAATGATCTTAAAGAACGGCTTGATGCCTTTGAAACTAAGGCCACACAGGATTTGCAGGCAAAAGAAAGTGAACTGACTGCTCCTATTATAGAACGGGCAAAGCAAGCAGTTCAGGATATCGCAAAGGAAAACGGATATACTTATGTGTTCAATAGTTCAGAGGGACTTTTATTGTATGCCGAACCTTCGGATGATATTTCGGAACTGGTAAAAACGAAACTTGGAATTAAAGAGACAGCTCCTGAAAAATAAATCTTAAAGCCTCGAAAAGAGGCTTTTTTGTTGGATATAATCCCGGGATAATTACCATATTAAGGTAATATTACCCTTGTTTGTCACTTTCCCTCCTTCGGCTTCATAATAAACAATCCACACATAAACTCCCGGATTACAAAGGCTCCCGTTTTTTTTACCGTCCCAGCCTTCGGAGATATTATCGTTTTCGTAAACCAATTGCCCCCAGCGATTGTAAATGTACATCTTAAAATTATTAATATTGTCGGCCGGACTGCTGAAGAATTTAAAAGTTTTGTTCAATTCGACCGAACTGTTTGGGTTAAATGCATTGGGAACTGGAATTACTGTGACAAGGACATCATCAACGTATTTCATTCCTCCGCAAAGAGTAATTTCAAGATAGTACGTAGTTGTTTCCAGCGGATGTACCAAAAGAGACTGATCGTTTCCGATAACCTCTCCTCCGGGATAATAGCTCTTATACCATGTCCATTCAAGCTTTCCGACCGGAACTATAACCTCAGGATTAAATCCTGAAGTATCAATCGTGTAATTATTGTTACCCTCCGGAGTAAATAGCCAGCTTTCGTGGTTCGAGACCCACGATGCCGAATTCCTTCCGGGAACAACCACACCCAGATCATAATCATAGTTTAGACCATGAGTAGCCCGGTTTTGTAAATAATCACAATCCGGTTTTGAAATGATATGATTCACAATGGTGTTGCTTGTTTCATAAAGGACGACCTGATATGTTGCCAGCAATGAAGGGCATCCAAACATCGGAGCATCACACCATCCAACAATAAGCCGGCGCTGAGGTGCAGTACCGGCTGTGAGGTAGTAAATAAACTCATTGTGCGGCTGGATAGGTTTTGAAAATAAATCCTGATAAGGTCCCATGATGGTTTGGATATAAATATTGTTGGGAATAGGTGTAACTTCCTGGTGACTGACGCCGATAATTTCAGGGACATGGAAACTCACAAGCCCGTTCGGACTTACAGCAAACTGGTCATGGACTTCTCCAAAATAAACAAAATCAAACCCAATATCGAAAGGTCCCACAAATGGATCATCGCCTGCTGTAATAGGAATTCCGGTAAACCCAAGATACTCACCATTCAGCTTCAATGGAAGGCCGGCACTGATGGTAATATCGTCCCCTGCATTCACCTGACCAAGTAACGATGAGGATATTAAAAAAAGAAAAAGAGTTTCTATTAATTTATACATACATATTGGCAGAATTGCTCTATCACGGATTAATTACTTTCCCAATAACGACGGAAGATAAAAATGTTGTTGATCATTTATATCCCCACTTTAAGTTCATATAAGGTATCCTTTTGAAAATAATTTCGTGCCAGATTTCTTATTTCTTCGGGACCTACCGATTTAATGATTTCAACAAAAGATTTAAAATAATCGCTGTCGAGGCCATATTCAATCAGGCTCTTGTAGCTTTCCGACAACGCGAAAGGGCCGTCCAGATTCCTTAAAAATGTGCCCAGCATGTAATTTCTAACAAGGTTTAGCTCCTGATCGGACACCAAATCCTGCTGCAATTTTTCTAATTCAATGTAAATTTCATTGATGGCCAGTTGAGTTACGTCGGAACCAACTTCGGAGGCAATGAAAAAGAATCCTGAATTTTGCAGGGATACGATTGAGGAACCAATTCCGTAAGTGTAGCCCTTTTCCTCCCTGATATTGGTCATCAGCCGTGATCCGAAATAACCGCCAAGAAGAGTATTTAAAACCTTTAGTTTCAAATAATCAGGATGAATTTTATTTACAAGTACTTTCCCTATCCGAATTGCCGATTGTATAGCATTTTCTCTTCGGATATGCATCTGCTGGATATCTCCCGGTGGAATCGCACTTATTCCATTCGTGCTGCCCGGCTGGGCTCTGTGTATTTTCCCGAACCTTTGATTAAGCAATGCAATCAAGTCATTCCTAACGTTACCGGCAATGATGATCTTGCAATTATTGAGGCTATAGTTCTTTTCATGAAACTGAACAAGGTCTGCCTGATTAAGTTTGTCAAAATCGCCGATTTCAAAAAAGCGCCCGTAAGGATGGGATTTACCATAGATCATTTCGTTGAATTTCCATCGGGCAACATATTTTACTTTCTCGCTGTTGATTATAAATTCCTGTTTTTTGTTCTGGGCCCTTGTTCTTAATTCGCGTTCCGGAAAAACAGGATGAAAAATCACCTCTTCAAGAACCGGCAGGACATTCATAAGGTGTTTATTCAGTGAATATAAAACAACATAAGCCATATCTTTATCGGAGGATGTTTCGAGATGGGCGCCGTAAAAATCTATCTTTTCATTTAACGCTAAGGAAGTGAATGATTTGGTTCCTTCCTTCAGCATTTTATTTGTGAATTTTGCCACGAGGGCTTTATCCTCAAACCAGCTTCCTGCTTTAAAAATAAATTCAATTTTTGTTATTTCCTGTGTCCCGGTAACCATTTGAAATACCGGGATGCCATTGTCGAGAGTACATACCTCGGGTGGCTGGAAGTTGAATTTCTCCAGCAGGTTAATTTCAGGTTGTGATTTCCGGTTGATACCAATCATAAGCTAATTTGCGAAATAATAAAGTGTGGAACAATTTTCAGTTCTGAATACCTCCTGTGCAGTTTTTCGGATTTGCTCTTTTGTAACTGCATGATAATTCGATTTTTCCCTGTTGATCATATCGGCATCGCCAAGCAATTCGGCGTAAGCAAGATTCATAGCCTTATCAAGAACATTAATCTCAGAAAATTCAAGGGTTGATTCAATTTTATTTTTTACTTTTTGCAGTTCTTCATCCCGCACCAATATTTCCTTCACTGTTTCAAGCTCATCTATGATAGCACTCTCTGCATCCTCCATTTTGATGTTTTTAATAAGCTTACCCGTAACTATAAATAGTCCATTATCAATGTCGCCGCTGATATAAGCATGAATATCGCTAAACAGTCTTTTCTCTTTCACAAGTTGTAAATACAGCCGCGACGAATACCCGTTTGAGAGTATATCAGAAAGAAGGTCGGTGGAATGGTATTCCTTGTTTGATCTGGAGCACATGTGATAAACCATATAAATTGAATCAAACGGAACTTTCCTGCGGGTTGTCAGGGTACGGGCTTCAGTTTGTGCGGGTTCGGGTGGTATATTTCTGATGTGTTTTTCACCCGGTTTAATCGTACCGAACCATTTTTGAGCAAGTCTTTCAATTTCCTTAATTTCCACATTTCCTGCAACAGTCATGATGGCATTGTTCGGATTATAATACTTCCTGTAAAAAACCTTAACATCTTCAATAGTTGCATTCTCAATATGTGAAATTTCTTTTCCGATGGTTGACCACTGGTAAGGATGAACTTTATATGCCAGAGGCCTGAGCAATAACCAAACATCCCCATAGGGTTGGTTCAGATAAGATTGTTTGAACTCTTCAATGACCACATTTCGCTGGACCGATAAGCTCTTTTTGGAAAATACCAGATCGAGCATGCGATCCGATTCGAGCCAGAAAGCAAGTTCAAGGTTCTGACGTGGAATTGTCAGATAATAATTTGTGATGTCATTATTTGTGAAAGCATTATTTTCTCCGCCTGCATTTTCGAGGGGTATATCATATTTCGGGATATTAACAGAACCGCCGAACATAAGGTGTTCAAACAAATGTGCAAATCCTGTCTTGTCCGGATCCTCATCACGGGCTCCAACATCATAAAGGATATTTAATGCCACTATGGGAGTGGATTTATCCTGGTGAACTATTACTTTCAGTCCATTGTCCAATGTGAATTTTTCGAAGGATATCATCCTGCAAACATATTAAAAAACATCATGTTTATTAAAACATCTTTATCGCAAATATATTTCAATAACTACAGGAGGCAAAATAATTTTTATATTTTTGCCGTGCCCTTCACGTTAGTGAAAGTCGGTTTATTTTCAACAGGATCAACAACGTAAAGTATATCAAATGAAAAGAGATAATTTGGTTTTTGAGATCATTCAAAAAGAGGCAGATCGTCAAAAATACGGCATCGAACTGATTGCTTCCGAAAACTTTGTAAGCGAACAGGTATTACAAGCGATGGGATCGGTAATGACAAATAAATATGCCGAGGGTTATCCGGGCAAACGCTATTATGGTGGCTGCCAGAATGTGGACGAAACAGAACAGCTCGCCATTGACCGACTCAAACAACTTTTTGGTGCGGAATGGGTAAATGTTCAGCCACATTCAGGAGCACAGGCAAATATGGCTGTTTTCCTCACCCTGCTCAAACCCGGCGATGTATTCATGGGGCTTGACCTCTCTCATGGCGGTCATCTTTCTCATGGTTCTCCGGTGAATTCCTCCGGAATTTTATATAAACCCATTGCT
Source organism: Bacteroidales bacterium (assembly GCA_020052415.1). Classification (GTDB taxonomy): domain Bacteria; phylum Bacteroidota; class Bacteroidia; order Bacteroidales; family JAADJA01; genus JAADJA01. Next base: position 76,474 of record JAGVPB010000040.1, on the reverse strand, counting down.
TATAAAGTAGGTGAAGAAACCGGAACCGTTGATTATGATAAAATGGAAGAAACGGCCCTAGTTGAAAAACCAAAGCTTATCCTTGCCGGCGCTTCAGCTTATTCGCGCGACTGGGATTACAAACGGATGAGAGAAATAGCAGACAAAATCGGAGCATGGCTTATGGCCGACATCGCGCATCCTGCAGGATTAATCGCAACCGGATTGCTGAATGATCCTTTGAAATATTGTCACGTCGTTACTTCTACAACCCACAAAACTCTTCGCGGGCCGAGAGGCGGGATTATTATGATGGGAAAAGATTTTGACAATCCCTTTGGAAAAACAACGCCAAAAGGGGCAGTTCGATCCATGTCATCCTTATTCGATTCGGCAGTTTTTCCGGGTATTCAGGGTGGCCCGCTCGAGCATGTTATAGCCGCTAAAGCAGTGGCCTTTGGTGAAGCTTTGTCAGAAGAATACAAAAACTATATGATCCGGGTTAAAAATAATGCAGCAGTATTGGCAAATTCATTTGTTGACCTGGGTTATCATGTAATTTCCGGAGGAACCGATAACCACCTGATGCTGATTGATCTTCGAACCAAATTTCCGGAAATAACGGGCAGGAAAGTTGAAGATACACTTGTTAAGGCTGATATTACGGTTAACAAAAATATGGTTCCTTTCGACAGTCGTTCACCATTCCAGACTTCGGGATTGAGAATAGGAACTCCTGCCATTACAACAAGAGGGATGAAGGAAGAACACATGCCCCTTATTGCAGGATTAATTGATCAGCTAATATCCGATATTGAAAATGAAGAACTGAATCTGAAAGTAAAGAAACAGGTCAACGAAATGATGGGCGAATTTCCAATATTTGACTGGTAAATCTGATCTGTTGAAATTGTTACCAAGAGTTTCCATATATTTGTGGAAACTATTTTTTATGCAGCTCAATTATCATTTCGAAAAAATCAGGTTCAATTATAAAATCTGGTTATCCACCCGGGAAGGAAAAAATCTGCTTGGTGATGGAAAATGGCAAATATTGAAAGCCATTGAAAAACACGGCTCATTAAAAGCGGCAACCATAGCCCTGGGGTTGACTTACCGGAGAACATGGGGCGATTTGCAAAGGATTGAAGACGAACTGGGATTCAGGTTACTGGCGAAAAGCAGAGGCGGGGCGGAAGGAGGTAAGTCATCACTGACTCCTGCAGGTAAATTGCTTGTAAAGGCTTTTGATGATTTTCATGCAAGGGCGGATGTCTTTATGGAAGAAGCCTTTAGCAATTTCAGAAAAAGTATGAGTGAAAGCGATGGCATTGCAGGTTAAAGTGCTTTCTGATAGATCCGGTACCTTTTATAAACCACGCCACCCATTTTTTCCATTTCTGCGCGCATTTTGAAATTAGTTTCCAGTTCCAGGTGGCTGTCAATAAATTTCAACCCGGATTTCATAACTTCTTCAAGCATTTTAACACCAAGAATCGTATCAAGTCCGGAATTCCTGTAATCTTCCCTGATACCGCCCAGGAGCAGGCTCAGTAGTTTAGTTCTGTGCTGGGAACGGATTATTTGAAAAATCCCAAAAGGTAAAACGTAGCCCCTGCTTTTTTTGATGCCTTCGCTAAGGTCGGGAATTCCAAGTATAAAAGCAATGACTTCGCCTTTGCCATTTTCAATAATCTTTATAAAACGCTTATCAAGTATCATAAGGTAACGTTGTGCAAATTCCTTCATCTCCCTTTCCTCAAGGGGAACAAAAGCATAAATATCCCTGAAGGTTTCATTGACAAGGCTTAATACCGGAGTGATATAGGGTTTTATTTGTCTTCGTCCTGATAGTTTGATGATCCTGATGTCTTTATTGTTCTTAATAGCCCTTTCATAAATTTTCAGGTAGAAATCAGGAATTGTATCGGGTACCTCTATTTTATAAACCACAAGGTCAACTTTCTTGGAGTAGCCTGACAATTCAACAAAATCAACCATATACGGAAAGTTGCAATTGGTCGCAATCACCATTGGTTGATCGAATCCTTCGATAAGCAGCCCCTGAGGATCTTTATCGGAAAATCCTAATGGCCCTACGATCGCATTCATACCTTTGCTTCTTGCCCAATTTTCAACCCCGGTTAACAGGGATTTGGCTACTTCAGGATCATTAAATGTTTCAAGAAAACAAAAGCGTCCATCATTCTCCTGGTGAGTTTCATTATATTTTCGGTTTATAATTCCCATCACTCGTCCTGCCATTTTCCCATTTTTCCTGGCAAGTAAAAGAAGGGTGTCGGAACTTTCGAACAGATGGTTTTTCCGGGGATTAAAAAACTTCCACTCATCCATATATACCGGCGGGATCCAGTTAAGGTGATTTTTATGAATTGCTGCTGGAAGATGGATAAATCTTCTTAGGTCAGCACGGGTATTCACTTCATATATTTCTAAACCCATTAAATTTCTTTTAGTTTCGTGAATCCCGATAACCTGGTATGCAATTTTTTAGAGAATATAAAAAGTGACGGTGTGTAAAGCATTGCAAATAAAACATCCACTACATAATGCGCCCTGATATAAACCGTTGATAAAAGTAATAAAAAACCAATTGAAATAGCAATGAACAGCAACTTACGGGCAAATTTATAAATAACATAGGTAAGCATTAAATAAATGCTGGCATGTGAACTGGGAAATGCGGCTGTCGGAGCTTCACCAACTTCCTGAATAAACCGGATTGCAGTTCCGAATACATATCCTCCGGGTAAGTTATGAGACGGATCTTTAAAATAAAACTGCGGACCGCCAACCGGTAAAAGAATAAAAACCAGATAATATATTAAAAAGGAGTTAATCATTATGAAGATGAGCTGCTCCGACTCCTGCCTGCCGGTTTTAAAATACAAATAGACCGGAATGAACAGGATCATAAGATAATAGGCGAAGTAACCGAAATACATTAATTCAGCGAATATTTCGGAGGACATAACACTTGAAAATTCGACTGAGGGCTGCATCCCGAAAATAAATTCTTCTAAGTTTGCAAAAAGAGGATCCAGGTCGGTTTTAAATATGAGGTTGTTCATGTAATCGGTTTCTTTGTACAAATAACCCAGAAGCACTACAGGAAAGTAAAGCCTGCAAATATCGAAAACCCTGCTTTTGTTCCATTTGGCAGCAGTTATCGCAAATATGGATATTATGACCAATATTGCAACGCGAAACATCAAATGACTATAAGCCTGCTCAAGTTTGCCGAAAAAAATAATGATCAGGATTCCCGTCAATAATAGATAACTGATCATGATCCATTCGACCGGCAATAAATTAGTATAAAAACGCTTGTTTAACATTCAGGTATCATTTCGAAAACACAACTCAAAAATAATTGAAAGTTAATTATCCGCAACCTTACAGAAATTATGGAAACTGTGGTATTTTTTCAACCGGATATTTATTATTTTCTTAAAAAAATGCGTACCGATGTAAGATGTTTTAATTTCTCGGGATTTTCGGTGATTTCTTTATTTAAGCGATATTTGTTCACTCATTAGGTACCTGACAAATATAAAAACTGTGAAACGTTTTGCACTTTATCTGGCTGTAATTATCATTATTTATTCAATTTTACTGGTATTTTTCCGGCACTTTCTTTCGTTGCACGAACCTATAAAAAGCGATGTGCTTGTTATTGAAGCATGGATTTCACCCTTTGAAGTGGAACAGGCACTTCCGCTCATCAATTCGGATTCAGTCGCACAGATAATCATCATCGGACAAAGATACCCGGATAATGGAGAAAAAGTTAAATCTCTTACCCGGGAATTTTTCGATCATACAAACTCAATTCAACCTAAGAAGAACAGTGGCATCTGGTTACTTACAAATTCAGCACTCGCCTTCGACTGCAGGCAATTCTCACAGGTATTACTTACTGACAGCCTTCACATTTCTGTAACTTCAAAAGGCACAGCAGCACTCGGATATCCGGCACATTTTAACCTTGTGATAAACAGCCATTGCGTTGCAGGGGCATTTGCTGAAACAGATTTCAAAGAATTCATCTTTCACATTCCGGCTCCCGCAGATGGGTTACAATCACTGTTAATCTTTTTCGACAATGATGTATATCATGGGAAAAAGGAGGACCGGAACTTGTTTATTTCTTCTTTAAAAATAAATGATACAATGTTCCTTGCCGGAACAGACAATACTTTCCTGATAAAGGAATATTTTAACTATGTAAGTGGATTCAATTCTCAGGCAGTCGAAATATGGAATTATCTTGTTCAGCTCGGTGCATATCCTCAAAAAGTCCGGTTTATTGAATTTGATCCGGTGAAAAAAAATCAGACACTTGCAGCCTCGCTTGCTTTCACCCATTTTTGCAGATACCAAAATATTTCTTCGGTAAACATACTCTCATCCGGCCTGCACAGCCGGCGCACCTTGATTACCTATAAAAGAATTCTGGGTAATGGTACCAGCGTTGGGGTGATTAATTTTGAGCCAACCGGTTATCTGGAAGGAAAACGCAGCAATATCATTTCAAGCTTTCTTTATCTGAACAATGAGGCCTTCTCCTATCTTTATAATTGGATTGTTTTGACTTTCAGGAACCTATAATTCACCGTAATAAAACATTTTATCATATAGATTTCCCAACCCCTCCCGTTTTAAAAGCAAAAAGCCCCCCGTTTCCGGAAGGCTTTTTAAAATCCTTTTCATTATTATCTCAAATCGGTTAATTCCCCTCCCCGAAACTAAATGACAAACTACTAAATACTCAGTACTACATACTAAATACTAAATACTTCCCAACTACCCATTCATCGAAATCAAAAACTCTTCGTTCGTATCGGTAAACCTCATTTTATCTTTCAAAAACTCCATAGCCTCCAGAGGATTCATATCCGCAAGATGATTCCTGAGAATCCAGATGCGCTGAAGCTGCTCCTTATCAATAAGCAAATCTTCCCTTCTTGTGCTCGAAGCCACAATATCAATGGCCGGATAAATCCTCTTGTTCGAAAGCCTTCTGTCTAATTGAAGCTCCATATTACCCGTTCCTTTAAATTCTTCGAAGATCACTTCGTCCATTTTCGATCCTGTTTCTGTAAGTGCTGTTGCTATAATAGTTAAAGAACCGCCGTGCTCAATCTGCCTTGCAGCGCCAAAGAAACGTTTTGGCTTCTGAAGTGCATTTGCTTCCACACCTCCTGAAAGTACTTTACCGGATGCAGGGGCAACAGTATTATAAGCTCTTGCCAGTCGGGTAATGGAGTCAAGAAGGATCACCACATCATGGCCGCATTCGGTCATTCTCTTTGCTTTTTCAAGTACAAGATTGGCAATCTTAACATGCCTTTCAGCCGGCTCATCAAAGGTGGAGGAGATGACTTCAGCTTTTACGCTTCTTTCCATATCGGTAACCTCTTCTGGCCTTTCATCAATGAGAAGTACAATCAGGAATGCATCGGGATGATTGCCGGCAATAGCATTAGCCACTTCCTTCAGCAATACTGTTTTACCTGTTTTGGGTTGTGCAACGATCAAACCCCTTTGACCTTTGCCGATAGGTGAAAACATATCAATGATCCTTGTCGAAATTGAACTTTCTCTGTGACCCGTTAGTCTGAATTTTTTATTCGGGAAAAGAGGAGTAAGAAAATCAAATGGTATCCTGTCGCGAACATGTTCAGGTAATTTGCCATTGATCTTCTCCACTTTGATCAGTGGAAAATATTTTTCACCATTTTTTGGAGGCCTTATACTTCCTCTCACTGTATCGCCTGTTTTCAGCCCGAAAAGTTTGATCTGTGATTGGGAAACATAAATATCATCCGGCGAATTCAGGTAGTTATAATCTGAAGAACGCAGAAAACCATAGCCATCCTGCATTATTTCAAGAACGCCTTCACTGGAAACCATTCCCTCGAACTCAAAAGAATATTCATCTTTCTTTTTGCCGGGAACTTTGTTTTTGTCATCGGATTCAATTGGAATTTCAGTTTCTTCACTCACAATAACTGGTTCGGCATTTGCACTGCCGCTCAAAACCTCGCCTTCAAGGCTTTCGGGTAATCTTACTGGTTCTTCTTCATCCATAATGGGTGGTATTTCTTCTTCAATTTTTTCTTTAGGTGTAAAAAACAATTCTTTTTCCGGGTTTTTCGGTTCAACGGGAGCTGATTCGGTTATTTCAGTTTGAAATTTTTCAGAAGAAGCTATCCTTTTACCGGGCTCTAATCTAACCCGTTTCCTTTTGTTATAGATTTTTTCTTTCTGCTCTTTTTCCAGGATTTCCTTTGTCGGATTGAGAGCCTGGTAATCCAATATTTTATAAATAAGGTCTTGTTTTTTTAAACTATCGAACTTATCAATGTTTAACTCTTTAGCTATATCACGAAGTTCATTAACCAACTTTTCGTTTAGCTCAATAATATCGTACATGTAAAATTAAAATTTGATTAAACTTTTATAAACTTAATAAAGATGAAATTGATTGTGTTATCAATTATAATGAATTTATTCAAGGAATTTTTTTCTTGTGTCAACGCTCCTCCTCATGTACCCCTTCTGCTGATCAGTAATTAACCATTGATGAATATAGAAAACCAGTGAAATTCATCAGGGAATAAAGTGCTGCAAATATATAAAATATTTATTATTCCAAAATATTTATAACTTATTTCACATGCAAAGCTTCCTGATTAATTACGTTTTTTACAACTCCTTTATTGTTATGATATAAATTCAATGCAATAAGGATGGCTATAAATCCCCAAACGGGTACCGATGCCTTGTCGGTATCAAGGAAATTATTTAAAAAACCGTGAACATAGTAGGAAACCAATCCTACAACAATTGCAAGGCTGATTATTTTAATTTCCCCGTCATCAGTTCTTTTATAAATCCTGAGACCATAATAAACCGATAAACTAAATATAGCAAGCATAGATAACATTCCTAAAATACCCGTTTCGGCAAGAGGCCCGATGTATTCGCTGTGGGCGTTTCCCAGATCCCCGGCATTGGTACTGATAATTGTTTTTTCTTTCGACATTTGAAACGGTGCATATAAAAACTGGTAAGTTCCGGGGCCCCATCCCCAGAATGGCCGCTCATTGAACATTCGGATAGCTGATTGCCACCGGTTTATCCTTTCAAGATTTGAAGCATCAGAACTGATATTATATATTGATTGGACATGTTCGATAAAATTAGCAGAGGAATCTTGTTTGTTCTTTTCGAGCCTGTCCAGAATTTGTTGTTGAAAAGTGTAAAAAATTCCAATGAAAAGGCCGATTGAAAGAATTACCCAGCGAAATCTGATTTTTAGAATTACAATAATAAATACCACCATTGCAACAGCAAGGCTTATCCATGCAGCCCGGCTATATGACAAGATTAAAGCGAGAAGAAAAACCAGCAAAACAGAAAATGAAACAATCCTTGTGCTGTTTGAGAACCTTCTGTTGATTGTAAAACCAATCAGCAGGGGAATAAATAAACAGATGAGGGCGCCATAGACAGTATGGTCATTGTAAAAGGGTGTCATTACCCAGTGTCCTGATTCTTCATCAAACCCTCTCAAAGAATGTTTATACATGGTGTAAAGAATGATACCCAGGAAGGGAATGACATACAGCCAGATAAATAACTTGATATTCGAATACTTTTTGAAAAGCAGTATTGCAAAAAAATAGAATGGAATTACGAACCACAACCTGGAAATCAAATATTTGAACGACACTATCGGAATTTCACTGGTAAGACTGGTAAAGAAAATCCAGGTGAGATTAAATAATACTGCAATAGTCAGGGTGTTACGGAGAATGACTAAATCATATTTCCCTTCATGCAATAGTTTTACAAAGAAGACAACCAAAACACCGATCATCAATGGTTCTGTTGGTAATGAAATTGCAATACCCATTTCAGGCCTCTGAATATTAACAGCAAGAGGTGTAAGAAAAGTGATGAGCAACAGAATTTTATCAAGAGAAACAAAATAGAGAAGCAGAACAAAAATAATCACCGGCAGCAAGGCTCCCCACAAATAGTTATTTACAATCAGGATCGAATTGAATGCAATAAATAATGTGCTGAATAAATAGACCCAAATTAATTTACTTCTGTCGGTCAAAATAATTTATTTTGAGATTAAAGTTTTGTTTCCGGACCTTTTGATAAGCCATGGTAATTTTCAAATACTAAAATCGCGATAAAAGCAGCAAAAAAGGCTGCAATTGAAGAGATTACTACGATCAGCCATCTTACGGGGTAAGCCTTTTTATCTGATACGTAGGGTTCAGTGATTATATTGGTGTAGGTGAATTTTCTGTCATAATCCCTGAAAGCCATGTCGTATTCTTTTTTAAGGTCAGTATATTTCCCGGCTTCATTGGTTATTAATTGCTGTAACAAAATAAATTCTCCCCCCATTTTCTCAATATTATCCTTGAGCCTGAGTACTTCTTTTGAATTGATATGTGCTGAACCCGAGCCGTCAATGGTTTTCAAATACCCTCTGGCAATTTCACGCGATTGATTGGAATAATCGAGCAATCCGTAATTCACGCTCAATTCCATAAATTTATTCTTCAGACTATCAACATAATTCTGTTCTTTGTCCAATGCACGCTCGAACATTCTTACAACTTCTCCGAATTTAATTTCATGGAGCCGGCGCACCTTATGATTATAAAAATCCAGCATGGCATTTACCATATCACAGGCAACCTTCGGATCCCTGTCCTTCACTTCAATATTAATGCCTTCATAGGGTGTTTTTTCTACCTTGACATTTTGCGAGAACTCCCAAATCATAGTGGAAACAAAATACTTATAAGAACTGTCAATTTCATAATGGTGAGCCAGGTCGAACTTCCTGATAATGCTGTCTCTGATATCGCTCGATTGCAGGATCTGAAGCATTTGCTCCGTTTCGCTTTCATCGGAATAAGGAGAAATATTTGAAGGATACACGATTGCATAGGATTTATACAACGGCTTTATGAAAAAAGGACCGGAAAAAACTGCGGCCAGGATTGCGGCCAAAAAAATAATCAGCCCCAAATGGTATTTCCACTTGTAGAGAAGCTTCAATATATTGATCTGATAAAACTGACTTTCCATGTCTATGATTATATTTAAAAATACACCATCTTTTTTTTGATCCTTTTTATTCCCGATTTCCTGCTGTTTTTTTACTGTTTCTGTTTCTTTCTTTTTAAAATCCAACCTGAATAAGGCAGGTAACTTATCAAAATACTTGTCAATATCTAACCAACTCAGGTCGACATCAATCTTTTTTTTTTATTATAACCTGATAAACTATCCAGAACCCCAAGGATAATGACCCCAAGTACAAAGGCAGACAGAGTTGAGATCAATACAATGATCCAGCGAACCGGATAAGATTTTCTCTCAGCTTCGTAAGCACTATTAACAATAAATTTTTGGGGCAGAACTTCTTCAGCATCTATTTTCGATTCATCAAATTTGGATTTAACTACACTTAATTGTTTCTTTTCATATTCAAGGGCATCTCTTAATGAAACATAAGGGCCTCCGTATTTGGCAAGTACATTTAACTTATCCTCAAGTGCTTTTACTCCGGATTTATTTCCCCTTGCCAATTCAATGGCCAACTGCTGGTTAATCATTTCCGCCTGTGATTCATAATCATGCACACCCAATTCCCGAAGGCGGGTCAGAGAATCTTCCATCTGCTGTACCTCTGACTTCAGTTTCAAATATTCAGTTTCAACGATCCGGTAAGCTTTCAGTGCACGTTCTTTCTGCATGCTGTTTTTTGTAGAATCCAGAAGTTCAGCAATATCATTGGCTATCAGTGCAGCGATTTTGGGATCTTTATCAATAACTGTGATTTTAACAGCCATGTATTCAGTTCGCCTGAAAGTAATATTATCCTCATAAGTGTTATAAAGTTTGGTGTGCTTGTATTTCGACGCGGGATTGATTTCATAATGCTCCATTAACTTGTATTTATCAATAATCCTGTCACGAATCTTATTGGAGCTGAGCATCTGAAGCATTTGTTCGGTCTGTTCATCTTCTCCGAACTGTAAGATATCCTGATTTTCAGCTGAGGTTTCCGATAACAGAGATTTCGATATTGAATTTGATGAGGTGGGAAACATTATTACTGATGACTTGAACATCGGTGTAATAAAAAAAGGTGAGGAGAATATAACGGATGCAACAAAAGCGGCAATTGTAATATAAATCAAAGGCTTACGCCACTGGTGTAAAAAAATTAGGAAATTTGTGGATTCAAAATCTTCACTGCCTTTCACTTTATTTATCATATTATGGATAATAGGGAAAATAAATGTGCCGGCAAATTTAGATAATATTATTTAATGTAAAAAAGTAAAATAATCTTATTCAGCCGAATTTTGAACATGTAATATTATGACATTAATAAATTTCAAACCTGCCGTTATTTTTCAGCTCAATTATTTTATTTAAAACTTCATTATTCTTCTCTGACTACTCTACGAAATTGAAGTGAATTATTGATTTCGGATAGTGAGTTCAATACCCCTTAAATTATAAACAATTGATTGTTAATAATGTAATTGGTTACTTGTTTTTTGGTACAGTTTTTTAATACAGGGAACGCAATAAGGTAACTATTCAAATCGAGGTAAAATGGAAATTAAGAATGATGAATTAGCAGGAAAGGGGTTAGAGGAATCAAGGGAAAGTTTCTCGAAAAGCCTTTTCTACATTCAGTTAATCAGTTTGATACTGGCAATTTTAAGTTTCTTTTTAGTTAATTAACAGAGTTTTAACCATTAAAAACATAGTAACGTGATAACAGCATTAGACTTTCAAAATTTGACCGAAGATTTAAAAAGCTATGTTCTTTTAAACAATGGTCATCATGTTGCAGAAAGAAATTACAGTATCTATAGCATACAACTTTATGCTGTGTATGGTTTCTACGTAGAGGTTTATTATTTGCCGGGATCCGACGAAATAGACCAGATTCTAGCTGTAAATTCGGATGAGGTGCTGGAGCTTTATCTGGACTGTATTGATATAACAGATATTTATATGTAAAAATTTACTCAAAGAACTTCAAGATCTTCTTTTTCATAAATTCTCTTTATAATACCTCCTTGAGAACGTCGAGGGGGTATTTACTTTTTCCGAAGGGCATAGACACCTGCACACCTGCAATTTCCTTTCTTAATAGTCTGATCGTTTCCCTTGCAATCTCAATTCCTGTTTCCTGTGCTTCTTCCTTGGTTTTAGTAGCATACATTCTTTTCATAATATGATCCGGTACCGATGCACCCGGCACTTCATTATTCATAAACTCGGCATTTCTAACGCTAACCAATGGCCATACACCCGCAATAATCGGAATTTTTAAGTGCCGGATACGGCTTTTAAATTTTAAAAACAAATCATTGTCAAAAACCGGCTGGGTGATTGCATATTCAGCGCCTGCCTTTACTTTCCATTCAAATCTTCTGATTTCATAATCAAGATCAATAGCACCGGGATTAACCCCAACGCCGATAAAATATCCGGTAGATTTTTCAATGGGATTACCACCCAGGTCGTAACCTGAATTCAGCGAATTTACAACATTTGTCAATCCGATAGCATCCACATCAAAAACAGCCGTGGCATCAGGGTAAGTCCCCATTTTTGGAGGATCACCGGTTATCAGTAGTATGTTTTTAATTCCGGCAGCATACATTCCCAATAAGTCGCCTACCATACCGAGCAAATTTCTATCGCGGCAGGCATAATGAAGTATCACCTCAATATCCGATTGCTGTTGTATCATTATTGAAAGAAACGGGGCGCCCATGCGTGATAAAGCCCTTGGTCCGTCAGGAATATTAATGGCATCCACACCCGATGCTTTAAAAAGTTTTGCCTGCTCCACCGGAATAGAAGCATCCGTGCCACGGGGCGGAACAATTTCAACTGAAGTTACAAATTCACCGGTACATATTTTTTTTGCAAAATTTGATTTTTCTTTCGCAGGAATGACTGGAATTCTATGTTCACTCGCCTTAATTTCAACCTGTTTTTGAATGGTTCTCCGCGGCTGTATGGATTGAATCGCTTTCCGCATTTCTTTTATAAAGGATGGGTCAGTTCCGCAGCACCCGCCAACTATTCCTGCACCTGCCTGGATAAATCTCCGGGTATATTCAGCGAAATAATCAGCTGTTGCAAGGTAGATATTTCTGCCATCCACATCTACAGGTGTACCTGCATTTGGCATAATGCTGATGGGAATACTTACAACATCAGTCATTTTTTCAAGCGCATCAAGCATCGGTTTGGGACCAACGCTGCAATTAATTCCGGTAACATCGGCTCCCCATTGGACAAGTTTTGCGGCAAATATTTCAGGCGGTGTTCCGAATAGTGAATTACCGTCGTTGCCAATGGTCATTTGTGCAATGACAGGAATATCATATTTCGATTTTATGGCCTGTAATGCCTGTTGAATCACATGCAGATCGGAAAAAGTTTCAAGGATGATCATATCAACTCCGCCGTCAATCAATCCTTTTGCCTGTTCCAAAAATATTTCCTGCGCTTCTTTCTCTGACAGAGGCCCCCACGGTTCAAGTCTTAAATTCAAAGGTCCGATTGAACCTGCAACATAAAATTCGTCGCCGGCTGCTTCCCTTGCAATTACCGCACCCCTGAAATTGATATCATAAGTTTTATCTTCCAGGCCATACTTCTGGAGCTTGAGGCGGTTTGCACCAAAGGTATTTGTCTCAATTACATCAGCTCCGGCAGTAATATAGGCAAGGTGAATTTCCATAATAAGCTTTGGACGGGTAAGATTTAGTTCGTCATAACAGGTATTGATAAAAATCCCCCGGTTGTACAATTCCGTACCCATTGCCCCATCGAAAAGGACAAGATTTTTTTTGAGAAATTCTTTAAATGGAACCCGCATGGCTATAATTTTGAATAAAATTATTTATAGTTAAGATTGGAATTAAGCCATTTTTCAATTTGTTCAATGCTTTCCTTTTTACGATCAGCATAATATTTAATCTGATCAGAGCCAATTTTACCGACGTTGAAATATTGTGATACCGGATGGGCAAAATAATATCCGCTCACCGACGCTGCCGGGTACATGGCAAAATTCTCAGTCAGAGTAATACCCGTCTTTTTTGAAGGATCTATCAAATCGAAAAGTATCCTCTTTTCAGAATGTTCGGGACATGCCGGATAACCGGGGGCCGGCCTGATGCCCTGATATTCTTCCTTCAGCATATTTTCCACATCAATGTTTTCAGAAGGTGCATAACCCCAGAATTCTTTTCTGACTTTTTCGTGCATCATTTCTGCAAACGCCTCTGCAAAGCGATCAGAAAGGACTTTCATCATGATGCTGCTATAATCGTCCAGCTCTTTTTCGAACATCGCCGTCCATTTTTCCAGTCCTATCCCGGCAGTAACTGCAAATCCTCCTATATAATCCATCAATCCCGATTCCCTGGGAGCTATAAAATCAGCCAGCGACAAATTAGGTACACCTTTTTCTTTTTGCTGCTGGTTGCGCAGGAACCTGAATGTAGCAACAAGGTTAGATCTCGTTTCATCCGAATATAATTCAACATCCTCACCTGTTGAATTTGCAGGATAAAAGCCGATCACTCCATTTGCGCTGATCATTTTTTCAGCAACAATCCTGTCGAGCAACTGATTGGCATCATCGAACAACTTTTTCGCTTCCTCACCTTTTAATGGGTCTTCAAAAATCTTCGGATACTTCCCATTGATTTTCCAGGAATGGAAAAAGAAAGTCCAGTCAATATATTGCCTTATTTCATCGAGCGGATAGTTAATAAATAATTTATTTCCCAGGAAAGACGGCCTGACTATATCAGTTTTTTTCCAGGTTATATTAAGCTTATTCTTAATAGCATCCTTATAGGAAATGTAGTTTCCTTCATTTTTTCTGGAATCATGCTGCTCCTTGATTTTCCTGTAACTTTCCTTTACCGAATCCGCAAAGACTTGTTTCTGATCTTTAGAAATAAGTTTGGCAGCTACACCCACACCCCTGGATGCATCCCGCACATGAATGACGGGTGCTTGATAATGCGGAGCAATTTTTACAGCGGTATGAATTTCGGAAGTCGTAGCCCCGCCAATAAGTAATGGAATTTTCAAGCCGGCACGTTCAAGTTCTTTTGCTACATGGGTCATTTCCTCCAATGAAGGTGTGATGAGCCCGCTTAATCCAAGCAAGTCTGCTTTTTCTTCGACCACAGCCTTAAGAATTTTATCGGAAGGAACCATGACTCCCAAATCAATGACTTCAAAGTTGTTGCAAGCCAAAACAACACCGACAATATTTTTTCCGATATCATGCACATCACCCTTCACAGTTGCCATTACAATTTTCCCTGCCGATTGCATTTTGCCTCCTGATGCCTGCTCTGCTTCGATATAAGGGAGAAGATTAGCCACTGCCCGTTTCATCACGCGTGCACTTTTAACCACCTGGGGAAGGAACATTTTCCCCGAACCAAACAAGTCGCCAACCACATTCATCCCATCCATCAGCGGACCTTCGATAATGTCCAGTGTTCTTGTGTATTGCGGTCTGGCTTCCTCAAGGTCAGCCTCAATAAATTCCACGATTCCTTTAACAAGAGCGTGTTTTAACCGCGTCTGGACATTTTCACTCCTCCATTCATCTACCTTTACAACAGCCTCATCTTTATCTTTTACTTTTTCAGCAAAAGCAATCAGCCTTTCGGTGGCATCTTTCCTGCGGTTTAAAATAACATCCTCTACCAGTTCGAGCAAATCTCCCGGAATTTCATCATACACCTGGAGCATACCGGCATTCACGATTCCCATGTCGAGTCCCGCTTTGATGGCGTGATAAAGAAATGCGGAATGCATAGCCTCACGCACTATATCATTTCCCCTGAAGGAAAAAGAAAGGTTGCTTATTCCTCCGCTGACTTTAGCAAAGGGAAGGTTTTCTTTGATCCACTTTGCAGCATTAATATAGTCAACGGCATAATTGTTATGCTCATCAATACCGGTTCCTACGGTTAAAATATTGGGATCGAAAATAATATCCTCAGGTGGAAAATTTACTTCTTTGGTCAAAATATCATAAGCCCGTTTACAAATTTGTATTTTTCGCTCGTACGATGACGCCTGGCCCTCTTCATCAAAAGCCATAACGATAAGTGCAGCTCCGTAATTTCTGATTTTGATGGCCTTTTTCTTAAAATCTTCTTCCCCTTCCTTTAAGCTGATGGAGTTAACAATCGCCTTTCCCTGAACACATTTTAATCCGGCTTCCAGAACGGTCCATTTTGAGGAATCAATCATCACCGGTACCCGTGATATATCCGGTTCGGCTCCGATCATATTCAGGAACTCCGTCATCGCTTTTTCAGCATCCAGCATGGCATCATCCATATTGATGTCAATGATCTGGGCGCCGTTTTCAACCTGTTGCCGTGCAACGGTCAGGGCTTCTTCATATCTGGCTTCCCTGATCAGCCTGGCAAATTTTATTGATCCGCTTACATTGGTTCTTTCACCGATATTAATAAAATTACTTCCCGGGAAAACGATCAGTGGCTCGAGCCCGCTGAGTTTCATGTGATGATCATTCTCAGGCACTCTTCGGGGAGATGCATTTTCTGCGACTTTTACAAATTCCCTGATATGATCGGGTGTTGTACCACAACAACCGCCAATTATATTTGCAAAACCATTTCCAACGAAGTCCTTCAGCTGTTCCGCCATCATTTCCGGTGATTCGTCATATTCCCCGAACTGATTCGGGAGGCCGGCGTTGGGATAAACACTGACATAAAAAGGAGCTTTGTTTGACAGTTCCTCAAGATACGGACGCAAATCTTTGGCTCCTAAAGCACAGTTCAATCCCACCGTGAGAAGCTCAAGGTGAGAAACGGAATTGAGAAAGGCTTCTGTCGTTTGACCCGATAACGTTCGACCGCTTGCATCGGTGATCGTACCTGAAACCATGACCGGAATTTTAATCCCCTTTTCTTTTTGTGCATCGGCAACAGCCATCATAGCGGCCTTGGCATTGAGTGTATCGAATATCGTTTCAATAAGCAAAACATCCGCTCCCCCGTCAATCAGTCCGTTAGCCTGTTCTTTGTAGGCGTTGTACAGGTCGTCAAAATGAACGGCACGATAACCCGGATTATTGACATCCGGAGACAAAGATGCCGTTTTATTAGTGGGACCCATTGATCCGGCGACAAACCGCGGCTTCGACGGATTCTGTCTGGTGAATTCATTTGCTGCTTGCTTCGCCAGCCGGGCTGATGCAACATTCAATTCGTAGGCAAGCGCTTCCATGTGGTAATCAGCAAGCGAAATAGGGTTACTGTTAAAAGTATTTGTTTCGATGATATCAGCACCCGCTTCAAGATATTTTTTGTGGATTTCACGGATGATGTCAGGTTGAGTAAGGGAAAGCAGGTCATTATTTCCTTTTAGGTCGGAAGCATAATCTGCAAAACGCTCACCCCGGTAATCCTTCTCGTTCAGCCGGTAAAGCTGGATCATTGTTCCCATCGCGCCATCAAGGACCAGAATTCTTTTTGATATTTCTGAATAGATATCCATTTTCATTTACCTGTTCATGGAATTTTTGGAAAATTAACTCAAAAAAACTATTATATAATGTTTCGGCAAAAATATCCTTTTTATGTATTACAATCATTAATTTTGCCAACCTAATTAAACAGATTTTTAACGGTAATGTTTGAAATTAAAGAGGTTATTTCAAAAGAGCAAAGAATGCAATTCGTGGGATTTCCTTTCGATTTGTACAGAAATGATCATTATTGGGTGCCACCTATAAAAAAAGATGAAATAAAGCAACTTCAGCCTTCAACCAATCCTTCCTTCGAAAACTGCGAAGCAAAATTCTGGATTGCGGTTGATAACGGCAGGTGTCTGGGAAGGATAGGAGCGATCATAAACCATGAATACAATAAAAAGACCGGTGAAAAAAAAGGAAGGATTTCGAAAATAGAATTCGTAGATGATCTGTTGGTTTCATCCGGTTTATTTAAAACCGCTGAAAGCTGGCTGAATGAAAAAGGAATGGCTTTCGTGCACGGCCCTCTCGGTTTTAACAACCTGGATACACAAGGATTGCTCATCGAAGGATTTGAGCATTTGCCATCCATAGCTTCGGTTTATCATAAATCCTATTACCTTAAACATTTTGAGCAAGCCGATTACACCAAGGAAAATGACTGGGTGGAATTCAGACTTACACTAGGGGATAAAGCGTTGGAAAAGGCCTCACGCGGTGCCGAACTGATAAAAAAGCGGTATGGATTCGAAGTCGTTAATTTTGATTCGAAAGAGGAACTGAAGAAATATATTCAGCCTGTTTTTAAAATATTGAACGAGGCATTTTGTGACCTGCCTTATGTTACAAAGTTTAATGACCGGCAAATTAAAACCATTGGAGACAAGTACTTCAGGGTATTAAATCCAAAATTTGTCAAGATTATTAAAAAAGAAGGTAGGGTAATTGCATTTATAATTGGATTACCTACTCTATCAGCAGCCATGCAAAAGGCGGGCGGAAAAATTTATCCTTTCGGATTCCTGCACATTATTAAAGCTTTAAAAAATCCTTCCGTCATTGATTTACTCCTTACCGGTGTTGATCCTGATTATCATACTACAGGGGCAGCGGTAATTCTTTTTGCCGAACTCCAGAAGGAAATGCAAAAGCATGGCATCACTCAAATGGAGACGACCGGTATGTTTGAAACCAACCTGACAGCCATCAGTAACTGGAAAAACTACGATCATATCCAGCACAAGCGGAGAAGGTGTTTTGTTAAAGAACTATCTGCGTAGGAAAGTTTTTAATTTTGGTAATGTTCCACAATAACAAATCTCTTTAATAGTTGTTAATGGGTATGTGATTTTGAAGTATAACCAAATTGTAATTCTCCCGTATTGAAAACCTGAAACTTGAATTTGGTTGTGAATCATTTAAATAATAAATTTGCAAACTTTTTTAATAATCATCGTTAGTTCAGATAACACAACAATATGGAAATTTTAACTGTTGACAAAAAGCTGGCTTATAAAGTCGCTGACATCGGCCTGGCAGAATGGGGCCGGAAAGAAATAGAAATCGCTGAAAAAGAAATGCCCGGGTTGATGACGATCCGGAAAAAATATGCGGCTGAAAAACCATTGAAAGGCGCAAGGATAACCGGTTCTCTTCACATGACCATTCAAACCGCTGTATTAATAGAGACACTTGCTGAGCTCGGTGCCGATGTAAGATGGGCTAGCTGCAATATATTTTCGACCCAGGACCACGCAGCGGCAGCAATAGCCAAAAGTGGAATCCCTGTTTTTGCATGGAAAGGGGAATCACTGGATGAATACTGGTGGTGTACAAACCAGGCACTAACTTTCCCCGATGGTGACGGACCTGATTTGATAGTTGATGATGGGGGCGATGCCACACTGCTGATCCATAAGGGATATGACATTGAAAAAAATCCGGAATTGCTGAAAGTGAAGCCTGAAAATACTGAGGAAGCTTCGGTACTGCGCCAACTTCAGGCAACATTTGTAGAAGACAGCACCAAATGGCAAAGAGCAGCTAAAAAATTAAAAGGTATTTCAGAAGAAACAACAACAGGTGTTCACAGGCTTTATCAGATGATGGAACAAGGGAAATTGCATGCTCCGGCCATCAATGTGAATGACTCTGTAACCAAATCGAAATTTGATAATCTTTATGGATGCCGTGAATCGTTAGCCGATGGCATTAAAAGAGCGACTGATGTTATGGTTGCCGGTAAAGTGGTGGTAGTTGCCGGTTACGGTGATGTCGGAAAAGGAAGCGCTAAGTCCTTAAAAGGGTACGGAGCACGGATCATCATCACTGAAATAGATCCCATTAATGCGCTTCAGGCTGCAATGGAAGGATTCGAAGTTACTACCATGGAAGAAGCTGTGAAGGAAGGTAATATTTTTGTTACTGCTACCGGCAATAAGGATATCATCACCCTCGATCACATGAAAGCCATGAAGGACCAGGCAATTGTCTGCAACATCGGCCATTTCGATAACGAGATACAGGTTGAACCATTGAATGATGCACCCGGCGTAAAGAAGATAAACATCAAGCCGCAGGTTGATAAATATATTTTCCCCGCCACGGCAGACAGGTCTGAAAGCCATGAAATTTTTATGCTTGCCGAAGGAAGGCTTGTCAATCTTGGTTGTGCAACCGGCCATCCATCATTTGTAATGAGCAATTCTTTTTCGAACCAGACCCTTGCCCAGCTTGAACTCTGGAAGAATGACTTCAAGGTTGGGGTTTATCGCCTGCCAAAGAAACTCGATGAAGAAGTGGCGCGTCTGCACCTCGAATACATTGGTGTTAAACTGACAAAGCTCACGGATGACCAGGCAAAATACCTGGGCATTCCTGTCGAAGGGCCCTATAAGGCAGAGCATTACAGGTATTAGAAGGAAAAAGATAAAAGTAAAAAGTTCAAAGTAAAAAGCTTCCCATAAATTCGGAGGCTTTTTTTGTTGCAGGTTTTTGAAATTGACATCAACAATGTCGGGAAAAAGATTGTATCAATGTTTATTCCCTGCGGGAAATCAATCTCAGGACAATTAAATCTTCTATGGATATTTATGCCCTCCGGGCAAGGGAATAGTTTAAAGCCTCATGTATTCATATCCTCCATTGCTTATGCCTGATGCAAAATGGAATTTATCCGGTGATAGCAAGATATAACATTTCATTAACATTAAACTGGTCAAATATTAAATCACTTTGCCTTTTTGAATTGTTATTTGTCAGTTCGATTTAGTTTTAATAATACAATGACTTGACCCAATGAAATGACATTCAAAATTGTTTAACTCTGACTTTTATATACTGTCATTTACAATTGCAGGGAACAAATCCGAACAGCGTAAGCCGCTTTAAAAAAGGAACTGACCCGCACAGATTATCAAGCGGGGGCGAAACTGAAAAGCCAAACGAGTAAGAAAATTAATTTATAGATCAAATGATTAAAATGAATGTTAGGCACACGGTTGCCGATTTCAACAAATGGAAGGTTGTTTTTGATGAAGTAGAACATATGCGGAAAGAAGCCGGTTCAACAGGCGTTCACGTGTTCCGCAATTATGACAATCCGAATGAAGTGTTAGTCATCACCGAATGGAACAGTAAGGAACAGGCTAATAAATTCGGACAATCAGCCGAACTGAAGAAAGCCATGGAGCGTGGAGGAGTAATAGGCAAACCTGAAATGTCCTTCGCTGAATAAAGGTTGCCTGGTTTTTTTTTGAGGACAGAAAAAAGCTGTCCTTAATTTTTTTTATTCCACACCGGGTTATGGAACGATCAAAAACAACCAATTAATAAATCAATAATCATAATTTTAAATTAAATTGTAATGTCAACACTTATCATTTAAAAATTAAATTAATGAAGAGAAATATTTTTCTGGCATTGTCAATGCTATTGTTAGCTTTCAATGCTTTTTCACAATCAAAGCCAGATGCTGACCCCATGGTGATCGAAAGCCTGATGATCCTGCCAAAAATGGGGATGGAGGATAAATTTGAAGCAGCCATCAAAGCGCATAATACGAAGTTTCACCCTGAAGGGCCTTACGTGGCAGCATTACGAAAAGTCGAGTATGGTCCTCAATCAGGATGGTATGTTTGGGTCATGGGACCGACTGCCTGCGGATCGCTGGATACACGTCCCGAAAAAGAGAACGGCCATGATGAAGATTGGAGCAAAACCATCGAACCGCTTGTGCAGGAGTACGGGCAGTCGAACCTGTTAACTTATGAGGTTGACTTGTCGTATGGACTCGACCTCTTTAAAAAATCAATACATTATGAACTATGGATGGTGGATCTTAAGGACGGGCAATATTACCGGTTCAAGGCAATTTGTGAGAAACTGAAAAAAGTATATGAGCAAATAAACACAACTTCTTTCATTGTACTCAAAAATGCATTGCATTCTCCGAACGGTACTGATGTTGCGATCATCTGGAGCTTTAATTCGTACGGTGAATGGTTTAAAGATTACGGGCCAAAAGACGCATATGAAAAAATGTATGGAGAAGGATCATGGCAAACCATGATTGATGAGTGGATGGATATGACCGTGGATTATAACTCCGAAATCCGTTCGAATATATTTTAATCTTTTACTATTTTCCCTGCCATTCGTTACGTAAGATTCAACCGGTGACTAAGGTATTCTCGAAGATAGCCTTCAGAAGATCATCGAAAACATTACCACCGGTGCCAATAATCCCCAAAAGCTGAATCCGACATACTACCTCTCTCCAAAAGCCTACAAAGACGAAAAGAATAATATTATTGTCCATGTTTTTGTACCAGAAAGTTCACAGGTTCACTCTACGAAGGGAAAAATATTCGACCGGAATGAGGAGGGTGATTTTGATATAACAAAAAATACGGATCATGTAGGGCAACTTTATATCCGTAAAAAAGCAGCTTACTCTGAAAACAAGATATTTTCCTATGTATCCTTTTCTGATTTTAAAGGTGAACTTTTTCAGCGTACCAGGGCGCTTGCCAGAAGCCAGCGAACCGATCATCCCTGGCTTGAACTTTCAGACAAGGAGTTACTTGTTTCCGCCGGATTGTACCGTAAGGATTATCAAACCGGTGAGGAAGGTAGTGGAAATATTGATCCAGCCTTTTTCTCTCCTTATCCTAAAAACCCTGTTATTGCTAAATTTTTTAAAGAAATAGGAAGAGCTGATGAATTGGGTTCTGGTATCAGAAATACATTAACATCGGCGAACTCGATGGCGAAGCTACAATTACACCCAACGATTCGCTGATTGCCGATCCGGGCGTGCGTTATGACTATGTGATGACAAATCCACCCTTCGGCAAGAAAAGCAGCATGACCATCACCAATGCCGAGGGAGAGCAGGAAAAAGAAGACATGAAATCCAACCGGCAGGATTTCTGGGCAACCACATCCAATAAACAATTGAATTTTGTTCAGCACATTGTCACTATCCTTCGAACGACAGGTAAAGCTGCCGTAGTGGTGCCCGACAATGTCCTGTTTGAAGGTGGTGCCGGTGAAACGGTAAGAAAGAAACTTATACAAAACACCGATTTACACACCATCCTCAGGCTTCCGACCGGTATCTTTTATGCACAGGGAGTAAAAGCAAACGTGCTGTTCTTTGACGCAAAACTGGCTTCGAAAGATCCCTGGACAAAAGAGGTCTGGTATTACGATTACCGGACCAATATCCATCACACCCTAAAAAAGAATCCGCTTAAATTCGAAAACTTTGACGATTTCATTTCCTGTTTCAAACCCGAAAACCGGAATAAAAGAAAAGAAACCTGGTCGTCCGATAATTCTGAAGGTCAATGGAGGAAATTCACTTACGATGAGATCATCAGCCGCGATAAAACCAGCCTCGATATTTTCTGGATAAAGGATAAATCCCTTGCCGACCTCGACAACCTACCCGACCCGGATGTTCTTGCATCTGAAATTATCGAAAATATTGAGGGCAGTCTGCAAAGTTTTAAGACAATTATGACTTCATTGAATGGGAAGGAACAATAACAAAAATATTTAGAATTGTCTTTGTTAGAAGAAACCGAAAGGTGGGATGGTAAGCAAAATAGTTTATTTATATACCTTTGCCTGCATACTTGTATTGTGAGATAAAAGTAAAAAAACCAAACTACAACTCGTTCCGGCTACTGAAGCAGGACAGGAAGACCCGGATGGATAGGGTCCGGTACGGTAAATGTGCAGGCTGCTTTTAAGATTCGATCATATTCTCCCTACCCCTTATTGGTGTTCTTACCAAAAAGATTTACCTCCAGCTATTCTTACAATTTTTTCCGGGGTTATAGTTTTTTTTGGATATTTTATATTTGTCCTTTTCCTTGCTATGATCTACATAAATATTATTGTCCTTAATTACGCTGCAGGAAACAGCCAGATATGCCAATACCAATGTTAATAAAATAATTCTTTTCATTTGTTTAAAATTTCTTATATACTTGAAAATGAAGAACCAAAATATTTAGTAATTCGCGTCAACAAATGTATGAATAAATTTATTTAAGCTAATAGGTCATCATTTAATTTCCATAAACTTACACATGGTTCGGAATAATTTCTGACTACGTTATACAAAATAATTAGTCTTGGACTAATCCTCCTGTAATCGTTCCGCAGGATCACTCGTGGAATTAAATTCGACTGCGACCATCTGCTTTAGCAGAGCAGGTCGGGTAAGCAAAGTTGTCGTCAGGAACTTAACAAATTCCATTTTGATCAAGCATAAGTAAAGGCGGACTGCAATACATGAGGCTTTATATGATTCCCTTGCCCGGAGGGCATATATATCCATAGCAGATTATATTTTCCTGAGAATGATTTCCCGTAGGGAATAAACGTTGATGCCATCTGTTTCCCGTATTTGTTGATGTCCTACGG
The DNA here is from genome assembly GCA_020052415.1 of Bacteroidales bacterium. Taxonomy (GTDB): domain Bacteria; phylum Bacteroidota; class Bacteroidia; order Bacteroidales; family JAADJA01; genus JAADJA01. The sequence goes on along the minus strand of JAGVPB010000040.1, from coordinate 52,908 downwards.
ACAATATAAATCATTTATTTATTTATTCTATTGATATTGAAGCCCTACGGGCTAATGGATTCTTCGGCACAAGGGGGTGCTCCGCAGAATCATTCGTGGATTGAAACCCACCAGCCACTGGAAAGCCGAAGCTATGCCGATGACATAAATTATTATCACCCGTTAATCAATCATACTAAAGAAAAGACTTTGGTTAACTATAGTAGATGCAGGCAAATTTCTCTCTGAAGAATTTACTATTTAATACAGATTATCCGCTTTGTAACGCTGCAGGTGTTACTTTCAGCCATTAATATGTAAACACCATTTTGCATCGGGGATCCGAAAACTGAAAATTCCATTTTCCCGGTTTCTGTAATTCCATCATGAATAAGCTTTACTTCTTTTCCCATCATATCAAAAAGTGTGAGTTTCAATTGGACGGATTCTTTCGTTTCCACTGAAAAACTGAATACCGAATGAACAGGATTTGGAATGATATCGCCTATCGTAAAACTTTGCATCGTGTTTTCCATGATGCCGGTTGCGCTACTGCAAGGAAATTGTCCTAACCGGAAAACAGATCCCCCTGTACTCGAAACCCATGCTTCTCCCGCTGAACAATCCAGTGCAATTCCGCTTAATGTAGCAACACCCGGTGGCAGTTCATGGCTTTGAATAAAGTTTCCGTCGGGAGAAAACTCTGCAATGCTGGTTTCGACACTGCTGACCACAAACAAATTCCCATTGGAACCTACCTCCAGGTCGCCATAAGAAACACTAAAGTATTCGGTTATCTGGAAGACATTCAACGTATCGCCGGTGGTTGGATCAATTTCGGCAATCAGGTTTTCCATAGCTACACCCGGAACATTGTCCTGAACCAGGAAAAACGTGTTTCGCTCCGGATGATAGGCGCCACCGACTATATGGCCGGTTCCGAACTGGGCAGGAAGCGTATCAATAACATTTCCTGTGGAATTATCAATCGCATAAATTTCAGCTGCCCCATCTTCACCGTTAATAAAGAGCAATTGTCCTTGCGGAATAATGCTTTCGTCGAAGAGTATTTCTTCAGGAGCAATTTCAAGATCAACATCATTGGCTGCTCCGCCGGGAGCAGATAACTCCTTAATAAAGTTTTCTGCAGGGCTATAACACTGAATTACATCATCATTGCAGCCATAAATCCAGATATGAGCTGAATCACCGTGATAGCCTATTCCACAAAGGGAACCGGCATCTGAGGGATTGAAAGAATCAAGTAATGTTATCTGAGCTGTACTGTATATACTGACACCACAAACTAAAATTCCAGTGAGTAATAGTAATTTTCCGTTCATAAGCATGGTTGATTAATTGTTTTTTTAAGATTATCTGTCCTGACAGTAACTTTCCACTGACTGATTCATTTGAAACGCAACCCTTATGGTTCTGTTCATTCCTTATTGTTAATTAAGTGTTAATGTATTTATATTTTTGTCGTTCATCACTATGAAATATTAGTAGTTAAAAATCCTGAGAAGTAGCTAATTTTGATAAATATGAAAGCAACAAAATACAATGAATTATAAAATACCATTTCAGACAATTGATTGGAGCATTGTACCTAAGGAAGAATTTAAAGGTGAGACAGGTACAGCTTACTGGCAGACAATCCGGTTTAATGGACTTAGGATTAGAATTGTTGAGTACACCAAAGGCTATGTTGCTGATCATTGGTGCAGAAAAGGACATATTGTACATTGCCTGGAAGGTGAATTCATCAGCGAACTTCAGAATAATGAGCAATTTGAAATGATTAAAGGAATGACATATATTGTTTCCGATGAATTAAGCTCACATCGTTCAACTTCCAAAAATGGAGTTAAGCTGTTAATAATTGATGGAGATTTTCTAAAGATTAAAGAATGAAATATATATGCTAAATCTGGTTTTTAACTAACCTGTATTTAAATGTCGAACTCCAGCACATCATGAAATATCGCTGAGTATCTGATATTGATGGTTTGCTTAAGAAAGTAATCGCCGGTGAAAGTCTCTTCTACCAGATTAAACAATTCAAAAAATCTGTCAAAAGACCGTATGGTATAACATCTGGTAAAATCATGCTCAATGTTTCTTGATTCATAAATCTGATGATATGCAAAATCATGTAATAGCAGAGGAAACGCGTACCGGTACTTATCAGAATAAAACTGAGAGCTTCGGAAGATATTCCCGTATTTATTCAATAAAAGCAGCGTGTAACCAAAACCAAACTGACCAGTCCGGCTATCGCCATATCCATCAAGACTTGCCCAGTTGAACCGCAGTGCAAAGGCTTGTATGATGATCCTAAGAAAATCAGAGCGATTTGATATTGACTTTGTTTTATTCCTGTTTACACTCAGTATATTTTTGCGCTTTTTAAGAATCCCTGAAAAGTCCAAGATTTTGTGACAGAGTAATATCGCCATTGAATCATCTTCTTTATATAGCTTTCGCAAGCCTTGTTCAACAAACGGTTCAGCAATGAATTTTTGCTCATAAAGAAGCTTTACAAGCTTCACCGGCAGATTACCCCATCTGGTTAATTTTACTTCTCCTGATTTTTCAACGAAATGAAACAGATACTCGCACAATTTTAAAAATGGTATCCGGTCAAGAATTTGATCCGGTATTTCTTTTCGAATCCTTACAGGGCTTATTTCTTCAAAAATATTATAGAGGACTCTGTCAATTTCATTCCTTGTATATCCTTCAAAATCATCGACAGGAATATTATTTTCAAGATCGAATGAAACGTCATCAAACTTAAAGTCACTATCAAAATAATTAAAAATATCCATGAAAATATTTAGTGTAAAAATAAATTTTATATCTGCTTTGATTTCTGCGAAATCGTTAATTTCACAAAATCAATTTTAATTTTCTATAAAGATGGTAAATTTAAAAAAATTATTAATTCCTGTTAGTATCCTATTGGTATTGACTTCGTGTGAATACAACAAAAAGCAAATTGTTGATTATCCTATAACACCAATTCCTTTCACTAAAGTCCATCTCCACGACAATTTCTGGCTGCCGCGTATCCTGAAAAACACCGAAGTTACTATTCCCATTGCTTTTCAGCAAAGCGAGGAAACCGGCAGGATTAAAAATTTCGAAATCGCAGGAGGCTTGAAGAAAGGAAGCTTCTGCTCGAAATATGCTTTTGATGATTCGGATGTGTTTAAGATCATCGAAGGCGCTTCGTACTCCCTGATGATCAAACCCGATCCTGAACTGGAGGCCTATCTCGATTCGCTGATTTACAAAATCTCGCTAGCGCAGGAGGATGATGGATATTTATACACGAATCGCACTATCATGGGCGATAGCGCCCTTCCGATGGCCGGGAAAAAACGCTGGGAAAACGAAAGCGAGCACAGCCACGAGCTGTATAATGCAGGTCACCTGTACGAAGCGGCAGTGGCTCATTTCCAGGCGACCGGAAAGCGAACCTTACTGGATGTCGCAATCAAAAATGCAAATTTGATTGATAAGGAATTCGGCTGGGGAAAGATCGGGAAATATCCGGGACACCAGGAAATAGAGATCGGGCTGGTGAAGCTTTACCGGGTCACAGGTGAACAGAAGTATCTTGACCTGGCTAAATTCTTTCTCGATGTGCGTGGCCCCGGCGGCTGGGAATACAACCAGGCTCATTTGAAAGTAACCGACCAGGCTGATCCTGTCGGACATGCTGTCCGGGCTATGTATATGTTTTCAGGAATGGCTGATGTAGCAGCTTTGACGGGCGATACAGCTTATCTTAAGGCGATAGACCATATCTGGGAAAATGTGGTGACTAAGAAAATGTACATCACCGGCGGGATTGGGCAGACAGGTGGAAACGAGGGCTTTGGTTCCGAATATGACCTCCCGAATATGTCGGCTTATTGTGAAACCTGCGCATCTATTGCTGAGGTTTTATTGAATCAAAGGTTGTTCTTGCTTCATGGGGATTCAAAATATATTGACATCATGGAACGGGTGCTTTTCAACGCTTTGCTTTCAGGTGTTTCATTATCGGGTGATCTTTTCTTTTATGACAACCCGCTGGAGTCGAATGGTCAGCATGAAAGGCAAAAATGGTTCGGTTGCGCGTGCTGTCCCTCGAATATCAGCCGGTTTTTACCATCCTTTCCGGGATATGTTTATGCCCACAGGGATAATGATATTTATGTAAACCTCTTTGTGGAAAGCGAAGCTTCCTTTGAAACCCCGGCAGGCAAGATCACAATTACCCAAAAAAGCAATTATCCTGTCAGCGGGGAAATCAGTATTCATGTAACACCAGAGAATGCAGGTTTGAGGAAAATTTTCGTTCGTATTCCGGGCTGGGCAAGAAATGAAGCTGTTCCAGGTGATCTTTACAGATTTGTTGACACTTCGGTTGCACTTGCAAGGATCCGGATAAACGGAGAAGAAATTAATTTTGATACTCAAAAAGGATTTGCAGTTCTCAACAGGAAGTGGGAGAGGGGTGACAGCATTGAGGTTTCGCTTCCTATACCCGTACGAAAGGTGATTGCGAATGAAAAGGTTGCAGAAGACCGCAATAAATTTATTCTTCAGCGCGGGCCTGCAGTTTATTGTGCGGAGGATAAGGACCAGGAAGAAAAGTCCGTTCTTCATTTTATTGCTGATCAAACACAGGAATTTAAAACCGGGCCGGTAACTGATATCAGCCGGGGATTGCCGGTCATTGGATTTACGGCAACCGACATCCTGCGAAATATTGACGGTAGCCTGACAATTGCCGATAAAAGCCGTGAAATTATTGCCATACCCTACCATCTCTGGGCAAACCGAGGACCGGGAGAGATGATCATGTGGATACCTTTTGTAAAAGAAGCGGCGATCCCTTTCCCTGCCCCGACGATTGCTTATCTGAGCAGAAAATCATCTTCCGGCGCCAAAGAGGATTTGAATCTTATTTCCGATCAGTACGATCCGAAGAATTCCAATGACCATTCGGGAGGATACATCCACTGGTGGCCACAAAAAGACACAACGGTCTGGATTCAATACGATTTTCAGAAACCGGAAACCGTTTCGGAATGTTCGGTTTACTGGTTTGATGACGGGCCGGACGGAGGTTGCAGGATTCCGGCAGGATGGAGAGTGCTTTACAAACAAGGATCGGATTGGAAGCCGGTTAAAGAGCTTTTGGATTATACGACTACTAAAGACACTTACGACAAGGTGAAATTTGAATCGGTAAGAACTTCAGCTTTGAGGCTTGAAGTTCAGTTACAGAAAGAGTTTTCGGGTGGAGTGCATGAGTGGGTGGTGAAATAAATTTGTTCAAAGTTTCAGGTTCAAAGTTCAAGGTTGAAATCCTGCTCTTTCGGATTTGCGGGAAAGCCTGTGCACCGGCTAAACCGAAAGCAAATAAAAATGGATTTATAATCCCTTCAATCATTTTAATTGGATTTCAAATCCTTAATGAATCAGTGTCCGGATTATTCCACACATATGCCTGTTCACAAATCCGAACGAGGAGGGGCATTGGGCATTTTAGAATAGTTAATTTTTCAAAAACCGGTCTCCTTCGACAGGCTCAGGATGACCTTAGTAGGCTGAGCATGCTAACTTTGTACTTAAAAACACCTTTCCCCTGCCGGAAGCCATACCGGCGGGGGATCATTTGGATATTTTTTGCGAAGGTGTTTTGCAGTATTAGTTCCTTTTTGCCTGCCCGTAGCTTTGCCTCTTTTCTATTTCGTTGATCGAATTAGTTATCTTTTAGGCAACGAACACTACGTCCATCTACAATCCATGGATCACCCCTATTTATACCATTCTGGTTATAATCCAATGATCGAAACCAGGCACTTTCCGGATTAATATAAGATTTTTGTGTCGAGGTCCAAAAGGAAGTAGTGTATCCAATACCGCCAAAGTTTCCACCACTATCAATGCCGCCTCCTGGCACCGCCGAAAATCCGAAGGTATCAGTTCCATTACCACTTGAAATCCATCCAGATATGGATTTCAATTTGGTTCCTCCATCTGTTCCACTCCAGCCAATAAAATTGCAATTTACAGTTGGATCAATAAATTGAGTTAAGGTACACCACTCTGCATCCATCGGAAGGTGCCATCCTACCGGGCAAATGCCCTGGGCACCCTGCTGAGTCGAGTATTGCATCATCTCGTCCCATTGGTAAAGTCCGCCATATGTTGCGCAGTTTGCCGGATCATCGTCATAGCAATATTTTTCTATCTGACTATTGTTAGATTGGGCTGTTGCTCCACTGATCATCGTACCTACATTCAGGTTCTCCTTTAGCCAGCACTGGTCCCCGATTTGAATAGTATAGTACGTTTGACCTTCGTAGTTTACCATAGGAATTCCGGGACAGCTATATGCCGTAAAGGGAACTTGTGACCCAATCCCCTGGTTCGGAATCCAAAGATCATCTTTTTCCCGGTTATCGCACTGTCCATCCATATTCAAATCGGCAGAAAGGTAACCTGCAATTCCGGCCTGTGTTTCCCAAACCGGATCTTTATCTATTTCGTTTACAATCCCGTCGGCATTAGCATCACCTGCAAACATACCAAATACTCCTCCACCTATATATTTCAGTGATCCTGTTCCGTAAGCCTGGTCGCCGTCAATGGAAAATTCATAGGAATAAATACCTTCTGATTCTACCAATGGAAAAGCTGACATAACCCCGAGATGGTTCCTGTGCCAAATAACTACAAATAATTGTTCATTAATTGAATTATCAAATGCGGGATTTGCTGATCCGTCTGTTGCGACTACTGATCCATCTTTTAAAAGAAATGTCGCTTTTCGGGCAACAACGGATGCGGTATCAGCAGCAAGGGCGAAGGGTGCATCCCTAATTTCAACAAGTATCCAGTCGACAATATCTGCATTCGGTATGGCGATTACAGATTCTGTTCCCGGGTAATTCCAGGGCATGTTGTTAAAAGGCTGATTCAAGGGCAGTACCGAAGTACTATTCAAATCAGCATTCATGTCTATGCCATTAAAAGGCCCCTCAAGATTGACATTTAAATATAGTTCAAAATTATTATGGAGCTTTCCAATAATGAACTGGCTGAAACCGGTAATTCCCTCAAAACTTACCTGATTATTGGCTGCATTCACCGAAGCAGCATTAGCAGCGAATTCCCAGTCTGTATCGGAAGTGGATGGACGACCATATAACCTTATATTGGCAGGATAATTTTCATCCACAGGTGTGAGGTCTTCAGCGAGGGTAAAAGTAAGGTCTGCATCGAATGAACCGGAACCGTAACGGTTTACAACCCAGTATTGGTCATCAAAAACAATTGCCAATCCGGTGGGTGACAAGTTGGGAGCTAAATCAATCCTGGCAACCGTAATCTCAGCACCGCTCTGGGATATAAAATCCATGGTAAGTCCTGTCCCTGCAAATTCCACCATCCCGTTTGTTTCCGTTTGTGAATCGGCAAATCCATATCCGTAAGGAATAGTCGAAGTTATCCAATCGGCATTATTCATATTTACAAGTGTGCCGTTATTTCCGGATATGATTTCATTCGCCGTTGTCCCGGTTCCTTCATTGAACTGCCAGGTGCTGATCAGGCCGGATTCAGTTCCGACAAGGGGTAGGTTCATGTTTTCCCTGATCTGTTCTTCATTAAGAGCTACATTCCATAAACGCACTTCTTCTATCTTTCCGTTAAAAGGAATACCAGGATCTGCTCTAAAATCTTTACCGATACGCAATGGCCACTGGCAATTTGTATTACTTCCTGCCGTAGTGGTGCCATGAACGACTCCATCAACATAAAGTATTATTTGATTTGAAGTAAAGTTCCTTGTTACAGCAACATGGTGCCATGTATCGTCTCTCATATCGAAATTATCAGCATAAATATTCGGTTGACCGCCATTCCAATAAAATCTCAGCCTTCCATCCGTATGGCCTTCAAAATTGAAATTCGGAGAATGGTCATAATTGCCGATAATATTCCCAACCCTGGAGGTAGCAGGAAATGAAGCCGGTACTTTGATCCAAGCTTCAATGGTCAATTCGTTGCCGATACCTATACTGCCACTGGTACCGCATTCGACATAATCATTCGTACCGTCAAAATCAAGTGCTGTGCCCGGAAAACCATCAATTCCCGGTCCATCAAACCACGCTTTTACAGTATGATCGCGATCCATAAATACTTTTGTGTTTATATTGTTCGGATCTTCGACTGCACCGGTCCAATGAGAAAAATTCATATTTGAGAACGGAGTTGCTACAACATTAATGTAGGATCCGGATATTCCAACGGAGCTTACTGGATTAACTGTGCCGCCTACAGTACATTCAACAGTTAAATTATACATTTGTAAGCCGCGTGCCAGAATTTCAGTATGTCCATTCTTATCCATATCATCTTCCCAAACAGTCACAAAGGTTCCATTGCTATTCAATACAATATCTGGATCTATTTGCTGACCTGCATCCTCTTTATTTATCGAAAATGGACCATATAGAAGTACTCCGGTTGGGCTATATTTTGACCCATAAATTTCATAATAACCATTTACCTCAATCCCTTCATCCGCCCATACAATTATAAAATCACCCCCTGAATTTACCGAAACTTTAGCATTTTGTTGATCATGTGAACTTGTTGGATTTAAGGGAAACATGTTACCAATCGGAGTTCCGTTTGAACTGAATCTCCGTGCCCATATACCCCAAATATTATTTTCGTTGCTATCATATTGCCACGTTACAATGAATTCCCCGCTGGGAGTCATAGCAACTGAAGGGCTTACATGTTCATCAGAAGTAATTGGACCATTAACCAGTGCATCTGAACTCAAAGGATTTCCACCCGCATCAAATCGACGATATTCAATATCTCTGTCATTAATACCATTATCATCCATCCAGACGACAACAAAATTGCCATTTACATCCATAGCTATATCAGGATTCTTTTGACTATCTTGTGGATCACTGTTTATTACGATGGGACCAAATTGCAGGCTTCCCTCATGACTATATCCTGACCCATAGATTTCGTAGTGATTGTTTCCATCGGTGTCGTCTTGCCAAACGACAACAAAATCACCTAAGGTGTTCATCGAAACCTGAGGGTTTTCCGCGGTTCCAGAGCCTGGGGGTTGCACTTCTACCATTGGGCCTATAGGAGTTCCGGCAGAGTTAAACAACCGATACCATACTCCCCAATCATCATCATTATTACCGTCATATTGCCACACCACAACAAAATTTCCATCAGGATTCATGGCAACGGCTGGATTGTTATGTTCACCCGTAGTAATGCTGTTCACAAGTGCATCTGAACTCAGAGCTTTTCCGCCCGCATCGAAGCGACGGAATTCAATATCTTCGTCCTCGCCATTGTTATCCATCCAGACAACAACGAAATTACCATTTTGATCAGAGGCAATTGCAGGATCTTGTTGGTCATTCTCTCCTACTTCATTTACTGTCCGGTCGTTAAAATGATCTGTCAAGGGAGTATGCACATTAGCAACCATGGACGAAGTCATATCATAAGAAAACGAATATTTGTGATCCGCATGATCAGGATCGGAATTGTAATCGTTCCTAAAAAACTCAGGAGCACCATTGTCAAAATAATGTGTACTCCCTTCTTTAACTGTTTTTGTAATAACATAGATTATGTTTTCAATAGGGTGAAACTCAAGTAAGCGAAGCCAACCGTTTCCACAATCATGACCACTACCTTGTGCAGATTCGTATTGATAATCCGTCAGTATTTCATGTACGGGATTTCCAGTAAGTCCCAATCTTTGTCTGTATTCGGAGTCATTTTTATGACCAGACAGTACCATAAATATATTGCTATTCCGTTGGATCAATTCATCCCACAAGTGCCAACCATCGCTGCCCACAGGAGGGCCTTCAGCTTCACTAGTGCAATCGCAGCGCACTGCACCACTTGTTTGATAGCAATGAGTTACAACGATAACCCGGTGATATGGGTGATCCTGAATTACTGAGTTTGCCCAACATAGTACATCCTTTCGTGGAGCTTGCTCCAGATTTAGCACCAGGAATTGTAAATTGAATTCATCAACATCAAATTCATAATATGTGTTAGCAATCGTACCATCCATTTTCCCGCTCCAGGCGGCAATATTTCCAAAATGCGAATCATATTTATCAAGGTCCCTGCTATATAGGTCTGTATGGTCAAAAGCCTGCCCATCTTCATAATCATGGTTGCCAGGTACTACACAAAAGGGTATGCCGGCATTAGTAAGTAAGTTATGTGCTGTGACTGCATCACTCCACCATTGACCCGTCCATACAGTAACCCCCCCTACTTTTTTTTCTTCATCACCGTCGTTCACAATATCTCCCATATGGAGTGCTAATTTGATATTGTATTCATCTTTGTGACCAGCTATCCAGGCTGTTTGATTTTCATAGACATTACAATCAGCATCGTCACAATAATGCCAACAATTAAGGATACAGGGAGGCCAATCTAAATCTCGAATAAAATGGTCAGTATAATATTGCGTATCGGGCAATACCACAATGGTAAACTTCTCGGGCGGATCTTTTTCTTTACCGGAAGTAAAAAGAACCAAAAAGCCCACAGCTAAGGCAATAAATACTTTTTTTGTTTTCATGTTAATATCGTTTTATTTGAAGTAAATAATATAAGGTGATATATTTATTATTTCAACAATTGCCATTATGTAATAAACGAAACCTCATGAAGGAACTTTCAAATAAATTTCCGGAATGAAAAATAATATAAATAAATAGTTATCTGGAAAAAATGGGATGAATAGTACTGGAATATTGGCAAGTGCCAAATAAGTAGGTTGGTTGCCAAATTTATGGGGCGAACGGCACTATCTGAGATAGGTTAAATCGCTTCTTTGATCTTTAAAAAATGCTGGCGTGAAACTGATATTTCTTTGTCAGAGCCCTTCATCATCAGGGTGTGATGGTTGCAGTTGCCGGCAAGCTTTTCGATGTGATTGGTATTTATAATACACATCCGGTGGCAGCGGATAAAATAAGGGTATGGCTTCAATTGTAATTCAATATCCCTGAGCGTATTTCGCAGGAGTGTTTTTTTACGATGGCCTCCGTTCAGGTAATTGATCTCCGTATAATTATCAGCCGACCGGATAAAAAGGATATCCTGAACCGGCAGGGTAAATTTCTCGGATCTGTTTTCGGAAAATAAATCTATGTTTGGATTTGAACTGCCTTCTTCATTTTCTTCTGTTTTTTTTTGCATGATTTTACTTTCAAGGATGAGTGATTCAATTTGTCTCTTTAATTCGTCAATGCGATCATGAAAATTTAAAATCAGCGGTGGGAAAAGGCAAATTATAACTGCATTAAAAACCACATACGATGAAAGATGAACAGACCCTACAAAACTCAGACATAAAATAAATGCAATGGAACTTAATAACCAGATAATGAATCCATTTAAGTAGGATGATAATGTTGTTTTTGTGTTGTCAGTATTATTTCTTTTCAAACCTAAGAAAACTATCCTGACAAGTAACATGACAGCTAACGCAATGATGCCCAACCCGAAAACAAATAATTTCCGGTTATCAAAACTAATGTGGTCGAGAGGAAATGGCTTGAAAATATAAACAAACAAAAACAGTCCGAAACTGATGCTGAGAAACAGCCCAAGTTGCTTGTTCAGCAGGCAAAGCATATTGTTAAGCTTTTCTTTCACGACTGAATTTTCATGATTGCCAATGATCATTACCCAGCAAGGGAAATACCTTTAAAACTTTACAAATATAAAAATTATCAATTACAACATACTATAAAAAGAATTGTAAAAAATTCTCCTGATGAATTACCTGAAAACTGCTGCCGGAATAGCTTTCAAGAAACTCAGCAGGTGGTTTGGTTTTGACTTTTTCATTGAATTTGAATTCAAAAGCCTGTAAGTTACCACCTGATTCCTCAATATAGTCAATTTCCTTCTGATCATAAGTTCTCCAGAAATAAGTGTTGACAAATTTTCGGGTATTTTGATTGTGCTTCATCCTTTCAATGATGCAAAAGTTTTCCCACAAAGCGCCTATATCATTACGCAATGCCAAAGGATTAAAATTCTGGATCAATGCATTCCTGATACCAGGATCAATGAAATATATTTTCTGGCCTTTGGCGATTTCTTTTCGTAAATTCCTGCTGAAAGAATGAAGGCGGCAAATGACAAACGATTTTTCAAGCAGTTCGATGTATCGTTTAATAGTATTCATGTTTTCACCAAGCAGTCTTGACAACTCATTCAGAGAAATTTCATTGCCAACCTGAAGAGCGAGGGCTCTGAGCAAATTTATCAGTAAGTCGGAACGCTTGAGGTTCTCGTATTGCAGTATATCCTTATAGAGATAATTTCCGGCAATATTGTTTAACTCTTCGATTGCATCGTTTTCCGATTTTAGAAACACTTCGGGGTACATACCATACCGGAGAATATTGTTTAGGTTGGCGCGAATCTCGTTGAAATCGTGCGTTTCTTTTATCTCAGCCAGCGAAAAGGGGTAAAGATGAAATACCCTTGACCGACCAGTCAAAGGTTCCATGACTTTGTTACCCAGTTCAAAACTTGAAGAGCCGGTCGCAATGATCTGTATGTCGGGAAATGTATCGGTAATGATCTTTAAAATTGACCCGATACCCGAAATGTTTTGAGCCTCATCAAGTACCAAAAGTTTGTAAGCCCCTAAAAAATTTTTCAGCAATTCGCTGTTGGTTGTTTCCAGAGCGGTTTTGTTTTGCAGCAATTCACAATTGATATATTTCGATTCAGGGTACGATTCGAGCAATTGTTTCGAAAGGGTTGTTTTACCCACACGCCGTGCACCATAAATAATGATTACTTTACCCTGAAACAGAAACGTTTCAATTTTTTGCTTAATAGTTCGCTGAAATATCATAATCTAATTAGTTAACTGCACAAATTTATAAAAATACATTCAGTTAACTGTATAAATTTAAATAAAATATTTTTTTCTTCTGCTCTTTCGGATTTGACCGAAGATAAGCGGGCGGTGCATGCTGCATTTTTATATGCGATGGCTCCGTGAAAGCCATGGACGGAGCAAGTAACCGTCACTGCAGATTAGCCGGACTGGCAGATGGGCAATCTATTGATACTTCTTAAAAGATTATTTTTTTTGCCTTGACTATTCCACTGGCAAATCTTATCCGAATTATGTAGGAACCTCCAGTGAAACCGGTAACATTAATTTCTGCGGTAGATGACTCAATTTGATTTACCTGTGCGATTTTTTCACCGGTGATGCTAAATAAAGATACTTCTTGCATCATATCCTGAGACCTAATTATTATAGTGTTTCCGGTGGCTGTGACGTAATAAGGCAAACCTTCAGTAGGATTAGATTCGGCATGTATGCTTGTAGTTCCGCCTGTAGAGTCATTATTAAGTAAATAGATACCTGCAGGACCTGCGGTCAAATATAAAATACTGTCAGTATAACACATTCTATCAACATAGTAAGGAAAATTCATTTCCTCGGCAAATACAGGGTTTGAAAAATCCGATATATCGAGAAGAAAAATTCCATCAGATGTACCGCAAACTAAATGATCGTCCATGATTTCTATACTCCATACCGCAGTTCCCGAATTATATTCTCCTTCAAGATAGGGATTTTCCGGGTCTTCTATATTATAGATCATCAAACCATATCCATGCCCAAGAAAAACGTGGTTATCGTTACAGTTTAATGCATTTAAATAAAAATCGGGATCTGCAATTTCAACTTCCGAGAGGTATAGAACATTATATGGGTCACTGATATTAAATAAACTGAAACCTTCATAGTGTTTTCCGACTAAGGCATAATTTCCTTTTACGCAGAGGCATATCAAATAATCATCAAAACTTGTATTAGAATAGATTTCTGTGATGTTTGAGGGATCAACCGTATTTAAAACTCTAAAGAAATATTCATACTCATATCCTATCATGTAAGTTAACGTATCCGAGACAGTAAAATCATTGATATAAACTACATCATCATAAGAACCGATTACTACAGGCTGCATGGGATTACTTACATCTAGAATTTCTAAAATATCATCCTCGCTCCAATCATCCAGGCTGATATAAATTTTCTGATTGGCACAGGCAATATTATAAACATTTTCTTCCGGTTTATATTGATTGATAACAGAAATATTATCGGGATCAGTCACATCTAGAATATAGATTCCATCTAGCGATTCTGCTACATAAGCAATATTATCATCGAGCTCAATATCCGTTGCATAATATGGTGTATTATAAAATGAAAGAACAACCGGACTTGCTGGATTCTGAATATCGACTATGTTCATGCCATCACTGTTGGCCAAATACAGGTAATTGCCGATCGGTAGAATCGAATTTACCGAACCATCAAGATAAACCGAGCTAATTGTAAAAGGATTCTCAGGATCATTAATATCAATGATCTTGATCGAAGAGCCATGAACAACAAATGCAAGGTTATCCTTTATGGTTACCTTTTCCGCTCCAAAGATGTTTTGAAAACAAGATAGTTGAACAGGATTGAGAGGATTGGAAACATCGAATATTCTCAATCCGCATTCCTCGTTTGCTATACAAGCAATTTGATTTGAAACCGCAACATCATCAGCATAACATTCAAAATTTGCCACACCTAAAAAATCAGGATTTAAAGGATCGGAAACATCAATTATCCTTAAGCACCCGATCGCCGTTGCAAAATATAAATAATTATCCTCCGCGTAGAGTGCATAATTAATTTCTCCAATGAAGATGTTATTAATCAAGGTTATGTTAAAGGGATCAGATATGTTGTATATTCTTAACCATTGATAAGCGTTTATCAGGTACAGGTAATCATTTTTAATTTCAATATCAATAATGTCTTGGAAATCCAGCCCATTTATCAGAACCGGAGATTGAATGTTTGATATATCGAAAACATCTAATTCGCAATTGGATTCAACAAAAAGATAGTTATCATCAATTTGCATGAACTGAATGTAGAATTTACAATTGAAATGCGAAACAAATACAGGAGCAGTTGGTTCTGTAATATCAACTATGTCCAGATTGCATCCGTTACCAATATATAAAATGTTTTCAGCCCTGCACACAGCATTACACGGACCATTATTCCAGCCTCCGATGAGATTGAGGTAAGATTTGGCTTCTTGCCCTGATAACAAACAAATTTGGATGATGAACCAATAAAGGATAAATAGTTTTTTCATTTTTTAAGGTTTTATCTATGTAACAGCAAAAGTAACATTATAGATTAATTGGGCTAAATAATAGCTATATTTTATTTTGATGTGCTGGCATTTATTTAATGGTAGTTTATGCTTTCTTCTAAAATAAAGATAAACCAAGACAATTGCCCGTAGGGCATTTATATTAATAGAAAAGAAGGATATATGCAAAGAATTTCCCGTAGGGAATTAACATCTTGTACAGACCATTTTTAACGTTGTCATTGATCATACAGAACCGGTTCTGCACAGCAAAGGCATAATATACGAACAATTGGGTGTAGGTATTAGCCATGTTTATTGTATTTGTTAATGTCCTACGGACAAAAGAGTCTCTTGGACTAACTATTTCTATTGATATTGAAGCCCTACGGGCTAATCAATATCAAGGTTCTTACATCGTATGAAAATAAGGATTTATTTCCTTTGAACTTTATTGATATAAGTTTTCAGGCTTACTTTCCATCTGGCACATCAAAGTATAATTTAGACCTGAACCCTTCGTGAAAATAGGACATTTCTTTATTTTCAGTACTTTTGACCTCTACGTTTCACTTTCATTATACTCTATGCTTAAACTTGTACAACATATCATACTTATTCTTTGTGTATCCTGTCTTTCAGCCATTGTGCCGGCTCAAAATGTTTCCCTTACCTTTAATGTTGACATGAGCAATGAATCCATTTCTCCGGACGGTATTCATGTATCCGGTAATTTCCAGTCTGCAGCCGGTTGTGGCAGCAACTGGAATCCGGGATCGTGCGCAATGACGGACACTGACGGTGATGAAATATATCAAAAAACCGTTTACCTGCCTGCAGGAACGTATGAGTACAAATTCATAAACGGCAACCAATGGGGACAAGATGAATCACCTCCTGCCGAATGTACGGTCGGTACAACACATAACCGGCAGGTCGTTCTTACCGATAACCTGAATATTCCACCGGTACTCTTTAATAGCTGTAATCCAGTGGTTGTTTTTTCTGCTGATTTGACCGGTCAAACTATTTCACCAAACGGAGTGCATGTAATGGGTAACTTTCAGGAAGCTGCGGGATTCGAAACCAACTGGGATCCGGGTTCTGTTGAAATGAAGGATATCAATGCCGATGGAATATACGAGGTAAACCTTACCGTGATTCCCGGTGATTATCAGTATCTCATTGTGAACGGCAACAATATTTTGGGTGCAGAAAACCCATCTTTAGATTGCACAATAGATGATGGAAATGGAAATCGGGTGCGTCCGGTAACCATATTGCCCGGAACCAATGAGTTGCCTGCATATATATTCGACAGTTGTGAACTGAGCAATCCGGCTATCTCTACGAATTACAATACCTTTTGGTGGAACGATGCTGTTTTTTATGAAATATTCGTCCGCAGCTTTTACGACAGTAATAATGATGGCATTGGAGACTTCCAGGGAATTATCCAAAAACTTGATTACCTTAATGATGGCAATCCCCAAACTGACACTGACCTGGGTATAACGGGAATCTGGCTAATGCCAATGATGAAATCTCCCAGTTATCATGGCTATGATGCGACTGATTATTACGCAACCGAGCCCGACTACGGTACAATGGCCGACTTCGAAGAATTGCTGGCTGAAGCACATCAACGGGGAATTAAAGTGATCATTGACTTCGAGTTGAATCATTCCTCCGATCAGCATCCCTGGTTCATACAATCAGCCAATAATCAGAACAGTTACCGCAACTGGTATGTTTGGTCTGCTACAAATCCCGGATTCAACGGTCCCTGGGGACAAACCGTATGGCACTACAAAAATGGCGCATATTACTATGGTTTGTTCTGGAGCGGCATGCCCGATCTGAATTACAACTATCCGGCCCTGAAGGAAGAGATGTTCAGCATCACCGACTTCTGGCTGAATAAAGGTGTTGATGGCTTCCGTTTGGATGCCATTAAATTCCTTGTGGAAGATGGCACAATTCTGGAAAATACACGGGGAACATTTACGGTCCTTGAGGAATTTAATAGTGTTTATAAAACCAATAATCCGGATGCTTTCACGGTAGGTGAAGTATGGTCGAATACAGCTTCTGTCATTCCTTATGTGCAGAATGATCGGCTGGATGTTTGTTTTGATTTTGATTTGGCATATTCCATCGCCGGAGCGGTTAACGACAATAACCCCGGCTATATCAGGAGTCAGCTCAGCACAATCTGGCAGTCTTATCCGCGTTTGCAACATGCTACTTTTCTGACAAATCACGATATGGACCGTATATTCAGTCAATTCGGAACCGATACAGAAAAGATGAAGCTGGCGGCTTCCATTTACCTGACATTGCCCGGAGTTCCATTTATCTATTATGGCGAAGAACTGGGGATGACCGGGACAGGTGCTGATGAAAACAAGCGTCGTCCCATGCAATGGAACGGCGGAACCAACGCAGGATTCAGCAATGTAACTCCATGGCACAGTTTAGGCGAAAACTGGCAAACCAACAATGTGGCTGTAATGGAGGCTAATCCTGAATCTCTTTTACAGCATTATAAAAAAATTATTCATATCCGTAACGCACAGGCGGCTTTGCGAAAAGGGTATTTATTACAACTTACAAATGGAAATGCCAATGTTCTGAGCTATGCACGGATATTTGAAAATGAGGCTGTCATCGTATTATCAAACTTCGGGACACAGTCATCAAATGATCCGGTTTCAATGGAGGTTTCATCCTTGCCGCCCGGCAACTACAATGTTACCGAACTAATCAGCGACGCAGCTATGGGGACACTGACTATAAACAGCAATGGGGGATTTACAAGCTGGCAATCGCCGGAAAATTTTTTAGCATATCGCGAAACGTGGCTTCTTCGATTGTCACCAAAACCACTCGAAGTATCCTTAAAAGTATTGTTGGAAGGAGCATACAATGGTCTTAGCCTTAATACCGGTTTGTCAGGTTCGCCCTATTTCCCATTAAGTCAGCCTTATAATGAGGACCCCTGGCTATATTCCGGTAACGAAAATGTAAGTACAACACCATCAAATGTGGTGGACTGGATTTTAATTGAATTACGGGATGCTCCGGATATTATGTCTGCCAGTCTGTCGTCAAGGCTGGCATTACAAGCCGCCTTTTTAATGAGCGATGGTTCGGTGAAAGCTTTGGATGGAATGAGTAACCTTCAATTCAACGCTTCAGTTAACCACCAGTTGTTCGCTTTAATTTATCATCGTAATCATCTGCCGGTTATTTCAAACTATCCATTGACTGAAGCTGAAGGGGTTTATGTATATGATTTTTCAAATGGAGGAGATAAAGCTTATGGAGGTATTCTGGCTCAAAAGCAAATGGATAATGGATTCTGGGGCATGATCAGTGGCGACAGTGACGCTTCCGGTACAATTGACGATTCGGATAAATCTTTTATTTGGGATTTGGAAACCGGCGTCTCGGGTTATTTACATTCCGATCTTAACCTGGATATACAATCCAGTAATCTTGATAAAAATGAATTTTGGCTACCTAACCTCGGTGCGGGTAGTCAAATACCACAATAATTGTTATTCGTTGAAGGTGCTCCATTTCATTTTGTGGTAAGACCGTAGAGCCCGAATCATTTTCATTCATTGTCATTAATATTGAAATTATTTACTTTAATTCAGCACCTCATAAACTGTAACAGGCTTCTGCTTATTTTTCAAAATTACTTCGCCCACTTTCCGGCAGGTGAAGGATTCTTTAATTTGTTCATAGGTGTTTTCACCGATGATGATCTGGCCTGCATGCGCTGCTGATTGCAATCGTTGTGAGGTATTAACAACGTCGCCGATTACAGTATAATCCAATCGGCGCAGGCTGGCAGAACCGATGTTTCCCGAAATAACCTCACCGCTGTTGATGCCAATGGATACTTTGGGTTGAAAATGCAGCTCTTCGGAAATATTCGGGAGTTGCTCAATTTGCTTAATAACTGCAAGGCAGGCCTCCACTGCCCTGTCGAGATGGAAATCGCCCCGGAATACAGCCATAATTGCATCTCCTATAAATTTATCTACATATCCACCCTGGCCTATGATCTCTTTTACCATGACATCAAAATACCGGTTCAGAAGGGCGACTACTTTATCTGCCGGCTCTGTCTCTGTGAGCGCCGTAAAGCTGCAAATATCAATAAAAGCGACGGTGGCTTCCACAGTTTCATTGGCAAGCAACGTGGATTCAAACTCCCGGCTGTTCATGAAATTTAGCACAGTTTCATCTACATACATCCGCAGGATATTGTTTTCTTTAATGGCCTTTAGTGTTTCGGCAAGCTGATAAACATGCTGCAATGTTTTCTCAACCGTGAGTTCAAGGTCTTCAAAATTCACAGGTTTTGTCAGGAAATCAAAAGCGCCCCTGTTCATGGCGGTGCGGATGTTATCCATGTCGCCATAAGCCGAAATAATCACTGTTTTTATCAATGGGCTAAGTTCTTTCAGTTTAACAAGCAGTGTCAAACCGTCCATTCCAGGCATATTGATATCGCTCAACACCAAATCAATATCCGAATGTTCCTGTAATTTATCAAGAGCATCGTTGCCATTTATAGCAAATACAAATTGATACAGGTTTTCCCTGATTTGCCTGCGAAACTTTTGTTTGATGAGGATCTCGAGATCGGTCTCATCATCCACTACTAAAATCTTTGCCATTAGGTTCGGTGGTTTAATTTTTCTTTCAATAAGTTAAAATCAAGCGGCTTGGTGAGAAAATCATCGGCTCCCAATTTTTTAGCCATATTGTAATTCTCATCATCCCGGTAAGCGGTTATCATCATCACTACCGGAGGAGGCTTAAGATACTTTTGCTTTATTTTCCCCAATAATTCCAGGCCGCTCATCCCGGGCATGTTGATGTCGGATAAAATCAAAACCGCCTCCTGCTGATTTTGATTGAGGTAGTCCAGCGCTTCCTCTCCCGAGAAAGCAAAAACAAATTCGAACCGCTTTTCACGGATATCTTTCCTGAAACGTTGTTCAAAAAGAACCTGAACATCCTTTTCATCGTCAACGACTAATATTTTCATACAATAATTATTTAATTTAAGCATTTAAAATGATAATAAATTCAGCATATTCACCTTCGCGGGTATTTACTTTCAACTCACCGCCATGACCTTTGGTAACAATATCATAACTCATGCTCAACCCCAACCCTGTTCCCTGTCCAGTGGGTTTTGTGGTAAAGAAGGGTTGAAAAATTTTATCCAATACTTTTTGAGGAATACCATTGCCATTATCCCTTACACTTATTTCAACCTTGTTATTTATCTTTTTAGTTTTTAATGTAACAGTTGGTCTGTATTTCTGTTCATGGAGTATTGAGTTAGTCGAATTGTTCTTTTCATTATCTGCACTTCGGCTTCGCTCAGCACAAGCATAAAAAGCATTGGTGATTAAATTGAGTATTACTCTTCCGATATCCTGCGGAATAATATTGATGTTTCCTATTGTTTCATCAAAATCGGTTTTCATTATGGCGTTAAAATTTTTGTCTTTTGCCCTCGACCCATGATATGCCAAACGCAAATATTCATCAGCCAAAGCATTAATATCGGTGGGTTCTTTTGTTCCAGTGCTAGTCCTGCTATGCTGCAACATACCTTTAACAATGGCATCGGCACGTTTTCCGTGGTGGTTGATTTTTTCGAGATTTTGTTTGATATCATTTGCGATCTCCATTGCCAACTGCTGATTACCAGCTGCCAATTCTTCATTCATTTCATCCATCAGTTCATTGCTCACCTCGCTGAAGTTGTTGATGAAGTTCAGCGGATTTTGAATTTCATGCGCAATGCCGGCAGTGAGTTCACCCAAAGAGGCCATCTTCTCGGCGTGAACGAGCTGTGTTTGCGTATTACGGAGATTGGTAAGTGTTACATTAAGTTTATTGTTTAACTTCTTCTTTTCAAGGAAACGGACAAAGGTTATGATCCCCAGCACAAGAGCCAGCACCATCCCAGACATAAAAATGTTGCGGGTCAATCGTTCCCGGTTTATCTGGGCTTGTTTGATCGCCATCATTTTTTCATTGCTTTCTTTCTGGAGCGCCATTTTGTTTTCAAACTCCAGTTTGTTGGTCAGCCGGGTGATCTTCTCAAGGTTTTCGGAAATTGCCAAAGAGTCTTTAACTTCGTCGAATTTCAAACGGTTCAGGTAGGCATTTTCGTAGTCTCCGAGCTTAAAATAGGATTCGGCTATTTTGTCGTAAACCTCTTTAATATAAATCATCGGCGCCCTGGATGCAGCTTTTTCGGCCTGTTGCAACCATTTCAATGCCTGCCGGTGTTCGTTCCTGTTCAGATAGATGGAGGCAATGTTTATCGCTGCTCTTAACTCTCCGGTGTCATCCCCTGTTTCACGACTCAGTTCAATCACAGTTAGAAATTGATCCATCGCTTTGTTCGTATCCGGAAGGTTGAGGTAACATTCCCCCAAAATCATATGTGCATCCAGGATGATGATCTTGTATCCCGACAGTTGTGCATAGTGCAATCCTTTTTCAAAATTATAAACTGCCTCCGCATAGTTACCCTTATTTGCCAGTATATTCCCTATATAAGCATAGCTTGCAAATGTGCTGTAATTATCGGTTGAATTTAAACGGATCTTCAATGCTTCCTGGTGAAATTTTAAAGCATCATCCAGCTTCCCTGCCGACGTATTGGAAACACCCATATCATTATATATTCTAGCTATACCAAGCGAATCATCTAACTGTGTAAAGATTTCAAGGGCCTTACCCTGGCTGTTCAACGCGTTTTCCCATTGTTCAATGAAGGCATACACAAAACCCATAGCCAGATGAATTTCGATGATGTTGGCCGTATCTTTGAGTTCCTCACTGATTTTTAAGGCTTCCATCAGTTTTGCCAGGGCATCCCCGTAATTTCCCAGGTTCCGTTCAGTGATGGCCACATTTGTCAGTTGCATTGCATAGCTTGCGCTGTCGCCCACTTCACGAAACAGATCAAGGGCTTTCAGGGTGTACTCCCTGGCAAGCTGATGGCGACCATTGAAATCATATATATTTCCAATGGCGGTATAAATGCTTGCCTCTTCATATTTATTGCCTGTCTCCCTGATGATCCGGAGGGCTACCTGCATGGTATCCAGTGCCATCTCCAGGTTCCGGTTAACGATTGCCCTGCCAATATTGGTCAAACTTCTGGCTTTTAGAATGCGACACCGGTTCAAATATTGTTTGTTGGATTTCTCCTGTTCACTCTTCAGCAGACTGTCAGATATAGTCAGCGCCCGGGTGGCAAAATAAAGACAACTATCCAGGTTTGAGTTGTAAAACTGTTCGTATGCCAGGTCGTTTAACAAATTAATTTTACAGGTATCGCTGGTAATCGTATCAGGAAAGCCGGCAATCAATCCTTCCTGCCGGAAGAATATTCCTGCTAATACAAAAATAAATATGATGAATGGTTTCATTTTCATAATTGATCTATTGGCAATTGAATTATAAATTCTGTCCCCATATCCGGTTGTGTTTCCACTTTTATTTCTCCGCCATGTGCTTTGATGATATCGTAGCTCATGCTTAGCCCCAATCCTGTTCCTTGTCCTGTGGGTTTTGTGGTGAAAAATGGCTGAAAGATTTTTTCTTTAATTTGTTCGGGGATGCCGTTGCCGTTGTCTTTTACAGAAATTTCCACACCCTTACCCCCGCCAGTGGGAGATATTCTTGTGCTAACTGTAACAGTTGGTTCGTATCCAACAGGTAACTGCTGCTTTTTTTCGCTGACAGCATAAAATGCGTTGGTAATCAAATTGAGAATGACCCTGCCGATATCCTGCGGAATGACATTGATTTTTCCGATGGTTTCATCGAAGTCTGTTTTCATGGTTGCATTGAAAGATTTGTCCTTGGCCCTCAACCCATGATAAGCCAGACGCAGATATTCATCCGCCAATGCATTGATATCTGTAAGTTCTTTAACACCGCTACTACTGCGGCTATGCTGCAGCATCCCTTTCACAATGCTGTCGGCCCGTTTCCCATGATGACTGATTTTTTGCTCATTTTGTGCTATGTCATTGGCAATAGCTTTAACCTCAGCCATATCACCCTTTTCGATTTCTTCATTCAACTCGGCAATCAATTCTGAATTGACCTCCGAGAAATTATTGATAAAATTCAACGGGTTCTGAATCTCATGGGCAATTCCAGCAGTGAGCTCTCCCAGCGAGGCCATTTTCTCTGACTGAATAAGTTGCTTTTGGGTGTTCTTCAGTTCAACATAGGCTTTTTCAATTTCTTTGGCCTGGGCCAGTTCTTTTTCTTTTGCCAGTTGGCGCTCTTTTTCCAGCAATCGTCGTTTGCGGAAACGGTCGAAAATCATTATCGTTGCAATTAATACGATGCCATAAATAATATATGCCCACCAGGTTCTCCACCAGGGAGGATTGATCGTGAAACTTAAAGTTACTGGCTCTTTATTCCAGACTCCGTGGCTGTTCGCCGTCTTCACTTTAAACGTATAACTTCCGGGGGGCAGGTTGTAATAATAAGCCGACCGTTGATTGCCCACTTCCCGCCAGGATTTGTCGTAGTTTTCAAGCATAAAGGCAAATTTGTTTTTTACGGGATCATCATACTGAACTCCGGTGTATTCGATGGAAATGTTGTTTTGCGAATATGAGAGATCGAACGGGCTATTTTCATTCGCTTCCCCCGGATGGATTGAATAAGCATGATCATCCACTTTGAAATCCGTGATGGATGTGATTGGCGGCATTGTATTTTCTGCAATATCATCCGGATTGAAATACGTGACCCCGTTATTGCCCCCAAACAGGAAGTAGCCTATGGATGTTTTCAAAGACTGACCATCGGCATACAATAAACCCTGTATCCCGTCTTTCAGTGAAAAATTGTTGAACTGCTCTTCTTCGATCGAAAAGCGACTGATGCCGGCAAAGGTGCTGATCCAGAGCGCCTGGTGCTTTTCATCGCCCAGGATTCCCTGAATGCTCATGGATGGAAGTCCTTCGTTGGTCGTGTAGGTTTTAATTTCACCGGTTTTCGGGTTATAACGGCAAAGGCCGCCCTGCCAGGTTCCGACCCAGCAGATCCCATCCGGTCCCTGGTAAAATGAATTGATGTCCTGCGAAGGAAAAACCTGCCCACTTTCCCGGTCGCCGCCATGCCTGCTGATCTCTCCTGAATCGTAATCATACAGGAAAAGGCCGTTGTCAGTCATAATCCAAAGTCCGTATCCGGGGCTTTCAAAAAGATTTGTCACGTTATCGGAGGTGGCATTTGTTCCGGGAATCGTTGTCAAATCGAGGTGGATTTTTTTATCAGAATCCGGTGATTGTTTAAAAAGCCCTGAATAAGTACAAAACCAAATATTACTCCTGCTGTCCCGAATGATATTTGCCAGATAAAGCGAATCATGTAAGCCAGACAAAGTGGTGTCTTTTACCGACATATCCCTGTAATCTAAAATATGATAGCCACTGAAAAAGGCGCTGATCAACATTTTCCCTTTCGACATGGCTGCGTACACATTATCCCAGTTGAAACTGGTGGAAATATCGGTATAAGGTGTCGGGTACACTTTTTTAGTTTTAAGATCCAACCTGCTGATCCCTGCATGTTGCGGTGCTGATGTTGCTACCCAAATGTCGCCGTTGTCGTCCTCTATCATTTTTTTCACCCAGCCCGAGGTGATGCTTTTCGGATCATTGTCATCCCACACAAAAGAACCCAAAAGCGATCGGGGATTGTATTTGAGCAATCCCACCGATTCGGTGCCGATCCACAGGTTGCCGAAGTCATCAAAGGCCAGCGAATTGGCCTGGTCGCGCAACAGCCTGTCGGTGGAAGCGGGATCGAAAACTTCATACACTGATTTTTTGAGGTTGTAACGGACCAGTCCCTGAGTGGAGGTTAACCAGATGTCCTGCTTTTCATCAATCAGTATATCCGCATACAAATTAAAAATATCCCCCGCCAATGGCAAGTCCATTTTTTTTCTCCTGAGTTCGTTTGTCGCCGGCTCATAAGTGTAGAAATTGTTATGCGTTGAAACCAACCAGAGTTTTCCTGTTGAATCGGATGCCATGTTCATAATGCCTTCATTGGGTTCAAGGCAATTATTATCCGGACAGGGAATGATTTCATGGAGTTGATTCAGGGGATCCATCTTAAAAAATCCCACATCGGTAACCATCCAGATATTGCCAAAAGGGTCAGGGGTCATGTAATAAACACTTGTAATGTTAATCCCTTCGGGCAATTCATAAGGAATCATTGCTTTCTTTTTCTCATCGTAATAAAAAAGACCATGTATGCCTTCTCCTCCAAACAAAATATAAGCGCTAAAATAGATGCGACCACGATTATTATCCGCAATATCGGTGATATTGGATGTATTGCCGGCTTTAACTCCGGTGAGATCCTGGAAAGGAAACCGGGTAAATGACCTGTATTCGGGATTATACCTGTAAACTGCCTCCTGAGCTCCGATCCAGAGATACCCCTGCTGATCGGGGTATAGCGCGTAGATAAGCAATTCTCCCATGGTGGTAGAATCGGATATATCGGGATGAAAACGGGTGTACTTGTAGCCGTCGAATTTGATCAGCCCACTTGGAGTAGCGATCCAGATATTTCCCTCGCTATCGGGCTGTATATCACGTATCGGTGTTCCTTTCAATTCATCAAACTGCATGAGTTTATCCGCATCAAGTTGTGCCTTCACAGGAAAACAAAATGAGATAAAAATCAAGGTTAATATGAATATCGTGAAAAGTCTCATGATTTCTGATTTGTTGAAATTAATGGTAAAGTCACAATGAATTCGGTTCCGCCACCTTCAATTCCAGCCTCCCCGGCAGGCAGGGATTCCACGGTGAGTGTTCCGCCATGTCCTTTGGTAACAATATCATAACTCATGCTCAAACCTAATCCTGTTCCCTGACCTGTTGGTTTGGTGGTGAAGAAGGGCTGGAATATCTTCTCCCTGATTTCATCCGGAATTCCGTTGCCGTTGTCAGCTACTGTGATTTTTACGTATTCATCCGCGCTACCCCTGGTCCCTGAAGGGGAGCCCACCCGCTTCGTGCTCACCGAAACGATTGCTTTATAATCGGCATCGCCTTTTTTGCTTCTTTCATTAACCGCATAGAATGCGTTGTTGATGAGATTGAGCAGAACCCTGCCAATATCCTGTGGGATGACATTGATTTTTGGAAGATCAGGATCAAAATCGGTTTTAAAATCAGCATTAAACGATTTGTCTTTGGCTCTTAATCCATGGTACGACAGGCGCAGGTATTCATCCGCCAATGCATTGATATCTGTAAGTTCTTTAACACCGCTACTACTGCGGCTATGCTGCAACATACCTTTAACAATGGCATCGGCACGTTTGCCATGGTGATTGATCTTTTGTTCATTTTCGATAACATCATCTGCTTTGGCTTTTACTTCTTCCATATTCCCTTTTTCAATCTCCTCTTTCATTTCCGCCAGTAATTCTGTATTAACCTCAGAAAAATTATTTACAAAATTCAATGGGTTTTGAATTTCATGCGCAATTCCGGCTGTGAGTTCACCAAGGCTGGCCATTTTTTCGGATTGGATGAGCTGGGCTTGGGTGTCTTTTAGCTTATGATAGGCTTTTTCAATTTTTTTGGCCTGCTCCAGTTCAACGGTACGGCTGCGTTCTCTTTCTCTTTGAATCAGTCGGTTGCGCATAAAACGATCTATACCGAATATGCCGGCGGCTAAAAGAAAAACGTAAAAGCCATAGGCCCACCATGTTTTCCACCATGGGGGTGAAATTATTATCCGGATGCTCTTTCCCACGTCGTTCCAAATCCCATCGCCGCTCGAACCCTTAACACTGAATTTATATTCTCCGGGTGCAAGGTTAGTGAAAGTGGCAAAATTTCTATCCGCAACTATCCAACGATCATTGAAACCATCCAGCTTATATAAAAGTTTATTTTTCCCTGGCCTGGAGAAATGAATTGAAGCAAACTCAAATGATAAGTTATTTTCGAAATAGGAAAAGCGAAGTTCTTCGGTTTCCATGATGCTTTTTTCAAGTTTCACAACTGCCGAATCAGATTTCAACGACACATCCGAAACTTTAATATCTATCAGAACAATATCGGGTTTTACTTCATTTATTTTCCCGGGATAAAACGAAGTGATCCCATCGCTTCCTCCGACAACGATAATCCCATCACTACCTGTCCAGCTTGCAGAACTGGAATTTGATCCCTGCAGGCCATCCTTTGCATCAAAACCAATAACATTCCACTCATCTCTTGGTGCATTTTTATTTAATTTGGCCATACCTCCTGAGGTGTTGACCCATAGATTTCCCTCAATATCTTCAATAATAGAGTTTACCTGGTTTGAAGGAAGCCCTTCTCTTTGATCAATTTTTTCAACTTTTTCAGTTGAAGGATCAAACCGCAATAAACCACCGAGGGTTGCAATCCAGACAACACCCTCCATATCTTCCATCATGCAGGCAATGGTATTATTGGGGGAAAATTTATTATTTGTATCGAGATTATATTGCTTAAAATTCCCGGAAGTTAAATCATATTTAAAAAAACTGCTCATTGTGGTGCCCAGCCAAACGATTTCGCGATTTTTTTTACTGAATTCAATGCTGGTTCCAATTTCCGATGGCATATACTTATCGGAATTGATTTCCTTTTCGCTCAATTCACTGATATATTTAAATTCTGATTCATTTATGTCTAAAACCTGGATTCCATACCACAAGGAGTCGGGTGGAGGAGCGACATTCCATGTTCTATAGGAGTGACCGACATCGGTAACATACGTGATTTTATAATCGCCTTTTGTCAAATCCAAACACTTTATGGCAATCCGGTTTTTAAATCCGCCGCCGTCATTAAATGTTTTGGATAAATCATTCATCGCCCAGATGAGTTTTCCATCCCCTGTCATGAGAGAGCCTCTATCCGTAAGATCATCAATACCCTGGCCACTCATCTGACCTTCACCAATGCCAATAATAAGCACTTTCTGATCGTGACTCAGGGAAAACTTTTTCTCCAGGCTTACTGCCTCCCCTGCCTTTAAAATTGAAGCGATTGGTTCGCGTGTTTGAGGGATTTGATCTATTTGCTCCTTCAAATTTTTGCTCATCTGCTTGTTCATTAGTGTTGGCAACATTGTAAATTGCTTTTTTGCCGGATCGTATTTTTCAAAACCATACCTCGAGGCAATCCAGATATTTCCTGAATAATCAATTTTCAAAGTATTGGACGTGTAGGTGGTGGTCGTTTTAAAAAAAGGTGAATTAAAAACACTTAAGCTATTGTTCTTATCAATTTTATGCAGGCCAAGGTTGTTATAAGTAAACCATTTGTTTCCTTCATTATCAACAACCAGGCACTTTATATTTATTCTCCCGTCCGGTATGGTCAATGGGTCAAATCTAATGTTCAGCGGGATAGACTTTTTACTTTCAAGGTCATATTCAAACAAGCCATCATTGGATGAACCCACTAAGATTTTCTTTGCATGAGGCGATCCGACAATTACATTTACCCGGTTTACATCCGAATTTACCAACCTGTCGGATTTAATTTTTGAGAATGTGAAGGGTTCTCTCAGCGGATCAAATTTGTACAAACCCTGCATCAAAGTGCCAATCCATATTACGTTGTGTTTATCCTTGTAGATTTGCTGAACGATTGGATTTGCATCAAGCTCACCATAATCTTCAGCGTAATCAAACCGCTGGATATTTTTATTCTCAGGATCAATCCGGTAGAGTCCCTGCGAATAAACTCCGGCCCAGATATACCCTTCTTTATCTTCCACGATTCCCAATGTATTATCATATGTTGTTGGAGTTTTAAACAAGCCGGCAATATTGTAATCTTCAATGGAATCATTAGAAGGAGAATATTTAATGATTTTACTGAGACCTCCCAACCAAATATGGCCTGCCGGGTCTTCATAAATAGCAATAATTGAAACCGGGCAGTAATTTTCTTTCAGGTAAAAGGGTTGAAAGGAATTTAGCTTTTCATTATATATTTTGATCCCGTTTCCATAATCGGCAGCTATGATGCTACCATTCCTTAATTGTGTAAGGCCAAGGATTTCGCCCCACTGAGTACTGCTATTCGTTGAATCCAGGTCTATCTTTTCAAATTTGTTTTCCGACCTGTTAAACTTTTGTATCCCGTGATTGGAAGAGCCGAACCATACATCTCTATGCTGGTCGGTGATAGCAGTAAAAAAAGTAGAAGTCATAATGACATTTCCCGCCTCAATAGGATATTTCGAAAATTTTTCATTCACAGGATTGTATTTTGCAATGGCATTCCCTGATACGCCAATCCATAGAAATCCTTCTGAATCTTCTGTTATGGCATAGCAATTATTATTGGGTAGCGAAGTTATATCGCCCGGATCATTTTTAAAAACAACCATATTTACACCGTCGTACCTGTTAAGCCCGTTAGCTGTTGAGATCCAAAGAAATCCGTTTTTATCCTGAAAGATTGCATGTACTTCGAGGTTCGACAGACCTTCAGCAGCAGAGATATTCTCGAAAAGGTAATTACGCTGTCCATAACCGTCAGATGCAATACTCACGCAGAATAATACACAGCAAACTATGCTGATCAACAATAGCGATAAAAATTTATTTACTGACATTGAAATCCTTTTTAATTGTTTTAAAATTTCTATTGTTCTATTAACTGACAGGTAATCGTATAATAAATTCTGCACCCTCATTTTCATGACTGTTCACGTTCAACTCGCCCCCATGCCCCTTGGTAATAATATCGTAGCTCATACTCAATCCCAGGCCGGTTCCCTGGCCGGTGGGTTTTGTGGTGAAAAAGGGCTGGAAAATCTTCTCCCTGATTTCGTAGGGAATTCCATTGCCATTATCCTTCACCCTTATTTCGATTTTATAATCCAGGTTTTTTGTGCTTACGATAACCAAAGGTTTGTATCCGTCTTCATTTTGGCTGGAACGTGCTGAAACAGCATAAAATGCATTGTTAATCAAATTCAGCAAAACCCGGCCAATATCCTGCGGGATGACATTTAATTTAGGAAGATTTTCATCCAACTCCGTTTTAAAATCGGCATTAAATGATTTGTCTTTTGCTCTTAATCCATGATAAGACAGGCGCAGGTATTCTTCGGCAAGGGCATTGATATCGGTGAGTTCTTTTTGTCCTGAGCTGATTCGCGAATGTTGCAACATTCCTTTCACAATGGCATCAGCGCGTTTGCCGTGGTGGTTAATTTTTTGTTCGTTGTCTTTGATATCTTTGGCAATTGCTTTTACTTCTTCCAGATTTCCTTTGTCAACTTCTTCGCTCAATTCATCAATTAACTCAGAATTCACTTCCGAAAAATTATTAACGAAGTTCAACGGATTTTGAATTTCATGGGCAATGCCTGCGGTGAGTTCACCCAGCGAAGCCATTTTTTCGGATTGGATGAGCTGGGATTGGGTGGATTTGAGTGTTTCGTGGGCTTTACCAAGTTCAAGATATGCTTTTTCAATTTCCTTAGCCTGAACCAGTTCTTTGTCTTTAGCCAGCGCTCTTTCCTTTTTTACAACACGTCTACGTTGAATGCGATCAATGCCAAAAATTATTAGTACGAAAAAGATTCCGTACCAGATATATGCAAACGTTGTTCGCCAGAAAGGGGGAAGTATCTCGATATGTATTACTTTTTCCTTATCACTCCAAATTCCATCGCCGTTTGCTGCTTTTAATCTAAAGGTGTATTCGCCGGGATCAAGATTTGTAAATGAAGCAAAATGAAGTTTACTATAAACCCAATCTTTATTAAATCCTTCCAATTTGTAGGCAATTAAATTTCTCTCCGGTCTTGAGTAATGGATGGGTGCAAATTGAAAAGATATGTCATTTTGTGAATAGTCTAATGTTAATTCATCTGTATCATTTAAATCTTTTTTTAACGGTGTGGTTGTAATATCGTCATAGACGGACACATCGGAAATTTTTAAATCGGTAAGTACAATTTTAGGTTTTGTTTGATTTGTTCTTCCGGGAATAAAATAATTTACTCCATTGTCTCCGCCGAAAAATAATTCTCCATTATTAGCTTTCCATGATGCCAGTGAAAATGAGTAACCCTGTAATCCATCCTTAATATCAATATTTATAAATGTTTCTTTTTCATCGGTTTCATTTCGAACTAGTGTTGTTAAACCTGCTGCACTGCTAATCCATAAATTGCCATAAATGTCCTCTTGAATAGCCCCAACTAAATTTGTAGGAAGACCATCGTCCTCGGTAAAAAATTTTATCTTCTCTGTTTTCGGATCTAATTTTCCCAAACCATTTGGAGTAGAAAACCAAACAATACCCTTACTATCCTCAAACACATAGTACACATCGTAACTGGTTACAATGTCAGATACTGCTTCTGCATTTTTATTATACTGTCTAAATTCACCGGTATTTAAATTGTATTTAAAAAGACCCTGGTTTAATGTTCCAATCCATAAAATATTTTCATACGACTTACTAATACTTACTGAGGTAGCAATCTCCAATAACATATAATTACTGGCTTTTTTTTCTTCATCAATTCTTTTTGAAAAGTCCCTAAACTGGTTATCATTAATCCTGATAACCTGAATTCCCCATAATGCGGAATCCTTAGGAGCCAGAACATTAAAATTTCCATAAGAATGCCCGACATCAGATTGGAACTTCAGTTTATATTTGCCTTTCTTTAATAGTAATGTTTGAGTCATTATTCTATTCTTCATCCCGCCCTGGAAATGAAATGAATTACCAAAATTTTGCATACCCCAGATTATATTCTCATCAACATCTTCAAGCCAACCAAAATCAAACAATCTATCTAAATCATATTGTCCTTCACCGACCCCAACAATCAAAACTTTGGAACTGTCAGATATTTCAAATTCACTTTCTAATAATTTTTGTTCGCCTACTTTAAGTATTGATGCAATTGGCTGAGAAGAATTTATTAGATTTATTATATTTGTTTGTAATTCAGGCTTTAACTCTCGATTAGTTACAGAGGGTATTTTCTTAATAATATTTTGATTTGGATATAAGATATCTACTCCACCCCTGCGTGCAATAAATAATCTTCCTGCCTTGTCAAATTTTAAATCATTAATAGAAAAGCCATTGTAAAGCGGGATTTGATCGCCAAGATACTTTATAACATTCCCGGTAACTGTACTTACTTTATCTAATCCGGCATTACTTCCAACCCAAAGATTATTCTCTGCATCAATGGTTAAAGAGAAAATATTATCGCTTGAAATACCAGTTAAATTTTCTGTGAATCTATAATTTTTATATTGACCTGTTTCAACGTTTTCCCAAAACACTCCCAGTCCCGCTGTTCCTATCGCTACTACATTACTTTTTTCACTTTTAGTGATCGCAGTTATTTTATCTACCGAAGAATTTGTTTTAAAGTTTTCAGGAATCTGAAGAATATTCATTGGCTGTTTGTTGGGATCAACTTTATATAATCCATCCAGTCTGGTTCCTATCCAAATGTTTCCGAAACTATCCTGAAATAATGAAAGTATTGCTGCGGATTTAATGCTGTTTTTACTATTGCTGCTTCCTGTAAAATGAAAGAATTTATTATCAACGGGATTATATCTGTATAATCCGTCGTCTAATGTTCCCAGCCAAATAAATCCTGCTTTATCCTTTAAAATATTCATTGTCCCTCTGGATAAGAAGGGACCAGAAGGCGTTGAAAATATTTCAACTTTCTCCAGTTTTTTATTATCCCTATTGTATATTATTAATGAATTTTCTCCTCCAATCCATAATCTTTTAAATTCATCTTCATGAAGTATCAATGAATAATTTAACTTATCTGCACCCAAATCATCATATAATTGGAATTCATCAGAACCATCATTATAATAAAATATCCCAGACCCATAATCAGTTGCTAATATTTCGTGATTTGAAGTTTCAATGATGGATAAATTATTAGCATTGCGCAGTTCCTCATCATTAAATATAAATTTTATTCCTTTTGTATTCATTTTCTCCGGATTAAGCAAATGAACACCATATTCATTGGTCCCTATCCAGATTCTATTTTTTTCATCAATGAAGATTTTATAAATGATTGGTTGATTATAATTTTTTCCTCGATCGAATTTTACGCTGATAAAATTATCGTTTTTGCTGTCATATTTCGCCAATACATTACTGCCACCAATCCAAAGATTACCATTATTGTCTTCGCATATTGTATTTATTGTATTACCAGGCAGACTGGTACTGTCCGATGGATTATTTTTATAAACTTTAAACTCGTATCCGTTGTATCGGCTCAAACCATCATTCGTCCCAATCCAAAGAAAACCGTACTTATCTTCACAGATACAATTTATTGTTGGATTAGAAAGCCCTTGTGGAATTGAGAAATTTTCAAACACAAAATTTTCTTGTCCAAAAATGGAAGGGGAAAATGTGAAAAAGGTTGTGACCAACATTAAATTATAAATCAGTGACCTATTAAAATTATTAATAACCATTTCTATTTTCATATTGAGATTTATCTGTTTTCCATTTCTCATTTCACTTTCTTTTTAGAACATTAAGATAAGGGTAATTGAATAATAAAAGTTGTTCCCGCCTGTCTTGCAGCTTCTGCAGACAATTCTACACTTTCCTTACCTGCCTGATCGGGAGGCCGGGTTTCTACCTTCAATTCTCCGCCATGCGCTTTGACAATATCATAACTCAGACTCAATCCCAGACCTGTTCCTTGCCCGGTGGGCTTGGTGGTAAAAAATGGCTGGAATACTTTTCCCAGAATATCTGCTGGTATGCCATTGCCATTGTCTGTTACTTTTATTTCTATCTGATCTCCAGATTTCTTAGTTGTTAATTGCACAATGGGTTTATATTCATCAGAAGAATGCTTTTTCTTTTCGGAAACTGTACTTCGGGTTCGCTCAGCACAGGTATAAAAAGCATTGTTGATCAGATTGAGTAAAACACGCCCGATGTCCTGGGGAATAACATTAATTTTAGGCAAGGTTTCATCCAGTTCGGTTTTAAAATCAACGTTAAAGTTTTTGTCCTTTGCCCTTAAACCATGATAAGCCAGACGTAAATATTCATCTGCAAGCACATTGATGTCAATGGGCTCCTTTTGGCCGCTGCTGGTTCGGCTATGCTGGAGCATGCCTTTTACGATGTCAGCCGCTCGTTTACCATGGTGATTTATTTTTTCGAGATTTTGTTTGATATCATCTGCAATCTCATTTGCTAACTGTACCGAAGCTTCGGTACCAACTGCCAACTCCTGCTTCATTTCATCCATTAGCTCTTTACTCACTTCACTAAAGTTGTTTACAAAGTTCAGCGGATTCTGGATTTCATGGGCAATCCCGGCTGTAAGTTCTCCGAGGGAAGCCATCTTTTCGGATTGAATCAACTGGGCCTGTGCCGCTTTAAGATCATCAATCGATTTTGTTAATGCCGCATTCGTTTCTTCAATTGCTTTTCTTTTAAGTTCCAGTTCTTCGATGGTTTCTTCCAGTAAAATGGAAGTGGTGCGTTTTACTTTTTCAGTACGGTCGAGCTTGAATGCAGTTATTTCCAATTCCTTATCAACGGCTTTCAGGGACTTTATAAAAATGTCCTTTTCTTCAGAACTCAGCGTTTCTGATCGCTGAATAAAGTCTAGGATAGTTTGAAGTTGCTGGTTCATTTATCGTTCTTTTAATGCTATACAGCAGGTGGTGAGGTTATGCATTTCGAGGTTTCCACCCGTAGCCCTTCCAAGCTCTGCATTACTGAACATGCCTGCCATTGGGACACACCAGACGTTTTTTACCCCTTCAATTTCCATATTCATCATCGGACCAAAAGAGAGAATTCTGCCGGCACAACTGAAAACTATCAATGCGTCGGCTTCCGGCATTTCGGACGCTTTCAATTCTTCAACACCTTTAATAACCTTTTCCATCACATCAAAATCAGGAGGTATTGAGAACCTTACTTTAGAACCCTGTGGGACTGATCCGCTGCAATAGAATGACCTGTCGCTCCAATCCACTACCAATCCCGGACGCATAACAGGATCACCTTTTTCCCGTTGAAGTTGCAACGGAAGACTTGCAGCAATTTCCAGTAATAGTCCCTGGTTATCCGGTGATACATTTTCTAAACCTCCATATTTGGTCGTAAGGTCAAGTACTGGAACATCATCAACTGTAAATACATGGTTGCCTTCGCTTTTAGTAACTGTTTTTTCAGTGCCAACTGCATTCCACCCGCAGGTGGCCCTTCCTCTGATAAGAATTTTATTTTCATCCAGCGCTAATGCAACGATGCCCTGCTTACTTTCCATCCCGTTGGTAAATACAAATTGTTCAGTGAATGTATAGTCATCGGATGCCATACCGCCATAAACATTTACCTCTTTGCCCACCACGTCTTCAAATCCGAAAAGCAATTGCTCCGCATCCGTTTCCATATGAGAGCCGGAAATAAGGAAGGCCGGTTTTGTGAATTTCGCCTTCGCTCTTTTAGCAATTCCCGAAGCAGTTTCCCGGTAATTTTTTTCAGGAAAATCCTCCAGGTAGATTTGGAAATGATCCTTTTTCATATCCAATAACAACATCACTACTGTCCCTTTTTCCGTCACCTCATCGATGAACTCCCCGCTTGTGGTGGCGCCAAAAATGGCAATGCCATGAGCATCAAGAATTTTACAGATTGTTTTCCTGTCCTGGCTTACCGACAGGAATACGATGGCAAGTGTCGGTTTGAACCCGTCAGCCATGCTTTGTTCCATCTCCGATTTAATTTCTTCAGGAGATTTTCCTTTGATTGATTTTGCTTTCATATTGTAATTTATTTTTCTTTTAATGTTACCCAACTGTTGGTGGTTGAATGAAACTCATGTTTGCCGTTTATGCCTTTTCCGAATTCGCCGTAAGTATAAAAACCAGCCATCGGGGCATTCCATACTTTTTGCAATCCTTCATTTTCCTGTTGTGCCATCGGGCCTAACGCACTTAATCTTCCGGCACAGGAGAATATCAAAATGGCATCGACCTCCGCCTGAACTTCGTTTTTCAATTCACCCGCTTTGCTGATGACAGTATCAATAATATCAAAATCCGGCGGCGTTGAAAAGCGGAGACGTGAACCCTGCGGCACATCCGATTCGCAGATCAAAGCTTGCTTTTCCCTGTCGTACCCGATGGGATTGCACATCTTCGGCTCCCTGTTTTCCCGTTCGATCTGAAAAGGATAATGAACACCAATCTTGTCAAAAAAATCGGTTTGATGATCGGTAGAAGAAATTTCAGAACCTAAATAATGCAAATACATTTCAAGGGCCGGACGGTTATCAATGGTGTAGATAAGATTGCCATCACTTTTCGTTGCAATACGAAATACACCCATTGGCTTCCAGCCTGAGAATGCCAGGCCATGCAACTCTATTTTTGATTCATCCAGCACAATTGCAGCCATTCCGTAATCGGTCGATTTGCTATGTGTGAAAATCCAGGTGCCTGTAAAAGTTATATCATCACCAGCCATGCCACCAAACATGTTGATGTCAGGACCGGCGAGTTTTTCGATGTGCTTCACCATCCCTTCTCCATCCAGTAATCTGCCATCTGATGTTAATAATGTTGTGAGGAGAATAAAGGCAGGTTTTTCAAACTTTTGAAAGGCATTATGAACCAACTGACCGGTGGCATCTTCCATGCTCCTGTCGCCAATGTCTTCAAACAAAATAGAATAATCACTTCTTTTTAAATCCAAAAGAAGTATCACAATTTCACCTTCACTCTGGTGCCTGTCAATAAATTCGCCTGATGAGGTTGCGCCAAATATATCAAGATTCTCTTTATTCAGGATTTCACAAACCGCTTGTCTGTCCTGCTTAATGGAAATAAATACGATAGCAAGTGTTGGTTTGAAACCGTCGGCCTTACTTTCAGAAAGAGCGGTTTTAATTTCTTTGGGCGATTTTCCTTTAATAGATTTTGCTTTCATGATCATTTTGGATTAAATTTGACTTATGTGTGAAATCTGCTTTAAAGTATCATTTTGTCTTTTTCAATATAAATAATACTCCGGAAAATTTTCACCGTAAGATTAAGTATCAGAATTGTTTAAATTCAATATCACTGGACTAATTAACAGGGATATTGATCAAGTGTTCAAACCATGACTTTACTATCGGAAACTGTTAAAAAATGATTAAAGCGAAACTAATCCGCCAGTTTTATGATGTTTTCGACAAAACCTGAAAGAACTAATATTTCTATTTTTACTCCTTAATTTATCTCAGATATGTCCTTGTTCGAAATTGTACTTCTTATTGTGTCAGGAGTATTGGTTGGTTTCATCAATACCCTTGCCGGCGGCGGCACCATCATCTCCCTTTCGCTTTTTATGTTCATGGGACTGCCTGCCAATATTGCGAATGGCACGAACAGGATCGCCGTCATTCTTCAAAATATCACATCAGTGAGTGAATTCGGAAGAAAAAAGATGCTTGACTTTAAGAAAGGTACTGCTCTGGCCATACCAACGGTATTGGGTGCAATAGTCGGAGCGCAGATTGCTACCGACATCAATGAAGAAATCTTCGAAAAAGCCCTGGCTATTGTCATGAT
This sequence comes from Bacteroidales bacterium, assembly GCA_020052415.1. Classification (GTDB taxonomy): domain Bacteria; phylum Bacteroidota; class Bacteroidia; order Bacteroidales; family JAADJA01; genus JAADJA01. The sequence goes on along the minus strand of JAGVPB010000040.1, from coordinate 14,898 downwards.
CGTCATGGTTTATTTTATTGTTGTAAAACCTTCCAAATGGCTAAAGGGACAACAGAACCTTATGGATAAAAAAGTGGATTGGCTGCAAATCCTTATCTTTTTTCTCATCGGCGTTTATGGCGGATTTGTTCAGGTCGGTGTCGGATATTTTATCCTTGCTGGAGTCGTTCTTGGCGCCGGATTCGATCTTGTCAGAGCCAATGCCATCAAAGTATGGATTGTGTTGCTTTATACTCCCATGGCATTGCTCGTCTTTATCCTGAACGACCAGGTAAGATGGGACTTTGGTTTGGTTCATTCCATCGGAAACATCATCGGAGCTTACATCGCCTCCCGCTTTGCACTAACCTGGGGAGCTAACTTTGTAAGGTGGGTGATGATTGGCATAATTACATTTACTGTTTTACATCTTTTCGGAATAGTTGATTTTCAGACAGTTTTCCATTTGAAATCACTCCGTGGGTAATTTTCGAAAGTGACATTCAGTTCTGCCTCAGGACAAAACTTATTAATTTAGTCGAGGTGTGATATCATCCAAACGGTTATCCGACTTTTTATTTAAAATCGAATAATATGATAAATTTGTAAACATAACTTTATAAATTAGTTTAAATTTGTAAAGTCATTAATATAAAAACTCAATGATCCATCGTGATATTCAAAGTATTATAGAAAATCAACTTAACAAGGGTAAGGTTATTATAATCTATGGGCCAAGAAGAGTTGGGAAGACTACACTATCCAGGAATATACTTGCAAACCAGGAAAAAGCCGTTACATCAATTGTGAATTGATAGAGAACAAAACTGCTCTGCAAACAACCAATAGCAGCGATTTAAAAGGTTTTCTTGGAAATTATCAATTGATAGTATTGGATGAAGCACAGTATATTCCGGATATTGGCCGAATTCTGAAATTTGTTTCCGATACTTTCCCGGAAATACAATTGATTGCTAACGGTTCATCAAGTTTTGAGCTGGGTAACAGAATCTCTGAACCACTTACGGGCCGGTCAAGAGAGTATCTTCTTTATCCTTTTTCACTAACAGAACTTTTGACCATCAAGGACAGGATCGAAATTAATGCTGATCTTGAGAGGATTTTACGGTTCGGCCTTTATCCTGAGGTTTACGATAAACCGGAGAATGAAGCCATAGAAGAACTGAACCAGATTTCAAGTAATTATCTTTATAAAGACATTCTTCAGTTTGAAACGATCAAGCGTCCGGGCCTGCTTTTGAATCTATTGAACGCACTGGCGTTACAGCTTGGGAACGAGGTTTCGCTCAATGAATTATCGAGAATGCTGGCTGAAACTATTCCAACCATTCAGCGTTATCTCGATCTGCTTGAAAAAACCTATGTCATTTTCAGGCTTAGGTCATTCAGCCGTAATCTCAGAAAGGAAATTGCCAAAGGACAGAAGATATATTTCTATGATTTGGGAATAAGAAACGCACTCATCCGGAATTTTAATCCCCTCAATCTCCGAAATGATACTGGCGGCTTATGGGAGAATTTCTGTATCGTCGAACGGATGAAATTCAATATGAACCGGCGCCGTTTTGTCAATAGCTGGTTCTGGAGAACTTATGACCAGAAAGAAGTTGATTTAATTGAGGAGGAAGGAGGAAAGTTGACCGCCGTTGAATTTAAATTCCGGGATAAAAATGCAGGAAAAAAAAGGGTGATAAAAGAATTTCAGGACACTTACCCGGGAAGCACATTTATGACAGTTTCAAATAAAAATTACTGGGACTTCATTTCCTGATCAAAATCTGAACATCAATCTTCGATAAGCTTTCATCACGGTATTACGATTGTTTATATCTTTGGAAATTCATTAATACAAGAGATCATGAAAATTAAAAATACACTTCGCGCCGGTATCCTCATTTGCATCAGTCTTGCCTATCTGAATGGATTCCCGGCCTGGATCAATTTCGAGCCTCAAACCATAACCCAGCCCGATGGTACCGTCATCCATTGTTTTGCTACCGGTGATGAATTTTATAACTGGCTCCACGATGATGAAGGATTTACCATCATCCAGAATCACCTTGACGGATTCTATTATTATGCCATACTTGATGTTGAAAAGCTGGTTGCATCCTCTTATAAAGCCGGCACAACAGACCCTGCTTCGGTTGGCTTGCTTCCCTGGACTAATATACCCGGCGAGGCAATGAAGTCCCTGCGGACTGACTTTATTAAAAACCACATGCCACCCAAACCCCAGATACCAGGCTATTCTTCCCCTTATGATGTCAAGAACGAAGGTGTTCTAAATAACCTCGTGGTTTACATACGTTTCAGCGACCAGTCTGAATTTACGGAAGATACACTTCAATACTTCAACATCTTCAACAATACAATTACAGGATATAATTCGATGCAGAATTATTTTAAAACGGTATCGTATGATATGATCGCTATTCCATCATGGTTTTATCCTGTTCCACCTTCAGAAACTGTGATCTCTTACCAGGATATATATCCCCGGAATTACTTCATGCCTTATGATCCGGTAACCAATCCCAACGGATACCAGGGAAACGAAGGTGGTCAGCGTGAACATGCCCTGTTGGAAAGGGCTTGCCAGTATATTGAAGACGAAGTGCCGGACTATCTCGATATTGATAAAAATCTGGATGGCTATGTGGATAACATGGTGTTTATCGTCAGGGGAGCAACTACTGCATGGTCAACCCTCCTCTGGCCTCACAGATGGGTACTGTATAACGAAGTGGTTTATATCAACGGCAAACGTGTTTGGGATTATAACCTGCAGGTGGAAGAACACCTGAATGGTTCCGGTGCAGGTGTACTTTGCCATGAAATGTTCCATTCGCTGAGTGCGCCTGATCTTTATCATTACAATTCAGCGCCTTATACCTCTGTTGGGCCGTGGGATTTGATGGATGCGTCGGATAATCCGCCACAATCCATGGGTGCCTATATGAAATACCGCTACGGTGGCTGGATTGACCAAATTCCTGAAATCATCGAATGTGGTACTTACACTATTAATCCATTGTCGGAAACCGCGAATAATTGCTTTAAAATTGCGTCACCCAACAGTTCCAGCCAGTATTATGTTGTTGAATACCGGTTCAAAACAGGCACGTTTGAAGGTGGCCTGCCAGGAAGCGGCCTTCTTGTTTACAGAATTGACAACGATCAAAACGGAAACGGCAATTCGCAAGGGCCACCGGATGAGGTTTATGTTTACCGACCCAACGGAACCATCTCAGCAAACGGAAACCTCGACCAGGCGCACTATGCGGCTGATTATGGACGTACAGAGATCAATAATAGCACCAATCCTTCGCCATTTCTTCAAAACGGACAACCCGGAGGATTGATTATTGCCAATATCGGTTTCACAGGTGAAACCATTTCATTTGATGTTTACTTCGAAAAAGTACCTGTTGCAGATTTTACTGTTTCTGAAACAGTGATCACTCCGGGTTGTATAGTAAATTTTACCGATGAATCGGTTTGTGATGTGAATTCGTGGCAATGGACATTTGAAGGCGGAACACCGGCATCTTCTACCGACCAGAATCCACAGGGTATTAGTTGGAGCAATCCGGGAACCTATTCGGTTACACTAACTGTTATAAATAGTTGGGGATCGGATACTGAAACCAAAGCAGGTTATATTACAGTGAATGACGATGCCCTGCCCGATGTTGAATTCTTTGCTGTTGATTCTGTTACCTGTACAGGCGGAGCAATTACCATCAACGATTTTTCAGGTGTTTGTCCGGTTTCATGGTCCTGGGAAATTTCACCCGTTTCTTTTGAGTTTGTCAATGGAACCGGTCCAAATTCTCAAAATATTGAGATCATTCTTAATGAACCGGTTAATTACACAGTTAGCCTGACTGTATCAAATGCAAACGGTTCGGCTTCGCTAACCAAGGATGACTATCTCAAAGCAGGCGGAGTACTGATTCCTTTTGCCGAAGACTTTGAAAACGGTGACCTCGAATCCAAAGGATGGACGGTTGTAAATCCCGATAATAATGTAACCTGGGAACTTTTCAGTGTTGCAGGAAACGGAGGTGATAAAGCCGCCGGGATCAATCTTTTCGAATACTACAACATTCTCAAACGCGATCAGTTGATCAGTCCGCCGATTGATTTATCAGGCCAGGGTCAGGTAGCGCTGTCATTTGAGCATGCTTATGCACAGTCATTAAACACCCTGTATTCCGATTCTTTGATTGTGCTAATCTCAACCGATTGCGGTGATATCTGGACAAGGATACTTGAACTTGCCGAAGACGGCAGCTATAACTTTGCAACCCACGAACCTTTTGGTTATAATTTTTTCCCGGAATCACCGGTTGACTGGTGCGACGGAGGCTTTGGGGCTTCATGCAATACTATTGATATTTCAAACTGGGCAGGATATACTGATACAAGGCTGATGTTTGAATCGGTGAGGCTGGTTGGGAACAACCTGTTTATTGACAATATAAACCTGTTTCCATTTACTTCTGTTCCCGCACAAAAAAATGTCCTGAGTAATGAAATCAGAGTATATCCCAATCCCGGTCGGGGTGAATTTACCATTTCAGTTCCTGAAACAAATTCCTGGTTTGAATTAAAATTGTCAGACATTCATGGAAAATGTGTTTACTCATCCGGCTTTGAAAGCATTTCAGGACAAATCCATCTGAATCCCGGTAATATGATTCCGGGAATTTATATCATTGAATTACAGGGAGAATCTGCTTTATGGCATACCCGGCTGATCATTCAATAATGAACAGGCTTTTAGAAAACAATCACCCCGTGAGTAATCACAAGTTATTCCGCCAGCTTCTCGATCAATTGCAGCAACTCATCCCGCTTGCGTGAGGCCACAGGAATTTTGAGTTCATTGCTCATGACAATGCTGCCTCCGTCCTGCCGCTCAAAACGTTTGATCTGTAATAAATTGATGAGGTAGGATTTGTGAACCCTGTAAAAACCGCAATCTGCGAGCAGGTCTTCATATTCTTTCAGCGTTTTTGAAACCAGGATTTTATCCCCTTCTGAAGTATGTACAGTTGTGTACGAACTGTCTGATTCGCAGGATATGATATTTTTCATGTCGAGAAGGTGGATGTTCTCCGTTGTTTTAATGATGATCTTTTTATGTTGCATACTTACCGATTTCAGGTTTTCTTCGAGGGCTTTCATCTGGATATTGAAATGCTCCTGTATCATTTGTCCGGCGCGATTTACAGCATCGGCAAGATATTCGGGATTGATCGGTTTCAGCAAATAATCCACCGCACTGAACCGGAAGGCCTGAAGTGCATACTGATCATAAGCAGTAACGAAGATGACCTTGAAGTCAATGGAAGACAGGCTGTACAGCAGGTCGAAACCGGTTCCGTCCTTCATCTGGATGTCGAGGAAAACCACTTCGGGATGAAATTCATTGATAGCTGCTTCGCCGCTTACGACTCCTGAGGCCTGTCCGACAACTTCCACATCCGGGCAATGCAATGCCAGCAGTTTGACAAGCGTATCGCGCATGTGGGCTTCATCATCAATGATCAGGGCTCGAAGCATCGGATTGATTATTTGAGGTTCCGAAGATACGAAAATCTACAAACCAATCGAATGATAGAAATAAAATAAATTTGAAATGCAAAACGTCATTGCGAGAAATACAGGGAAGGAATGTGGGATGGAATTTCGAAGCAATCTGCCTTTTTTACAACTGACAGATTGCTTCGCTCCATTGCATTCCGCTCGCAATGACGATTACAACACCGTCATTGCGAGAAATCATAAGGAGGGCAGTGGGAAGGCATTTCAAAGCGATCTGCCTTTCCTTTCATTTAACAGATTGCTTCGCTCGCAATGACGATTACATAAATACATCTATTTCATCATACAAATCCTTCCACTCTGGATTAATACTGTTAATTAATGCCTCTTTCTTTGCCCGTGATCCACCTTTTAATTGTTTCTCCCTGGCAATGGCAACCTCGATATCCTGAAAGGTTTCAAAATAGACCAGTTTACTTGCATTGTATTTCGCAGTAAAGGAATTTTTAATGAACTTTTCTTTATGCTCATAAATTCTTCTGTTCAAGTTATTCGTCACCCCTGTATATAAGACCGTATTATTCTTGTTCGTTAGTATGTATATATAACCTCCCTTTTTCATGAGTTTTTTTACAAATATATTTCTATTTATTAAACCGTCATTGCGAGAAATACAGGGAAGGAATGTGGGATGGAATTTCGAAGCAATCTGCTTATGGTTACTTTTTACAGATTGCTTCGCTCCATTGCATTCCGCTCGCAATGACGGACGCTCAAACGTCATTGCGAGAAATCATAAGGAGGGCAGTGGGAAGGCATTTCGAAGCAATCTGCCTTTTTTACAACTGACAGATTGCTTCGCTCCATTTCATTCCACTCGCAATGACGTTTTAGTCGCCATCCCGCATATTTTCCTCCAGTGCTTCAAGACAAAGGTCAAATTCCTTCACCTTCATATTCTCCACCTGTTTAATTGCTCCGATAAGCTCAACCGGATTAAACGGCTTTTGCAAATAAGCCATACTGCTGAGCCTGAATGCCTGAATGGCTTTGCTATCAAAGCAAGAAATGAAGATTATTTTAAAATCAAGGGGCTGTAAAGCATGAATAAGATCATAACCGGTTCCGTCTTTAAGGTTGATATCTAAAAAAACAAGATCGGGATTTGTTTCCAGTATTTTTTCTATCCCGGATACAATACCTGATGCCTCTCCGACCAATTCAACCATCGGACAGCACATTGTCAGCAGCTTTGAGAGCGTATCCCGAATATGAGGTTCATCATCTATAATCAGAGTTCGAAGCATAGCAGAAAGTTCAATGTTCGATGTTCAAAGTTTAAAGTCCGTTGTTCAAAGTTCAAAGTTTGATGTTCGAAGATTTGAGTTTTAGTTTCTGATGAATTTGGCAAATCTTGTCGAATCACCTTGATTTACTTTAATGAAATACAATCCCGGCTCAAGATTGCTCACATCAATTTGAGATTTGGCCACTGAAAGCTGTCTGTGAATTATTTCCTGACCCGTCAGTCCGATAATCGATATATAATAATCACCCTTGTTCGCTGATCCCGGGAAAATAAGAGTAATTGTCCGCCTGCAGGGATTTGGATAAATATTCAATTCATCATCATTGAATTGCATGATATCAGGTTCTGAGGTGTATATTTCAAAAAAGTTAAGGATGCGGTGCAGCAATTCCTCACGTGTGTGCGGATATTCGCCGTCAGTCAGATTTGCCAGTGAATAAGAAAAACAAAATGTCCGCCTGCCAAGGGGATTATACTGCTGGACAGCCACAGTGCCGTATCCGTTTTCAGTAAATGCAGTTGTACTGTTGCCCGAAGGCGCAAACTTATCAATGGATGCATTGGAAACCTGGTTGTTGCCGGTAAAGACCAGATCATGGGTGATGGCCGTAGGTTTTCCTTCCAGTTCATCAATCGCGTTTGAGCCTGTTCCATTTGTGGATGCAACAAGCCCAAACAAATTCAACAACTGTGTATTGTTCACCTGATCGTTGCCCAATGCATCTCCGCCTTCGAGGTAAACATATCCTCCGTCTTCCAGGTAATCCGTGAGGGCAGCAGCCATTTCATCGTTCAGCACCGTACCTTCTGAACCTCCGTTTCCGAATGACAGGAAGACCGCCCAATAGCCCTCGAGACTTTGTGGAAATTCATTCCGGTAAGTAACTGTGTAAGCATTCTCCTGTAGATAATTTCGGATGAAAAAACCGCTGTAGTCATCACCGTTCTCAACACCTTCATAAACAAGATATCCTGAATTCACGGTGATCAGGTTTTCCGAAACCAGGGTGTCGGAATGTTGACTGTTCGAAGTAATCAGACGGACAGAGTAATCACCCGGTTCATTAAAAATCCAAACCGGATTCTGCTCTTCGGAATCTATTATTCCGTCATTGTCGAAATCCCACTGCCATGAAAGTATGGGGTAAGCCGGATCGCTGAGCGAAATATCGGTAAACTGAACTTCGAGAGGCAATCCGCCAGATATTTTATCCGTGAGAAAATTCGATAAAATGTAGCCCTGCAGATTATACTCAAATAATTCCATGGTTTTCAGCAACACATTGATCCTCGAACTTGTTGCATCCCTGTCGCGGAGTTCGGCCAATGAATAACCCATGTAAAAAGTTTTTTGGCCATAAGCTGATGATCCATCATACATGATGGCAACATTGCCGTAATCCTGTTCAACAAATGGAATGACGGCGCCGGGTTTTGGTGTCAGCTTGTCAATATGCCAGTTGTAAAGCTGATCCGATCCGGCAAATAGCATTCCTTCGGTTGGTGCATTTTCAACTCCCAGCAGTGTATCAATCGGATTTTCATTATTGTACAGCATGGCGGAGTTCACTCCAAACAATAGCTTCATAGCTGGTATATTCGGATATTGGGAAGAGGTCATCTTATAAAACATACCCCCCATCTCGATATACAGATTCCCTCCGCTTTCAAGGTATTCCTGCACCGCCAGTGCATTGCTGTTGGTAAACTCTGTACCTTTATCCATATATTGGCCGAAATTCCCATGAGAAAGGAATACGGTTTCAAATCCGAGCAATGAAGGATAGTTATTGGCATAAGTGTAATTATAACCGAGATGATCAAGAAAGCCGGTTATTAAGGTGCCGCTGTAATCCTGACCATTTTCTTCGCCTTCAAAAACAAATATCCCGGAAGGGGCAACCAAAACGTAGAAAATAATATCCTGACCCATGAGGATTGGACCATCACTTTCAAAATGAAGTGTCAGGTAAGCAAGATGAGAGCTTGCATTTGCTCCAACCTGTATCTGAAATTGATCTTCAATGCTAAATGAAGAATCAGACGGAAAGTATACGTTGCACGATCCATTGATGATATTAATTTCAGGATCATCAGTCGTAATTGAAACGCTCACATTTTCAGTGCCCAAACCCTGTGCATAATTTTTTAGTTCGAAACTCAGCATCACATTTTCACCTTGCTCGTTGATGCCGTTTCCGTTAGCATCTTCGGGAGTAACTGAAAGTAACTCCATCTTCAGAAAAGGCAACACATCTTCCTCTGCAAGCATACGGTAGGCATTTACCCTGCCCGTTCCCAGCATGTTGATGTAATTCGGATTGAGTGAATCAATGTTATCTGCCGTTCCAAGTACCTGGGTGATGAGTTGATCGTTCGGCCAATCGGGCTGGTACGATTTAAGCAACCCCAGGCAACCGGCAACCAGCGGCGTTGCCATCGAAGTACCCTGAAAGTATGCATATTCGTTATTAGGAATAGTACTCAGTATACCGGGATCCATGCCTCCTCCGGGTGCCGAAATATCAACTGCAATATTGTAATTGGAATAGGGAGCTTTTGTGTCATCAACACTGACGGAGGCAACGGAGATGACTTCCTGGTAGCAGGCAGGATAAATTAATAATGTATTATCCTGATTATGTGCAGCGCCTAAAACAATACTTCCTAAACCAGTCGCATAATTAACTACTTCCTGGTTGGCCTGGGAAAAACCGGTACCTCCCCAACTATTGGAAATGATATCCGCTCCGTTTTCTGCAGCATAGACAATCCCATCATATCCGTAAGGGAGAGAGTTGTTCGCATCGGCACAAATTCCCATGACTTTCACATTCCAGCTTATACTGGCAATGCCTGTTCCGTTGTTAGTTGCACCAGCGGCAATGCCGGCACAGTGCGTACCATGATCGTAAAAGGAATTACCCGGGATGGGATTGGGATCGCCGTTATTTGTAATAAAATTCCAGCCAAGCAGGTCATCGGTGAAACCATTACCATCATCATCCACACCGTTAAGATCACCGGGGTCGAGCACCCACTGTGTTCCGGTAAACTCCATAGTATGGCCGTCAGCATCGGCATCTTCAGCCAGGTTTTGCCAGATGTTGCTTTGTAAGTCTTCATGATCCCAGTCCACCCCGGTATCATTGATGGCAATCACGATTTCTTCAGTCCCGTTTTCACCTTTATGGATGTCCCAGGCCTCCGGAGCATGAATTTGAGGGAGGTGTTGCATCTGCGCATACAAGACGTCATTCGGTATTTCTGCAAAGTGTCCGACGGTGATAGGTTCTGCATATTCCACATTGGGGTCGGAGGAGAATGCTGCTGCTACCTCGTTCACCAGATGGTTTTCAGGAAAAGAAATTTTATAGATGCGCGAAAGGTCTGGCAAATCGGACCTCAATTTAGCCGGATTGTACGGGAACCGTTTTTCCAACTTGTTCACCTGATAAGCAGCAACCTTGTCATCCAGTGATTGAATTTCGAATTGCACCGTTCCTGTTTGTTTTCCAAATTCACCGACTCCTTTTTTCAGCTTCACAGTGATCACTCCCTGCACACATTCAGAGGTCAGAAATTTCGAATTATTATATTCACAAACAGAGGTTTCACCTGAGTCGGTTCTGGACGAAGCACTCTGTCCCTGTACAGCCAGACCAGTAGCAGTCATGGCTAAAACGATCATCAAAACTTTTGTTATTGTTTTCATTGCTCTATTTATTACGGTCATTGCGAAGAACCAAATGTCGGATAGGTGCGGAGGCGTTCTGAAGCAATCTGCTTATAAATATAACACCTGTGTCCTAGTAACAGATTGCCTCAAAGTCCTGCCTTTCATGCCATCCCCTCCTGCTTTTCGCAATGACGTGTTCCATTCCGTCATTGCGAGGAGGCACGACGAAGCAATCTGTAACTTATGAGTAGTGCATCCCTTTTGCAGATTGCTTCTCCCGCCGAAAGGGCGGGATCGCAATGAAGGTTGGGTTCATAATTTTATTTATTTAATGATTAACTTTTCCCTGTACTTCTGCTGATCGCAAGAAACTTCAATAAGGTAAACCCCCGGCTGAAGCTCTGAAACATCAATCGCATTATCGTCCGGCATTCCCCTGTAAACATTTTGTCCTGTTTGGTTATAGATGCTCACTTCATTGACGGTTGCTCCATTCCTAATGGAAATTGTCACCATTTGATCTGCAGGATTGGGATATAATTCTATTAGGTGGTTGTTAGCTAAAGTTGGTTCATTAACTTCCGTAATCTGAACTTCATCCACTCCCATTTCAGGTTGGGTATATGAATAGGGTCGCAAATCTCCGTCAATGTCATACGGCGGACATTCGAACGTTACACCACTAATAGTTATTGAGGATACACCTGCATTTAACAGCAAGCCCGGATCATCAAGATGGTATCCATCGCTTTGGAATTGTGGTTCTTCATTTATGTTGCCTTCGCCCGGCCAGACTTCGTCTCCTTCAATATCCGAGTAGTGCACCTCAAGGTCGCTGTTTTCCTCAAATATTGTATTACTTCCCGTAGGTGTATTGTTGTAAATAATCGTGTTTACCACTACTGCTTTTGCCGATGATGCCCATAATCCGGGACCAGAGGATGCATCATTTCCAGAAACCGTGTTGTTTATCAGGATTACCTTGAAAGAGAGATTTTCTTCAATGGCAATCCCGCCGCCACTTGTCGCTGTATTACCCATGATCACATTGTTATAGAAAAACCCCTTGGAATTGTAAATACTCAGACCTCCGCCAATGCACGTTCCACCGGCAAAGCTGTTGTTGATCAGAAAATTATTTTCTATATACAGGTTGCCGGCAAAAGCCTCATCTACACAAAGTCCAGGACCATAACTTAATACTTCCCCTTCTGTGATATTTATGTTTTGCGAAACAATGTTATTTGAAAAATATCCCGAGACATCTCCGTTTATGGTAATTCCACCGCTTATCACTAGTATTGTATTCAATCCGGTTGATTCAGCCTTGTTGTTTGTAAATAAGTTGCTTCTGACATTTAATTCCACAGGACCAAAATTAGATAACAGTCTTGCACCTCCACCAACAGCAAAGCTGCTGCCTTTGGCTTCGTTGTAAGCTATCTCGTTGCCTTCCATAATCAGAGGATAATAAATCTCCATACCACCCCCCGAGCCCTGATCATTGTTGCTTATGGCCGTGTTGTGATTGATGCGGTTATTTCGGAGTACAATCCACGGAAGAGGTTCAACCGGCCCTCCTGCACAAATACCTCCTCCTAAAGTGTAGTTGTCGTCAACCATTTGGTTGTATTCGATGTAATTGTTTTCAAGCTTACAACCTGAACCCTCCACAAAGACGCCTCCTCCTGCCCTGAAATTAGTGCCGGAAATAATGTTTCCATTACCCTGTGTTATGGTAAAGCCACAAACAACCGAGGTAGTATCTTCTCCGGTTTCGAATGTAATCACCGTGCTTTTATCTGGATTGACCGCTTGGCTACCGTTAATAATTGTATTATTAATGTGATTAGTGTCACCGTCCAGAATGAATTCACTGGCAACGAGTATGGGTTTGCCAATGAAATTTATATTCTCGTAATAAGTGGAATCAGCAACGAGCACGGTATCATTGTCATGAGCAGCATTTATACCCGCCTGTATTGTTGGATAATCACCGGGCACGTGGATGATGTGCGGCACGTAAGGAGCGTAAAGTATTTCAACGGAAGAAAGCATCCCGGCATCGCAGCTTCCGCCAGCTACAAGAAAATAATCTCCAACCGCCAGACCCTGACTTTGACGAGGCGTAGCAAGAACATCAACCGACCAGCTATTGTCGGCTTCATTATAAATGTCAACGATATTTGAAAAGTCATAGGGTACACCACCATTAGCAACGTTGGAGCCTCCGGCAAAATAGGCATTGCCATTGACAGCGCCTGCGGATAGCCACGACCTGGGTTCAAAAAGGGAAGCTGTACTCCACGTTCCTGTTGAGGCATCGAAAATATCAACCCTGTTACTCGGTACATTAGGAAAGTACTTCATCCCGCCAGCGATGATAACCTTGTCCCCGACGATAACTGCACTTGCCCAAACCCTTGCCTCCGAAAGAGTAGCCGTTGTCCAGGTATTGGTTGTGAAATTGTAAATATCCACCTGATCGCTTATACCACCTCCATCAACAAATCCTCCGGCAAAAACAGCGAGGTCACCCACAACGGCATAAGCCATGCCGGCTCTTGCAATAGATAGATTGGAGATGGTCCAGGTACCGGTTAAAACATCATAAATATCAACCACATCCGTACACACAATATTATAATTGCAACCACCTGCAAAAAATACTTTATTTCCATAGCTTAAAGCTGCAATATCAAATCTCGCAGTTGAGAGTTGTGCGACAGTCCATGTTCCTGATACTGTGTCATAAACATCTACAGTAGAATAAACCGTATTAAAATTAGCGCTGACTCCACCGCCAAAAAAGAGTTTTGATCCGCATGTTACACCAGAAGGTGCTTGCCTTGCGACACTTAAATTGCCGATATTGGCCCATATGCCGGTTTCTACATCATAGGATTCAACCAATGCCAATGCTGTGGAACCATTGTGTCCACCGGCAAAGTAGGCTTTTGTTCCTAAGGTTGCTACACCCATTAACTTTTTGGGGGATGATAAATTGGTGTATGTCCACTGCCCGATAGCCATCCAAACGGTGCAGAGGAGAATTGCTGAAAGGAAAGTAAACTTTTTCATAGGATTAATTTTTTTAGTTTTTAATGAATTTACTGAAACTTGTTTTTTATTCACGGGGTGACTGTGCCGCTGGTGCCAGAAAGTCACCCCGTGAATAAGTATTTTAGTTTTTAATGAATTTCGTGAATCTTATATTTTCGTTATTTTCAACTTTAAGGAAATATAAGCCCGGGACAAGATGGCTGACATCAATGTCGGATTTGGTATTGAACAGCTTCCCGCTGATCATTTCCTGTCCGGCTGATCCATAGATCGAATACACTGCATTGATCATAGATTCCTGATCAGGAAAGTCAATGGTAATTTTGTCTTTGGCCGGATTGGGGAAAATGTTGAAAAAAGAATCCTCATTTAATTGCGATGGGATTACTGTTTCAGGATCATAAAATATTTCAACCATTGCAGTCCTTAAATTTCCATCATTTACACCTCCGGCAATAACCAGGTAATCTCCGGAACTTACAACCGCATGATTTACCAGCGGCTCAAACAAATAACCCAATGACCATGTCCCGCTGGATCCGTTGTAAATATCAATGATGTCGGTAGGCGAATGAAATCCATAACTAAAAATCCCACCACCAGCAAAATAGGCTTTACCATTCACTGTTGCTGCATTCCCAAGCCATGACCTGGGAATGGAAAGGTTAGAGATTGTCCAGGAATTTTCTGATGCATCATAAATATCCACCATTTCCGACGGATCATTCATACCAATGCATCCCCCGGCAATCAGTACTTTATCCCCAACCGTTGTAGCGCTGGCATACATTCTCGCCTGTGAAAGCGTAGCAGTGGTCCAGGTGCCCGAGGTAAAGTTGTATATATCTACCCTGTCGGAGGTGGTATAAGAGTTCACTGATCCTCCGGCAAAGATAGCCTGGTCGCCCACCACTGAACGGGCAATGCCACCCCTGTTTTGTGAAAGATTGTCCGTCGTCCATTCTCCTGTTTCGACATCATAAATATCAACAACACTGAAAGTAATGTAAGGAAATTGAAATCCCCCTGCGAATAAAACTTTGCTGCCATAACTTACTGCGGCTAAGTCGAACCTTGGAACGGATAATTGTTCAACCGTCCATTCTCCGGTTTCCGTATCCAGAATATCAATTGTATTAAAGATAACATTTGCATCATAGTCCAATCCTCCTGCAAAAAATATTTTAGTGCCGCAGGCCACACAGGTCGGCCATTGCCGTGCAACAGACAAATTGCCGGGAGTATCCCATGTGCCTGTTTCAACATCATATCTTTCGACTAAAGAAACAGG
>JAGVPB010000082.1 GCA_020052415.1 Bacteroidales bacterium | reverse complement strand
CATGTATATGTTCCTGGGCACTAACATTCAGTATTTTGTAAGCATCGGTTTTCTGTGCGGGGCCTTCTGCTGAATGGATGTTTTTTAAAATACTACCTTCTCTTGTTTTTTCAGAATTTACTTTCACGACTCTTATTTTTCTCGATTGTTAAGACATACTGGTTTTTACAATTATTATACCATTGCATTAAGTTATTGAAATACAAATTATAACGTATAAATTGTATTGAAATATCTGAGGTTATTTTCGCTTTCGGATAGAGAAATTCGTCTGTTAACGGAGTTTGTTCGGGGCTTTTTGATTATCTGTAGTGACCCATGATAATTCATAGACCGGGATCTGAAATAATTTTGGAATAAAAAGAGGCTGTCTTAAAAGGATTGTGATCGTCATTGCGAACGAAGTGAAGCAATCTGCTGTTGTTGTAAATCAACAGATTGCTTCAGGCTCTGCCTTCGCAATGACGTTTTATATTAACTTTTGATACAGCATCTTTTTATAATTGAATAAAAGACAATATACTTCCTAAAGCTCAAGTCCCCGGTTTATAAAATTGTTAAAAGGAAAGAGAACATTAAATACATTCCGTGTATAACCGACGAAATCCGCACCGGTAATAATCTCATCGTTTATTGCATGTACCACAGTGTAACTCTTATATTTTAACAAATCAATATCCTTAAAATCCGCCGGAAAATCCTTTGGCGGACGGCTTAGCTTATCCTCTTCCATCTGCCTGAAAATTTTTTTGAATTCTTTATTATTAAGAATGCCTTTAAATTCATCCGAATGGTAATAAATTTCCTGCCTCGCTTTTTTCAGTACATCAGGAGGCGGCATATAGATTCCACCCGCAAGCATCGAACTGCCCGGTTCTATATGAACATAGTACCCGGCATACAGTCCCTTCCTCCCGCCTTTATTGATGTACCCGCCCATATTCGTCTTGTACGGCGATTTATCCTTCGAAAACCTTACATCCCTGTATATCCTGAACACGCAATCCTTTGCAGTCAACAATCCGATCTCCGGGTCAAACTTATAAATCAACGGGATCAGCTTATTCAGTAACCCTTCAAATTCCGTCTTTGCTGCTTCATATTGTTTTTTATTTGCTTCGAACCATTCACGGTTATTATTGAGTTTTAGTTCGCTGAGAAAATCAATTACCTTTTTCATAAAAAATATTTTAAAGTTTTTTTCAAAATTAAAAATATTTGTACATTTGGCTTGCCTATGCCACAAAATTTGATCAGGAAGGTTTGTGTCGTTTCAGCAACGATAATTCTTTCGATGCTTAACGGAATGTGCGAAAATGCAAACCATCCCCTTGGCGGCCGGTCATCCGGAATGGGAAATACCTCTGTAACTCTGAATGATTTCTGGTCGGTTCACAACAACCAGGCTGGATTAGCCGGTTATAAAAATATTTCAGCCGGATTCTTTTATGAAGACAGGTTTATCATGAAAGAATTAGGATTGAAAGCTCTGGCGTTTGTTTTGCCTGTCAAATCCGGGGTCTTCGGATTGAACTTTAATACCTTCGGCTATTCACAGTACAACGAAACCAAGGTAGGGCTGGCTTATGCCAAAGGCTTTGGCAAGATATTCTCAGCAGGAATACAACTGGATTATCTCAGGACAGGCATTGCCGAAAATTATGGCAATAAAAATGTCTTTACTTTCGAAATTGGACTTATGTCTAAGCTGAACGAAAAGGTAATCCTTGCCGCCCATGTATTCAATCCCATTAATGTAAGGCTCGAACAGCAATATGATGAGCGCATTCAATCGGTTTATAAGTTTGGTGTTTCATACCTCGTTTCTGAAAAGCTTTTGCTGGCAATCGAAACCGAAAAATCCCGTGATTTTAAACCATTGGTCAGGGGAGGGCTTGAGTACAAAATAATTGATCAGGCCATTGCAAGAATAGGTTATTCCACTTTGCCCTCAATGTCGGGAACCGATGATTTTAGTATTGCTTCATTATATTCGTTTGGTTTTGGATTGAATTTCCAAAAACTAATTATCGATTTTTCGGCATCCGTTCATCAAACCCTTGGCTGGTCGCCTTCTGTTTCATTGATTTATAAATTTAACAAGGGTAAATAAATTGGATTCCCGGTTATACTTATCGGCCAAATTCAGAATTATTTTAACAGTCATTATTTTGCTTCTAATCAGTGCTTCCACCCTTCCTCAGGAACAGGATACCGCTCAGATTAATGCTGCAAACGATATTCGTGAAAGAATAGAAAATATAGCCGAAAGTACCGATGAAGCGCTGGATTATTCCGATTTGGTCGGCGACCTGGAGTACCTGAAAGAAAATCCCTTGAATTTGAATTTTGCCTCAGCTTCTGATCTGGACAAGCTTATTTTCTTAAATGAAATTCAGAAGTTCAGTCTTCTGGCTTATCGCGAAAACTATGGAAATTTCGCAACCCTCTACGAGTTGCAATCCATTGAAGGATTTGACGCTGAAACGATCAGGAAAATTTTACCGTTCGTTTATGTTTCGGCTGAAAAACCAAAATTCAGGATCACTTTCAAAGATGTTATGAACTATGGCCGTAATGAGTGCATTCTCCGCTACCAGAGGGTACTTGAGGAGCAACAGGGTTACTTGGCAACAGATGATTCTGCTTATTTTGAAAATCCAAATTCAAGGTATCTTGGCAGCCCTGATAAAATTTATTTGAAATACCGGTTTAATTATTTCGATAAGATCAAATTCGGATTTGTTACCGAAAAAGATGCCGGAGAACCTTTCCTGAAAAGCAATGTGAACGATTCAATTCAGCAAATCGCCAGGACGAAACTCAAAAACGGATTCGACTTTTACTCCTTTCATTTGAACCTGAATGATTTTGGATTCCTGAAAGCGCTTTCGGTTGGAGATTATCAACTGGAATTTGGCCAGGGGCTTACCCTCTGGTCGGGACTGGCTTTCGGAAAATCATCAGGAGCAACGGATGTTAAGCGGTTTGCACGGGGAATAAGGCCAAGCGCTTCTGCCAATGAAAACCTGTTCTTCCGTGGGGCTGCTGCTACCTTTGAAATCAAAAAGCTCGACATTACTGCATTTTATTCCGGTCACAAAATAGATGCAAATCTTTCAGATAGCGATTCACTTGATTCAGAATCCATTTATATTACATCCATACAGGAATCCGGCCTTCACCGCACCCCAAATGAATTACATGATAAACATGCAATTAACAGCAAAATTTTCGGTACCAATCTTTCATACCGGGGCAATTGGTTTGGACTGGGATTAACCTCCTATTATTCTCAGTTAAACCAAAGCCTCAGCCAGGATTTACAGCCTTACAATAAATTTGAGTTTTCTGGAACGGGTAACCTGAATTCAGGATTGGATTATACCTTTCTGATAAATAAGTTTAATTTCTTTGGCGAAATATCTCACAGTCAGAATGGCGGAATCGCGCAACTACATGGCGTTACAGCCGGTCTTCATCCCAGCCTGTTGTTTACTGTGCTTTACAGGAACTATCAGAAAGACTATCAGAATTTTTTCAGCAACGCCTTTGCTGAGGGTAGTGAAAATTGCAACGAGAAGGGATTGTATGCCGGCATCACCCTCAGGTTTCGGGGACAATGGACACTCACTTCTTATATTGACAGTTACCGGTTTCCCTGGCTCAAATACAGGGTTGATGCTCCTTCGCAGGGAAATGAGTATTTGCTAAAGGTTCAGAAGAATTTTTCAGAGAAAGGCCTTGTGTCTGTTCAGTTCCGGCAGAAAAACAAGCAGATAAATGAGCCGGATATTGAAACAGGTAATGACCCGCAGATGAATACCCGTAAAAATTATTTCCGCTTCCAGGCCGAATATAATATTTCACCTGCGGTTATCCTGAAAAACAGGCTTGAATATGTTTTATGCCGCGAAGCCAATGATTACAAAGGCACCGGCTACCTCGCCTGCCAGGACATCGGCTGGAAAAGCCCTTCACAAAAAGTATCGCTTGCTTTCAGGTATGCGGTTTTCGACACCGATTCTTACGAAGAGCGCATGTATGCTTATGAAAACGATGTGCTGTATTCCTTTTCGGTTCCCGCATATTATTACAAGGGCAGCAGGATTTATCTCGTGGCGCATTATAGCATCACACCCCATCTGGATTTCTGGATTCGGGTTTCTCAAACTTACTATAGCGATCTGAACACCATCGGAAGCGGTTTGGATGAAATTGAAGGCAATCACAAAACAGAAATCAAAGCCCAGTGCAGGATTAAATTTTAAATCCGGTTTTTTACTTCAAACAAATATTTGGTATTTTTATAACATAAATTTTAAATGAAACTGACTATAAAAAAACTAATATTTATTTCCGTTTTGTTGCTTTTGGCAATTGTCACTTACTCCGATTCCAAAATTACCAGAGGACCATCAGTTGGAGAAATATATTTTATTGGACCAACCTGTACAGGTTTGGGATTATTTTATTCTACGGATTTTGGTCAAACAGTAATATGTGCGGATAGCTCATTTTCAACTAACATTATGTCAGTTACTGCTGATAAAACAGCTGGAGTTGTTTATTATGCTACTTTGACTGAAGCTCTTTATATATCCTATGATTATGGAAATATTGGTAGCTGGGAGTTCAGAAATGGAGGTGTAAAAATTCAAATCAATAGTGGCCTAACTGAAGGTGAAATATATTCAAGTTTTTCAAAACATAGTGAAGATTATGGGGTCAATTTTATAAATCATAGCTATAATGGATTTTTTGGTAGTAAAATTGACGTTGAAATTGACATTGAAGCAAATGTAGGATATGTGTTAGTTAATAAATACGGGGTTCCTGATTCACTATTTTTACTTATAAGCTATGATAATTTCGAAAATTTATCATTGCATAATTCTTTTAATGTATTTAATAATCCTATAGGGCAAATAAGAAGAGGAGTTGAATTTGGAGAATTGTTTACGATTTACTTCCTAATTGAAAACAACATTGGATATATAAAATATAGTTTTGATTATGGTTTGAATTGGTTATTAATGAACGATATAAATGTTTCAAATTATTTTATTAAAAGTTTCACTGGTAGCAGGCAGAACGGTGAATTATTTTTATATTTAAGTTTTGTAACTATGGGCTGGGAAAATGCCCACTCCTATATTTATCACTCACTTGATTATGGAAAAACATTCGAGGTTTTCCATCCCTTTGCAAAAGGTAACGAACCTGTTCTCGCTAATTTTTCATCCGATACCACTGAAGGTGAAATGCCTTTTACAGTTGATTTTTGTAATTTCTCTATTGGTGATATACAGCAATATGAGTGGGATTTTAACAATGACGGGATTGTCGATTCTTATGAAGAAACACCGGTTTGGACATACCAGGATACAGGTTATTATTCGGTCGGGCTGACTATAACTGGCACTGATAGTTCGAATACCTTTTTGAAAGAAAACTATATCCAAGTTGTTAAAACCACTGGAATTACTGAAAAAGAAAAGCACAAAATCAGTTGTTACCCGAATCCTTTTTCTGATTTCATAACGATCACATTCCCGCAGGAAAGTACAACAAATCCCTATTATCTTGAAATCTATGATATTTCAGGTAACAGGATTAGAACAATAATAACAGATAAAAATGAAATTATCTGGCAAGGGAAAAATGAAAATGGGAAGAAATGCAGTCAGGGTATATATTTTGTTAAACTCAACAACTTCGATTTTATAAAAAAGATATTATTGACCCATTAAATTCAATCATCATGAAAAAGATTTTCCTTTTAATATTTCTTATTACTTTGGGAATAAGATCATACCCTGATTATGTAATAACGAGGGGACCAAATCCCGGAGAAATATATTTTATCGGATTAACTAATACGGGCGTTGGAATTTATTATTCTACAGACTATGGGGCAACAGCAACCTGCCAGGACTACGAATCATATTTTTATGGAAGCATCTGTGCGGATAAAACAGAAGGAATTCTTTATTTAGGCGACTTCTTTGGAGCATTATATATTTCAACCAATTATGGCATTACTGGTTCCTGGGAATACAGAAATAGTGGTATGTATTCTGGTATATGCGGAAGTAGGATTGAGGGAGAATTGTATAATATTTTCGTTGCCCACAGCGAGGATTTTGGACAAACATTTATCAGCCATGCATATAATGGATTTTTTGGAAATTACTTTGAAAGTGAAATTGATAATCAAACAAATATTGGTTATGTTCTTACTTATAAGTCTAATGTAGCTGATTCTGTTTACTTATTAAAATCAGTTGATAATTATGAGAATTTATACTTAAATGAAAAATTTGTTTTTAATTGGAATGATGCAATTGAATTGTCAAGAGGGACAAATAATGGAGAGTTATTTCTTTTCAACCATTCTCATGGACTTCTCCTTTTAAGTATTGATTTTGGAAATACATGGATAAGTTTAAATAATTTCAATTACGGGGAATTTTATAGCCTTGGAATTGTTGGAGGAAGAATAGAAGGAGAAGTTTATATTAAATGTGATTTTTTGAGCATGTCTTGGCAAAATGCCAATACCTATATATTGCATTCACTTGACTATGGTATTACTTACGAAGTATCTAATATTTTTTCAAAAGGCCAGGAGCCATTACTTGCTAATTTTTCAGCAAAAAATTCTGAAAATGAAAACATTACTTTTACTAATTATGATAGTGTCTATATTGTTACAGGTGAGATGCCATTAGATGTTCAATTTTATAATTACTCTATTGGTGATATTGGTATTTTTGAATGGGATTTTAATAATGACGGGATAATTGATTCTTATGAGATAAATCCTGCTTTTACTTATCAAGACACTGGATGGTATTCAGTAAACTTGATTGTTTACAACAATATTGATACAAATTCCTTTTTAAGAGAAAATTATATTCATGTTATTAAGACGGTCGGTTATGATGAAGCTACCCTGCCGGAGATTTCTTGTTACCCAAACCCTTTTAAAAATAAAATCACTTTTGAGCATATCAATTATCCTTTTGAAAGTAAGATTTTGATTTTTAATATTTCCGGTAATGTAATCAGGAAACTCAGCGTATTTCCGAATGTATCTAAAGCAATCTGGGATGGAACGGATGATAACGGGATAAGGTGCAAACCAGGCATTTACTATGTTAAACTGGATAATAAAGAATTTCCTCAAAAAATATTATTGATCAATTAAATTCCCTCTCCGGCTCAATTACAATTACTGAAACCTGTCCCAAAGGAATGCCTTCGGCAAAACTTTAAACCTTGAACCTTGAACCTTGAACCCGAAACCTATTCCATCCTGCTTGCTACCACATAAAGCGAAGTATGCCGCCATATCTTCGGCAGGAAAATTAACTTGTACAACCTCGGCTCACCGCTCCTGAACTCCAGACGGTCAACCTTAAACCCAAATCGTCTCAGATGCTCACGTATCGTGCTGTTGCAAAACCAGCATACATGCTCTGGGTTATTATTCCCGTCTCCTTTTATACCTGCCCTCAGAAACTTCATAAAAAAGAAAGGATTCGGAACGCTGATCAGCAGTTTTCCATCACTCTTAAGCAGCGAATTGATATTGTCGAAAAAGGATTTCTGATCTTCGATGTGCTCCATCACATCAAAAGCACACACCACGTCGAACTGTCTGTCCAGTTTTATTTGCTGAGCTTTTATTGCCACAACATTGTATCCTCGGGCTTTCAGTTCGTTCACTTTCGGTTCGTCCATGTCTATTCCCACACAGTATTTGGCAGCTTCTGCAATGTACTTGTGAAGCCAGTCCTCTTTATCATAAGGATTGTCCTCATTTCCCGCACAACCGATATCTATTACTTCGCGATCTTTGATATAAGGAATAAAAAATTCCCGTTTCTTTCTCTTGCTTGTCCCGGTTATCAGGTTACCAATTGTCATAGTAGAAATGATTGATTGCAGATTTACTAAGTCGTCTTTATCAAAATTTCAAACATATTTAACAAATATAAAACTATTTGGATTGTAGGAAGCTATGATTTTTTATGCAAAAAAAAAACCAGTCCGCGACTGGTCTATTAATTAATCCATTTCTTTTTCGAGCATCTTTATTTTTTGATTCAGAACATCCACTTCCTGTTTACCATTTTGAATTTTCTTTTCGAATTCTTCTTTCAGAAGTGATGCTTTTTTTGATGCAGCAAGAAACCCGATATTGTTTTCCCATAGTTTGATCTCCTCTTCAATTTTCTTGCGTTTGGTAATGAGCATGATCCTTTCGTTGCTCATGATCCTGTCTGAATTAGGATTATCTTTTAATCCTTCAAGACGGTTCTTGTAATTGATATTCTGAATTTCGGTTTTTGAAATCTTAAGTTTATCAAGTTGTTTGTTGATACCCGTCCTGAATTCATTTTGAAGCCGGTCTTTTTCCTTTAAAGGCACATGTCCGATTTCTGTCCATTCGCGCTGGAAACCTTTCAATGTTTCAAGGTTGGCATTTTTATCTTCGCTGTAGGCGAATTCTTCAACTTTTTTAATCAAATCTTCTTTTAACTTCAGGTTATCTGATTCGGTTTTACCGATATTGGAATAAAACGATGACTTTGCATTAAAAAATTCATCGCAAGCCGCTCTGAATCTCTTCCATATTTTGTCGGATAATTTCCGTGGGACTGGACCGATACCTCTCCATTCATTCTGAAGTTTGATCAGCTCCTGCGAGGTTCGTTTCCAGTCGGTACTCGATTTGATTGCCTCAGCCTGATTGCAGAGGTTAAGCTTCAGGTTATAGTTATTGAGTTGTTCTTCCTTTATTTTCTGGAAAAAATCTTTTTTACCCGAAAAAAAAGTATCGAGCGATGTCTTAAACCTATCCCAGATTTCATCATTTTGTTTTCGTGGTGCCGGTCCAATGGTTTTCCACACTTTCAGCAATTCTGTTATTTGATCTGTCGTTTGCTGCCAATCTTTAATAGAATTGTTTTCAAGTTGAAGGATTTCTTCCGCCTTTTCGCAGAGGGCTGTTTTTGCCATCAGGTTATTTTTATAGGTATCCTCCAGCTTTTCATAATGTTCGCGGCGTCTCTGGTTGATTTTATCAGTTGCATTCTTGAATCTTTCCCAGATTTCATCTTTTTTATCCTGAGGAACAGGCCCGATTTCTTTCCAGTGCTGATGATATTTCTGCAACTGCTTGAAAGATTTAAGGATAGAAGATTCCAGCAACAGCCCTTCGGTTTGTTCGCATAATTCAATTTTCGACTCCAGGTTTTTTCGAAGATCCAGATCCCTGAGTTCCTTGTTGATTTTTACTTTGTCGAAGAACTTTTCAACAAGAAAATGGTAGCTCTGCCACAGATCATTGACAGTGTTTTTCGGAACCATCCCGATCTCTTTCCATTTTTCCTGCAGCACTTTGAATTCATCATACGTTTTCTTGAGCGATTCTTCCGAATCAATAAGTGCCTTTAATTCTTCTAATATTATTCTTTTTTGTTCGAGATTCCTGACCTTCAGTTTTTCCTGGGTTTCAAGGTAAACCTGCCTGTTATCTTTGTATATAGAAAATGCAGCATTGAACCTTACTTCCAGTTCATCCTGCACGTGATCGAATTCAGCTTTATCATGTCCGGAGGCAATAAAATCCTCATATTTCTGATGCTGTTCTTCTTTGTTTAGCTTAAGAAAAGTAACTTTTATCAGTGCGACTTTTTTCCTGATGATGTTGATGTCGGATTCCCTTACTGTCTCTTCCAGCAATGTTACGAGTTCCTGACGGTTCAGATTCAGGATATCACCTTCACTCTCTGCTTCATCTTCGGCCTCTTCTTCCTCATCGGTTTCGTCAGGGCTTATCACTGCCAAATCCTCATGAAGCGAAAGTTCGGCAGCCAGTCCCATTTCTTCCGAAACTTCAGACTTTTTCTCTGTAGCGATACCCTTAGACTGCCCCGTTTCCTTAATTACTTCTGTAGTTGTTGTCAACTCCTCACCGGCAACTGTTTCTGTTTTTTCCCCGGTAGATGTTGGTTTTTTAACCTTTCGTTCCTTTTTGACAGGCTTGGGAGGAATTTCCGGGATTTGCCCGGTTACAGATATTTCACTGGGCAAAATCGAAGTATCAGCAGAAATTTCTTCAGTTTTTTTTGGTTTCTTTACTGCTCTTTTAACCTTTTTTTTGGGTTTTTCATCCTGATTGTTTACAGGTGATTTTTTGCTGCGTTTCGGTTTAATTTTTGTCTGCTCGACAGATTTAGCATTCTCCTCCTGCTCCTGAGTGTTCACAGAATCAGGATTTTGATTAAGCTGATTTTTCGTTTCCATATATTGACAATTTCAAATCTTGAAATAGAGATCAGTCGTTTGACTGTAAATACATTATTCATTTTTTAAAAAGGACAGCAAAAATAACAATATTTTCTATTTGGTAAAATTAAATGTAATTAGCAGAGTAGTTAAATAGCAGCTATTAATCAGAACCGCGGAAAAATTCGCAAAGTGATTTTTATATCTTTGCGACATTCAATTTCAGCAAATGGAAGAAGTTATTCTTGTGGATAAAAATGATAAGGCCCTCGGGAAAATGGAGAAAATGGAAGCTCACCTTAAGGGAGTCCTGCATCGTGCCTTTTCAGTATTTATTTTTAACTCTGATAATAAATTAGTGCTTCAGCAGCGTTCCTTAACAAAATACCACTCTCCCGGTTTGTGGACCAATACCTGCTGCAGCCATCCGCGCTATGGCGAAACCATAGAATCTGCCGTTCATCGCCGGCTCAGAGAAGAAATGGGTTTTGACTGTGATGTAGAAAGGAAGTTACAATTTGTTTATAAGGCTCAGGTTGGAAACGGATTAACCGAACACGAACTTGATCATGTTTTTTTTGGATTTACCAATATTCAACCGGTCATAAATGCGGAAGAAGTACACGATTGGAAATACATGTCAATGGAAGCAATCAGTGCCGACATGAAAGCTAATCCTGAAGTTTATACAGTGTGGTTCCGGATCATTTTTGAAGAGGTTATGAACCAGCTCGGTTGATACGTTTGTCATATAGTCACCCCGTGCGTGTTCAATGAAAATTGACCTGATGTTTCTGGCATTGGGGAAACTTGTAAAATGAACTCACGGGGTGACTTTTCTTAAGGAATTTTAAATTTCTTCCGTCAGTTTCAGGAACCGTTTGTACGGGATAGCAATCATGCTTTCTGCAGTCGCAGCACCATTTGCCTGGCTGATAATGGAAACTTTGGCTGCCGTTTCATTATCCGGCGCCTCATAAATATCAAGAAAATCGTATTGCCCCAGGATCGCATAATGAGCAATAAATTTAACTTTCGGGCACTTTTCCTTTACCTTATCAAGCCATGAATGGCCGATATTCGTCCGGTCTTTCATTTTCTTTGAAACCTCCGGAGAGAGTTTGGTGAGCAGGATAAATGTTTGCATAGCTTTTAATTTTTTAATTCGTCAACTTTAAAAAAAGTTCACTAATTTAATAAAAAAATGAATATTGAATTCATTATAAAATTAAAAAAGCTTCCCCAATTGGGGAAGCCCGCAAAATGAATTCTGAAAGCTTGTCAGATCTTCTGTACTTCTTTCGCCTTCTTCCCGCGCTTATCTTCTTCCACCTGATAAGTAACTTTATCTTCCGCTTTCACTTTGTCAATGAGGCCCGACACGTGAACAAAAACTTCCTCTTTGGTTTCATCATCTATGATAAATCCGAAGCCTTTTTGTTCCATAAAAAATTTCACAGTTCCAGTTGGCATAATAAAAAAATTATAAATTGATACTGACAAATTTACAACATAATTTTAATATTAATTACGCATAAATAATTCCACAAAAATTGGCATGTAAAAAATTCCTGATGAGGCTCCGTCAACTCTTCAATCCAAAACAATCAGCCGTTTACAGTGTTATTATTCTGAAAATTTAAAGTTTTATTAACACATTGAAACAACTCAGCATGGATAAGTTTGGAATCAGTAAGATGATGAATGATCTTGGATTGAAGCAAATGAATAAGGGTGCATCTACAGGCGTTAATTGGTATGAAACCAAAGGTGAATTCCTTGAATCATATTCGCCTGCTGATGGAAGGCTGATAGCGAAAGTGAGGCAGGCAACCCGGGATGATTATGAAAAGATGGTTGCCAAAGCTCAGGAAGCATTTAAAACCTGGCGTATGGTTCCGGCGCCAGGACGCGGTGAGATCGTCAGGCAGATGGGAGAGGAGCTGAGAAAATACAAAGAATCCCTCGGCATGCTGGTGTCCTATGAAATGGGCAAAATCTACCAGGAAGGACTTGGTGAGGTTCAGGAAATGATAGACATCGCTGACTTTGCAGTTGGACAGTCAAGGCAATTGTACGGTTTCACAATGCATTCCGAACGCGTAAAACATCGCATGTACGAGCAGTACCATCCGCTAGGTATTGTTGGTGTGATCTCATCGTTTAATTTTCCGGTAGCTGTATGGGCATGGAATACCATGATCGCTTTGATCGCCGGTGATGTTGTCATCTGGAAGCCCTCTTCCAAAACTCCATTGTGCGCCATAGCGGTTCATAATATATTAAAAGATGTGCTGATTAGGAATAATGTACCTGAGGGTGTTATGAACCTTGTGGTTGCAGGATCAAAATCTATAGGAGATGATTTTCTCACAGATAAAAGAGTTCCTCTTATTTCAGTAACTGGATCTGTCGCAGTTGGCAGGAGGGTAGCAAAGCTCGTCGGCGAAAGATTAGGCCGGACTATCCTTGAACTGGGTGGCAACAACGCCATTATCATTTCGCAATACGGAAACAAAAACCTGGCTCTCCGTGCAAGCCTCTTTGGAGCCATTGCCACAGCCGGGCAACGCTGTACAACAACCCGCCGCCTTTTCATTCATGAATGTATGTACGATATTTTCAGAGATAGGCTTATTGCTGCTTATAAGCAAATTAAGATTGGACTTCCGCTGGATGATAGTAAATTCATGGGTCCTCTGGTGGATAAATCCGCTGTCGAAGCTTTCATAAAGGCTCAGGAACTGGTGGTAAATGAAGGAGGAAAAATTCTGTACGGTGGACAGGTTTTGACAGGTGAAGGCTTTGAATCGGGTAACTACGTGGTACCTTGTATAGCCGAGGCTGAAAATCATTTTCAGATCGTACAGGAAGAAACTTTTGCTCCCATCCTTTACCTGATGAAATACAAGACGATAGAAGAAGTAATCGAGATGCACAACAATGTTCCTCAGGGACTTTCCTCAGCAATATTCTCTAAAAATATCCATGAAACCGAACGTTTCCTTTCGCATGAAGGTTCCGATTGCGGCATTGCCAATGTGAATATCGCAACCAATGGCGCCGAGATCGGTGGGGCTTTCGGTGGTGAAAAGGATACCGGCGGTGGCCGCGAATCCGGTTCCGATGCCTGGAAAGCTTACATGCGCCGGCAAACCAACACCATCAACTTCAGCACAGAGCTGCCCCTGGCGCAGGGGATAAAGTTTGATGTGTTTGAGGAGTGAGGAAAAGGTGCATGGAGCCCCGCAAAGCGGGATCTTCGCTGCGCTTCGACAGGGAGCATGGGGCTTGGTGCATGGAGCAAATTCACACACCCTTATACCTTTATACCCTCCTATGTTTGCAAACTTAAATATTTTAGTGCTGTAAAGTGAAAATGAATGAGAGCAGATATACCCTAAATAGCTCATGTGCATATTCAGAT
>JAGVPB010000034.1 GCA_020052415.1 Bacteroidales bacterium | reverse complement strand
GGATTTTGGTTGTTGAGGCAAGAGATACAAGCTCGCGGCAGCGGGGCCGAACGGGGTTAAAATGACAAATAATACCGAAGTGATTTATTTAAAATTCCAGAAGTTAAATCAGTCAGGCAAACTGGACTATAACATAAATCTACACGGCATTAACCAAAGTAAGAAACTCCGATAAGTCCTATCGGACTAAACAGAATTTCTTACTTTGGTATAACTTTCTAATTTTTACTTATTTCAAGCCGAAGTCTCACTCTCAAGAACATAAATTCTGCCCTTTTCAAACGTATTTATCCTTCCTAAAAAAGAGGGGATAAATTTCTGTAAAGATTCGATATTGCTGTTTCCGGAATTTAAAACTACAATTGAAATGTAATACTGAGAAGGGTTTTGCTGATGGATTATATTTTTATCATTGGTGAGAAATAAATCAAAATTTTCTCTGACTGCTTTCATCAGAAGCAATCCGTTTTTCATTCCTTTCCAGTTCATTTGCCCTACCGAAAAAACTTCCTGTCCGCCAAGAAGAGATTTTAACTTTATGGTAATGCACTCATCAAGCAAAATTTTCATCCAGTATCTGAGTATTGGTAAGCAATAGTTTATTGGTCAAAGCAAGTAACTGTAAAACCTGCTCTTTTTGCACAGTATCGAAATCTTCAACAAAAACATCAATTGATTTTCCGGCTTCGAGATAGTCGAACAGGTTTTTTACCGGCACGCGTGTTCCACTGAAAACAGGAGTTCCGCCCAGGACTTCAGGATCGATATTTATGATTTTACCTGTCATTTCCGATGTTTAATTTTCACAAAGTTATGTTTTTTTTCGATGAGTGGAAAAGTAAAACCACAAAACAAAAAATGAAAAAGTAAAAAGTGGTTGCCGGATAGAAACTTTGTGCATCTATTCACGGGGTGACTATATGGTCCGGCATATAAGTCACCCCGTGAATGATAACATAAAAAAAGCAGCCATATCTTAGCTGCTTTCTGTAATATTCACCTGAATCTTTTTACTGGTAAATTGGTTTTACTCCAAGATTGACCATTATAAACGACCATTCGTCAGTGTATTCTTCGATGACTTTAGCCGTTGGCTTTCCGCCACCATGGCCGGCCTTGACATCAATCCTGATGAGAACCGGATTCTCGCCTTTGTGTTTTTCCTGCAGGGTTGCGGCAAATTTGAAGGAATGTGCCGGGACGACCCTGTCGTCATGATCGGCAGTGGTTACCAGGGTTGCCGGGTACTCGACACCGGCTTTTAATGTATGAAGCGGTGAATAGCCGTACAAATAATTAAACATTTCAGCATCATCCTCGCTGGTTCCGTAATCCGAAGCCCATGCCCATCCGATGGTAAATTTATGATAACGCAGCATATCCATTACACCCACTGCAGGCAAAGCTACCTTAAATAAATCGGGACGCTGTATCATACACGCACCGACGAGCAATCCGCCGTTTGACCCACCCGCAATAGCTAATTTTTCAGGAGAAGTATAATTTTCGGTTATGAGATATTCAGCTGCAGCAATGAAATCATCAAATACATTCTGCTTTTTAAGCTTTGTGCCGGCTTCGTGCCAGTCCTCACCGTATTCCCCGCCGCCACGGAGGCATGCCATGGCATATACAAATCCGTTCTCAAGCAGGACAAGCCGCGTAATGCTGAAACCCGGGGTCATAGAAATATTAAATCCGCCATAACCATAAAGATAGGTCGGGTTTTTACCATTCATGGTCATTCCTTTTTTATAAACCAGGA
Source organism: Bacteroidales bacterium (assembly GCA_020052415.1). GTDB lineage: Bacteria > Bacteroidota > Bacteroidia > Bacteroidales > JAADJA01 > JAADJA01. The sequence goes on along the minus strand of JAGVPB010000034.1, from coordinate 23,440 downwards.
ACATCGGAACTTTGGTTCCGTCCTTGCTTGTATAAAAAACCTGTTTGGTTTCATACGCATTCATGTCAAAATCAATATCGGGCTGTATAAAAATTTCAGAAGTGTTTTTGGCCACATCATATTTGTAAATGGTTGACGGGAAGGTAAATGAGGTAAAGGTATAAAATGCAATATTGTCTTCCTTTTTACCGCTGATCCCCGCGAGGGTTCCGATTCCCGGCAGGCTGAGATCGCCAGGATTATTACCTTCATAATCATAAATAAATGCAACGCTTACAGCATCTTTCATATAAGTTGCTAATAGTTTGCCTCCAACCACCGAAACAGACTGCAGCACTTCTTCCTTCTCAGGAATGACCACTTTCCAGTTTTCCTTTTCAGGCTGGGAAAGATCAACCCTGACCAGTTTCCATTTCGGGGCATCCTGATTGGTCATGATCAAAAGGATATCACCTGAATTATCAATAATATTATACTCATTATCGAATCCTTCTGTGATCTGAATTAATTGACTTGATTTGTCATCAAGCTTTTTAATGTAAAGTGAATTACCGCTTGTGCTTTCACTTTCACTCATGATCAACAAGGATTCATCTTCGGTGGTGCCGGCAGAATAGTTTCGCAACGGATATTCATCATTTTTATAAAATAAAACATCCTCGCTTTGAGGTGTCCCGATTTTGTGGTAATACACTTTGTGATATTCGTTTTTACCTTTAAGAGCGTCGCCTTCACCCGGTTTGCCATAACTGCTGTAGTAGAAGCCATCGTTTTTCCAGGCTAATCCTGAAAACTTGATCCACTCGAGATGATCTTCAAGTTTGGTTTTTGTAGCAACATCCAGTACAAAAATTTCATTCCAGTCCGAACCTGATTTGGAAATGCTGTACGCCGCATATTTCGCGTCTTTGCTGAATTCAAGCCCTGAAAGAGAAATCGTACCGTCTTCCGAAAATGTGTTCGGGTCAAGAAATAGAACGGGTTCACCATCAAGTCCTTTTTGCTGATAGAGGACATATTGGTTTTGCATTCCATCATTCTTGAAAAAATAATAATATTCTCCTTCCCTGAAGGGTGCGCTGAATTTCGGGTAATCCCAGATTTGTTCAAGGCGTTCTTTTACTTTTGCTCTGAAAGGAATCTGTTCAAGATAGCCAAAGGTGACTTCATTTTCTGCTTTTACCCACGCGGCGGTTTCATCTGAGTTATCGTCTTCAAGCCAGCGATAGGGATCGGATACTGCTGTTCCGAAATAGTCATCTGTCTGATCCGATTTTTGCGCAACCGGATATTTTCCCGGAACGATCTTTTTCTGTTGTTCACAACCTGTCATTACTGCAATAACAATTAAAATGATTAAATAAGATGAGTTCTTCATAAATGTCGGTTTTTAACTTTTTATAATGATGTTTATTTGGATTATATTTTAAATTTGTTGCGAAAATAAAAAGAATACTTGCTTACCCTCATAAATTTTTGAAAATCATGACGAAAAAGATAAAATCAATTGCTGTTTATAAATACGATCATCAGGAAGGGATACCTATTAATGAGCAGGATGACAAGGGTTACAAATACGGTTTTACTGAAATGAACGATCAGGGCAATATAATACTGGATGAAAAATATAATGCCACGGGAGGGATAGAAGATAAGTCGGTTCATAATTATAATGATAAAGGCCATCTCATTGAGGAGTTTATCTTTATGCAGGATGATGAAATTGCAGATCACAGGACTTATGAACCCGATGAAAATGGAAACATCATCAGGGAATTGAAGCATTATGCCGATGGGACTACGGATACAATCGAATATAAGCTCGATGAACAAGGCCAAATCCTGGAAAAAACAACTACCGATTCGGACAATGAAATAGAAGCGAAAGAGATTTATACATACCAAAATAATAAGCTGACCGGAAAAGAAGAGTATGAATACGGCAAACTTGTGGCTAAAGAATCAATAAGTTACGATAATTCGGGAATGAGCATTGAAAATTCAAAGTGGCAGATGGATGGTGAGGTTCGCCGGAATAAATACGTCTGGGATGAAAATGGCCGTCTTGAAAAGGTTCTTACTTACAATGAAAAGGACAAACTGATCTCCAAATCGCTTTATTCCTACAATGACAGGAATATGGTTACTGAAATTGATGAAGAGAACCTGCGTGGCCGGACAATTACAACGATGATGTACGATGAACAGGGAAATGTCATTGAGCAAACCGAATCCAACGGCCAGGGCGGGATTAACAACACGGTTTCAAGAAAATTCAATGACCGGAATGATGTAATCGCAACAAAGGTGTTTATTGACCTGCATGGAACCGGAATAAACCAGGAATATACTTTAAGGTACGAATATGAGTATTTTGAGTAAGCATGGAGCATGGAGCAAGGAGCAAGGAGTTTTGTTTACGGTTAATCCATGAAAATTTTCGATTTGTATATGCCTGTTTTGCTTAAAAAGTATAATAATGAAGTTTTAAGAACGCCCACAGCATAAATGAAACTGTTTTTCAAATTGATGGAAGAAGCCTCTTTAAAGTACTTGGTGGGACAAGTAATTTCAGCGATTTCGTAACCTCTGTAAATGATCTGGCAGAGCAACTGATTATCGAACACGTAGTTATCCGAGTTGCCGTGATAATTAATGCTTCTGAGCACCTCTGCTGAAAAAGCTCTGTAACCGGTATGATATTCGGATAATTTCTGACCCGTAATTAAATTCTGGAAAAAAGTAAGTAAACGGTTTGAAACGTATTTAACCACCGGCATTCCACCTCTGAGGGCGCCGTTTCCCAATATCCTTGAACCAAGTACGACTTTGTAAACATCCTTAGCGATAAGAAAAGCCATGGAATGTATAAGCCGCGGATCGTACTGGTAGTCGGGGTGAAGCATGATGACGATATCTCCGCCGAGGGCAAGGGCAGTGTCGTAGCAAGTCTTCTGGTTGCCGCCATATCCTTTGTTTATTTCGTGCCTTATTACGTTTCTGATCCCGATTTCCCTGGCCAGTTCGGTAGTACGGTCGCTGCTTTTATCATCTACGAGTACTATTTCATCTACTATGTCAAAAGGGATTTCATTATAGGTTTGCCTTAATGTAAGTTCAGCGTTATAAGCCGGAAGGACGACAACTATCTTCTTATTTTCAATCATTTTGATATTTAGCCCGGTTAGAGGCCTCGCGCAAAAATATCAAAAAGGGTTTAATTCGGCTTAAATATTTCCTATAAAGAAATGTTAATAAAAATATTCATAAAAGGAATGGTTTAGCGTTCTGAATTTCATTTAATTATATTACTTTCGCACCAGTCAAAAAAAATAAATTTTTATAGATAGTTGATTATGACAGTAGAAGAAAAAAACAAGTTTGCAAGTGATAATTATAATGCCAATAATATTCAGGTTTTAGAAGGACTTGAAGCAGTCAGAAAACGGCCTGCAATGTTTATCGGCGATGTCAGTTCAAGAGGATTGCACCATCTGGTTAATGAAGTAGTTGACAATTCCATTGACGAGGCCCTTGCCGGGTATTGTGATACGATCAGTGTAATTATTCATGAAAACAACTCGGTAACGGTTACTGATAACGGACGCGGAATACCAACCGGGCTGCACGAAAAGGAAAATAAATCGGCGCTGGAAGTAGTAATGACGGTATTGCACGCCGGGGGAAAATTTGACAAAGGTTCTTATAAGGTATCCGGAGGTCTTCATGGCGTAGGCGTTTCCTGCGTTAACGCTCTTTCCGACCACCTTAAAGTTACCGTTTACCGTGAAGGCAAAGTATTTGAACAGGAATATGAAAAAGGAAAACCTCAGTATGACGTCAGAATTACAGGCGATTCGGACAGGACAGGCACTGATGTAACCTTTATCCCAGATGGAAGCATTTTTAACACGCTTGAATTCAGCTATGATATATTATCCTCGAGATTGAGGGAACTGGCTTTTTTAAATAAAGGCATTGCGCTTACAATTACTGATGAAAGAGAAAAAGACGAAGAAGGTAATTTTCTTTCGAACAGATATTATTCGAATGATGGCCTGAAAGATTTCATCAACTACCTTGACGAAACCAGAGAAAAATTGATGCCCGATCCGATTTGCATTGAAGGAGAAAAAAATGGTGTGCCCATGGAAATAGCAATGCAATACAATACCTCTTTTTCCGAAAATATTCATTCCTACGTCAACAATATAAATACCCATGAGGGTGGCACTCATCTTTCAGGGTTCAGACGAGGGCTGACACGCACATTAAAAAATTATGCCGATAAATCGGGCATGTTATCCAAACTTAAGTTTGATATCAACGGCGACGATTTCAGGGAAGGCCTGACTGCTATTATTTCCGTTAAAGTTGCAGAGCCCCAGTTTGAAGGTCAAACAAAGACTAAACTCGGTAATTCCGATATCATGGGGACAGTTGATCAGTTGGTGAGCGAGTACCTGGCGTATTACCTTGAAGAACATCCCAAAGAGGCAAGGACCATCGTAAATAAAGTAATCCTCGCCGCCACTGCACGACATGCAGCGCGAAAAGCGAGAGAACTGGTGCAACGCAAAAATGTACTTACCGGGTCAGGACTTCCGGGCAAACTTGCAGACTGCTCCGAAAGAGATCCTGCATTGTGTGAAATCTACCTCGTAGAGGGTGACTCTGCAGGGGGTACTGCCAAGCAGGGACGCGACAGAAAATTTCAGGCTATTCTTCCTTTAAGGGGTAAAATATTGAATGTGGAGAAAGCCATGCAGCATAGAGTCTTCGAAAATGAAGAAATCAGGAATATGTTCACAGCGCTTGGAATCTCCATCGGAACCGATGAAGATAGTAAAGCATTGAACCTTGACAAATTAAGGTATCATAAGGTGATCATCATGACCGATGCCGACATTGATGGGAGCCATATCACTACTTTGCTTCTTACCTTCTTTTTCAGGTATATGAAAGAACTCATCGAAAACGGTTATGTTTATATCGCCACACCTCCCCTTTACCTTATTAAAAAAGGGAACAAGGAACAATATGCCTGGAGTGAAGAAGAGCGAATTGAAATTACCAACAGGTATTCCGACAACGGTTCAGAAAAAGGCGTTCACATGCAGCGTTATAAAGGTTTGGGTGAAATGAATGCAGAGCAATTATGGATGACAACTATGAATCCCGAATTCCGAACCCTGCGGCAGGCCACCATCGAAAACGGTACAGAAGCCGACCGCATCTTTTCAATGCTTATGGGGGATGAAGTTCCGCCACGCAGGGAGTTCATTGAAAAGAATGCGAAATACGCCAATATTGATGTTTAACCTCCACAGGATTTATTTCTAAAGCTGGATAGAATTTACCTAGTAAGAAGGAATAAAGGTAATAAGGGAAATAGGGGAAATAGGGGAAATATAGTAACCAGGCTTACCTTATATTTTCAACAAGTACAATATCGTATGTAATAAGGTGAGTTCCTTTAGGTGCAATCTGTTACTAAGGCTCAAATCCTTATAAAATAAAGTTTAAGTAAAACTAAGAAATACTGTTAAGTCTTGATTTACCGAAAAAACCTTATTTTCCTTTTTGCGCTAACCTTAGTAAAAATCTCTTAATAAAATGCAAAGACCTTATTACTTATTTCTTGAGTCCACTCCGTAAAGTCAGTATGTCATTGCGAAGTAGCGCAGCGGATGAAGCAAACCGCTGTTAATAAAAAGATAGCTTCACTGCGTTCGCAATGACGATCTACGTTTGAGACTTTTTGGAGTGGACTTTTTCATAGAAGTTGCCCGAAATATTCAAGTTTTTATTTTGAATGTCCGATTGTCGGAGTGAGGAGTTTTGTTTTAAAAGAACCATCATATACTTCGCTGAATTTTGTTATTGAGATTTAAATGTCATATTTAGCTCAATTAACAACAATTAACATTTTAAAACGTAATAATATTTGTAAATCAGTACTTTTACAAGGTATTTCAGAGTTATTATCAGGTTAACATTTTAAATTTATGAACTCAAGATATTTCAAAATAACAGGAATAGCAATTCTTTTCGTAGTGTCAGGTTTGTTTCTGATTGGTTTTAGCAGCAATACCGATGATTTACGGAGGGAGATGCTGATTAAAGTGATCAATTTTGCTATTAACAGTGGACATTACCATCCGGCGGATATCAATAATGATTTTTCTGAAAAAGCATTCGGTTTATACATCGAACGAATTGATTTTGGAAAAAGGTTCTTTATTAAAAGTGATGTTGAAACGCTTTCAAAATTCAAAAGAGACCTCGATGATGAAATGAAGGAATCCACATTTAAGTTTTTTGATCAGTCGGTCACCATCCTTGACAAGCGGATAAAGGAAGCTGAAAAATATTACCAGGAAATTTTAAGTCAGCCCTTTGATTTTTCAGTGAATGAAACATTTGAATTTGATACTGAAAAACTTGATTTTGCAGTCAGTCAGTCGGCTCTTAAGGACAGGTGGCGTCAGTCGCTGAAGTATGAAACCCTGGCTTATCTTATTGATCTCACAGAAGATCAGGAAAAAGCAACAGAAAAGAGCGATACGGTCACTGTTAAAAGTTTTACTCAACTTGAAAAGGAATCACGCGAAAAAGTGATGAAACGATATGATGATCTATTTCACCGCCTGTTGAAGCTTGACCAGGACGACAGGCTGAATACGTACATCAATTCTCTCGTTAATGTATTCGATCCGCATACAGAATATTTCCCTCCAAAGGACAAGGAAAATTTCGATATTCGTTTTTCCGGCCAGCTTGAGGGAATCGGCGCTCAGCTCACACAAAAGAATGCCTATATCGAAGTGAACCACATCGTTCCCGGAAGTCCTTCGTGGAAAGACGGTGAACTTGAAGTCGGGGATTTAATTCTTAAAGTAGCACAAGGTGACGAGCCTTTTGTTGACGTTGTGGATATGAGGCTTGATGAGGCTGTTCAGCTTATCAGGGGAAAGAAAGGTACAAAGGTCAGATTATCCATTAAAAAGATTGACGGTACTGCGAAGGAATTATCACTGATCAGAGATGTGGTTATTTTGGAGGATACCTATGCAAAATCGGTCATTATTGATGACCGACCAACGGGTAAGAAATTCGGCTATATCAAGCTTCCTTCCTTTTACGTGGATTTTGGAAATGCAAATGGAAGAAACTGTTATGAGGATGTTAAAATTGAAATTGAAAAGCTGAAGAAGGAAGGCATTTCAGGAATAGTTTTCGATTTAAGGGACAATGGCGGCGGATCGCTGGATGATGTGGTTAAAATTGCCGGCTTGTTTATCAAGGACGGGCCTATGGTGCAGGCTGTTGGAAGCAAGGGAATAAAAAAGACTTTAAAAGATACCGATCCTGAAATACAGTATGGCGGGCCACTCGTTGTCATGGTTAATTCCATCAGCGCCTCCGCCTCCGAAATATTTGCAGCGGCTATCCAGGATTATAACCGCGGACTGGTCATAGGCGGTAATTCAACCTATGGGAAAGGAACGGTTCAGAATTTTACCGAGCTTGACCGGATGATCCCAAAAAAACCGGCAGATATGAATCCACTGGGTTCTCTTAAAATGACCGTTCAGAAGTTCTATCGCATCAATGGCGGAGCTACGCAGTTGAAGGGAGTTGTACCCGATATTGTGATGCCCGATTATTTTAATTATATGGATTACAACGAAAGCAAAGCGGATTTTGCAATGCCCTGGGATGAAATAGCTCCTTTGGTTTATAATCCCTGGGACTTGTCGTTTGATAAAACTTATATAGAAGATATCAGCGAAAAAAGGATCAGAAACGATTCGATCTTCAACCTTGTTGAGGAAAACGGAGAGAGGATGGAAAAACTGAGGGATAGTACCTTGTTCAGCCTGAACTTCGATAAGTTCAAAGCAGCAATTGATAAGCGCGAGCTGGAAGGCAAAAAGTTTGAACGCATCGGAAAAGATACCCTGAACATGGTGGTGAAAATATTAAATGCCGACCTTCCCGAAGTGGAATCGGATACCTCGAAAAAAGCAAGGACAGACGCATGGATATTGGGTTTGAAAAAAGACGTCTATTTGGTAGAAGCTACCAATATTTTAAAGGACATCGAATATTATCAAACCCAGAATGCAAAGAAGGAAGAGAGAGAGGAATAATACTGCAATTTCAACTTATTTCAACCTTTTTCCTTATTTTAGCATAGAGCAAGGAGCAAGGAGCATGGAGCATGGAGCAGGGAGACGGGAGTGGGTGTGAGGGCAGGGCTTTAACCGTTTTGAGGGTAGTGTTCCGGGTTCTGTGTTTGACGACTGTTTCCAATAGTTCGTTATTCTTATTTCAATTGTTCTTCATTCGTTATTCAGGGAGCGGGGAGCAGGGAGCAAGGAGCATGGAGCATGGAGTGAGGAGAGGAACTTCAGGCATTAGACTGAACCTGCCGCTGTCACTGTCAATGCCCTGCCACTGCTGCTGCTACTGCTACTGCTACTGCCGCTATCCCTTATTCCCCTGTATTTCAACCAATATCTATATATTTCAACCTTTTTCCTTTGAACTTTTTCCTTTAATCTTTTATCTTACCACAAACCTCCCCGTCCCCGCCACCTTCCCCTCGCTCCTCACCACCGCATAATACAACCCTTTCGCCCATCCCTGTAAATCTATTCTTGTCTCCTGTTGCCCTTTCCATATCTTTTCGGTGTGAACCTTTTGCCCGTAAATGTTGTAGCACTCCAGTAATATGTTATTGTGATGATCTGTGTTTTGGAAGTCAAGGGTGATTTCGGATGAGGCGGGGTTAGGATAGGCAGTGATTTTCTTACTATAATTTAAAGAATATTCTCTCATAAAAGTCCCCGTTGCACATCCCGCAGTATCGCATCCCATGCTGTCAACCTTTATGATCCACATTTTTTCCGTGCTGCCGCCTGCTCCGGGACGGGCATAGCCGATACCGATATAGCCACTGTCCTGGCAGGGAGACATATCATACAAGAGGTTCTCGGCTGACTCATCATTAAAATGGATATAATCCCGATACCATAAGCTATCAAGGTTATTATCCACTTTCATCATCCATCCGCTGTAATATTGATATGTAGCTGAATCGGTTTCCTTGGAAAAGCCGGTCAAGATATATCCATCATTTGATTTTCTGAAATTTCTAATAAAATTGCTTATTCTTGAAACACCAGGGTAGTAAACATCAATAATTTGTCCTTGCTGGTTGACCTTATAAATACATTGTTTACCAATTCTGGTCTCATTTGAAAATATCCATTGCCCATAAACGGTAGCTATTAAGTAATTCCCATCATCTGCCAAAGCTACATGAGCCATATCATCATCTACATACGGGTTGCCATAGGTTTTGGTCCATTCCTCATTGCCGAGGCTGTCGGTTTTTATCACCAGGGCATCCAGGGAGTGATACACCGCAGGGTTATACCTGAAACCGCCGATAAGGTAACCGCCATCAGGGGTTTCGATTACATTTTCACCATGTTCTGATAAATTAGTTCCAAAAGTATTGTACCATTGCATATTCCCGGAACTGTCGGTTTTTAATAATAGAAAATCCCAAAATTCACCAGACGCTGGTTTTACACTTCCTGCCAATATAAATCCATTATCAATTGTTTGACGACAATTCATTGTCATTGTCCACAAATTATTAGTTGAATAATTTTTTTTCCAAATAGTGTCTAAATTTATATCAAGTTTAAGTAATGTTGAATATGCTATACCACTAATATTTGCAGCATGATAGGCAAGAGCAAAATTTCCATCACTAGTTTTTATCATTGCACCCCCTACATTTCCAAAATAATAAGAGTGATAATTCTCTCCAAAAGGCTTCCAGATCATTTCTTCACCCTGCTTATCAATCTTGAACAATAACAACATCAGTCCAATATTGCCAGGGTCCTCGGTTCCTCCATAGCCGACATAGCAATTTTCAGTTTCCAATATGGTCATGCCCTTGGCAAAATTGTTTGCATGCTGATAGATATTATTGAAGTACATAGAATCCTGAGAATTGAGACTGGAAATAAATAGCAGAACCGATATAGTCATGAATAAAAGTTTCATAATAATGTAGTTATATAAAAGGCAACCGAAAATAAAACTTTCGGTTGCCTTAAAAATTGTTATTTAAGTCTACTTAACTTCACGCTTGCGAGTGTTCGCCCGTCCATGTTTACTTTAATAAGATAAACACCTGTTGGCAAATCTTTAATGTTAACAACGCAGTGCTGTTGTTTTCCGGGTATTGTGATGTTTTTAACAGGCAATCCTCGGCTATCAAAAATGCTAATGGTGGCGCCGTTTACATTTCCGGTGAGAAATTCCACAATAAAATAATCATTGGCTGGATTGGGATAGAGTTTTACATATTCAGGAGAAAAGGTTTCAGAAATTGGCAAATCGAAAACAATATTACTTGATTTTAGTCCTTCTTCAGGTAGAAGTACCAGTTCCTTGTAAGGATAATCATAGGTTTGTTTTAGAATACATCTTGCATAAGCTCCTGCAAAATTCACCGAATTATCAGCCAAATCATATAATAATGCATTCTGATCAGCGGTGATGCTGTCAAATCCATCACCCGATTGATAAAGATCGTACATCACATCAAAAAATTGTTTAAAGTCGTTATAGACTTCCTGTTCATGAGCATTTAAGCTGAATTGTGTTGGCAGGTTGTTCAGCAAAACGGAGGCGGCTGTCCAGTTATCTATTTCGGTATATGCAGATATGAGTTCGAATTTCTCCCGCAAGCCTTCCTCGTTTTCGAGAAGATAAATAAGGCTGTCGTGAGCCCAGATATTCACCGTATCGTTTAGGTACAACTGTTTCAGGTATTTTAGCGCTGTCGAACGGCGTTGGCCATAAATGGCTGTCAACGCTTCCAGGTTTTCTTTTGCTTCCACGATATATTTTCCTAATAAAACCTCGGCAATCATCTCTTCGGTAAACGGATTCGATTTTTCATCCACCTTATCCAACAATTCGTTCGATTTCGCAGATTGCGGATTGGCAACAAGAACATCTTTGATAAGCACATTGGGTAACACATTTTCTTTTTCCACGGCTGCTATCATCACCGAATCGCTAAGGTAGGGCGATTTACCCATAAGGCTCATGTAGAGGTCGTAAGCTTCAGGCGGCATGCTTTGCAGCACCTCCTGCTCCAGTAGTTCGCTGTTACCTCCGTCAACAAGGGCTTCAAGTATAGCACCGGTGCTGTCTGCCTTGTATTCATTTTCATTCATTTCTGCAAGCAATTCATCTCGGCCGGTACCTCCGCCGCCACCTCCTGAAAAGTTAGATTTACAGCTTTCATCTTTATCAAACTGAGTTCCTTCATTACTCCGACTAATATACCTTGAAATATATTCAGGTTTTACCCTCGGTTCCGTAGAAAGAAAAGGATCATGGTGAAAGTAAGTAATTGGTGCCGGCCTGATGGTGCTGTAATCGCTGTCCGTGATGCCGTTATTATTTAGACTGAAACGGTTACCTGCCTGCATGGTGGTGTTACCAGAACTGCCCTGGTATCTTGCAATTCCAGGCAATGGTATATCTAATGAGGTAACCGCAATATCGTGGCTGTTTAATTCGTAGTCGTTGCATTTGATTTTAAGGCCAATTTCATCAAAAAACCCCCTGTTATTATTCTGAGCTAAAGTGGCATATTGCAAGTTGTAGAAATAGTTATTGTATATTTCGTTGTTAGCCTGCCCGGATTGATTAATGATAAGGCCGATGCCTTTAGGATTTCCGGGTTCATAAATAAAGCTATTTTCTTCAACCGTATAATCTGTGCAATAGTCAAGGTAAAGGCACCAGCTTTCCTGAGGTTCCAATTCAATAATATCCCAGGGAGTAAAACGATTTAGATTGATTGTGGCTCCCATTAATCCATTCAGATAAACAGAACGAAGGTTATTGATAAACTCGCTATTTTCGATTTTTACGGTTTTTAACGGATTGTGTGCATCAGCCCTTATACCATAATATAAACCGGTAAACGAGCTCGGTTGGTCATTATGATCATTTATAAAAAACCTTGATTCATAAGATTCAATTCCTGAAGTCCGGTTCTCAGGCTCAATGTAGATACGTGATTCGGTAAAAGTGCTGCCATAAATATCAACACCGTCAAATTCATTCAATTCAATGAAATTACCTACTTCAACACCAGGAAAAAGATCATTATTGGTAATAAATTCACAATCTGTGAAAAAGCTGAGACTGCTTTCATGTACATAATTATAAAACCTGACGGCTGTTTTATTGTTTTTAAAAATACCCCCGACACCATAAACAATACCCCCGGTATAGTTATAATCGAGTGTTTCACCCTGTCCGGGAGGTGGAATATCAACTGCTTTAATAGTTCGTATCCCATATTCAGCATTTTCAATAGTGCCCTCATTCTGCACAATGACTATTCCCTGATAAGCAGTGGTCTGGGATTGGTTGTGAGTACCCCAGACCTCTACGCCGCGCCATAATCCATCACATGCATTGGTAACTATACCTCCATCAATGATTAATGCGCCTCCGCGTTCAACAATTATTTTTGAACCTTCAGGCATAGCCACTCTACCAGTAATAGTCAATTGACCCCCATCCAGTATCCTCACGTTTTTTGTTTGCCGGCGATTTCCCCAGGTTACAGTTTCGTTTTCTTCAATAACATTCTCACCGCAATAAAAGTGGCATATATCATTTCCATAAACACCTGAATTATATGAATCATGCCTGTACATGCCCCATTCAATGCGGTCGGCGTCGCCTTCGGTGTCCCACACATAGATGTCTTTGGAAGAACCAGCAACTATTTCATTCTTTCCATCGAAATCTATATCGGTAATACAAGGATTACTATACATCTCATCAACTTGTAATGGAAAACCAAACACCGTAGATCCATCAAGATTATAAGCTTTTATTTTACCATAATTTGAAGCAATAATTATCTCAATATCACTGTCCATATCAACATCAGCAAGAAGCGGGGCCATAAAATCCATTTTAAGATTTTCACACGAAATTGGAAAAGCAGGAAGGTATTCACCATTAATATTCCAGGCATGAATAAATCCATAATCTGCAACAACAATTTCTAAATCATCATCATTGTCAATATTACCGACTGATAATCCGGGCATTAATCCCATCCATGCATCAATTTCTTCGGCACCAGTTACAGTCCTTGTTATTTCAATTCTATGAATATTGTTTTCACCCCACTCAGGTAGAATATACCCATTATTATCAGTTATAAATACAAAACAATAATTGCTGCCACCTGCCATAAAAACAATTTCTTGAGAATTATCCAAGTCCATGTCCATATTTGCAATTATTGCAGGACAATCCAATCGAAATAATGTGATATTCGGGTCGGATACAATTTCACTTATTTGTGTATTTGTAAATACCGGATTTGAATTATTTAAATAGTTATAACCATTGTGTTTCCAAATATATAAGCCACCGATCAACCCTAATACAATTTCATTCTTACCATCATTATCTATGTCACTAACAGCAGGCATCCCATAACTAAGGTAATTCTCACCAGCATAATTCTCAGGATAAACTTTCGGCCAGTCTCCATTATAATTACTACCATCGTTATTTAATACAAAGATTTTTGAATTTGGATTACTATTTTCAAAATTGACATTTATAATTTCCTTTGAACCATCTGAACTATTATCTAAATTTGAAATGACGACACCCTTATAATTTGCAGAATAATTATCATGGGTCCAATTTGCCTCACCGGTTTCTGAATTATACGATGTCAAATCATTACTCCATCCTAATGGTGACTTGGGTACAAGAACTTCAAAGGGTCCTTCTGAATTAATATCTCCAATTGCAGGTGTTGCTTTTGATCCATTATTAATCGGGTAATCAACGAAACCACTTTCATTATTTATTATTTTTTCTCCGTTTTCTTGTAATCCAATTATACCACCTACTTTTTCTCCGCTGTCATTTGTACCATATATCGTCAAAAAAATTTCTTTTTTGCCATCATTCGAGCTTTCTGGATCAATTATATCTTCTGCAACTATTGACCCTTCCGTTCTTTTTCCCAGATTATTAATTGTAACAGGCCAACCTGAATGAACTGCAAGCGAAGTATTTGCATTTGCATAAGATGGGCTGCTTTCCAAACCTGAATTACTAATAGATGTTACGTAGTAATTATATGATGTATTAGGTTCTAATTCATACGTGTCCAAATAGCCAGCATAACCTTCAATTATGTTGTAATTTAGTTTCACCCAATCATTAACGATATTACGATAAACATTATACCCTTTTACATCCGTTTTTGGCAGCCAATATAGAAGTATTTCGTTTGGATAAGGTATAAAATCAATATTTTCAACTTGTCCTGGTTTTTTTAAATCAATATTAAAAAAATTCCAAACCTTACCATAAATATCCTGAACAATTAAATTATGCAAAAAATTAGGTTCTCCAATAAAATTATCAATAGTTCTGAATTGAAATGGTTGCTCATTAGAGAGGAAAGTAAAAGAATTAATATCTCCGAAAACCTGGTATGGCTCAATTATTTCCTCAATATATGAACTTGTGGAAGTTATCGATCCACTTATTCCTTTTGCCTGCGATAATCCAATATTTTTTAATTCATAAGTAATCAAGACAATTTCATTTTCTTCAATTATATCGTCACCGTTCGATGTTATATAGTTGACAGTATTTAATTTAATTTGAGGGATTAAACATTGAACATAAAATTCATCATTAATATTATAATTATTTTCAGCCGTAATACTCAAATTTAAAGGGACAAAATTTCCCCATGGAATATTAGGATCTACCTGAAATTTATAATTGGTAGCATTTTGTACTGAAGTACCGGAATTAATATTTCCAAAATGAGAATAATTGAAATTCTGATCTACCAATATAAATTTGGAAACCACTCTAACATAATCTATATGAATATCATTACCTCCCTCAGCAATCCCCTGGAAGCCGATGTAGAACTCATTATTACTGTAATCACCTAAATCAACAATGTGGTCAACCCATCCGGAAACAGTTTGATGCCTGTGAAAAAGTGCTCCCTCAATATCTTGCCATTCCAAACCACCAACCGGTTTAATTTTTACTTGCAATCTATCATCATTATTTATAAATCCATTATCATGGTACATGAAAAATCTAAGTTCACTATTTAATAAAAATACTTTTGGTGTATTAATAATTTGTTGAGTACCAGAAAGACCAGAGGAATTATAATAAATCAGCTTATCTTCGTTGGCAACTCCTCCCCCAGGAGGATTTACTGTTCCAATACTTTGAAACCAATATGGCTCACTACCTTCTATAATCCAGGATTGCGGTGGAAATTCAAATTCAAAACTCTCTTCAATCTGTTTATATTCGCTTGACAATACTGCATTAACATTAGTAGCATCAGTTTGTCCTGAATTCGAAATATTTATACCTAATTCAACTGTCTCACCTGAATCGAGTTTACCATCACCATTACCAAAATTTGTATCATCAATTAAATAATCGCTTACAAATAAATGGATTCCCGGATTTGTATTTACATTGATTTGAATGATTACAGGAGTGAAATTTTTTGCAGTCACTGTTAAAGATAGATTGCCTGGTAAATTTGGTTGAATAGTGAACAATTCTTCAATTTCATTACCTGTGCCAATTATTGTTTTATATAAAAAAACTTCATTTTCTTTATACAAACAAACCGTAGCAAATTCATTTATTGGAAGATTATTTATAGTAACAGTCAAATTATTATCACCGGTAACTAAATTTTGTGGGTCAAAACTGACATTTAATGGATTAGGCAAATTTGGTGTATTGGTCCAAACTGGTAATTCAGGATCACCCAATAATGTGAAGTTTATACGACTCCAAACTCTATCAATAGTACTATATTGAAATGGTATTCCTAAATTGTTTCCTAAATTATTAAAGGTGAGCGTTCCATAAAGAGCCATACAAAAATCTTTGAAAAATGAATTTGGTCCAGTTAAAACTCCATTTGGAGCATTAGTATACGAATCTGCAGCAAAACCCATAAATGCAACACTTCCTCCTAATGAATTATTAACAAAATGTTCGGCAATGCAATCTTGTTCATGAAAAAATTCAGTTGTGCTACATCCCCCTGAAAAAATTATCTGATGAAAAGGTCCTTCTTCTAAATTATTAAGTTCATCAACATCATTGATTGATATACTTTCCGCAGGACTTTTATATGTTGAGGAAGCTCCCATTGCTGTTGGTCCTGAATGATCGCGATGAAATATTATATGCGGATGACCTGGGTCTCCGCCTAAATTTAAGTCGTATAAAACGTTATCTTTGCTTAACTCTCTATCACCTTCAACACATAATTCAGGACTAGGGGTACACGTACCACTTGGCCAATAAGAGCAGTGTAGTGGATCATCACAAAGTTCATTATCAAATATAAACCATTTATTACTATACATATAAACCGGTAATATTTCATTGACAATTTCTTCAAGAATAAATGAAAAAAGACCCGAGTAAACGGTGATATCATTTTGACATAGTTTACTTGAAGTAAAACCTTCAATAAATAATGAATTTTTTACAAATTCTTGATCATCAGAGATCATATCTAGTTGTTCATAGGAAATTATTTTATTGATAAAATTATTAGTTTCAACTTCACTTTCAACTGGTGCACGACCCAAAAAAAAATCATATTCAAAATCAACATTATCTATATTAGTAGTTTCTGAACATTCACCGAAATAATTGTTTCCATTTGCATTCCAGTTCCCATCTATTGTTGCATAATAGAGGTCAGTAAATAATCCATTCCCTTGATAATTTCTTGAGGGTACTATTTCAACATCACCTCCAATTAACAAGAATATTCCCGGTCCCCAATATTTATAAACATCTTTCAAATAATTCCTTATCTTTTCCTGATCATCAACCCCTTCATATTGTGGAATAATTTCTTCAATAGTAACGACGATAGAGGGAACTCCTTTTTTTGTCTTCCAAAGAGCTAATTCTGAAAACGATGGTTTTAATTCATTGTTGGTGATAATGATATAGTCAGGCATTGAACCACTAATAGAAGGTTGTGTAGTTATTTGAAGTCCATCAGGAAAATAATTATTACTTTCTATTTTTATCAATCCTTTGTCAATATCATCGGTAATTTCAAAATTCTCAACTAAACTTTCAACTTGTCTTTCAATTATTTCACTTCTCCTAAAGGAAATTCTTTTTGGGACTTCGAAAGTACCATTGTCCATTGAATAAGAAATAATGAATTCTAATGATGTATTTAAATCCAGGACACTATCATATGGAAAATATACAAGTGGTAATAATCGTATCGTTACAATATGTCTGCCCATATAATTTCCATCATTAACTAACTCAATATCTCTTCCTGGATAAGGTCCTGGTAAGTTATAAATTGAATCGTTTGGATATACAAATTCAGGAGCGGGGCTACCATCAAGGATTATCGGATGTTGACCAGGTAAAAGGTAATAATTACCTGCGATCTGTTCTTGTGTTTTATTAACTATATAAACACTGTCCAATTTTGCACTCAAGGGTATTAAATACCTTAAAACAAATACTGGCATCTGTGGCGCTCCGATATCTTCTGTAAAACCACATCCTTCAAAATATACTAGGTCATAGCCTTGAATAGTTTCGAAAATAAGATCAGATTGGCTGAAATATTTAACATCGCCATATTGTCCAAATGAGGACGTGGAAATAAATATAGCGGCAACAATAAAAAATAATAATTTTTTCATAACATCTTGTTTAATTGTAAATAATCGTTTTGTTTGTTTTTTTATAAATATTGTTTTCACAATGAAGGTCTGAAATCCTAATATAATTTATTATTTTTGCCATCACCTCCTTTCTTGTTAAGTTTTTTGTTTCAGGTCGAAGAGAAATAATATCTTTCATGAGGGGAGGCTTTTTATTTGTTTTCCGTTCATTACAGTTATTATTTACTTACTCGTAAAAGTAATAATAAATTTTTTTTAATACAAACGGATATTTGTAACAAAGAAAATCCCCCTCGCGTTACGTGAGGGGGATTTTCTTTGTTGGCAATTTTATTCTTCGCTTTTATTATTATTCTTCGCTTTCCATCAGGCTGTACTCCCCGGCCTGGGTTTCATCTGGATTGAAAACCATCAGGAACAGGTTGCCATCGGCTCCGAGTTCCGAAGCAAATACATCCGCTTCTTCGCTTGGAAGCAGTTCAAACGGTGATCCCGGTACCGGATCGGTAGGCAGCATGGCTGTATAAAACTGCAATGTTGTGCTGCCTGTGTTTACAATGTGCCATGACGAATTGGCATCAAACCCAACCTGTAAAATTGTTGCTGACGACTTCGCCTCAACCGTTCCGGTTTTTATTTCAGGTTCTGTGCCATTGGCTGTTTCCTTTGCAGAGCGCAGCAGGCTTAGGTCGAAATAGCTTACGACCTGTTCGGGGGTTTTATAAAACTTATACATCAGGAAACCGAGATTCGAAAACAGTATTTCGCCACATTCTATACGGACGGCTTCGAGGGCGTCCGAAGCCAGCTTTACCTCGCCCTCCTTATCCTGCTGTTTTTTGCGGATATCCGTCAGTGCAGTGTAATAATCACTCACTTCCGTCTTAAGCGTACTTAGCTTAGTATAGTCACTTAGGGCGGTTGCCAGAGTTCCTACCCTCGAAATACGGCTTTCATAAGTACCGTTGCGGAAACCCGTCCGGCCGTCGGGGAAAACAATGCGGTAATTGGGGGTATCTTCCAAAAATTCAACCCTTACCTTAAACAATATTTTAATGTTACAAAAAAGTGAAATAATTTTTCTATGCTATTATTTGTTAAAATCAAGCTTTCCGGAACTGTTTTCCAAACCCCTTGTCAAATCACAAGGAGAGGCAATACGTAGCAACGTATTGGCATTATTAACGTAAGGAAAGGCAATACGAAGTAACGTATTGGCATTATTAACGCAAGGAAAGGCAATACGGAGTAACGTATTGGCATTATTAACGCAAGGAAAGGCGATACGGAGTAACGAATTGGCATTATTAACGCAAGGAATAGCGATACGGAGTAACGTATTGGCATTATTAACGCAATAAAAGGCAATACTGAAGACATATTCGTATTTAAAAATTGTACGAGATTTCAGGACTTTGCAAGGGGCTCGCCTTCGAATATTCATTGTATCACTTCGAAGGATCTTTCTACCCATTGAAAGATATTTTGTAATAAGAAATTTAAGGTCGAAAGGGTGCAAACGGTTTTTCAATTAATAGGTCTCAATTTATTCATTTGTTGATAAACCTGTTGAATAACCTATACTGCTTTTGTTTGGATTTTTATTATCGTGAGTGTATTTTAGATATGATTATTTATAAAAAAATAATGGTTACCCTATTGACTTTCCGGTTTTTTTGATTATCTTAGCAACTTCATTATTTCATTAATTTTAACGGAATTTAAAGCCATAAAATATGAAATCTTTAAAGCTAACCTTTTTAATTCTTTTTATCTTTTGTTTTAAGAGCAGCCTTTTTGCCTGGACATCTTCCAATGAAGGGATTTGCTATACAATGGATACTTTAACATCATTAAGTCCGGACATTGCCTACAATTTGACAACCGGGATGTACGAAATAAATACGTCCATTATTATCCTGGAAAATGATACTCTGTTGATTTCACCTGGTGAGATTTTAAACTTCATGGGACATTTTTACATCAGAATCGAAGGACTTTTAATTGCTATTGGTACAAAAAATGAAGTAATAAAACTTGGAAATCCAGAATTTATACCAGGAAGTGGGCTACATTGGTGTGGAATACAGATAATTAATAGCCCTTTATACAAAGAAAGCACCCTAAAATATTGTGATATAAGAGGAGCTTTAAATGTATGTAGTATGAGTTTAGATTCAGATGTATCTATTTTTTGTGAAAACTCCTCACCAATAATTGACCATTGTAATTTTAGCTACATAAATTCTGGATGGGAAACTGGTGGCGGTTCAGCGATTGCTTGTAGAGGACAAAGTTATCCTATTGTAGGTTATTGTAAATTCGAATATTTAATAAATAGTATTGCAATTTGGTGCAATCCCTGGGACACTTCACCGGATACAGTCAATTATCCATCACCTCTGGTATTCGGTTGTAATATAATGTCCACAGTATACAGCTTTTTCTTTGATTTAATTGACTATGATGTAGTTATTTATCGCGGTGGGTTTCTTGATAATTGTTACCTTGGCGCTTATAACAGCAACTATGTTGATAACACTTTGGGAATACCCATTGACACCATCGGGGATGGAATATGCAATACCACCTCAACTTACTGGATGAAAAGATTCATGGATGTGGACGGCGTTGTACATCCGAGAAGCGATACTTTAATTACCGGAATAAATGAGACAGAGGTTGAAATCTTACCCACTACCTCGGAACAACAGATTTTAAAAAATTGTTTTCCGAATCCATTTAATGAATTCACAACCATATCATTTGAAATCCCTGAATCCTTTAAAAATGTTTCACTGAGCATTATAGATTCAAAAGGAAACACCGTAAGGGATTTAATTAATGACAAAATTTATAATCAGGGTCGATATCATATAAACTGGAATGGTGATTATAATTCCGGGACAACTGCTCCGCGAGGTATATATTTTTATAAATTAACTTATAACGGTAAAGTCGAAATGAAAAAAGCTATTGTAATTAAATAAATTCTATTAACTTTTAAAATAGGCCTTATGAAAAAAATTAAAGTTTTATCACTGCTGATTGTGCTAATTTCAATTTCAAATAATATATTAGCTCAACTTAACTGGATTGATTTCGGTAATAATGGTGAAGTCAATCAGCCCCCCGATCTAAATATGGTCTCATCGGCTAATTATAACATCGAATTTTATGGTGTTAACAATTTCCGTAAAATCGACAATGATACAGCTTATGATGTAATGAGTTTACCAGGGAATTTCGGTAAAAATATTGATTTGGGTTTCCCTCAATTACCTGTACTGACATTCTATATTGAAGTTATCTCAGATACGCCAATCATTATAATTAACTCAACATCCATTGATTTTCTGCAAAACTATTATTTAATACCTGTACAGGAATCAGAAACAATCGGTGAATCGGACACTATACCACCATTCGAGAAGAATGATTCAGTCTACAGTCTGAATCAGTATTATCCTCAATTTGATGTAAAGATTAGCTTCCCATTCATTTGCAGGGGGCATAAAATTGCAACCGTAATGGTCTATCCCGTTCAGTTCAATCCGGAAACAAGACAGATTAAAATAATAAAAAACATTGATTTTACGATTAATAGTGCTGGATCAATAGAATCGGACAATGATAATTTACTTTTCGATAATTTTTTAAAAAACAATGTTATCAATTATGAACCAGAACTATTACCGGATTATAACATAGATTTACTGATTCTCACACCTGATATTTTTTATGAAACCTTATTACCGCTCAAAGATTGGAAGGAAAAATTGGGCATCAGAACTTCGATTGTTACCCAATCAGATTTAGAGGCGGAAGATTATGACTGGATAGCTGACCCAGAACCAAATGCAAGTTTTGACGGTATAGATGGTTATATCAAACACTTGTACGATTATGCAGGTACCCTTGCACCGGAGTTTATATTATTAATAGGCGAAACTGATATAATGCCAACTCATTATTGGTACTCGGACAATATTTATAATAATCATCTATTTGCAAGTGATATCTACTATACTACATTGGATATGGAAAATTTGCCACCTGATGTTGATTGGATATTTGATTTCCCTGATTTATTTATTGGTAGAATTTCATCTGACAGTATAAGAGATATCGAAACGATCATTTATAAAAGTATAAATTATGAAAAATTTCCTCAACTTTCAAATAGTGATTTTTATGAAAATATTCTATTAGCTGCGGAATTTCCAATTGGAGAATATCCGGCTAATTCAAATACCGAAAGCAGATATTTTACATATACATCAGAGACAGCAGCTGAATTTCTGACCAATTTTTATGAATTAAATAAGGTATATTTGACATCTAGTCCGGATCCGCAACTCTATAGAAATGGAACAACTGTGAATCCAAATATAAGATTTTATGGTGAGGAAAATGGTGGGTTCCCGGCTGAAGATGCCACGCCTGCAGTAATAGATTACATTAACTCCGGGTGTTTCCTTGTAAATCATCGTGATCATGGTACATCTGCAAATTGGTATAATTCTTCTCATCCTGAATGGGAAGGCTGGCAGGCTCCGGTTTTCTATCAAGATAATATTGAGGAATTAAATAATTCTAATATTCTTCCTGTTATGTTCAGCATAAATTGTATGACTGGATGGTTTGATGGTTCGACAGATTATGATTTATATAATGATTGGGATTGTTTTGGCGAACAGTTACTTCAATATCCTAACGGCGGTGTTGTTGGATTCATAGGCTCTACCAGACCAAGCATTAGTGGTTATAATGATGAATTATATAAGGGATTAATAGATGCTGTTTGACCTGATTTCGATCCCTTTTTGTCTCAAGTGTCTACACCAACATATCATTTAGGTTCAATAATAAATCACAGTAAATTTTTTATGTTTGATAAATTTATTTTGACTGGAGGTGGAGGATATACTATCGATACTATTTATTACAACAATAGATTCACATTTGAACAATACCATGTCCTTGGCGACCCAACCCTCGAAATGTGGACGGGTGTACCACAGCCATTGTTCGCCTATGTAGATTACGCCCAGCAAAGGGTTACGGTTTACGATGATAATGATGAGGTAATCGCCGGGGCCAAGGTAGTGCTTCAACATGAAGCGGATTACATTGTTTTAATGACTAATGCAAGTGGACAAGTTTGGTCACCGGTACTCAGCAATATTGATGTCGAGGTAAGCGCGCTAAAACATAATTATATACCATGGTATTCTACAAAAATTACTGATAATGTAATTTGGAATGCAGAAGAAGATATCAGGGGTAATATAATTGTTACAAGTGGCTGCACTTTTACATTCGGTGCAGATGTCAATATTCCCAAGTATGCAAGAATAATCATTGAAAATGGTGGAACTCTGAATATAGAATCGAATGTAACGGTTAATTTTGGGAACGGCTATTGCGGCTTACTTGCTTATGGAAGCCTTACCTGTCAGCAATATTCTACATTGACTTTGGCAAATGAGGGCGAAGCCGGCAACAAAGCCGACATCGAATTGAAAAATGCGAATCTGAATTATACTTATGATTATCTTACTTTAAGAAACTGCGTTATCAAAGGCGATCCCTACTCTGTT
>JAGVPB010000068.1 GCA_020052415.1 Bacteroidales bacterium | reverse complement strand
GGATTCAATATGCGTTCTCAACCAGATATCCGAATGGCCGGATGGCAAATGGAATACTCCTGCCACGCCGCTTTCAACAGGCATACCTATAAAATGCCATTTCGAATGAGTTAAAAATCTTTCAACTCTTGAATCCACCCCGGGAGTATTGTTAATGAGAGAACCCGTACCGGTAGCATCCGACTCAATTACCATTCCGTAGTTACCGGCATTGTTAGTAAGAACGCCATCAATAGTAAGGGCTTTACCCGGATCAATAGTTACCCTTGAACCGGAGGCGATGGTGAGGTGTTTGCAAACTGAAGGCGATGCAACAGTAGTCGTGATATGAGGTAAATTCGAAACGACCGGAATAGTGGCTAGAGAAAAACCAGAGGGTACTCCGGAGGGGCTCCAGTTGCCCGCTGTGCTCCAGTCGGTACTAACAGCACCAGTCCAGGTAGTATTTGAAACAACGGTATTCTGGGAATAATATGGCCTGCTGCCGTTAAATCCATCGAAATCCAGCTTTTTTGTGTAGGTGTTAGTCGCCGGATCGTATTCAAACATCACACCTAAAGAGTTTGTACCTCCCTGTAAAGTCATCCCGTAAAGGTTTCCGTTTGGAGCTAATATTAAACTCCCGTAAGGATTTCTTCCATTGGTGGTGCCGGTAAAATTCAGTTCATTATTGTATGTTGAGGTAGCAGGGTCGTATTCAAACAAAACCCCAAAATTACTTGATCCACCCAAAGAGGTCATTCCATAGAGTTTCCCGTCGGGGGCTTGTATTAAACTTCCGTAAGGACTTCTTCCATTGGCAGTGCCGGTAAAATCAACTTTTTTAGTATAGGTTGACGTGGCAGGGTCGAATTCAAATAGTACACCGTAAGTGCTGGTCCCGCCCAGGTTAGTCATTCCGTAAAGTTTCCCATTGGATGCTTGTACCAAACATCCGTAAGGACTACTCCCATTAGAAGAGCCAGTAAAGTCCACTTTTTTGGTAAAAGTGGAAGTGGCGGGATCGTATTCAAAGAGAACACCTTTACTACTAGTTCCTCCCTGAAATGTCATTCCGTAAAGTTTCCCGTTGGAGGCCTGAACCAAACTTCCAAACGGATTGCTGCCATAGGAAGAGCCGTCAAAATCCAGTTTTTTGGTGTAGGTGGAGGTGGCAGGGTCGTATTCAAATAAAACACCTGAGCCATTTGTTCCACCGGAATAGGTCATCCCGTAGAGTTTACTGTTAAAAGCCTGTATCAGACTTCCGTAAGGATTACTTCCATTGCTCGTGCCTGCGAAATCCAATTTTTTGGTGTAGGTGGAGGTGGCAGGGTCGTATTCAAATAAAACTCCTAAAGAGTTTGCCCCGCCTGAATTTGTCATCCCATAAAATTTTCCATTGTAGGCCTGAACTAAACTTCCAAAAGGTGATTTGCCATTGGGTGCAATATTGAAATCCAGTTTTTTGGTATAAGTGGAGGTAGCAGGGTTGTATTCAAATAAAACACCGGAACTGCTGGTTCCTCCATTCAATGTCACACCATAAAGTAGTTGGTCAGAGGCCTGAATTAGAGCTCCCTTGGGATTACGCCCTTTGCTTGTGTCATCGAAATCAACCTTATTGGTGAATGAGAAACTGTTGATGTCATATTCAAACAATACTCCAAAATTATTTGCCCCTCCCGAAAAAGTCATACCATAAAGCATGCTGTTGGATGCCAGCGTCAAACTACCATAAGGATTACTTCCGCTTGAAGAACCATCGAATTCAAATATTGTAGTGTAATTATAATTGGAAGGGTCAAATTCAAACAAAACACCATAATTATAGGACCCTCCGTTGTAAGTCATCCCGTAAAGTTTGCTGTTGTCAGCCTCAACCAAACTCCCGGAAGGGTAACTTCCAATAGTTGCGCCGTCAAAATCAAATATATTTGCAAAGGCATCGGTGCTAAAATCCCATTCGAATAAAACACCTAAATTGTATGCCCCGCCACTTCTTGTCATTCCATATAGCATACCATTGGTTGAGGCTTCAACCAAATTTCCATAGGGACTACTTCCATTTGCAGTACCATCAAAATCAAATTTATTTATGAAGATATCGTTAACATAATCGTATTCAAATAATACACCTAAATTGTTTGCCCCGCCAATTCTTGTCATCCCATAAAGCATTCCATTAGAAGCGAGGACCAATCCACCATAAGGTTGTCTTCCATTAGAAGCACCGCTAAAATCCAATTTTTTTGTAAACGTTGATGTATTATAATTGTATTCAAACAAAACACCAAAACCGTTTGTTCCTCCTGAAGATGTCATTCCATAAAGTAGCCCTGTAGAGGCTTCTACCAATCTTCCCTGGGGAGAAGTTCCGAATGCCGTACCTCCAAAATCAAATTTTTTGGTATAGGTACCGGCATCAGGATCGTATTCAAACAATACACCGGAGCCGGTCGCCCCTCCACCACTTGTCATCCCGTAAAGTTTTCCGTTGGCCGCCTCGCACAATTTTATATACACTGGACTACTGCCAGGATTATCCCCAAATTTGTATTCGACACTCTGGGTTCCGCCACTGGCATCGGTTTTAAAAATGACGCCGTTTCCATTCCCTCCCTGGTTGGTCATGTCCCAAAGCTCAGTCTGGGCATTGGCGTTGAACATAGTTGGCCCCGACAGGACTATACCTGCGAGGACAAACAATTTTTGAAAAGTAAGTTGTAGTTTCATATAGGATTGATTTTTTTATAAATGTGAATTTTTCTCATAAAACAACATGCACTAAAACCCTGTTTATAATTAGGTAACAATCAAAACAATTAAAATTATTTGTCAGACGATGCACAATTTTTTAAGTTTACAAATTTAGTTAATATAATTCAATTGGAAATTAAATCTCATTTTTTTTTTATAATTATTTAATACGTTAGTTACTCAAAACATGAACACTATGATTTAAAGAACTGAGGTCTATCTTTGCATGTCTTTGTCTTTATGGTTAAAACAACCTTTTAACATGTCCTAATTATTTTTGTTATCAAAAAGCCTAATAAAGCCCCCGGAAAATTTTCCGGAGGCTCTCACATTCCCTTTATAAAAAAATCTACCTGATATATACGTGCTTCCTCAAAAAAAGTTCACCGGTCCGGACATTTACAATGTAATATCCTTGCTGGGACCTTAATTTTATTTTTATTTCCTGCTCATTAAAACCGGCCTGATTGAAAATTTCCTGTCCCAGCATAGTATAAATTTTAATTTCTGCATTTCTGACCAATTGAGGAAATTTAATATAAACCCAATCCTCATCAGAAAAAATTCTAATGGCATCATTTATCATTTCACCTGATCCTAAATTTGATTTAGTTATCCGAATATTGAACCGATGAGGCTCATTAACAGGATTGTGTGCGAAACTGATCAGATCCCCTTCAGTCAATTCAATATATTCCGAATTTAAGATATCCTCCAGATAGAAGTGTTGTTCGATATCAAAATAATCTATTGCGGTAACCATTATCTGATAAATACCAGCCTGATTTTTTTCAAAACTGATTGGGATAACCTTGTCATTATAATCAGAAGGCATTACATTAAAAGCGAATTGGAACTCTCCGGCAACGGAATAGAGCTGAACTGATTCTTCTGCATTAAAAAATTTCTCAAGATCATAATATCCATCAAATCCTTCAGTGCCCTCAGGATGGAATAAAATAACAGTTTCATCGGAATATTCACCTGCCAATGCTTTTAACCTAATAACCGGATAAGTATTTAAAGGTTCATCTTTATAAAAATCCAGGCTGGAATGAATACGCTCAGCGGCCGGAATTGTTAAGGATCCGAAACTGTTAAGCGCACGCACCCAAAATCCCTGTGTTGACGGGATGAATCCATCTGTTTTACCATTATACCCACCTTCTGCCGGATGCCAGCCTTTATAAATTCCGTTGTCATAAACCACTGCCCATCCGCTCAGGTTTGATGCGGTCCAGTCAGTATTCCAATCAATTGCACACGGAAAAGGATTTCCAATAAGATTAAATCCCGCTTTTGGTGAAGCCGGGGTATAATCAAGTGAACTGATTACCAAATCAGAATGATTCAAATTCCCGCTTATAAATTCTACCGTTGTGTTTCCCGTATAAAAATCATCTGCCCATATTGAATAACCCTGCCCGGCATTCATTGGAATCGTGGTTGGCTCAATAAGGTAATTCCATGAATTTGTTGGTTCGTCATACTCTTTGAGGTAAATATTTAAATAGGTATTAATCGTGGCGCTCGCAACCGGTGGAGAAACAAGGTGCCATCGCTCGGACATTATATATTGCTGAACCGTCGAATTACCTGTAACATTTGTTGTTCCGTTATCAATGTATGAACCCATGCCTGTTGCATCGGCTTTAATAAGAATGTTATTAGTTACATTCAATGTATTTCCTGTTTCATTTGTAAACCATGCACCCGGTTCTATTACCAGGTTATTGCTGATATCAATATCTCCATTGGTTATTGTTTGAGCATTACTTTTATTAATTGACAGATTGAAAAAGGTTTCTGCGCCTGCAGTGTTACCAGTTACCGTCAATTCGTCTATATTCCAGCCACAGAATCTCCAGCTTTCATCTGTAATTCCGAGACAAAATCTGATCTTAACCTCCATTTGATTATCGGCCCAGGATGATAAGTCAAGTTGCTGAAGTACCCATGATGATTCCTCCACCGTGGATGAATTTGACCAAATCTCTGTCCAGGAGGAACCATTATTATTGCTTATATCAATATATCCATGATCGTATGTTGCTTCTTCAAGTCCGAGCCACCGCTGAAAGTTAAGAGTAACATTGGTATAACCAGTGCAATTTATGGTTGGTGAAATCGCTTGATATGCATGGTCGGAAAGGTTATTTTCGTAATCACCAGGAGCACTTCCAAGACCTGTAAGATCAACACCCAGAATATTACTTCCTGAATAAGCGGTTGATGGATCCGGATTTCCATATTCACCACCCAGGCCTGCGGGCACTCCCCTCTGAAATTCACCGGATAATGTCCAACCGGTATTGGTTTCAAATCCATCATAAAAAATAACATTTTGTGCAGGTGGCCCCGTAATTGTGCTTGCTGAATTTCCGTTAAATTCCACAATGGATGTCGCGGAAGTGAACAGGCCATTATTTGTCCAGCTTCCTCCTGCCTGAATAATTGCATTTCCATCACAAGATAATTGATTCCCTGCTGAAATGGTTAAATCTCCTGTAACTGACATTTGCGAAGCCCCCTGAAGACTAAGGTCAGCACAGGTGTTGCCAACTGTAAAATTTCCCGTAAAAGTCGGCCAGTTCGAAATACCGGCGGGTATGGTGACATTATTAGTACTTATTGGAACAGTCAGGTTATCCCAGTTGCCGGATGTATTCCAGTCTGTGGATGTTGTGCCTGTCCACAAACCTGGTGTTCCAACGACGATATAATTGATTTTTGTTTCAGCATCTGAACCATACGAATTTGTGGCAGTAAGGGTAACAGAAAAAGGCCCTTTGGAATTAAATTGCACCTGGGGATTCTGCGACGCGGAATTTGTGCCTCCTGTATATGTTACTGTTGCAGGATCAAAAGACCATGCCCAGGATGTAGGTGAATTATTGGAAAGATCGGTAAAAGATACAGTTTCACCGGTATTCGGAGTTAGAATATTTGCTGAGAAATTTGCATAAGGCAGGCCTTCGCTGTATAAATCGGATTGCCAAAGTCCCCTTCCGTAAGTTGCAGCTCTTAAACGGCTATTGGCCGGAATAGCATCATAATAAATGTCAAGATCCGTTACCACAACATTTGGTAATCCAGTCGAAAACAATGTCCAGTTTGCTGATCCGACCTTAACATAAACACCCGCATCAGTACCTGCATACAATTCAGCCTGGGATGTGTTTTGTTTATTCTGAATTACACTCATAACCGGAATTGATGGCAGGCCTGAGGAAATATCCGTCCAGTTTGTACCCCCATTGGTAGTTTGAAAAACCCTGGTAGCATTATATCCTCCCAGGGAAACCCAGACGGTGTTAGGGTCATTATTTTTAACACATATTGAAGTGATATATCCGGAGCCGACAGGTATTGTACCGGTGATATTTGACCAGGTAGTACCTCCTATTGTCGTCCGGTATAATGTACTCTGGGTAGCTGCATAAATATATAATGAATTGGAAGGAGCAACTGCAAGCGACCGAAGGGTGGATCCTGCCCATGTGCTGATTTTTGTCCATGAAGTTCCCTGATTTGTTGATCTGAAAACATCCTGTTTCCCAATATAAATGGTTGTATGCGTAGTCGGATCAATCAGGATTGGAGAACACCAATGTCCGGTGCCTGAAAGTCCTGTGGTAATGGTGGTCCAGCTTGCCCCATGAGTTGTTGATCTTCTGATATCACCGTAATATAATTCACCGTAAAGGATGTTATGATCGGCATAATCAATTGCGCAATCAAACCCATCTCCACCCAATTCATCACTCCATACTCCTAAAAGATAAGCTTTTGTTCCATTATCCTGTAACCCGCAGATATTTTCATTGGAAACAGTTTGAGCGACACCCAGGCGATAAATCTGGCTGGTTACCAATCCGTTTCCAAGATGTGTCCAGGTTGAACCATTATTGGTAGTTCTATAAAATCCACCATCATTGCCCTCAAACAAGGTAGCGGTTCCATTCTGATAACCGAGAAAATGCTGGTCAGCATGAACTTCACTTACCCCACAACCCCATGTGGATGTCCAGTGATTGGTCAGGCTCCATGCAGTGCCACCGTTTGTAGATTTCCAGGTATTGACACCTCCGACAAATACATTATTCACATTGGTAGGGTCGGCAGCAATGCATAAATCATAGCTTCCCTGTCCTTCGACAGTTGTACTGCTGCAGTCCCAATTTAGTAAATTTATTGTTGAACCGCTAAAAACCTGTGTAAATGAAGCTCCGTTATCGGTTGATTTATACACGCCGGCCAGAGCCTCACTGCTGTTTGCAATAACCGCATAAACGATAGATGAATTATTTGGTGAAACTGCCAGTTCAGTTCTGTAATAAGAAGTAGTCAGCGTTGCAGTAAAGGAAGCGCCACTGTTGATTGATCTGTAAATGTCACCATTCCAGGTAGAGCCGTAAATGGTGGCAGATGTTCCGGGATTAAATTCCAGATCAATAAAATGGGTTGATGTCAGCAAAGTCCAGTTTGTACCTGCGTTTGTGGTTTTATATAAACCAATTGAGGTTGCGGCATACAATATATTATTATCAACCGGATCAAGTAAAATCCGGTTTGTCGTTCGTTGCTGGCTTGTTGTAAAAGATAAGCCTGTTGAATTCCAAGTTGCTCCTCCATCTATGGATTTTAAAACGCCGACACTGTTATTGTCGTTATTTTGACCGCCGCTCAACGACCACATAGAGCCTCCATCCCTGTCGCCCGTAGCAATATAGATTATGTGCGGATTTGATTCCGGTATTACGACAATATCGCTCACCCCCAGTACAGCATTTTGATCACCTAAGGCTGTCCAGGAGGAACCTCCGTTTGAAGTTTTCCAGATGCCGCCGGAGGCTGAACCAACATAAATTGTATTGTTATCACCCGTAACAAATCCGGCACAATTTAATCTCCCAAGGCCTGCATATCCTCCTGTTGTTGAATTTGGTCCCAAACTCGTCCAGCTTCCGGATGTACTTTTCGATCCGGGATTTCCCTTAAGATATTTTTGAAGTTCTTCCCAGGCAGTTGTAGCAGGAAATTCACCAGTTACGGGATTTATTCTGTTCTCCCAGTACCATTCCCACCGCCTGAATAGTTTCCATCCGGGAGCTTTCACTTTTTCACCTGACTCATTTATATAATACCCATCCTTCACATAATATGGTTCCCAGTATTCGTTAAATGCTTTTTGAATGTCGTAAAAAGACAGTTCACCTTTTTGTACTTTGTCCTGGGGAAGATTGTTTTTCCATTGCTGTGCTGATACGAAGATGGCCAGCATAATCAGGAAAGATGATATCCAGATTTTTTTCATTCCATCCTTAGATTTAGTGAATCCCTAATTATTTAGCGTTAAACTTTGTGAATCAGTTCTCATGAATTTCAGGTAATAATTATAATCACTGTAATCAATTTAATTTAAAAAGAATTGGAATTATTTTCTAATGAAAACCTTTTCTGCAATCTTTTGCTCAGCATATTGAACCGTTACCAGGAAATAACCGGTTCTTCCGGTCATTATTAAAGTTGCTGTTCTTCCAGGTTCAGTTTTAGTTCCGGTAATCTTAGATCCTGCAATATCATAAACAGCGACTTCGCCTGAACCGCCATCCGGCATTTTTACGTAAATCTTGTCCTGATTTGAATAGATGATAATACCTGCATCACAGATTTCATTTATTCCGAAAATATCTTTAGTGAAATGCAAATTGAATCTGTGCGGGTCAAACATAATTTCATGTTCGAACTCATAACTGAACCCTTCGAAAAGTTTCGAAAATTTTCCGGTAATCAGGTCTTCAAGATAAATATTGAAATCATCGTTGAAATTCGAAAGCATTGTAATATCAATCATATACTGACCCGGTATGCCGGCTTCAAAGCCCACCGGAACAATTAGATTTTCATAATTGGGAGGCATCACATTTACAGAATAATTCCCGTCAGTCATCAGACTGTATATTTTAGGGGCTTCGGCAACATTTTCGAAAATCTCCAGATCATAATATCCTTCGAATCCGGAGGTTCCTTCAGGATGGAAGATCACAATAGCCTCCTCTGCATAATTGTTCCCTGACACTAAGAGTTTTATTTCAGGATAATCAAGCGTTTCGGTATTTTTGTAGAAATCCTGGCTATTATGAACCCTTTCTGAAGCCGGGAATGTTAACGATGCATTGTAATCCAATGCCCTTACCCAGAACCCATTCGACATGGGAATTATTCCGTCTGTTTTTCCGTTGTAACCAAAAAGAGTGGGATGCCATCCCCTGAATATTCCATTTTCATATATGATAGCCCAACCGCTTAAATTGCTGGTAGTCCAGTCGCTGTTCCAGTCAACTGCACAGGGATAGGGATTGCCAACCAGGTTGAATCCTGCTTTTTCAGATGCCGGTGTATAATCAAGATTGGTGATCTGATAATTCGAATTATTTAATGTGCCACCGGAAAAATTTACAATTACAGAACCGGTCAAAGCATCACTCGCCCAGGCGGCATAACCCTGCCCGGTATTCAAAGGCAATGATGTAGGCTGGACAAGGAAAGCCCATGAATTATCAGGTTCATTATATTTCTGAAGATAAACATCCAAATAAGTATAAATGGTTGTATTTGAAACGGGTGCTGAAACCAGGTGCCAACGTTCGGAAGTAAGATATTGCTGAGCATTGATTGAGCCTGAAACATTAAATGTCCCGTTATTAATAAAAGAAGACATTCCTGACTCATCAGCCTTGAAAAGAGCATTGCCTGTAACATTTACGTACATGCCATTATTTGTAAGATAAGCTTCGGGTTCAACTGTTAGATTACCTGAAATATTGAGATTTCTGTTAATTGTAAATGCAGCGCCGGTTTTGCTTATAACAATATTATTGAGCTTTTCGAGAGCCGGCGGAGAAAACCTATAGTTGAAATTAGGCCAGTTAGTCGTACTTCTCAGGTTACTGATTCCCGTCGTTGTTGACCCGGTGGTTCCTTCAATAAAGTGGCCTGAACCTCCTGTTGCATCTTCGATTCCAATAGAAGCACTTTCGCTTCCGCTGTGTGTGCCGGCTTCCACATCCCCATAATGAAATTCAATAACATTGGATGTTTCAAACAGTTTTATCTGGAAGCTTATCCGGGCATCAGCACCGCTTTGATAAGTAAGCACCCTGTACCATTCGGCAATAAAAACACGGCCGGGAGCCAAACCTTCCGTTTTATATGAAATAATGCTTGTTTCATCATCAATCAGATTATCGTACCAGGGTGTGATGGTTGTACTGGGAGCCGTAGTTGTGAATAAGTCAATATTTGAGTAGGAATTTACACCTGACTTGTTAAGGGATATCCAGCCATTGGTACTCATGCGAATAAAGGTATAGTTTGATCCAAGGAAATTGAATGAAAATCCGAGAGAAATGGTTGAACCGGCATCATCACCGGAAGGCCCTGTTGCACCACCTGAAATAGGCGTCATCCCTTTGATAAAGGTTTCCCAAACATATCCTGTGATTGGAACACTGCCACCTGGCCCAGCTGCAAGAGAGGCAGGATTACTTCCGTTAAAATCTATGGTTCCTGCTCCCTTATTGAAAGTACCGCTGTTCTCCCAATCCCCGCCAACTGAAATTTGTGCTGGCCCTGTTATATTTACAGCCTTTCCGCTATTAATAGTAAATTTTCCGGTAGTGGTTAATTGGGAGAGACCGTTCATTGTAATACTGTTGCATTGAACTCCGACAACGAGGTCACCGGTAACAACCGGCCAGTTGGTAACAGGGGGTTCTATTATTACATTAGTTATACTGTAAGGAAGTGCATTATCATCCCAGTTAGATGCATTATTCCAGTCCGATGAGATTGTTCCTTTCCATAAACCAGGTTGTATCGCATAAATGTAATCAGTTTTTGTTTCCGTATCCGGGCCAAGCTCATTTGAAACAGTCAACGAAACTGTATAATACCCTCCAACATTGAACTGAACCTGAGGCTCCTGAGAATTTGCGTTGGTTCCGTCCAGATAAGTAATGGTGGCAGGATCAAATGTCCATTGCCATGCTGTTGGATTATTAGTTGATAAATCAAGAAAATATACAAGTTGACCAACAAGCGGAGTTGTGTCGTCTGATTCAAAATCTGCAACAGTGGGTGTTGTGACATTGATATAATATGATTTTGTTTCATTATCCGACCCTGCACCGTTTGATGAAGTCAGCGAAACTGAATAATATCCTCCATCATTGAACAAAACCTGTGGATTTTGTGAATCCTGATTTGTGCCCCCCATATAAGTAATTGTTGCCGGAAAGAATGACCAGTCCCAATTTGTAGGATCATTGGTTGACAAATCAGTAAATGTAACAACCTGAGCATCGGTGGGCGTTGTATCATCCGCTTCAAAATCGGCCACCGGCGGCAGTGAGGCTAAAATGTAATCTGTTTTGGTTTCATTGTCTGAACCTTCGATATTGCTTACGGTTAACGAAACGGTATAGTATCCTGCACCATTAAATTGAACCTGCGGATTAATTGAAGAGGAGTTTGTTCCTCCAGTATAAGTTACAGTTGATGGCAAAAAAGACCAGCTCCAGTTTGTCGGGGTATTTGAAGATAAATCTGTAAATGTGACGGTTTCACCGACTGCCGGATCGGTTATATCAGCCGAGAAGTTTGCGACCGGTGGTAAAATAATATTTGCACTACCGCTTATCACAATTGAATATGCCTGCGATCCTCCATTCAGAGTTCCGTCATGATCAACTGTAATTGTATAAGTGGCTCCCGGTGACGGTGATGCAATATATACGACCTCCACATTATCAACATTATTTTCGGCGATGTTGGTTGCGGCACTTCCCGGATTGTCCCTGTAAAGTTTCCAGGGGTAATAAGTATTGCCTCCATTTGTAATTCTCAGATCAAGATCATTCACAAGCATCGGGGTTATAGGATCAAGCTGGGCTGACGGAGGAGTGCCCGGAGGATCGTTCCAAACAATAGTTACTTTCAGCGGTTCGGTTCCCGTGGCAATTACTTCACGGTTATAACTTCCGCCGTTGGATAATGTAAGTTCTGCCATTACATCGGCAGTTTGATCTTCCGATATTTTTAATGCTGCATTATTGGTATTCATCAAACCCCATCCAAACATATAATCCGGCCCGGTATTGGGACCGGCTTCATCGGCAGTATGAATTACAACTGCTTTCAATGTTGCCGATTTCATGTAGCTTCCGTTAAGATTATAATAATGCTGTTGCAGCAATGCCAGAGAACCGCAAGCTGACGGCGTTGACATTGAAGTTCCGCTCAGAGTAAGATAACTTGTGTTTGAAGTATTATCAGTGGAGTACAAACTAATTCCGTTAGCCACAATATCCGGTTTGATCCTGCCGTCATCAGCGGGTCCCCACGAACTGAAGGAACTCATAACCACACTGGCCGGATTGGTATATCCTCCGGGAATATCATTTACTGCACCAACGGTTAAAACATTTTTTGCAACACCCTGTTGCCCTATACAATCATAGGGGCCATCAGGAGGATAGCCGCTTCCGGAATCACCCCTGTCATTTCCAGCGGATTTACATATCAGAAAATTAGGTGCATTATGAGCAATCTGGTCCCAGTTGCGTGTATATGAATCGTAAAATCCAAAAAGGTAATCCTCCTGTGTGCTGATGGCGGGATCTCCGTACCAAACACCACTGTACCATCCTCTGATAAATCCATAGGAATGGTTACTCATAAGGGCTCCGGAAGCTCCTTCACCTGCCATTTCCGATTCATCGCTGTTCCAGTCAAAAGCACGCAGCGAAGCCTGGTAGGCCATACCTTTAGCACTTGAAACAAATCCTGATGCCATTATGGTTCCGGCAACATGGGTTGAATGATAATGCGTAGATGCTGAATTGAGATTGGTTACTCTGCCGCCAAATTCCTGGTGGGTTGACAATACATTACCTCCATCCCACTCTCTGACTGTAATTCCGGTTCCGGTGAGGCTAAGTCCGGCACTACCTCCGGGAAATACTTTATTGGTAGAAATTGTTGCTGCCGCATTTACATTATCGGTTTTATAATACTGGGGCATCCCATTTTCGCTGATAAACTGGATCTC
Organism: Bacteroidales bacterium; assembly: GCA_020052415.1. Classification (GTDB taxonomy): domain Bacteria; phylum Bacteroidota; class Bacteroidia; order Bacteroidales; family JAADJA01; genus JAADJA01. The sequence continues at coordinate 105,445 of JAGVPB010000068.1, read as the reverse complement.
AGCAAGGGAACCGTCAACTTCTATAATGACGGGCCTGTCATTTTGAACAGCCCATTCTACCGCTTTAGCCTTCTGAACTTCATAAAGTTTTGCTTTCTCAGCTGCAAATTTCAGCAACTCTTCTTTTTGTATTTCTGATTGAGCAATTAATTGAACTGTGAAGAGGGCAGGAACTAAAATTACCAGGAATGAATATTTCATGATTTTAAAACTTAGTAAATTTTCTCTTAAATACCGGCACACTATAAATAATACAGTTACCGAAAGACGATAAGACTTTTTAACGGAATCCGGCAAATAAAGTTTTCAAATAATTACCTGAAAGCCCAAGATCGAAATTATTTATCTTTACACCCGAAATCTAAACATTTTTCATAATGAAAAAAGCAATAGCCATCCTCGCTGGCGGGGGGCCTGCTCCGGGAATTAACACTGTAATTGCGTCGGTGGCGAAAGTATTTTTAAAGGAAGGATACCGTGTGATAGGTATTCATGATGGGTATAAAGGACTTCTTAGCTTGAAGCCTACCATGATGGACCTCGACTTTATTACCTGTGATAAAATCATGAACCAGGGCGGGTCGTTGTTGCACATGAGCCGTCATAAACCAAAAGACAGCGAATTTAAAACAGATTTTTTCGTTAACAACAATGTAAAATTATTGGTTACAATAGGAGGAGACGATACAGCATCTACAGCCAACAGAATTTCGAAATTTCTGTCGGAGAATAACATCAGCATTCAAAATATTCATGTACCGAAAACCATTGATAATGACCTACCTTTACCAGAAGGATCACCGACTTTTGGCTATCAGTCGGCAAAGGAAGCAGGTGTAAAAATAGCAATGACTGTTTATGAAGATGCCAGGACAAGCGGCAACTGGTTTGTGGTTTCGGCAATGGGCCGTGAGGCCGGCCACCTTGCTTTTGGAATTGGCGCTGCCTGCCATTATCCCATGATCATAATCCCGGAAATGTTCAACGAAGCGCGAATTTCTTTTGAGCGCATCATAAATCTTATTATTTCAAGCATCCTCAAACGTAAAATTTTAGGAATAAATTACGGCGCAGCAATTATCAGTGAAGGGGTATTTCATTTTATGACCGATACCGAAATCAAGGCGACCGATATATCTTTCACTTATGATGATCACGGCCATCCTGAACTCGGTAATGTTAGCAAAGCGCATATTTTTAATCTTCTTCTACAGCGCAAGTTAAAAACACTGAAAGTCAACGTCAAAAGCCGGCCTGTTGAATTGGGTTATGAACTCAGGTGTGTTACTCCCACCGCTTTCGACCTGCTGTATTGTTCTCTGCTCGGTATTGGTGTAAAAAAATTGTTTGATGAGGGAATAACCGGATGTATGGTTACTTCTGATCAAAAAGGTGATATTTCTCCATTGTTTATGAAAGATGTAGAGGATGAAAACGGTAAAGTAAAACCCCGTCTGGTCGAAATTAAAAGTCAGAAAGCAGATATGGTATTCAGAAACAACCTTCATTTTATTCATGAGGCTGATTACGAAAACGCCCGTAGTTATATTGAAAATCCTGAAGAATTTGATTTTCTTAAAATCCTGAACTGGAATTAAGGAGGGTTGCCGGTGGCTGGTTGCTGGTGGCTGGTTGCTTGTTGCTGGTTGCTTGTTTCTGGTTACTTGTTTCTGGTTACTTGTTGGTATAGGGTGATAGGTATTGGGGTTCAGTGTTTTGCGTTAAGCATTAAATGTTTTGTGTTATTCGTTTTTTACTATTAAATTTTAGGCAACTCAAGTACTTTAGACACTCTGTGAACTTTAGACACTTTAGGCACTTTATGAACTTTAGACACTTAAATTTAATCAATCTATTCATTATAATTTTTGCATATTACGGGAAAGTTTTATTTTCGTAAACTCATTAAAATAATTCAATATTAAAGACTTATCCCTCCCCAGAAGATGTGGGTCTATATAGTCAGGCATATATTAAGAAACAGGCTGGGTAATCTGATCGGAATCGGATTGCTGACTGCTTTCATGATCTATGAAGCATTTCAGATACAGCTTTCGTATGAATCCGGAAGCCTGTTGCCTGCTTCCGATTCAGCGAGTATCATTTACCAGGAATTCAGCAAGAGGTTTGGAAAAGAAGATGGCGTTATGTTTATAGGAATTGAAGACGCTGACTTTTTCAGGCTGGAAAAATACAATGATTGGTTTGATCTTACCAACGATATCAGAAACGTGAACGGAGTTCAGGAAATCGTATCTATTACCAAACTCTATCATCTTGTTAAAAATGATTCCCTGAAGAAATTTGATTTCAAGCTTGTTTCCGATGAAAAACCAACCACACAGAATGAACTCGACAGCCTGAAGAATAAAATAAATTCCCTTTTATTTTATGAAGGCTTGCTTTATAACAAAGAAACAGGCGCCCACCTGATGGCAGTCACTCTTGAAGAATCCAGGCTAAACACTAAGGGTCGTGTTGACCTGGTTTATCAGATAAAAGCGATGGCTGAAAAATACAGCAAAAAGCATAATGTCAACATCCATTTTTCAGGACTTCCCTTTATCAGAACCATCACTGCAAAAAAACTGGAAAAAGAGCTCCTTTCATTTGTCGCACTTGCTATTTTGATTACTGCTGTTATACTGCTGATTTTTTTCCGTTCATTCAAGGCCGTATTTTTCCCGATGGTCATTGTAATGATCTGCGTTTCGTGGGTACTTGGATCAATGTCATTACTGGGTTACAAGATCACCATGCTTACCAGCATTATCCCTCCCCTGCTTATTGTGATCGTGGTCGAAAATTGCATATTCCTGCTCAACAAATACCATTATGAATTTAAAAGTCATGGTAATAAAGTAAAAGCATTATCAAGGGCTGTGCAACGCATTGGGAGTGCAAACCTGATCACGAATGCAGCCACAGCTGCCGGGTTCGGAGCTTTTATCAGCACTGGAAATCGTTTCCTGATTGAATTTGGGGTGATTGCCTCCATAAATATAATGGTAGCATACATTTTATGTCTTGTTCTGATTCCGATATTCTTCAGCTACCTGCCTCCACCTAAAAAAAGGCATACCCAGCATCTTGAAAAAAGTACGGTAGGGATACTGATTGAAAAACTGACTTTTATATTTCTTTATCAGCGAAACAGGATTTATATCGCCGCCCTGGTATTATTGGTGATTTCGACATTCGGCATAATCAGGCTAAAAACTACTGGAAGAATTGTTGATGACATTCCGCACAAAGACGCTTTGTACCAGGACCTCATGTTTATTGAAAAGCATTTCAGAGGAGTTATGCCATTTGAGATTGCAATTGACACTAAAAAAATAAAAGGGGTTCAGAAAATGTCAACAATTCAGGGGATAGATGCGCTCCAGGAAGAAATGGGAAAGTACCCTGAACTTTCCAAATCACTTTCGATAGCCGAAGTTTTGAAATTTGCAAAACAGGCTTTTTATAACGGGAACGAATCAATGTACAGTTTGCCCAACGACAATGAAAAAAACTTTATTTTATCCTATGTTCCGGCTGCCAAAAGCGGTGAAAGGAACATACTTAATACCATCGTTGATTCGACCGGCCAATATACGCGCATCAGCACACGAATGGCCAATATTGGAACCAACGACATCGAAAGGATACAACTGGAGCTCAGGCCGAAAATTGACTCGATTTTCCCCAGTGACAAATTTGACATCAGGTTTACAGGGACAAGTGTTGTTTTTTTAAAGGGTACCCATTACCTTGACAAAGATTTGTTCACAAGCCTGTTACTTGCGGTACTGATCATCTCTTTCCTCATGGCTTTGCTGTTTACCTCACTCAGGATGATCATCGTTTCCCTTATTCCGAACATCATCCCACTGATCATGACAGCCGCCATGATGGGATATTTCGGTATTCCGATCAAACCCTCGACAGTGCTGATTTTTAGTATTGCTCTCGGCATTTCAGTGGACAATACCATACAGTTTTTATCACGCTACCGGCTTCAGCTCAAACATCACAAGTGGGCAATTAAAGAATCGGTAGTGGCAGCAATAAGCGAAACAGGATACAGCATGATTTATTCTTCGGTGGTTTTGTTTTTTGGTTTCAGCATATTTGTTTTGTCTTCCTTTGGCGGAACTCAGTCGCTCGGATACCTGATTGCATTTACCTTACTGGCAGCGCTCCTCTCAAATCTTTTTGTTTTGCCATCGCTTATCCTGACCCTTGATAAATGGATGACAACTAAAGTTTTCCAGGAACCTATGCTTGAAATTCTGGAAGAAGATGTAGAAGATGCCGAACCTGAAGCAGAAGACGCCATACACGGGGAACCTGATAATCACAGTAAATGATGTAAAATTGTTCAAATAGTTGTAACACCTTAAATTATAAATTTATGAAAGGAATCATTTTGGCGGGAGGTGCCGGCACACGCTTGTCACCTATTACCCTTGCAATCAGCAAGCAGGTAATGCCGATTTATGACAAGCCAATGATATATTATCCGCTTTCCATACTTATGCTGGCCGGAATAAAGGATATCCTTATTATTTCTACGCCACAGGATCTGCCTAATTTCCAAAGGCTTTTAGGCGATGGTAAAATCCTGGGATGTTCTTTTCAATATGCCGAGCAGCAAGTACCCAACGGGCTTGCCCAGGCTTTTGTTATTGGTGAAGAATTTATCGGAGGTGATAAAGTCGGTCTTATTTTGGGTGATAATATATTTTATGGTTCAGGTCTTGAGAAACTTCTCCTTGAAAACAGCGATCCAGTCGGAGGCGTTGTTTTTGCTTACCATGTATCGGATCCGCAAAGGTATGGCGTTGTGGAATTTGATAAAAACCTGAAAGCAATCTCAATCGAAGAAAAACCTATGATGCCCAAGTCGAATTTCGCTGTACCGGGCTTATATTTCTATGACAACTCGGTAGTGCAGGTGGCTAAAGACCTTAAACCAAGCGCAAGGGGCGAATATGAAATTACCGACGTAAACAAGCACTATCTTGAATATGAAAAGCTGAAAGTCGGAATTTTAAGTCGTGGAACTGCCTGGCTCGACACCGGTACTTTTGAGTCGCTGTTGCAGGCCTCCCAGTTCGTACAGGTCATCGAACAGCGGCAGGGACTTAAAGTCGGCTGCATTGAAGAAGTTGCCTATCGTAAAGGATTCATTAATAAAGATCAGCTGGCAATGCTGGCTCAGCCTTTGCTTAAAAGCGGCTATGGTCAGTATCTCCTGGGAATCATTGAACAATAATCCTGTAAAACTTCATGCTTTCAACCGAATATATTCAGTCAGTCATACAGCAAAAAATTGATGAACTCAATTTTAACCGTAAACCTGCTGAGCTTTATGAACCCATAAAATACATGCTGTGCCTTGGCGGAAAACGCCTACGGCCTACCTTGTGCCTTCTTGCCTGCGATTTGTTTGGAACGGATATCCATGAGGCATTAAATCCTGCTCTCGGAATTGAAATTTTCCATAACTTCACGTTGATGCACGACGACATTATGGATCATGCATCTATAAGGAGAGGCAAAGAAACCGTTCATAAAAAATGGAATCAGAACATTGCAATTTTATCCGGTGATACAATGATGGCAATTGCTTATGAACTCATTATGAAAGCGCCCGGTAAGGTTCAATCACAGGTGTTGCATGTTTTTAACCAAACCGCCATTGAAGTTTGTGAAGGACAACAATACGATTTGAATTTTGAAACACAGCACAATGTTTCAATTGAGGATTACATAAGCATGATCAGGCTTAAAACAGCCGTTCTGATAGCCGGAAGTCTTAAAATAGGAGCTGTGATTGGCGGATCGCCAACGGAAGATTCCGAAAAGCTTTACAGGTTCGGTGAGAATATCGGGATTGCATTTCAGCTACAGGACGACTTGCTTGATATATTTAGCGATGAAGTTAAATTCGGAAAGAAAAACGGGGGAGATATTGTAACAAATAAAAAAACTTTTCTGTACCTGAAGGCGTTCGAACTGGCAGACAAGAAGAAACAAGATGAATTAATACATTTTTTCAGCCCGGACTTTACAAATTTTGACGAAAAGGTCAATGGTGTAAAGGCGATTTATCAACAACTTGATCTGAAAAATATCACAAAAGCAGAAATAAAACGATATCATCAGTCTGCAATGGTTTATTTGGATGATTTAAATGTGGCTGACACAAGTAAATCGGAATTGAGAAACGTTACGGATAAATTAATGAACAGAAAATACTGAAAGTTAGCTGTTTTTTTTAGAAACATTTACCGCATTACAGCTTTCGAACTTTGAATTATAAAATTGTACATTTCCTAAATATTAATTATTGATCCGGAATCAAATCAAAAAGTAAACATTAAACCGGCGCTTGGCATGAAAGGCAACTGATATATTTTTTCGAAAGTATAACGGTCCACATAAAAAATATTCTGACGATTATAGACATTTGTAACGCTGATATTTGCTTCGATTTTTGAATAGCGGCCCAGCATAAAAATTTTCTTTATACCCACATCGAGGCGGTGATAAGATGACAACCGTCCCGTATTTAAATCGGCATAAATGATCCCGAGTTCCTCATTGGTTGTAGTATAATCCGTATAGATGCCGTCACCAAAATTGATCAGGGGATAATAACCCTGAGTGAGCGTGAATGGGAAACCGGATCCAAAATTCCATCTTGCATTGATCTCCCAATCCAACTTATCACCGAAATTATAATTGGCTACCAAATTGACGTTATGCCTGCGGTCGTAATGAGGATAATAACTTTTCATGGTACCATTCACATCTTCATAGTTGCGGGTCACATATCCCAGTGAATAAACCAGCCATAAATAAATTTTTTTGTTGTCATACTTCATTGTGAAATCCATACCTGTTGCATATCCATCCTCGATGACAAAATCCTTGGTTATCGCATCCGGAGCATTGGGATAACGTTCCTCATCAAATAATTTGTTGCGGTTAATATTTGTGAGCTGTGAAAAATTTTTATAATAACATTCGAGATTGGTGGTAATAAAACGCGACAGTTCAAATTCAAATCCCAGAATTGCATGTTCCGCCTTTTGCAATTTGTGCGTTATATCATTTCCGTTAAATGTTTCGGGTACATCATCTGGCCCGGAAAGAAATCCATAGAACAGGTTAACCACATCTTTATCTGAAGTAGCGCTGATGAGGTTTTGTGAATAAAATCCACCTGCAAATTTTATCCTGAATCTTTCGGTTGTATTATGTTTCATTGCTATCCTCGGTTCCAGCGACATATTCGACAGAGAGGCATAATAATGCAGCCGCAAACTTGGTTCAATTAAAAATTTACCCAATGTTTTCTTGTATTTCAAATAGGCACCGAGTTCGGTGGTATTTTCTTTTTGCTGAACTTCGGTTCCAACTGCATTGGCAAAAACAAAGTCAGTGGTGAATCCGAGCACTTCAATTCCATATTTCAGCTCGTCCTTACCGATGAAATAAGTAAAATCAAAACCAAGGTTAAATCCATTGATGGAGCTGGTGCGGGGAGGGGCATTTGTTTCTTCTAAGGCAATTTTATATTGTGAATAAGCCAAATGACCTTCGATAAGAACCGGGGATTTTCCAGGGATGATCAGGAAATTCGAGCCACCGCCATAAGATTCCCAGTGATAATCGGAGAGCGCCTTGTAATTGTTCACCTGGTCGTTAAAACTGAATCCGAAAAAATTCACCTTGCTTCCATTAGCTCCCATCAATGATACTTTCCCGTACACGTCGGTATAGTTAAACGGCAGCCCGTCTTCATCTATGTATTTATATAAAGTTTTTGAACTTTGCTCGAGGTAAGAATTTTTTGCCGTAAAAATAAACGAGGCGCTGCCTCTATCGTTTTCCTTTTGTTTTATGATAGGCCCTTCAATCATCAGGTTTGCCCCGAAAGTACTTGCGCCGGCCTTACCCGAAATCCTTGATTTATTACCATCGCGGGTAGTAATATCCATCACAGAAGAAATTCTGCCGCCATACTCAGCGCCAAATCCACCGGTATAAACATCAACACTTCGGAGAATGTCGGTATCGAAAACCGAAAAAAGCCCGATTGAATGAAATGGATTATAAATGACCATTCCATCCAGTATCACTTTATTTTGTATCGGGGATCCTCCGCGAATGTAAAGCTGTCCTCCCTGATCGCCTGTAAACACCACCCCCGGAAGTACCTGCAGATACTGGGCAAGATCGGGCTGCCCTCCAATGGCCGGGATTTGTTTGATTTGCTTGGGAGTAATCTTTACAACAGAGGTACGTGTTTCCGTGCGTGCTTCCTCCCTTTCGGCTGTTACCTGTACCTGCTCAAGGGTATAGCTGCCTTTTACGAGATATAATTTTTGATCAATGATGTCATTTTCCTTTACGTTCATACTCATTTTCAAAGTATCAAAGCCAAGATAAGTAACCAGCAGTGTATAATTTCCCGAAGGAATCTTCGAGATCATAAAATAGCCGTTCACATCGGTGGCAGCACCGTAAGGGGTTTTATATAAATATACATTTGTATAGATTACAGGTTCACCTGTTTCTTTTTCAAATACAAATCCTCGGATGATTCCGTTTTGAGCAAACAGCATTACCGGAAAGATCAGGATCATCAGACCAATCGCCTGCCGCAGGAAAATATTACAATTTGTTTTCATAACCCCTATGTGATTAGGTATTGATAACCTTATTAATATTAAGGACAAAGAAAGAAAAAAATTAAATGCCAGTTATGTTTTAATTTTGAGAAGTATTTTGAAATGCTCGACTAAACAAGTGCTTTAATGACCAAAGCATCAACCTGGAATGATCTGTTGATAAATAATTTGAAATTTCTTTGAATCAGTAATTGAAATTGTATTACCTTTGACAATATTAGTCAACACATAAAATGTCAACAGTAGGACTGCAATTACGGGAATTGAGAGAAAAGGCTGGTTTTTCGTTACGGAAAGCCGCAGTAGCCATAGACATTGACGTGGCTATATTGAGCAAGATGGAACGTGGCGAACGGAAATTATCAAAAGAGTTGGTTTTAAAATTAGCGGAACTCTATAAAACTAATTCAGATAAACTGGTAATTGACTTTTTAAGTGAAAAAGTACTTTATGAATTGGAAGACGAAGAATTTGGGTTTGAAGCATTAAAGGTTGCTGAAGAACGAATGAGATATAATAAAAAGAGCAGGTAATGAATAGTTTAATAAAACCTGAATACGAAACAATGATTTTTCAATTCAGGGGTTTCAAAGTAATGATAGATTCTGATTTGGCAGTTCTATACGGTGTTCCGACTAAAGCCTTAAAACAACAGGTTAAAAGAAATATTGAACGGTTCCCGGAAGATTTCATGTTTGAACTAACAAAAATTGAGAAAAAGGAACTGGTCACAAATTGTGACCGGTTATCATTATTAAAACATTCCTCAACCAACCCTATCGTTTTTACTGAACAAGGTGTTGCAATGCTTTCATCGGTGCTGCATTCCGAAAGAGCCATCAAGATAAACATTGAAATTATGCGAGCTTTTGCGCGATACAGGGCATTGTTAAGGGAAAATGAGGAGTTGAAAAAAGAAATCCTGAAACTTGATGCCAAACTCAATCATGCTTTCAAATTCTTACTCGACAAACTTGATGCCTTGCACCAAGAAGCAAACGAACCAAGAAAACCCATCGGATTTAAAACTGATAAAAAAATATAAGCTATGCCAACACTCCAATTCAAAGGGAAAAACATAATCTGGAACCACCATTTGGCTGTTCCGTTTCATACATTGGACGAAGTACCCGAACTGCATTACAAGCCCGAAAAGGCAAACGGGAATATGATTATTGAGGGCGATAATCTTATTGCACTGAAAGCACTTTTGCCACAATTTGCAGGAAAAGTAAAATGTATTTACATTGATCCGCCTTATAATACAGGGAATGAAGGATGGATTTATAACGACAAAGTAAATAGCCCGCTGATTAATGATTGGATTGGGAAACAAGTTGGAATTGACGATTTAACAAGGCATGATAAATGGCTATGCATGATAAGTCCACGATTTAAATTGTTAAGAGATTTATTGAGCGATGATGGGGCTATTTTTATTTCTATGGATGATAATGAACAGCATAGGTTACGATTAATATTAGATGAGATTTTTGGAGAAGAAAACTTTTTGGCTAATATTATGTGGCAAAAAAAATACGCTGCATCAAATGATGTTACTGGTGTTGCCGCCATGCATGATTTTATAATAATGTACCAGAAGTCGAACAAATTCAATCGTAATCTATTTCCACGAACAGAGAAACAAGACAAACTTTATAAAAATGATGATGATGATGGTAAAGGACTTTGGCGTTCTGATAATTTATTAGTTAAAACTTATTCTGCTAATAGCGTTTTTCAAATTGTAAATCCAAATACTGAGAAAGTTTATATTCCCCCAAAAGGAAGCAGTTGGAGAGGAAGTAAAGATACAATAAAACAATGGTTGGCTGAGAATCGTATTTTTTTCGGAAAAGACGGCAAAGGCGCACCTCAACTCAAGAGATACTTATTTGAAGTACAACAAGGAGTTGTCCCAAATACTTGGTGGAATTTTGAATATGCTGGGCACAATGATGCTGCAAATAAAGAATTGACTTCTATTTTAGGAGAAAAGAAACTTTTTGATACGCCAAAACCAACTTCGCTAATTAAATTAATCTTGCAACTATCAACTGACCAAAATTCAGTAATACTTGATTCTTTCGCCGGCTCCGGCACCACCATGCACGCAGTAATGGAACTGAACAAAGAAGATGGAGGCAACCGCAAGTGCATTATAGTACAAATGCCCGAAAACTCAGAAGCCGAACCTGAAAAAAATATTTGTAAAGACATTACAAGGGAGAGAGTAAAGCGTGCCATTGATAAATATGGATATGATGCAGGGTTTAAATATTTCAAACTTGGTATTCCGCTTGATGCTGAAACAATGCTTGAAGGAGAATTGCCAACCTACAAACAATTTGCAAAATATGTGTACTACCTTTGTACAGGAGAAAATCTGGAAGCCGAAGACAAAATTAACGAAGCGGAATTTTATGTTGGTGAATATGGTAAACAAGCCATTTATCTGGTTTACAAACAGGATTACGAAACGCTTACACGCCTTGCGCTTAATTTAACACTTGCAGAGAAAATAAAAGAACAGCAACCGGGTAAAAAACGGATAGTTTATGCTCCATCTTGCTTCTTGGATGAGGAGTATTTGACCGACAACCAGTTTGAGTATGTGGGTATTCCATACAATTTATTTCAACGCAATCAATAAGCAGCTATGTATTTAAAGAAATATCAAATAAAAGTTGTTAATGCACTCAAGCAGTTTTTGCAAACTGCCCGAGATACTAAAACATCATTCGACATTGCAAAACAGGCTTTGCCTGAAAATATGCGTCATACGCTCAATTGGGTGCAAACAACATTTCAAACCAGCGGACTTGACTACAAAGACCGTTGCACAAATGGATTAGGAAGCAGTTATCCCCGAATGATTATAAAAGTCCCCACAGGTGGCGGAAAGACCTTGCTCGCAGTTGAAGCAATTCGGGAGTATCAGAATCTTTTTGCTCAAAAACGCACAGGGCTAGTAGTTTGGATTGTTCCGAGCGAAACTATTTACAGTCAAACAGTCCAAAAAATTAGAGATAAAGGAAATCCGTTACGCCAGTTATTAGACCAATGCAGCGGAAACCGTACTATTATTTTAGAAAAAGGGCAACGGTTGACAACGAATGATATTGAAGAAAATCTGGTTGTTTTATTTGTAATGATTCAGTCAATAAGTCGTACCAATGGCAAAGAAGCGTTAAAAGTATTTCAGGACAGTGGCGGTTATGACAGCTTTTTCCCTGCTGATAATCGTTACGATTTGCACAAACAACTTTTGGAACAAGTACCAAACCTTGATTTTATTTCTCCACTTGGCACAGAGCAGCCGCTTATAATGACAAGCCTTGGCAATGCAATACGAGTTGCTAAACCTTTTATAATTATTGACGAAATCCACAAAGTATTTTCGGAAAATGCACGAAAAACCATTGACAGCCTGAATCCTGAATTTGTTCTTGGCTTAACTGCAACCCCAAAAGCGGAAATGAATGTTTTGGTTACCATTACCGGCCTTGAACTTAAAGATGAGGAAATGGTAAAACTTGATATGCATATACTCCCACCCATTAGCAAACAGGAAAATGATTGGAAAGCAATGGTAAAAGAAATTAAAGAGCATCGGGAAAAACTTGAAGAAACTGCAAAGCAATATCAAAAAGACAATGGGGTTTATATTCGCCCAACAGTTCTGCTACAAGTAGAAGCGACAGGCAAAGACCAAAGAGGTAAAGGCAGGGTTCACAGTCTTGATGTAAAAGAATATTTGGTTAGTCTTGAAGTAAATCCCAATGAAATTGCAATAAAAACAAGTTCACAAAATGATATTGAGGATGTAAATTTATTTTCTCAGGATTGCCCTTTTCGCTTTATCATTACCAAAGAGGCTTTACGTGAGGGTTGGGATTTTTCTTTTGCATATATTTTAGGAATTATCCCGAATGTAAATTCAAATACAGGTGTTACGCAATTAGTAGGTAGAATTTTAAGACAACCCTTTGCAAGAAAATCAGGAGTTAAAGAACTTGACGAAAGTTATGTTTATTACACAAAGGGCGATACAAGAGAAATACTTGACAGGGTTTCAACTGGCTTTAAAAACGAAGGACTTGAAGACTTAGTAACAAAACTAAAATTCCGTGATAATGAAGCAATAAATGCAACTAAAACTGTAAAGATTAAAAAAGAATTTGGAATAAAATTTCAAAATTCATTTTACTTGCCAGTATGGGTAATGACTGAAAAAAGTGGCTCAAGGCGAAGGTTTAATTATGAAAGTGATATAAAACCAAAAATAGATTTTTCAAAACTTGAAATATCAGAAGATTATATTTCAAAACTTGAAAATTCTCTAAGTACTGAAACAAAGGAAAGAAAAGCATTTGCGATTACTTTAGATGATTCAAGTAAAGCATCATTTATTGAAGAACAAACGCAAAGCAATGGGAAAGCTGAGATTAATATTGATTACTTAACACGCAGACTTAATGAATTAATAGAAAATCCATTTTTAGCAAGAATTATAGGAACAAGGTATTTGCAACAAGTTGAAACCAAAATTGGAAAGGAAAAACTAAAGGAACATTATAGCTTCATAGTTTCACAGCTTTGCAAAAAGTTTCATGAGGAAAAAACAAAACAGGAAGAAGAAATCTTTTTACAAGAACTCAAAGCCAAAAACCTTGTACTTGCTGTTTCCGATGAAGATAGTATTGGTTATAAAATTCCGAAAGAAGATATTATTACTGTTAGCCCTATTCCAAGCACATACAAGTATTATCTTTTCGATGATGTTGAAGTAACAGCAATGAATACGCTTGAAAGAAAAGTTGGCGACATACTTGACAAACAGGAAAAAATTCTTTGGTGGTTTAGAAATAAAGTTAACAGAAAATGGTATTCCATTCAAGGCTGGCAACAACATAAAATACGTCCTGACTTTGTTGCTGCTAAAAAGACAGAGGATAATCATTTGGAATTGGTTTACATCATAGAAAGTAAAGGGGAACATTTGCTCGGTAACATAGATACTACCTACAAGGAAAAAGTATTGGATGTAATGACAGGGCAAAAACAGCTCAAGAATATTAAAGCTTATCAGACAAATATCCCTTTTGAAGAGTATGTGATTAATGACAAAGTTGAATGTTACCTGATTGAACAAGGAAAGGAAGAAGAAAAATTAAAAGAACTGTTGAAATGACAAAAAAGAAAAAAACTCCAAAGGGAAAATCGGGAAAGAACCCGTTTGTAATCGCCGTACTAAACGTTTTTCAACAAAATCCCTACAAAAGCTATAATTTCCGGCAACTATCCAAATTATTAGGAATTACCGACCGGACCAGTAGGGAACTGGTGAATGACATCCTTGCGGACCTCGCAGAATCAAACGAGATCATTGAAATGAACAGGGGTAAATTTAAGTTACACCCGTCAAAAATTAGAGCCATCAGCAGCAATGTCATAACCGGAATTGTAGATATGAAGCAAACCGGAAAGGCCTATATCATTACTGATCAAATGGAAGAAGATATTTATATTGCCGCCAATAACACATATCATGCTTTCAATGGTGACAAGGTAAAAGTAAGTTTATTCCCGTTGCGAAAAGGAAGAAAAATAGAAGGTGTAATTATTGAAATCATTGAAAGGAATAAAAAGCAGTTTGTCGGAATTGTTGAAATATCAAAGAATTACGCTTTTCTGATCCCGGACGACACCAATGTTCCGGTGGATATTTATATTCAGAAATCAGGGCTTAAAGGAGCAAGGAACGGAAATAAAGCGGTAGCTGTAATTACCGATTGGCCGGAACATTCAAAGAATCCCTTTGGAGAAATAATCGAAGTGCTTGGCAATCCCGGCGAACATGAAGTGGAGATGAAGTCAATTCTTGCCGACTTTGATTTTCCTTTGCGATTCCCTGAAAAAGCTGAGAGAGAAGCAAATGAAATACCGATAGTTATTACTTCAGATGAAATTAAGAAACGAAGGGATTTCAGGGACGTTTTTACCATTACTATTGATCCTCAGGATGCCAAAGATTTTGATGATGCCTTATCCCTGAAAAAACTCAGCAACGGAAATTGGGAAATCGGAGTTCATATCGCTGATGTTTCACATTATGTTAAGCCAGGGACCGCCATTGACAAAGAAGCCTATAACCGCGGCACTTCCATATATTTGGTTGACCGCGTAATCCCAATGTTGCCTGAAAAATTATCAAATGAAGTTTGTTCGCTCAAAGCCAATGAAGACAAGCTTTGCTATGCCGCTGTTTTTGAAATGGATGTTTCGGCGAATGTACTTGGGGAATGGTATGGCAGGACAATCATTAACTCAAACTTCAGGTTTAATTACGATGAAGTCCAGGAAATAATTGATGGAAAAGAGCACACGTTCAGCCGGGATATATTAACGCTTCATAATCTGGCCAGCCAATTGCGGGAAGCGAGATTTAAAAAAGGAGCCATAGCATTTTCATCACAGGAGGTGAAATTTATGCTGGATGAAAATGGAAAACCTGTTGGTGCCTATATAAAAGAACAGATGGATTCGAACCGGCTCATCGAGGATTTTATGCTGTTAGCCAATAAAAAAGTTGCCGAAAAAATCGGTAAAAAACAGGGGCGGCAGGAGGCCAGAACCTTTGTTTATCGCATACACGATGTCCCAAATCCTGAAAAACTGCAAACATTTTCCGATTTTGTGAATAAACTGGGCTACCATTTAAATCTGGGATCAAGGAAATCACTGTCTTCATCGCTTAACCAGTTATTCAACCAGATCAAAGGAAAAGGTGAAGAAAATATGATAGAGAATATTGCTGTAAGGACAATGGCAAAGGCAGAATATTCAATCAATAATATCGGGCATTACGGACTTGCCTTCGATCATTACACTCATTTTACTTCTCCCATCCGGCGGTATCCCGACTTAATGGTTCACCGTTTGTTCGATTTGTACCTGAAAGAAGGGGCATCAGCAAATCCGGTTGAATATGAGGAAAAATGCAAGCATTCGTCTGAAATGGAAAGGAAGGCACTTCAGGCCGAACGGGCTTCAATAAAATATAAACAGGCTGAATTTCTACTGGATAAAGTGGGACAGGAATTTAACGGACTGATTTCGGGTGTAAGTAAATGGGGAATTTATGTCGAACTTGATGGAAATAAATGTGAAGGAATGATTTCGCTCAGGTATATGGATGATGATTTTTATTATCTGGATGAAGACAATTACAGGGTAATCGGACATCAGACAGGGAAAGAATTTAAGCTGGGCGATCCCATCAGGATCAGGGTTAAAAAAATAGATTTGGCAAAAAAACAAATGGACTTCGACCTTGCCTAAAGCGAATTAATATTCAGCGAAAAGATAAAATCATAGTACATCTTTATATGTAGCCCATTATTTAACCCGACCCTGTAAATAATCATGAAAACAACAAATATTACGATATAAATCCATTTGATATGGGTGGCCTTTTTTTCACGTTCAAACGTTATGCTCGGTTTAGCATTTCGGTTTAAAAACACGGGAACTATACCAAAGACCATCGTAACCATTGTCCCGGTTTCATAAGGCATATTATTCGGGATTTTTATGAGCAATATAATTACTGTTCCTATAGCCATAGGCAATGCCACCTGAAATAATAAAAACCGCAGCCTGTTTTCAGGCCTGACCCTGTAGGCCGATTTGGAGGTATCGAGGAATTTTGGAGCAGCATAGTAACCGATATACCCAAGGATAAAAAGAAAAACCAGCGACATAAATATTTGCCAGAAAACATTCCAGTAAAGCCAGGCGGGGACGTAACCAAATCCCTGATCGAATGAAACTCCCGATCCAAAGGCGCCGAGGAATAAATTAAAACCGTGCATAGCAATCCAGAGGAAAAAAAGCTTCAGGAATCCTTTAACCTTTGGGCGCTCGCTCAAAAACCTGTAAAACAAAACTCCAATAATTAAAGAAATGACCGGTCCCGAAATTGTCGTTATGATAATATTTTGCCTCGACCACAAGGGAGAGTAATCATTGAAGGCAAGATCATAATAGAGCAATACCGAATCCAGTTTCCATTTTGAAGCAACTATCAGAACGGTAATCTGGTAAATCAGATAAACGAGCAGATATGCAATGATAAAAATGGCAGTTGAATTAATGGAATAATAAAAGTAGTTCTTCTGCTGCTGCTTTATCTGATCCGTTACGTTTTCAGTTGAAAGTTCGGAAAACGGAACGTTAATTTTTTTCTTATAATCCGGGAAGAATTTTCTGATAAACTCGTACCAGGTTCTTTTCCTGTTTTCACGTTTATGCTTTTTCCTTATTCTTTTTTTGTATTTGTTTTTCCTTGACTCACTCTTGCGCAGCGACAACTTTCTTCTAAATTCACTTAAACCGGATGACCACCAATTGGGCTTGCTCCCAAATCTCCTGCGATGATGCTTTTTCCGTTCTTTTGAAAAACCTGTGAATTCTTCCTTTTCAAGCAATGTTTGATCTCCCGCCTGGCTTGGACCGAGATATGGGCGGTAATGTTTAGGTTCAGAGGGGCCAGTCAGATTTTTGAATAACTTTTTTACGTTATGCCTGATCCGTCTGAAAAAATTTTTCCTTCTGTGCCCTCCTCTATGTGACGATCTATGATTCAATCGTATTGGCGTTTTTTTAAGTAGGATGCAAAGTTATTAATCTTTTTGTATTTTTACCCTTTTGAAATATTTTTTCTTTGACTGACTATAATTATTAATAACCAAGCTCTTAAGCAATATGTTCAGGAACATTGTTTTAAAAGTAAAGGATTTTATAAAAAAATACCATTTGGATGCATTTAAGGAAGTTGCAATTTTTATGATTATCCTGCTCTTCTTTCATTTTCTGTTTAAGATTTTTACAAGCGATATAACCGCAAACCGTCTTTTTAACAGCTCATCCGAATGGCTTGCCGAAAGGGTATTTTATGCAAGCAGGTGGATATTGGAAGTATTGAATGTAAAGATCACTTCATTCGAACAACTGGCTATCGGAGGCAGTATTAAAAATCGCGTATTTTATTATCCCGAAAATAATGGTTTTGTGAGTGTAAACCTGAGTTGTTCAGGATTAAAGCAATTTTATCAATGGGTAGTTCTGATGCTGCTGTACCCGGGGCCATGGAGGCATAAAGCATGGTTTATTCCTCTCGGATTGATTGTAATCCACTTTGTTAACCTGTTCAGAATTGTAAGTATGACCTTTGTCACCATCCACCTCCCTAACCATTGGGATTTTATTCATGATAACATTTTGCGCCCGTTTTTTTATGTCGTGATGTTTGCCTTATGGGTATGGTGGAATGAAAAATTTTATTTGAAGAATAAAAAAAGAAAGCAGGAAGCAATTTCATGACCTTTACCTGCTCCAGAGGTTGTATTTCAGGATGCACCATATCGTTCTGAATCCATCCTTCCAGCCTATTTTTTTACCTTCATAAAACGAACGGCCGTAATATGAAATTCCCACCTCGTAAATTTTCAGTTTGGGTATTCTTGAAATCTTTGAAGTTATTTCGGGTTCAAACCCAAACCTGTGTTCCTTTAATTCAATTTTTTTGAGAATCTCCGATTTAAATAATTTATAACAGGTTTCCATATCGGTAAGATTTAATCCTGTAAATATATTCGAAATCAGTGTCAGGTATTTATTTCCGATTGTGTGCCAAAAAAATAATATTCTGTGTGGAAAGCCACCGATAAAGCGTGAACCGAAAACTACATCTGCAAAACCACTGATTACCGGTTGTAATAGCAGGTTATATTCTGCAGGATCATATTCAAGATCGGCATCCTGAATGATGATGTAGTCACCCGTAGCGAGCTTGATACCTTTATGAATTGCCGCTCCTTTGCCCCTGTTTATATCCTGGTCATACAAAATAATGGCCTCAACCGGATGTTCCGCAATATAATCGGTTATAATTCTTTGTGTTTGATCCGTTGATTTATCATTTATTATAATGATCTCTTTTCCGATATCGGAAATAAGTTCGGTATCCAATATTTTATCAAGGATATTACGAATTGTCCCGGCTTCATTATATGCAGGAATAATTATTGAAAGTGTCTTTTTGTTCATACATGCAATTTATTGAAGGTAACATGATGCTGGCTCTCAACTGCCAACGCCCTCTTATCTTATTACTTTTATCTTTTTCCTTTTATCTTTTATCTTTTTCCTTCTTGCGTTATCCAACTTTTATTCATGATAATACACCCTTTTTACCCTCCTGGATATATTGGTCAGCACTTCATATGGAATGGTTTCAAGATCCCGGGCAATCCCGGTTATCGGGTGCTCTTTATCAAAAATAATCACATCATCACCCTCATTAACTTTTAATCCCGTAATGTCAATCATGCACATATCCATGCAAACATTACCAACAATCGGAGCGGCTATCCCATGAATATATAATTTGCCATTGCCGTTACTCAGTTTCCGGTTCAATCCATCAGCATATCCAACCGGAATGATCGCAATCTTCATATCTTTTTCCGCTCTGCCTGACCGGTTATATCCTATGGTTTCGCCCACCTTAATTTCTTTTATTTGTGATATAATTGATTTGAGTGTACTTACATTTTCAAGGCTTTCATTTTCATTATATGTAATCCCGTAAAGACTGATCCCGAGCCTGACCATGTCCATCTGTGCCTCAGGAAAACGGATGATACCGGCAGAATTAAGTATATGCACAAGAATACCGGGATTGATATTATTCCTGAATTTTGCAGCCATTTCATTAAATTGTTCAATCTGTTGAAGTGTAAAATTATCCTCGGCGGGATCTTCGCTGGCTGCAAGATGTGAAAATACCGACTGTACAAAAATGGTTTTCATGCCTTTTAACCGTTGAACCAAAGCCTCAATTTCTCCGGGCATAAAACCGAGACGATGCATCCCGGTATCAACCTTGATATGCACTTTTACAGGTTTATTTTCAACGATGATATTCGTTTGTATAGCCTCTTCCAACAGGTCTAATGTTCGGAAACTGTAAATCTCAGGTTCAAGATCATGCCTGATGATGGAATCAAAACTTTGCTGGTCAGGGTTCATGATCAAAATAGGAACTGTGATGCCTGCTTTACGCAATTCAACACCTTCATCTGCATAAGCGACGGCAAGGTAATCAATCCGGTGGTACTGAAGGATATTTGCAATTTCAAAACTCCCGCTTCCGTATGAAAAGGCTTTGACCATAGCCATGATTTTTGTACCCGGGTTCAGTTTCTTACGAAAATATCCCAGGTTATTGACAAGTGCGTTAAGATTGATTTCAAGAACAGTTTCATGTGCCTTTTGCTGCAACGCCTGGCTTATCTGCTCGAATTCAAACACACGAGCTCCCTTCAGCAGGATGCTTTCATTCTGAAAAGCGGAAAAGGAATATTGGCGCAGAAATGAATCCGTTGTCGGGAAAAAATACTTCTCAATTTCAAATTTATCCTGCTGCTTGCTGATCGCACTTCCAATCCCGATGAGTTTATTGATATTTTTTTTCCTGAGCAAAACTCCTATTTCTCCGTAAAGCTCATTATCATCCTGCCCGCTCTGGAGAATATCCGAAAGTATGATGGTCTTTTTCCTGTGCTGGTTCTGCTGGTTCAGAAAATCAATGGCTATGCTGAGTGAAACAAAATCGGAGTTGTAGCTGTCGTTGATTATTGAACAATGATTTATGCCCTCCTTCATTTCCATACGCATCGCGATTGGCTGCAAGGTTAACATCCGCTCTGCAATGATCTCATTTTCATAACCCAGATACAGTAGAGTTGCCCAGCAAAGTATGGCATTTTCAGTCGAAGCGTCATCGGTGAAAGGGATAGCGATTGCAATTTCGTTCATTCTGAATTTTCCGAAAATTCTGGTTAAGTGTTTTTCGCGTACTACCTGATTGATGTTGAGGCCGGCATCCTGCTTTTTACTCCAGGTAAAAGCTTCAATGGTGTTTAAAAGTTGAGATTTGATTATTGTTTCCTGAATTTCCGGGTAATCGGGGCAATAAATAAGGGTTTTTACTTTAGTAAAGAGTTTCAGCTTTTCACCGACTTTTTGTTTAATATTGATAAAATTCTCACTATGAGCAGGCCCTATGTTGGTAAAGATCCCGATAGTAGGGTTTATAATCGGTTGAATCTTTCCCATTTCATCCGGTTCTGAAATCCCAGCTTCAAAAATACCCAGTTCACTTTCAGGATCCAATTGCCATACACTTAAGGGAACGCCAACCTGTGAATTAAAGCTCTTTGGGCTTCTCACTACTTTCTTATCAGGGTTCAGTAACTGGTACAACCATTCTTTAACTATCGTTTTACCGTTACTACCTGTAATTCCGATGACCGGTATATCAAATTTTTTTCGATGAAAAGCAGTGAGTTTATGAAGCGCTTTGAGGGTGTTTTCGACATATATACAATTTATTTCAGGAGAACAATAACTCTTATCCGAAATAATAAAATTCTTTATTCCTTTCTTTTCGAGCTCGGCAATATACCTGTGACCATCATTCTTTTTTGAAACCAACGCAATAAAAAGACATTGATCTGTTGATGTCACTCGCCGTGAATCAATAAGCAGATCGGAAACAACATTATCCGTACGTCCTTTACCGATGATCCCGCCCTCGACTATTGCAGCGATTTCACCCATCGTATAGTTTACCCTGTGCATGTATTGTCCGTAACTGAATTCAATAAAATATCAGGAATTTATTTCATTAATCCTTTCTGAATTAAACAATTGTTGGTCCTCACCGGCAGTTTCAATTTCCTGTTTTTGCGAAGGTTGTTTATAGGGTAAAGGATCTTTATTTAGTTTTATGAATAATTCTCTGTTTTTATAAATATCTATCGCGGAATAGATGGCTTGTCTGAATGAATCGGGTGAAGCCAGGTTTTTTCCGGCAATATCGAACGCAGTGCCGTGAGCCGGTGAGGTTCGGATGATCGGCAACCCGGCTGTAAAATTAATTCCCTGTTCAAAAGCAATGGATTTAAATGGCAGCATGCCCTGATCATGATACATTGCAAGAACAGCATCGTAATTGGTAAAATTTGAAGAGCCAAAAAAACCGTCGGCCGGATAAGGCCCGAACGCAAGTATGTTTTCTTCGAATGCTTTTTGAATCGCAGGACGGATGATTTCTATTTCTTCCCGGCCGATAAGACCCTCATCACCCGCGTGAGGATTGAGGCCAAGGACAGCAATCTTAGGCTTGCGAATACCAAAGTCTTTTTGAAGAGTGGAGTGCATCACTCTGATTTTACTTAATATGGTTTCCTGTGTAATATTCTGGCGCACATCTTTCAGAGGAATATGACCGGTCACAACCCCAATCCGAAGGGTTTGGCCCACCATCAGCATCAGAAAATCTTTTGTTTCAAACTTGCTTGCAAGGTACTCGGTATGACCCGAAAAATTAAATTTATCCGATTGTATGTTGTATTTGCTGATCGGCGCAGTAACCAGCACGTCAATTTTGTGCCGGTTCAAATCCTCGATCGCCCTTTCAAGTGCATAATAGGCGAGTTCACCTGCTACCTCCGATTGTTTCCCCATTTCTATTTTCACTTCATTCTCGTAACAATTGATGATATTGATTCTTTTGGGATTTGCATAATCAGCCTTTTTAATCAGGTTAAAGTTCAACTCGGGAATATCGAATATTTTTCGGTAATATGATGCAATTTTTGAGGAACCATAAACTACCGGTGTAAACACCTCAAGAACTCTCGAATCCTGGAGGGTTTTCATGATGATTTCATAGCCAATCCCGTTAAAATCCCCGTGGGTGATGCCCACCTTTATTTTGTTGCTTTCCTGTTCTGAAGGATTCATGATTTTATAAATTAAAATTGATGCAAAATTATAAATAAGCGGATTGATTAAACAATTATACTTTAACGGAATTAACCTTCACGATTCAAAAATATTACTATGGGTATAAAGGGTATAGGGGAATATGGGTATAGAGGTATATGGTAAATATTAATAATAATATCTCGTTGGAAAGATTAACTCGGAACTCAGAACCCTGAATTCGGAATTTAGAATCCTGAACTGAAAACCATGTTTCCATTAATTCCACTATTTCTCTTATCGTTCCTTCAATATCGCCAATTGGGTGCTTCTTTCGCAGGAAGCTGTTTGATTTGTATTTGCTTAATTATTCATTTCTTTGTCATAATGATCCGGATGTGCCAATTAGCTCATATCGCATATTAGCAAATGTATTTCTTTCACCATGAATTCTTGAAAGCTATAATATTTATTGATCTTAAATAGTCTTTCAACTGAATATATCTTTGAATACTCTCAATATCATTATTCCTGCCATCTGGACAATAAATCTTATTCATTTCTTCAATTAGCTTTTCTTTATTTAAATCTGAATTATATGAGATAATTATAATTGAAGATAATATGTCATCGGGACAGTTTCTGTAAATAAAACTGAAATGAGATTTTTGATTTTTTAATCTTTGTATTTCATAATCTAATAGCTCAACAATAACTGGAAATCCACCATAACCATAATAGTCTTGTTTTATAGTTGCTTCTTTTTCAGGTGCCGTCGCAGGTGAACATTCTAGAATTTCAGATTCTAAAATACTTGAGATACATAATGTAATTGTTGATTTTTCCGGGATAGCATTAATTGAATATAAATTTTTGTCAATTTGAAGGCTATCAATAATTATGATTTCTTTAAAAATTGTAATAGAATCGTTTCTTGTGGGATTGCCTCTCTTTAAAATTGTATCAAGTGATGAAATATTCTTGTAAAAAAAGTCGGAAGTTGGAAATATGAAAAATCCAATTATTTCTGTTTCGTCATCTAATGTCAATCTAACTTCATATTTAAAATAATATCCCATATCAGCATTAGAATTAAGTGCTACTAAGAAAATGGTAATTATTATCAAACATTTTTTCATTCTTTTAGTCCCTTTATTCTTTTAATATGTGAACAATTTCATAAATATCCAAAAATATCTATCAATTTCAATCAGTATCAATTTATTTCCAGTATTTCAATTTCTTTCTAATAAACCTTTCTTTTTTTTAATAAAATCAAAAAGCAGCCTCACTGTAAATCCCGTTCCTCCGGCCGGAAAATACGAATATGATTTCTCGGTGAATGCAGGTCCTGCAATATCAAGGTGAATAAACGGATAGTCGGTAAAATGCTCCAGAAACTTTCCTGCAGTAATTGCTCCGCCTTCTGCGCCGCCGATGTTTTTTATATCGCCCACTTCCGATTTGATAAGTTCTTCATACTCCTTCCAGAACGGAAATTCGACAATGCGTTCGTAAACCGCCTCACCGCTTTTTTTCAACAGTTTGAATTCATTTTCGGCTTTCGACTGCATGGCAACGATGCCGTATTTACCTATGGCTCTTTGTGCAGCGCCGGTAAGAGTTGCCACATCAATCACCAGCTTTGGGTCATATTTTTTCGCATAGCTCAGGGCATCTGCCAAAATCATCCGGCCCTCTGCATCGGTATTGATCACCTCTACTTTGGTTCCGTCGTGCATGGTTATGATGTCACCGTTAACATAGGCATTTCCGCCTGTGCGGTTGTCGGTAGCCGGGATGAGCGCGATCACATGGATGGGTAGTTTTGCTTTTGCAATGGCATACAGGGCGCTTGCCACAGCTGCGGCCCCGGCCATATCGCACTTCATATTATTCATATAATCACCCGTTTTGATATTCAGTCCGCCGGTATCAAAAACCACTCCTTTCCCAATAAAGACAACAGGCTTCTTATTAACCGCATCAACAGGTTTCCATTCCATGATGGTGAAAGTCGGAGGGTCAAGGCTGCCTTTGTTTACTGCCAGCAAGCCACCCATTTT
This sequence comes from Bacteroidales bacterium, assembly GCA_020052415.1. Lineage (GTDB taxonomy): Bacteria > Bacteroidota > Bacteroidia > Bacteroidales > JAADJA01 > JAADJA01. The sequence goes on along the minus strand of JAGVPB010000068.1, from coordinate 80,850 downwards.
CAGCGCTTCGATCTTTTTATAATTCAAAACCTCAACCTTGATACCGGTCATTTTACCCAAAGCCTCCATTTCTTCTGCAAGCCGTAATGCATTCAGGTATGCAACAGGTTCATTCACAAGGTCGCGGCAGCGGCAGGTAGCATCAATCATGATGTTGAGGTTATCTATCTCGTTTTCACTGATACCTGACGAACAAACATCAATTGAATTGAGTGTATTAAGTTTTTCGGAGGGTTCTTTTTTGTATTTCAGAAACTGGTAATTGGCCAGGGCTATTCCTTCTGCAAAGGCAAGGCATTCCTGTGGTATATCTTCAACATCTAAAACTACAACTCTGTGCAATTTGCTTTCATTGATCGTACCCAAAAGTTTTGCCCCGGCAACGCGGTAATTTTCAACCCTCACAGAGTATTCTTTTTCCTTTTCAATAAAAATTATAAAGACCCATTGTTTAATGTGATTGAAAGCAAAAACTTTCTTTTTGTGCTCTCTGTGGTGCAGTTTTATATAACTGATTTCTTCCATGCTCAGGTCTTTATCCCTGAGTTGTTTAGGATCGGATAAAAGAAAAATTAAATTATCCTTAGCTGAATATTTTGCAATGGTATTTATAATTGTATGCATCTTATCTGAAGTTGGAGTAAAATGGACAAAGATAGAGAGAAAAAGAAAAATGGTTACTTTTATCCGTTTAATGGTTTGCTGAGATGTTAAAAATCTTCGCCCTCGTTGATTGCAACAATTTTTACACTTCCTGTGAGGCCATCTTCAACCCTTCACTCAAAGGAAAGCCGGTGGTTGTGCTTTCCAATAACGATGGCTGTGTGATCGCACGCTCGGAGGAGGCGAAAAGTGCCGGCATTAAAATGGGCATCCCCGTATTCGAAATCGGCGGCATCATCAAAAAACACAAAGTCCATGTGTTCTCAACCAATTATGCCCTGTACGGCGATATTTCGCAACGGGTAATGACAACCTTCGCATCTCTTGCCCCTGAAATTGAAATTTATTCTATTGACGAAGCCTTCCTCGACCTGAGCGGAATAGCTGCTGACAAGCTTTTTACAACTGCAAAAAAGATCAGGGAAAAGGTTTTCCGATGGACCGGAATTCCCGTCTCGGTGGGCGTGGCTCCAACCAAAACTCTGGCTAAGGTAGCTAATCAAATCGCCAAATCGGAGGATCAGTATCATGGTGTTCTCGATTTTATTAGCCATCCCGGAAAGGATGAACTGCTCAGTCAGTTTCCAGTCGGAGAAATCTGGGGTGTTGGTGAAAAATACGAGGAGTTTTTCAGGAGGAGCAATATCTTATCCGCTTTGGATCTTAAAAATGCCGATGAAAACCGGATGAAAGAACACCTTGGTGTGATGGGTCAGAGGCTGGTGTTGGAGTTGCGTGGAACTGTGTGCTATCCGATCAATCAAAATCCAGATACAAAAAAGGAAATCTGCACCTCAGCTTCATTCGGGCATCCTATCGAAACTTATGAGGAGCTTGAACAAGCGACGACTTCCTATGTTTCAAAGGTTGCGGTAAAACTAAGGAAGCAAAAATCGTTGGCCCAATCGCTGCTGATCTTCATCATGACGAATAAATTCGCGAAAGGACCAAAATACGTGAACTATAAGATTGTGCGGTTGCCGTCTGCATCCAATCAAACCCGTGAGTTGATCCATTATGCATTGATCGCCCTGAAGCAATTGTACAGAAAGGGCTATCTTTACAAAAAATCAGGGATAGTGGTTTCTGAAATTATTCCCGAAGAAGGCCAGCAATCGGCATTATGGGACGATACAAACAGGGAAAAGAACAAACAACTCATTAAAGTGATTGACAACATAAACCGAAAGGCCGGTTTAGACAAGATCAGGTTTGCAGTGCAGGGCCCGGATGAAACCTGGCGGATGCGGCAGGAAAATCTTTCACCGCATTATACTACGAGATGGAGCGATGTGCTGGTAGTAAACATGGATAAGGATTGACTAAAAGGACTAAAATTTAAATTGACTAAAATTGGATTAATATTGAATAAATGAAATAGATGGAAATAAATTGATATTGATGGATATAGATCGAAAAAGTTTGATATTGATTGACAGGAACACAGAACACAAAACTCGGAACTCACAACCCAACTTGAAACTTTGAACCTTAAACTTTGAACTAAACTATGTGCGGAAGATTTTCATTTTCACCATTAGCTAAAATCATCGAGGACCGCTTTGATGTGAAAGTTGACAGTACCCGGTACAAACCACGGTACAACATCGCTCCTACGCAGAACCTTACTGTAATTTCTAACCAGAATCCCGGCGAGCTAAGTTTTTTCCGTTGGGGATTGATTCCCTTTTGGGCAAAAGATATAAGCATCGGAAACAAAATGATCAATGCCAAAGCAGAAACCATTGCCGAAAAGCCCTCTTTTAAAAATTCCCTCAAACACAAAAGATGCCTTGTGCTCAGTGACGGCTTTTACGAATGGAAAACAATTAGTCCAAAAGAAAAGATACCTTATCGGATCACCTTCAGAGATAACAGCTTGTTTGCAATGGCTGGAATCTGGGATAGCTGGAAGAATGAAGAGGGTAACATGATTAATTCTTTCGCGATCATAACAACAACGCCAAACAAACTGATGGAAAACATCCATCCACGCATGCCGGTAATCCTTGACCGGAAAGATGAAAAATCCTGGCTTAACAGTGATGATACAGTACAACTGCAATCGCTTCTTAAACCATACCCGGTAGAAGAAATGACTGCATTTCCGGTTTCGAAGCTGGTGAATTCACCTGCGAATGACTCTCCTGAAGTCATGAATCCTGTACAGTATCTGTTATAAAACTGTATAAATCATTTTATTGAGTCAAATTAAATGACCAGCAGATTACATCCCCTGATATCACTGTTATCGAAACGGCCAAGTACTTCAAAACTACCATCCTCCCGGGTTTTACCCAAATCCTGTGTTGAAATGAATGAGCAGGAATACAAATTTGCAAGGTCTATCACATTGATTCCTCCGGTTTTTCCGTAACCCAAAAGTGTTTTAGGATCATTCGTATCACGGATTAAAATTTTCATCCAGGGCGGAGTTCGGAAAATACCATCACCTTTTGAATAAGCCTGCGATAGCAATTCAGTCATGCCATATTCGGAATGAATATTCATAACATTGAATTTGGATTTTAAGACTGACTGTAATTCTTCACGGACCATTTCTTTTCGCCTTCCTTTCATCCCACCGGTTTCCATGACAATCAAATTGGGATTGTTCAGACTATTATTCAGGGTAATATCAAGTAAAGCGTAGCTGACACCAAGCAAAATGATTTTCTGTTCGCCGGATTGTTGCAACAAAAAATTCAATTCTTTAGTTTTTTCGAAATAGAATCCGCTCTTCACATTTTCACTTATCCTGATCAGTTTATCCGCCATATAAATGAGTGATGAATCCTGCCCCTCAGTACCCAAAGGTAATAAAGCGAGTATCACGTATTGCCGGGGATCACCATAAAAGATTTCAAAGGATGTCAGAAAACTTTTTTCATAAAGAGCGATTTCAGCGATATAATGCGTACTTTTATTACTTCCGGTAGTACCACTGCTTAGGAATTGTATTTCCGGCTCATGATCGCTGGAATAGATTTTTTGAGTTTTAAATAATTCTACCGGTAAAAAAGGAATTTCACTAACCTGTTCAGGATTTTTAAGCCCTGGATTTAAGAGGTCAACAAAATCATGATAAACCTTGTTACGGAGATACTGATAATGAAATATTTCAAGAGCTATCCCGTTAAAATCACTGACGGAGTTTATTCCGAATATTTTGTTTTTAAGTTCGCTGATTTTCACAATAAATATGAAAGTTATGGTGTAAAGATAAATTGAAATGAAATTCGAATAATGAAATTTTATATTTTTACGCAAATTCTTATGATAAAACTCAAATTAAAATATCTGACCTGTTTGCTCATCGTGGGAGGGATTGTATATTCATGCCAAAAAAAGGAAGAATATCCGGTCATACCTGAAATCAAATTTGAAAGTCTCTTAAAAATTTTTAATCCGGCTACGATGGTTTACGACAGGGGTGTATTCAAAATTTCATTTAAGGATGGCGATGGTGATATTGGATTGAATGAAAGCGACATACTGCCACCGTATGATTATAACTTTTTCATCAGTTATTATGAATTGCAAAACGGCGACTCTATCAGGGTGATCATCGCGGATTCAAATGAATTCAATGCCCGGATACCGGTTCTGACACCTGACGGGGCCAATAAATCCATAAAGGGAGAAATTGAAGATACACTGTTTATTTATAATTATCAGTCGGAGTTTGATACGATAAAGTTTGATGCCTATATACTCGACAGGGCTTTGCATCAAAGTAATGTTGTGACTACTGGATGGTTTATCAGAAACTGACAGAATAACAAATATTGGAAATATTAAATATGTTTTTTGAAATAGCTCAAATAATTCACAATAAGAATTACAAAAAAATCTGTAAATCTTGATATTCATATTTTTTGTTGGTAATTTTGTAATATTAATTATTCACATAAAAATTTAAAATTATGAAGAAGTATTTACCCTTAATTGCAGCAGTGATATTTTCGATATCATCTGGATTCTCACAAATCCTTTATGAAGATGATTTCGAATCTTACAACGTCGGGGATTACCTGGCTGTTGAAAATCCTACATGGTGGACTACCTGGTCGGGAACGCCCGGCAGCGGTGAGGACGCGGTTATTTCCGATGAATTTGCCTCCAGCGGAACAAAATCAGCAAAGGTTGCCGGTGTAACTGATGCCATATTATTGTTGGGCGATAAAACCACCGGCAAATATCAGCTTACTTTTAAAGTTTATGTTCCAACCGGCTTCGGTGGCCATTACAACCTACAGCACTATGAAAGTCCGGGAATAGAATGGGCTTTTGAAGTCTATTTTGGCGCTACCGGGGCTGGATATCTGAATGCAGGATCGAACTCAGTTGCCAGTTTTAATTATGCACACGACACATGGATTGATATTGCCAATGTTATAGACCTCACCAATGACTGGACTGAGTTATATATTGATGGCAATCTCATTTATGAATGGCCGTTCAGCTGGCAGGCCGGTTCACAATCCGGACTGTTGCAACTGGGGGGTGTTGACTTTTATGCCGGGGCTCCAACCGGTGAAACTCCGACGTATTATTTCGAAGACGTTATATTCGAATCTGTTCCTGAACCATTATACGAGGATGATTTTGAATCCTATACAGTTGGCGGTTATGTTGCTGTTCAGAATCCGGACTGGTGGACTACCTGGACCAATCAACCCGGAAGCGGCGAGGATGCATTCATTTCCACTGAGCAATCTTTAAGCGGTAATCAGTCCGTTAAAGTTGACGGGATTACCGATCTTATTCTTAAAATGGGAGATAAAACTTCCGGGAAATATCAGCTGACTTTCCATTATTACATTCCTTCAGGCTTTGGAGGATATTTTAACATACAGCATTTCGAAAGTCCCGGTATTGAATGGGCTTATGAGGTTTACTTCGGTGCTACCGGCGGAGCATATCTGAATGCCGGCTCCAATTCGGTTACCGGATTTAATTTTAACCACGATACCTGGATGGAAATTGATAATATAATTGACATTGACGGTGACTGGACAGAGCTTTACATTGATGGAGTTCTTATTTATGAGTGGCCATTCAGCTGGCAGGCATCTTCACAAACCGGAACACTTCAACTTGGTGGAATGGATGTTTATGCCGGAGCCCCTACCGGAGAAACTCCAAAATACTATATGGATGATCTCGCCTATATCCAGCTGGAAGGCGGGATTGGTGCACCGGTTATTAATGTTGATCCTGTATCTATTACCGAATCCATACAAGCCGGACAAACTTCCTCACAAACGCTTAGCATTAGCAATGTTGGCGAACTTGACCTGGAATATGAAATCCATGTCGCCTATACGGATGGCTCAAAAACAATAACTACAAATCCTTCTGCAGGAACAAAAAAGGTTGTTCTTTCAAATGTAAGTGCTGACCCAACTCCAAATCCAGGCGGAAGCCCTGAACCAAACGATGATGTCACCCTGCACTATGATGGCGATAACTCTTCGGCTATCGGCTTGACAAGTGGTGGCATCATGCGTTGTGCAGCAGTATTTACACCTGATGAACTTCAAAATTATGCCGGTATGGAGTTATCGGAAATTGAAGTTTATATTAATGAGGATCCGATTTCATTTAAGGTTCAGGTTTATAATTATGGTTTACCAAACATTCCGGGACCTGGAGATATGATCCTTGAACAAACCTTTAATCCTGCAGCCACAGCATGGAATACAATATCCCTGAATACGCCAGTATTTATTGGTGGTTTTGATATATGGGTGGGATATTGGGTTGATCATACCGCCGGCACTTATCCGGCCGGATGTGACGCAGGCCCTCATCACCCCAATGGTGACTGGATTGCAGCCGGCCCGGGCTGGCATCACCTTTCTGATGAACCGACGTTGGATTTTAACTGGAATATCAGGGCTACACTTACCGGTGATCCAATGGTTCAGTGGCTTTCTGTCAATCCTTCTTCTGGAACTGTTGCAGTTGGCGCTACCGAAGATGTAGATGTGGATTTCGATGCCAGTGGTCTTACTGTCGGATCATACAATGCTGAACTGATAGTTGACAATACCGACCCTGAAAATAGCCAGGTTGTTGTTCCTGTTACGCTTGACGTCCAGGTTGGTATTGATGAAAATGACCTGATCGGGGTAATGATCTATCCTAACCCCGTTGTTAATTTCATTAATGTTGAATCAGATCACAAGATTCTCTCTGTTGAATTAATTAACCTGATGGGGCAAAAAATCCTTTGGCAGGAACTGAATAATACTACCGGCCAGATCGCAACTTCAAACCTGAGGCCCGGAACTTATATAATTAAGGTAGAATTGGAAAATGGAGTGGTTTCAAGAAGAATTAACGTAAATTAAGCAGAAGAATAATTCTCATTCTGAAGAAGGGGAGGCCAAGTCTCCCCTTTTTCATTTTACCCGTTACTAAATTCAGCATTATGGAAGAATATCAGATTTATACCGGTGGCCGCTTTTTCAAAACGGATACGGTTTTGGATATAAGAAATCCATATAATAATGAAATTATCGGAAGAACCTGGCTTGCGGGTGTAAAAGAGCTTGAATTTGCTATAAAACATGCTCAAAGTATCGAAAAAGAACTTCGGGCGCTTCCATCTTATTTGAAATATGAAGTTTTACAAAAAATAGCTTTTGTAATAAAAAACGAGAGGGAACAATTTGCCCGGATTCTTAGTCTTGAATCAGCAAAACCAATGAGATATGCCCTGGCTGAAATTGACAGAGCAATTCAGACTTTTATAGTAGCCTCGGAAGAATCAAGACGCCTGCCAAAAGAATATTTAGATTTGGATTGGACTCCGGCAGGAGTTGATAAAGAAGGTCTTGTAAAATATTTTCCAATCGGATTAGTTGGTGGAATCTCTCCTTTCAATTTTCCTTTAAACCTTGCTGTGCACAAAATTGCACCTGCTATTGCTGCCGGTTGTCCGATTATCTTAAAACCATCCTCTCTTACGCCCTTATCTACTCTAAAACTTGCAACAATTATCAACGAAACAGTATTACCCAAAGGAGCAGTATGCATTATTCCGATGGATCGGAGTACAGGCAACCGTCTTGTCACCGATGACCGCATCAAATTATTGAGTTTTACCGGTTCTCCGGAAGTTGGTTGGAAAATGAAAAATCAGGCAGGCAAGAAAAAAGTAGTACTCGAACTGGGAGGAAACGCTGCTGTAATTGTCACAGAAACGGCTGATACAGAATCAGCAGTTAATAAATGTGTCGTGGCAGGATTCTCTTATTCAGGGCAGGTTTGCATTCATGCTCAACGCATCTATATTCACAAAACTGTTTTTAATAATTTTACAGAAAAATTTGTCAAAAAAGTAAAATTATTAAAGGCAGGCGATCCCCTGCTTATGGATACAGAAATTTCAGTGATGATTGATGAGCCTAACACCAAGAGGGTTGAAGAATGGGTAAATGAGGCAGTAGCTGACGGTGCCGTATTGCTTGCAGGAGGAATGCGTGAAGGATCATTTTATCACCCGACAGTACTTTCAAATACCAAAAATGACATGAAAGTCTGTTCCCTGGAAATCTTCGGCCCGGTGGTCACCTTAGAATCCTATGACAAATTTTCGACCGCAATATCTATGGTTAATGAAGGCAGGTTTGGATTACAAGCAGGAATCTTTACCAATGACCTTAACCAGGTGAACCAGGCTTTTGACAACCTTGATGTCGGAGGTGTAATTGTCAATGATGTTCCCACGTTCAGGGTTGATCACATGCCTTATGGAGGAGTGAAAGATTCAGGTCTGGGAAGAGAAGGGATCAGGTATGCAATAAGAGATATGATGGAAGCAAAGATACTCGTAAAAAATCGCTAATGATCGTTCCTGAAAAGCTTCTGTTAACAGATCAAATACTTTGAATTTAAATTAGTGAGAAATTATTTTCTGATAAATATTGAATTCCATTTTGTCAATCTAAAAAAGATGTAATTTAGTAGGGTCAAGTGAGAAGATGTGATTATGCAAATTAACTGTTAATGAATGGTTTAATATTATCCAGCAACAAAGTTATATACACCTAAATTTTATTAAAATGAAAAAGTTTACAATTTTTTGGCAGATGATGATGATCATAGTATTATCATCCTCGGTGCTCTTAGTACAGGCACAGAAAAATGTTTCTGCTGAAAGAGCACCGGTTAATTTCCAGATTGGCGATGAGCAAATGAAAATTCTTAACGAAACTGGATTTACAAGCGACCAGTTTAAAATCCTGGAAAAAAATGGAATTGATTTTAAACTCCTGCAGGATAAGGATTACATTATTAAAGCAGAAGAAATATTAGGGATTACAAGTATTGAAAATTTTAATAAAGGTAATGGTACTCCTTCTCCTTCTGATCCTGTATCAGTGTACACATTTGATCAAACCAACGGAACCTTTAGTCCAATTACCGGAGGTACAATATTAGGGACAGCAACCTCAGATGATCAGTATTTTGTTGATCCCGCAGTTCCACAAGGTGGAACAACTAAAACAGGACCCGGTTTTCCTATAGGTTTTAATTTCGACTATAATGGCTACACATTTGATGTGTTTGGAATCAATAACAATGGATGGATGGCCCTGGGTCAAACCTCTTTGTCTCCTTCTATGGATATGAATTCAACCAGTGGTTATACTCCATTAAGTTCTGTTGCTGTTAATACTCCCGATTACCTTAGGTCCAGAATAGCTGTTATGGGAAGAGATATTCAGGCACAGGCCGGAGCAGAATTAAGAATAGAAACAATTGGCACTGAACCCGATCGCATACTTGTAGTTCAATGGATTGGTTATAAGAAATATGGGACATCCGGAACGGGTGATAATCTTAATTTCCAGATCCGGCTTTATGAAACTTTAAATGTTATTGAATTAGTTTATGGTACTGTAACAAACAATGCAACAGGTACAACGGTTCAGGTTGGCCTGGGAGGAAGTGTTTCATCCGACTTTTTTAACAGGACCACAACAACCGATTGGAATGCTACAACTGCCGGGGTAACCAATACAGCCGCCTGCACTCTTAGTGAAATTGTATTTCCTCCTGAGGGTTTGACTTTTATTTTTAATCCTCCACCGGCAGGGTCCCCAGGCACTCCTTTAAATCCGATTCCGGCGAATGGAACACTAAATGTAGCCATTTCTACAAATTTAACCTGGGATTTTGGTCCACTGACTGAAAATTATGATTTGTATTTTGATATTGTGAATCCTCCTGTGCTTAAAGTGGTTGATAATGCAGTTGCAGGAACCAGTGGTTTATATGATCCACCAACAGACCTGAATTATTCTATCCCTTATTACTGGCAGGTTGTTGCCCGTAATTCAAGCAAACTTGAAACTGTCGGCCCGGTTTGGTATTTTTCAACTGAATGTGGTACAATTATTCCGCCATTTTATGAAGATTTTACAACCTATACCGGCGCTGCTCCACCTCCGGCCTGCTGGCTTGAAGCCGATGACGGTGATCCCACAACCGGACCTCAATCTATCGGAACAAGTCTTTGGATACAGGATGTTTTTGGAAATGTTGTCGGTGGATCAAATTGTCCCAAAGTAAATATCTATTTTAACAATAAACATGAATGGCTCATCACTCCTCATTTTGACCTGTCTACAGGTGATTATGAAGCGGTTTTTGATATAGCACTGACTGATTGGAATAATACAGATCCTGCAGTTATGGGATCGGATGATCAAATGATGTTCCTCATATCTCCGGATGCCGGAACTACATGGGCCATATTGCAAACATGGGATGTATCCACACCCGTTTCGAATGTGGGTGAAACCGTGCATATTCCGCTACTGGGTTACAATCAAGCCGATGTCGTTTTTGCATTTTGGGCTAACGACGGACTGGTTAACGACATCGAAGACTATGATTTCTTCATTGACAATCTTAAAGTCCAGGTGCCGCCGACCTGTCCTCAGCCTATTGCGCTTGGTGCAACATTCATTGCTGCTACATCCGCTGATTTGTTGTGGACGAGTTTTTCCGGCCTCTCCGACATTGAATTCGGTCTTGCCGGATTTCCTCCAACAGGAATTCCGACTTATTCAGGTGTTGTCAGCCCGTTTAATGTCACAGGGCTTTCAGCGGTCACCGACTATTCCTTCTATGTAAGAGATGACTGCGGTGGCGGTGATTTAAGCCTCTGGACCGGTCCTTACACCTTTACAACTCAACCCTCATGTCCCCAGCCATTTGATCTTGGAGCAATCAATGTTACCATGACTTCTGCAGATCTTATCTGGACAAGTTTTTCCGGGTTATCTGATGTCGAGTTTGGACCGTCTGGTTTTGTACCAACAGGAATTCCAAATTATCCAGGAGTTACAAGTCCTTATAACATCAGCGGATTAAACTCTGCTTCACCCTATGATTTTTATGTTCGCGATGATTGCGGTGGAGGTGATTATAGCTTTTGGGCGGGACCTCTTACTTTTTTAACCAATCCGGGTTCTCAGACTTTACCTGTTGTAGAAGACTTTGAAAGCGGATTTGTTTATTTTAACAATGCATCCGGAAATAATGCCGACTGGAGCATAAATAATGCTTATTATCATTCGGGAGCACAGTGTGCAATTAATGTTTATGGTAATACCCAAACAAATATTCTCCACGAAACCGGGGTTATTGACCTCTCAGCTGCTACGATTGTTTGGCTTGATTTCTGGCAAATTGCAAAAACGGAAGGTAATTATGATCATTGTATTATTGAAGTATCTACTGACGGAGGCTTGAATTATACGCCATTACCGTTGTCAACCTATACAGGAAGCGGAAATTACCATGTGCCTACAGCCAATGCCCCGTATGAAATATGTTTTGATGAGGATTCCTATGGAATCTGGGGAACCGGTGCTGAAATACCTGACAATGCAACATGGTGGCAGCACGAAACCTTTGATCTTAGCGACTACCTTACTTCAAATGTGAGAATCCGGTTCAGGCTGCATACGGATGGCAGTGTGATCAGGTATGGTTGGCTTTTGGATGATATTTTTATCTATGAGCCCGCTTATGGAACTCTCGCCGGAACGGTAACCAACGCTGCAAACAGTAATCCAATTGAAGGTGCACAGATAAACGTGGGACTGCTTAATACATTATCCGGAACCGATGGAACCTATTCTATACCCGGAGTTTTAACCGGAACCTGGAATACGTTATGTTCCAAAACAGGCTTCAATCCTGCGACTGCTTCCGTAACCATAGTTGAAAATCAAACGACTACACAGGATTTTGTTCTGACAGAACCCGGATTCGTTGTAACACCTCTCATTGTAAATGATACGCTTGAACCTAACCAATTGCTCGATGATTACGTGAATGTCTCCAATCCCGGTCTGGGAACTGTTGACTGGAGCGCAGGCATTGTTGTTATAGGCGATGATGGCACAGATGCCCTGTTCGACCTACAGTTTGACTGGCCGGTTGGTATTGGAGGCGGCGAAGCGGGCATAGAATGTGACGGTAATTACATTTATACCACCAAATGGAACGGGAGCGAATTTTACAGATATGAGCTTAACGGAACTTATATTGAAGCTTTTACTTGCGGCGCAGCAGGGGCTATCCGTGACCTTGCCTATAATGGAACCTATTTTTATGGTGCAGCTGCAGCCACCACGATTTTCGAAATGGATTTCACCAATCAGGTTGTAGTGAGTTCATTTACGGCACCGATTGCTGTCAGGGCTCTGGCTTATAATGAAGATGACGATGTTTTTTACGGCAACAACTGGAGCGATGCCATCACCATGTTTAATAGTTCAGGTTCAAATTTGGGTAGTTTTCCATGTGGTCCTATCGGAACGGACTATTATGGTTTCGCCTATGACGGATATAGCGATGGGGCGCCTTACCTTTGGGGTTATGCTCAAACGGGAGTTACTTTAAATGAACTTGTCCAGATTCAGCTTCCCTCAGGTGTTGAAACAGGAGTCCAGTTTGATGTTGGTAGTGTCGCTGGCGTGGGCACTGGTATTGCGGGAGGTCTTGCCATTACCGATGCCACAGTTCCTGGATTCTATACCCTGTTGGGAACATCCCAAAACGTAGATATCTGGGGACTTGAACTTACTACAGCAGGACCTGTTTGGCTTACAATTGAACCTGATGGTGGTATGCTGGGAGCCGGCGCTAATGAAGACATGACCCTTCATTTTAATGCCACCGATTTGCTACCAGGTGTTTATCAGGCCGAAATTCATTTCAGTACCGATCCTGATGTTGGTTCTCCTGTCGTGGATGTCACAATGGTCGTTGAAGGCCTTATCCCGCCTATTAATCTTATCACAGATTACGAATGTACTGATGTAACCCTGGGTTGGGAAATGCCGGTTGGCGGTACTCCTGATAGCTGGAATATTTACAGAGAGGGTGTTTTGCTCGGGAATTCAACTACTATGTCCTATACCGATGAAATGGTAATGCCGGAAGCTGAATATGATTATTATATTAAAGCTGTTTACGCCGGAGAGGAATCCATGCCTTCAGCCACCGAACTTATCACTGTACCTGTACCTCCGGATCTTGAAATTTCGTTTATTGATGGTACTGCAAGCGGCACTTCCGCAATTATTGAATGGGAAGCTCCTGCAGGATGCCTTGTACCGGATGGCTATAATCTTTACAGGGACGGCGCAATGATCAATACCTCTTTAATTACTGATCTCACTTATACCGATCCGGATCTGGAATCAGGATTCTATGAATATTATGCAACTGCTGTTTACTACTTTGGAGAATCTGATCCTTCTGATCCGACCTATGTATTGATCGTTGGCATTGAAGAAGTGAGTGCAGGTTCATTACAGGTTTATCCAAATCCTGTTTCAAATAGTTTAAATATTAATTCAGGTGTTGCTATCCAAAGCATCAGGATTTATAATAATTCAGGAAATTTAATACAGGAAATAAAAATCAATGCTTTGTATTATAACCTGGATGTAAGCAACCTTGATTGCGGAATTTATTACCTTGGTCTGACAACACCCGAAGGCAATATATCCCGAAAAATTACGGTCAGATAATCCATGTAAATTTTTTATCGGCTTTTTTAGCCTGAATTAATGAATTCAATATTTCGGAGGCCGGTCATCAGACCGGCCTCCGGTGTTTTTGAAAGCCAGGTTCGGAATTTAAAATTTATTATGAGGAAATGAAAAAAAATACTTTATTTATCCTTGTTATTTAATTATTGTATAATTTAGTGTTTTTATTTTATCAATATGTCACCTTTTGGTACTGCCCGGTATGTAATCAATCAAATAATAACAATAAATTAATTTATTCATTAACCTAAAAATTATGTGTATGAAAAACTGTTACAAATTATTCGTCCTGTTAATTTCGTTTGTGATGGTGGCATTCGGTGTTTTTGCGCAGAATGAACTTTCACCGAAATTAAAAGGTCAGCTGGAAACTAAAGTTAAACCTCAAAAGACACCAGCAGATCAGCAGGTTTCATCCCTTTCAATAAATGCTATGACAAAGGATGCAAGCATCAAACAAAGGGAGATGAAACAAATATTGACCCCAGCCTTTGTGAAAAAGAGCGGAGCATCCCCTGATGCTACAGATTCTTTTTGCGCCCCTGCATATACTACGGGCTGTGCTGAGGGTGATGGATTTACTGATTTTGCAGTCGAAGCGATCCAGAACCTGGGAAACGGTTGTGCCAATTTGAATGGAATTGGATGGTCAGAGTATTATGGACTTGGTCCCGCAATTTTAATGCCGGGTAACATCCATACATTTTCAATGGCCACTGGATATGCAAACCAGTATGTAAATATCTGGATAGATTTTAATGATGATGACCTGCTTACTGCAGATGAAATTATTTTGGCTGATTATAACATGGCAGCCATAGGAACATTATATGATGTTGCTGTCACAATCCCTGCAAATGCTACTCCCGGTCAGCACGCCATGCGTGCCATGGCTGTTTACGCTGCTACTTTTACTGACCCATGCGGTGCTTATTATTACGGTGAGGCCGAAGATTATACCGTGATCATTGGAGTGCCCGATTATGGCGACATTGAAGGATATGTCACTGAAAACACAGGCGGTGCGCCAATAGCTGGTGCGTCAATCAGTGTCAACAATGGTATGTACACCACAACATCAGCTGCCAACGGATTTTATGAACTGACCGACGTTTTGGTAGGAACCTGGAATGTAAGTTGCACCAAAATTGGCTATAATCCGGCCTCCGCTTCAGCAACTGTTACTGTAGGACAAACAACTACAGTTAATTTTGCCATGACGGCTCCAACTATGGATATTACACCAGCTTCAATTGATGTTGTTGTTGACCCTTTCGGAACAGCAACTGAATTTGTTGATATTGATAATAACGGTGATGGAACATTAGGATGGAATGCTCAGATTGAGATGATCAGCGATGGTAAAATTGTATCAGATTTATTAAAAGGATCAACTGCTTACGGATTTGATGTGAACAATTATTTATTCGTTACTTTCGATACCGATGATCCTGCAACATTGACAACAATCGGAACGACAACATTACAACCCTTTGGCGGTGATTTTGATATGGTGAATTCTTCATTCATGTATGTCATAAATTATCCTGATGTCAGTCTTTATACCGTCGATGTTGCAACCGGAGCTGGAACATATATTGGCCCTATTACCGGAATTACGGGAGCCCAAATGATTGCCGGAATGGCTTGCGACAAGACAACTGGGGTCATGTACGTTTCCACTACCGATATTGCAGTATCGGATCTTTATACTATTGACCTTACAACCGGAGCCCTTACACTCATAGGATCTACCGGCATACCTGGTCTTATTGACATTGCCATTGACGGAACCGGAACCATGTACGGATGGGATTTATTGAATGATGAAGCATTTATTATTGATAAATCTACCGCTGCTTCCACCTACCTTGGACCTCTCGGGTACGACCTGAATTATGCACAGGGTGGAAACTGGGATCCATTATCCGATCAAATCTATCTGGCTGCTTATTCCGGTGGCGGACAATTAATGACAATGGATAAAGTTACGGGTGCTTTAACTTATATAGGTCCTTTAGGAGCTAGTGTTGAAATTGATGCACTTGCTTTCCCGGGAGCTGCTGAGAACTGGATTGCAATTGATCCTTCCGGAGGAACTGTAAGCGCGGGTGGAACAATGCAGATGGCGGTGAATTTTGACGCTCTGGATATAATTGCAGGTACAGTAAAAACAGCAAATATCCATTTTGCTTCAAATCCGAATGTAGGTACTTTTACTATTCCTGTAACAATGACGGTAGGTAACCTCGCGTTCGGTCATATTACTGGTACAGTGGTTCTCGGCGGATCATTACCTTATAATATCGGTGATGTTACACAGGTTGTAGTGACTGCCGGGCCCTATTTTGCCTCTCCTGATGTGTCCGGTTTTTACGATATTACCGCTTATCCGGGAACTTATGATGTGGAAGCCACACTCTACGGTTATGAAACTCAAACAGTACCGGGAGTGGTTGTACCGGAAGGAATAACTGTTCCAAACATTGATATTACAATGCCATGTTTGTATGGAATTGTAACGGGAACCATCACCAGTGTTACAACAGGACTCCCTATTCCTAATGCTACGGTTAAACTTGTAGGAACTACTTTCCAGGATATAACCGGTCCCGATGGTGTTTATGAAATTATAGTTGAAGCCGGTAGTTATGACGTAAAAGTAAACTGTGTGGGATATGCCAGCCAAACCGCTCCTGGTGTTATTATCGGACCTGAAGCTACTGTGGTACAGGATTTTTCACTTACCGATCTCGCAGGGATTATTTATGTTTGCGACCTCGATCCAACTCCAATGGGACAAGCTCTCGCTGATGTCATTCAGGATTTTTTCCCGGATGGATTGGTCGTTTATGAAACAAGCCTTACTGAGAACCCGCTTAATGAAGAGGTTCAGTCTTTATTCCTGTTGCTGGGTATTTTTGCCAATAATTATGTTCTTCTCGAATCTGATGCAACTTTGATCACTACATGGATAAACACTTACGATAACCGCAATATTTATATGGAAGGCGGTGACACCTGGGCTTATGACACGTGGACAAGCTTGCATTCTTATTTCAGCTTAAATGGTATTGCGGATGGTTCAGCAGACCTTTCGCAGGTGGATGGTATTGGAAGCTACTGGAGTGGAAATATCTGGAATTATTCGGGAGAAAACAACTGGATTGACCACCTTGAAGCTATTCCTCCGGCCATTAATGTGATGCAAAATACTTCAGCCGGGTACTATTGCGGGGTGGCTTATGATGCCGGTACCTATAAAACAGTTGGAGCCTCATTTGAAATTACCGGAATGAACGGTGGCCCCGGTTTTAATATTGCCGTTGCCTGTGTCATGGCCTGGTTTGGATATCCGGTATTTACCTATGGTACACTTACCGGAACCGTAACGGAAGCAGGATCCGGAAGTCCTGTTGCCGGTGCTGATATTACTGTAGGTGGACTTGTTTCTACAGTTACACTGGTTGATGGAACCTATTTAATTGAAGATGTTCTGACAGGAACATGGAATGTAAGCTGCTTTAAAGAAGGCTATAATCCGGCTTCTGCGACAGTTACCATTGTTGAAGACCAAACAACCACACAGGACTTCCAGTTAACCGAGCCGCAGATGGTTGTTAATCCGTTGGCTGTTGCTGTTACACTCGAGCCCAACCAGGCAATGGATGATTATGTAAATATCAGTAATCCCGGTAATGGGCCATTAGACTGGAGTGCAGGTGTTGTTGTCATCGGAGAAGGTGGTTCGGATGCTTTATTTGATCTGCAATTCGACTGGCCGGTTGGTATTGGCGGTGGTGAAGCAGGGATAGAATGCGACGGTAATTATATCTATACTACCAAATGGAATGGTGCAGAATTTTATAAATACGAATTGAACGGTACATATATCGGGCCTTTCACCTGCGGAAGCGCGAGTGCTATAAGAGACCTTGCTTATGATGGTACTTATTTCTATGGCGGAGCAGCTGCAAATCAAGTATTTGAAATGGATTTCACCACTCAGACTGTAGTGAGTTCTTTCAATGCACCTGTAGCAGTGAGAGCTATTGCCTACAATCCTGACGAGGATGTATTCTATGCCAATAACTGGAGTGAGGACATCACAAAGTTTAACTCAGCAGGTGCCAATCTTGGTAGTTTCCCGGTAGGGCCGGTTGGTATGGATTATTATGGTTTTGATTATGACAATATGAGCTCCGGATCGCCGTATTTATGGGGTTATGCCCAAACAGGAACAACCCTTAACGAACTGGTACAGATTCAGCTTCCTTCGGGTGTTGAAACCGGTGTTCATGTTGATGTTGGAAGTATTGCAGGTGTTGGAACCGGTATTGCAGGCGGTCTTGCCATCACTGATGCCCTTGTCCCGGGATTCTATACCTTGCTGGGAACATCTCAGAATGTTGATATATGGGGACTCGAGCTTTGCGAATCCGGCCCTGTTTGGTTGACCATTGAGCCTACTTCAGGAACACTTGCAGGAGGTACCAATGAGGACATGACCCTACATTTCGATGCTATGGATTTACTGCCGGGTTATTATTATGGAGAAATTCACTTCAGCACAAATCCGAATGTCGGATCACCTGTTGTAGATGTTGAACTTCATGTGGCCGGCCTTATTCCTGCCATCAACCTGAACGCTGATTATGAATGCACCGATGTAGTTCTGACCTGGGAAATGCCTTCCGGCGGAACACCGGATAGCTGGAATGTTTACCGCGATGCGGTACTCCTGGGAAACACCACGGTCTTGACATATACCGATGAAATGGTTGACCCTGAAGTTGAATATGGCTACTATATAACTGCCGTTTATGCCGGTGAGGAATCGCAACCGACCGCAACTGAAACTATTACAGTTCCTGTACCGGCTGATCTTGAAGCAGTAGCCTTAGAAGCGTCAGCTAATGTTCCAAATGAAAATGATGTTACCCTTACATGGGAGGCTCCTGATGCATGTCTCGCTCCTGACGGTTATAATATTTTCAGAGATAGCGAACAAATTAATACTGCACTGGTGACCGGTTTGAATTATGTAGATGAGTTGCTTGTTCCGGGATTCTATGAGTATTATGTGACCGCGGTTTACTACTTTGGTGAATCTGATCCGTCTGCTCCGGCTTATGTCCTTATTACGGGAATTGATGTATTAAATGCTGAAGGATTTGAAATCTTCCCGAATCCTGCATCCGATAAGATCACTGTTAAATCGTCATCCGAAATAGAGAACATTCATGTTTATAACAACTCGGGCCAGTTGATTCTTGACAAAGAAGTTAATGCTTTGCAGTTTGAGATCAATGTTGCTCAGTATGAATGTGGTATTTATTTCGTTAAGGTTGAAACCGGTGAGGGTGTAATCTTAAGGAAAATCACTGTAAATTAACATTATTTGATTCGTCATTTGACGGATGAAAATATCAGAGAGGCGATCCCACAGGTTGCCTCTTTGCTTTTTATCAACACAAACTATAATATTATCTTTTCAATCCGATACCTTATTGTAAATTTACCCCTTTGATTTTAAAATTATTCACAATGAAATATAAAATATTAATATTGATCATCTTCATTGATTCCATACTGATGTCAATTGGTTCGGTGGCACAGAATATCCGGATGAATCATAATAGCAGATCTTTAACCATCAAACAAATAACGGATCAAAAAGAAAAGAGGCCGGAAATTTCCATTTCTGACATTTATATGAATTCAAATGAAAAACAGACATTAGATTTATGTACTCCGCAATATTCAACCGGATGCTCAGAGGGAGACGGATTTACTGATTTTGCAGTTGGCGAGATTGAAAATTTTGGTTCGGGATGTGAAAACCTGAATGGAACAGGCTGGAGTCAGTATTTTGATTTGGGCCCGGCTTTCCTGGTTCCGGGACTTACTTATGATTTTGAAATGAGTACTGGTTATGGAAACCAATACGCAACAATTTGGGTAGATTATAACGATGATCTTGAATTGACCTCTGATGAAAAGATTTTGACGGATTATGTTATGCAAAATAGTGGAACATTATATACTGTTTCAGTTCCTGTTCCTGTAAATGCTCCCGGCGGTCAGCACATTATGAGAGCACGCACCAACTGGTCAGCTTCCTGTTCAGATCCTTGTCAGGCCTATACTTATGGTGAAGCTGAGGATTATAATGTAATCATCGGTGAAGCTGTTTTTGGAGCCCTCGGAGGATCGGTGAGTGAAGTAAACGGAGGCGGTCCAGTAGAAGGAGCTTTAATTACTGTTTCGGGAATGTACAATTATTCAATTTCAACCGGTAACGATGGTACCTATCTTATCGAAGATATTCTAGAAGGCGATTATACAGTAACCTGCAATAAAACAGGATATAATATCATCTCTTCAAGTGTAACAATTGTTGAAGATTTATTGGCAACTGCTGACTTTGCATTGACTCAGCCACAGATTTTGATCAGCCCTTCAACGGTATCCATTATTTTATTACCCGACTCCATAGGTGAAAAAATTATAAATATTGAAAATCCCGGCAATGGCCCCCTGGATTGGTCGGCATCTTTACAAATATTATCAGACAAGCCGAAGGATTTTATGGATCTTCAGTTTCAATATCCGGTAGGTGTTGGCGGCGGAGAAGCCGGTATAGAAACAGACGGTGAATTCATATATACCACGAAATGGAACGGTGCAGGCTTTTATAAATATGGGATTGACGGAACATATCTTGGAACTTTTGCAATCGCCGGTACCTCAGCTATAAGAGACCTTGCTTTCGACGGTACTTATTTTTATGGTGGCGCCGGTCTGTCAACGGTTTATGAAATGGATTTTGCGAACCAGTTACTGATCAGTTCTTTTACAGCACCAACCGATTGCCGTGCCATTGCCTACAATGAAAATGATGATGTCTTTTACGCCAATAACTGGAGTACGCCGGTTGTAAAATTTGATAAAGCAGGCGCTAACCTTGGGAGTTTTAATGTAGGGCCTGCCGGCGGAGAATACTACGGTCTCGCTTATGATGGTGCAACTCTTGGCGGCCCTTTTCTCTGGGGATATGCGCAGGTAGGAGATTCAAAGAATGAGATCATTCAAATGCTTTTACCTTCAGGCGCTGAAACGGGATTTACACTTGATATTGCTATAAAACTTTCCGGAACATTATACAATTTTGCAGGCGGATTATATACCTACCCAAACCTGGTTTTGGGAAAATGGACTCTTGGCGGACTCGTCCAGAATGAATGGATTTGGGGCCTTGAACTGACCGATGCCCAGACATGGATTTCCGTTAGTCCTGCTTCAGGAACCCTTGAGCCCGGCGGATCAGAAGTGATGACTGTGAATTTTGATGCTACAGAAATGATACCGGGCATTTATGAAGCCCAAATACTTATGACAACTTATCCTGATGTCGGATCACCTGTTATCGGAGTTACACTCACAGTTGCTGATGAAACCCTTGAACCACCATCGAATCTTTCCTATACGATTGATTGCGAAATAGCCGAATTGTGCTGGCAGGTTTCTAATCCATCTATCGTTGACAGTTTTAGTGTTTATATTAATGATTATAATATTGTGACAACTGACAATTGTTGTACAATTGCGGGACCCGGATCTTATGAATGTTATGTTGCAGCCTGGTATGCAGGACTGCAATCACCTCCTTCCGATTTGTTCCTTTTGAATATTCCGTGGCCGGCAGATTCACAACCCGCTGACTTTAATATTGATAATATCGTCAATAATTTGGTTTATACTTCCTGGCAAATGCCTTCAGGCTGCGCTTTAGCAGACGGATATAACCTGTACAGGAACGGGAATAAGGTAAATTCAGTTCTGATCAGTGAACTAAGTTATTCCGATACCGTTGAGTTTGGCGGAACCTATGAATATTATGTCACGGCTGTCTATTATTTCGGCGAGTCGGAACCATCAAATATGGAAACCGTTGTGATAACTTCGGTTATGGAACAAGTTGTTAGCGAATTAAATATCTTCCCGAATCCGGTCAGAAACAGGCTTTTCATACATTCACCATCTATAATTCTTAATCTTGAATTAATAGGCGCCTCCGGATTGACAACATATACTGAAATTATTATGGATGATAAATATGAGTTGGATCTGTCACATTACCTGTCCGGAATTTATTTCCTCAGGCTTGAAACACAATTTGGCGCTTTTATAAAGAAGATCATCATTGAATGATCCTGAATTGATGGAATCAATCATTTTCGGAAAGTTGAAAGCTGAAAACCAGCAGCAATACAACTTTTCATACTTTTGCGCCTGCCTATAGGAGGATTCATAAATGATTTCAATCAACAATCTGTCAATTCACTTTACCGGAACCGACCTGTTCAGCAATGCATCTTTTCTCATTAACGACCGTGACAGGATTGGATTGGTCGGGAAAAACGGTTCAGGGAAAACGACCCTGTTAAATATCATTATCGGATACCTGAAGCCACAGGAAGGAGAAATCGTAGTTCCATCCGACACTACCATCGGATTTTTACAGCAGGAGATGGAGACCAACAGCCGTAAATCCATTTTCGATGAAGCCCTGACTGCTTTTGCCGAAACATTAAAACTTGAAGAAAAAATCCATCATCTTACAAAAGAAATTTCAGAACGGAGCGATTATCACTCAAAGGAATATCATCGTTTAATTCATCATCTCACAGAGGCCAACGAGCGATTTCATATTATCGGCGGGCAATCAATGGAAGGAGATACTGAAAAAGTTTTAACCGGACTTGGTTTCAGGCGTACCGATTTTCAACGACCGGTTTCCGAATTCAGCAGCGGCTGGCAAATGCGTGTTGAACTGGCCAAAATCCTTCTTAGTAAGCCGGATGTCATCCTACTGGACGAGCCTACCAACCACCTCGACATTGAATCCATTCAATGGTTGGAAGAATATTTAAACGGCTATCCGGGTGCCGTGGTACTGGTTTCTCACGACAGGGCGTTCCTTGATAATGTAACAAAAAGAACGGTTGAAATTTCTCTCGGACAAATTTATGATTACAAAGCAAGCTATTCGGATTATGTTAAAATGCGTGAAGAACGGCTCGATCAGCAGTTTGCAGCATATAATAACCAGCAGAAACAAATTGTTCAGATCGAAAGGTTCATTGAAAGATTCAGATACAAAAGCACCAAAGCCAAACAGGTTCAGTCAAGGATTAAAATGCTTGAAAAGATTGAAGAAATCGAGTTTGACGAAATTGATAAATCAGCAATACACTTTCGGTTTCCGCCTGCACCACATTCAGGAAAAGTTGTGCTTGAAGCAATTAACCTGTCAAAAAACTATGGTGACATACAAGTTCTGAATAAACTCAGTTTTGCGATTATAAACGGTGATCGTGTGGCCTTTGTTGGTAGAAATGGCGAGGGAAAAACGACACTCTCACGGGTAATCGTGGGTGAACTTGAACATACAGGAATACTTAAATACGGCCATAATATAAAATTGGGCTATTTCGCTCAAAACCAGGGTGACTACCTCGATCCTGAAAAAACGGTTTTTGAAACAATAGATGAAATCGCTGTTGGAGATATTCGCAAAAGGATCAGGACCATCCTTGGCTCATTCCTTTTCAGCGGTGAAACCATTGATAAAAAGGTGAAAGTACTTTCCGGTGGTGAAAAGTCCAGGCTTTCACTGGCAAAGTTGCTTCTTACCCCATCCAACCTTCTAATTCTTGATGAGCCGACTAATCATCTAGACATGCAATCGAAAGATATCCTGAAGAATGCCCTGATTCAATTCGACGGAACCCTGATTATTGTTTCTCACGACCGGGATTTTCTTCAGGGTTTGACAAACAAAGTATATGAATTCCGGGATCAGCAAATAAAAGAACATATCGGCGATATTTATGATTTTCTGGAACACCGGAAGTTTGAAAACCTGAAACAACTTGAGTTCGCCAAAAAAGAAGATAAAGCCAAAGAAATCAGTTTGTCGGATAATAAGATCGTTTGGGAAAAGAAAAAACAGCTGGAAAAAGATCAGAGAAAACTGAATTCACAAATTACCAGGACAGAGGAAAAGATAGGACTGATCGAAACCGAAATGAAAAAGCTCGATGAACTCCTCAGCAATCCTAAAAGCTACACCAAAGAGACCAACTATTTCGATCTCTCAAAACAATATGACAATTTGAAACTGGATTTGGAAAAAGAAATGAAATTGTGGGAAGAGCTTCATAATAATCTTGAGAAGCTGATATGATTTACACCGGTGAATACATACAATTGAAAAGGTGATTAAAAATCAACTTTATATTTAGAATAATTCATACCTTCATGCCTGTCCGGATTAAAATCCTGTAACAAATATTTTATATATTTGTATTATTACATATATATTTTATATTTTTGCTTTTTAATACAAATTAAAATGAAAAAAGAACTTCTCTCAATTTTACTGTCATTCGTAGCATTCGCAGGTATTTCACAACCGGCAACGAACTTTACATGCAATGATTGTAAAGGAAATTCACATGATCTTTTTGCAGAACTCGACGCAGGCAAAGTGATTGTATTGTGTTGGGTCATGCCTTGCGGATCATGTGTTGGACCTACTCTTACAACCTATAATGTGGTTGAAAGCTACCAGGCAAACTACCCGAACACTGTCTTCATGTACCTATGCGATGATTATGCGAACACCAATTGTGTTTCATTGAACAGTTGGGCAAGCGGATATAACATTGTAAATGCAACTCTTTTTTCAAATTCGGCAATCAGTATGACCGATTATGGAACACCTGGGATGCCAAAGATCGTTGTTGTGGCTGGGACGGATCATCAGGTATTATATAATTCGAATAATTCGGTCAATGCTACCTTGCTGCAGGAGGCCATCAACTCTGCTTTACCCACTACTGGGTTACAAGAACCCGGAAATAGTTCTGAGGCACTTGCCCTTTTGCCTAATCCGGCGAATGGATCATCCGTATTAACCTGCAAGGTTGAAAAAGCTTCCGATATTAAAATTGATCTGATAAATCCGGATGGCAAAATGATAAAGAGTTTATTCTCCGGTAATCTTGCTAATGGAGAACACAACATAGAGCTAAACTTTGCTTCATTTAATTCCGGGATTTACTTTATTAAATTCAGTGATGGCATTCAAACCAAAATGATTAAAATTGCCGTCGTACACTGACATTTAAAGCAAAAATTTTCATAATCAATACCGATTGACCAATCTGTCATTTATTAATCCGGTTGATTGGAGTCAATTTAAAACTGACATCTTCATGAAAGTTTACATTTTAATGCTTTTCAGCTTGGTTTTTTTAGCAAACCAGGCTTTTGCCCAGTGTTGTGCAGGTGGTAGCGGCAGCCCTATTGCCGGGGGCACTTCGCAGGGAGTTTTATCATCGAAGCAGATCGAACTGAATACAAACTTCCAGTATATCAATACCAATAATTTTTATACAGAGGACAAACCAGATACACTTAAGTATTTCGACAATTTCCACAGCTCATACCAGTATTTCAGGCTGGCGTATGGTGTAACCGAAAAGCTTACAATGTCAATAGAAACAGGAAATTTTTTCCTTAAGGAAGAGATAGGTTTGAATAATGATCCTTCAAAAACATACAATACATCAGGAATTGGAGATTTAATTATTTTTCCCCGCTATGAGGTATTTAATTTAAAGAAAAATAAAATCGGAGCTGAAATAACGGTTGGCTTAGGCTATAAAATTCCTCTGGGAAGTTATAATGATTCTACTGGGAATATCGAACCTTTTTCAGGCCAGACATTTTATGTTACGAATCCGCAAGCAGTTCAACTTACCTCCGGCGCCCAGGATATAATTTTTTATATGTTCAATGCAGTTAGATTCCCCGCAAGTAATTTCCGCATATTTGCTACCGGCATGTATATCAAAAAAGGATGGAATCCGCTGGGAGAAAGGCTGGGCGATTTTTCAAGTGTTGGGCTGTTTGCCGGGAAAACTTTTTTCGAAAAGCTCGGGATTACCCTTCAGCTTCGCCGCGAATGGACTGATGAAATTACACTAAACAATAATATACTTTTATACGCTTATCCCAATTATGATGTTGATGCAACCGGATTTACAAAAGTATTTGTAACCCCGCAATTAAATTTTACACAGGGAAAATTTACTGTTTATGGACTCATTGATATTCCGGTTTATCAATATGTGACGAAAACACAGGTTGGCACTGAATTACAGGCAACAGTTGGTTTGTCTTTCCGCTTTTTTGCAATGAAAAGTTCAGCTGAAAATATTCCTGTAGGAAATTACTCCTGTCCCATGCACCCTGAGATTACTTCATCTTTTGAGAGTAAATGCCCCAAATGCGGGATGGATTTGGAAAAGGTTAAATAATTACAAATCATTTTCTAAAATAATAGCATCCATTCGGGATTAATAAAGCCTGAAAGGCTGCTATTATTATTGGATATCAAATAATGTTACGGAAAATAGAGGCTGTCTCAAAAGTCAGGAACCTGGGTCACATTGAGCCTGTCGAAATGTGTATTGGGCCGAAAATCAATCATACTTCGACGGGTTCAGTATGACTGTGTAACTCAAAAAAGACTTTTGAGACAGACTCGGCATTAGTTTACAAATTCTTTTTAACTTAATGACATTGGGCGAGCGTACGGCAGGAGAAAATCAGACTATTCAATTTTTCAGTTTCCTTTTATTAAGCGGTTCGTTTAACTACCAAAATCTTATTCTATTTTTGTCAGAACCTTCTTTTGTTCAAAACAGGAAATAGGTTATTATGAAATTTACCCGGCTTTCATTTAACCGTGAAATCTTTTTGGCAGGGTCACTATTCCTGATCCTTTGGGCCTACTTGCTCTTAAGGATAATCCATGTTCCTTTCCTCGACGATGAAATAAATACATGGTTCATTTATATCATGCATGGCAGAGTGATGCCATTGGAAGGCTATGTTGATGCCAATAATCATATCCTGAATTCCTTCCTTGCCCGGATTTTTTATCAGATTTTCGGCTTATCTCCTGCAGTGCTTAGGTTGCCAAATTTTCTATTCTTTCCGGTTTATTTCTATTATTCCTATAAAATATCCCAGCTGATTAATTACCGATTTGTTCGATTTACAGTTTTTCTTGCACTGGTGATGACTCACCACCTATTCGATTTTTTCGGCCTGTGCCGTGGTTATGGTATTTCTATGGGATTTCTGATGGCAGCTTGTTTTCATCTGGTTCAATATATTACAGATCATAAATTCAAACATCTCGTTATAGCTTTATTTTGTTCATTTTTCATGGTCTGGGCAAATCTTTCGCTTCTTGGAACCGCATATATTTTCCTTATCCTGCTTACTTTAAATGTTATTTTTCAAAAAACAACCAAAAAACAAAAAACCTGGCTGCTTTTATTTCTGATTATATGCTTTGCATTGATCCTCGGTTACGCAACCTGGTACTCATTATACCTCCAGAAAATAGGAAAACTTTACCTCGGAAAAAATGAAGGTGGTTTTGTCGGAGTAACAGCGCTTTCTTTGATTAATATCCTGTTCAGGACAAAAAGTATGATGCTTTTTCTTTTTGCTGCATTTTTGATGATCATAATTGCTATCGGTTCACTATTGAATTTCCGGGACAAAGGTCTTCGTGGCTATTTGAATAATCCAAACCAATTATTCTCCTGTCTTTTATTTGGCAATATTTTATTGATCTTTCTCATTCATTGGCTTTTAGGTGTCGTGTATCCGCAGGAACGTGCAACTCTGTACCTTTATCCGATGCTGATAATTGCTGCCGGTTTTTCGGCTGATCATTTCAGAAGGATTTATGGTAAAAGATTATTCGCATACTCGATAGCACCTTTTTTGCTGATCCCCATTCATTTTATCGCATCAGTCAATATAGATTACGCATCGGCCTATCGCTGGGAAAGCTATCCTGACCGGTATATCCGGTATATTGAGAAAAATTCATCACTCAGTGATATTTATCCGGTTGTAGGGATATTCGATGAAGACCACTGGATTTATGATAATTTCAGGTCTAGTGGAATTATACCTTTTGTGACTGAAAATACATATCCTGATACAGTGGCTGATTTTCAAATCGGTAAATTTCAGGATAATCCATATTGGAGCAATTTGTATGACTCACTTGATCATGATTCGCGCAATGGTTTTGTACTGCTGCAACGAAAGTTTTTTTTGAAGAGAACCCAGGTTCTGAAATATAAAAACATTACGACTAAAGGAATTACCAATGCTGAATATTTTGGTTTTGCACCGGGAGAAAGAAGCGATAGCCTTACAGGTACATATTTTCTTTACTATTTTGATCTTATTGTTTCAAGCCCACAGCCTGCTTTCGAAGGATTTATCATTGCAACACTTCGGAATTCCAAAATATATGAGAAACTTTCGCTGGATAGAATTGCAGAACAATGGGATAAGAGAAGGATAAGATCAGGAATATTAATCAGGGAAACGGAAGATATTCAAAAACTGCCATTCGCGTATTTCTGGAATAAGGAGAAGGTACCTTTTTCAATTGAAGAAGGAAGTCTGACAATTTATAAGATTGGCAATAACTGAAATTGATAAATAAAGAACTCTAAAATCTAATCCCTCTTTGCAAATATCTCATTTCTAACATCTAATATCTCATTTCTAATATCTAATATCTCTATCCTCACTTCCCCTTTCTTCTTAAAAATCTCATCCGGTCAAAAGGCGTAAACGAATGGTGAATCTTCATATATCCGTCTTTAACGGCATTCACATCTTCTATTGTATAAAATGCTTTGGGATTGAAAGTGTGGACTTTATCAATATAATCTTTAATGTCTTTACGGTTTATAATGGAAAGGATCATTTTCACTTTCCCCTTCATTCCTTCCACATCAACCTCAGTGACTCCGAAACCGTTTTCTCTGAGGTTTGCACTTAATTGTGATGTTTCTTTTTGAGGGATTACCCTGATTAATACAGTTCCGATTGACATTTTTTCCTCAAGTACGATCCCCAGAAAATTCCCCATTGCAAAGCCACAGCCATAAGCAATATAACACATGACATTATCAAGATGCTGCATGATCTGGCCGATGGCCAACAGCCAGATGGTAACTTCGAAAAATCCAAGTACCGGGGCCAGGTATTTTAATCCTTTGGATACAAATATCAGCCTCATGGTACCGATAGAAACATCGAGTATCCTCGCAATAAAGATCAGCAGTGGAAGGATCACCCAGGCAAACAGGTCGGAATTAATAAAATCAGGTTCCATTATTTAACACTTTTATTAATTCGGCAAAATTAATTCAATGACGCCTTTATCGAAAGTTTTTCAGCCCATTTTATTAATCTATCTGCCGGACAGAGCATATCTTCCCATTCGATAAAATGTCGCGACCAATTTTCCCCTGAAATACATACTTTTGCAATGAACTTATAAATTTATCGTTTGGATTCATCGGCTCATATTATTGCCGGATTAATTTAATTCATTTTACCATTGAATATTTACTCACGAAAAAAGCGCTGGAAATGGATATTGTTCATTCTTGCTATTCTTATCGTAACCCTTTCTCTCTGGTACACGAATGTTCTGGTAAGGGAAATTGCCCGCGACGAACGCAATAACATTAAAATATGGGCAGATGCCATTTACCAGAAAGCCGAACTGGTGAATTACACCGATAAATTCTTCGATCAGATCAAAGAGGAAGAACGCAAACGAGTTGAACTCCTTGCCGATGCTTACAGAATATTGACAATCATAGAAGACTCCGATGTTCTCAATTTTTTCATAAAATTTGTTTCCGAAAACACTACTGTTCCCGTCGTATTAACTGATAATACAGGTAGAATAAAAATCACCACTAATGTAGATTTCAATCCGGATTCTGTAATATATTTGAGGGAAGATTTACTTAGGGAATTCACTGTTTATCCTCCCGTAAATATAATTTATGATCAGGATAAACACGATTATTTGTATTATAAAGAATCAAAATTATTCTCTGAATTAAGGGTGATCATAGATGATCTGGTTCATTCCTTTTTTTCGGAGGTTGTGATTAATTCTGCATCCGTTCCTGTAATTATTACCGATAGTACCCGAACAAGGGTAATAGAATATGGTTTGCTCGATAAGGAAAAAACCGGTGATTCTTTGTATCTCATAAAAACCTTGCAACACATGGCATCCGATAATGATCCCATCGAGATAGAACTTGCCGATCAGGGTAAACGATTTATTTTCTACCAGGATTCCGCTCTATTGACAAAAATTAAATATTTTCCATACTTCCAGCTTGGTGTAATTGCTTTATTCTTATATATATCCTATATCTTTTTCAGTTCAGCACGTAAATCGGAACAAAACCAGGTATGGGTCGGCCTGGCAAAAGAAACAGCCCATCAGATTGGAACTCCCCTGTCCTCAATGATCGCATGGATTGAACTGTTGAAAATGGAAGGAATAAAAAGTGAAACGATTACTGAATTAAGCCAGGATATTGACCGGTTAAATAAAATTACCGACAGGTTCTCCAAAATCGGTTCCGAACCTAAGTTAAAGCCTGAAAATATCGTACAAGTAGTTTACGACAGTGTCGCTTATATCAGATCAAGGGCTTCCCGTAAGGTTAACTATAATATTCAGCAACACGCTGAACAGGAGATTTATGCGCCCATCAATCTTCATCTCTTTGAATGGGTGATCGAAAATGTTTGCAAAAATGCAATTGATGCCATTGGTGGTGAGGGAAATATTGATATTGATATTCGTGAGGAAGAAAATCTGGTTCTGATTGATATCGCTGATAACGGTAAAGGCATTCCCAAATCAAGGTTCAAAACCATTTTCAATCCGGGATATACCAGCAAAAAAAGAGGCTGGGGACTCGGCCTTTCGCTTGCCAAACGGATCATCAACGAATATCACAAAGGCAGAATATTCGTAAAATCATCAGTCGTTAATAAAGGCACAACATTCAGAATACTGCTCAGAAAGTAGGTTGAAAGAATTTAACTTTGGAATTATAAAACCGAAATAACCATCTTTAATTTAAAACGGGAAATCCACTGCAGGACTGACCGGTTTTACAGATTTTATTTCCCTTGGCTTTTCCGAAAGAAGATGAACCGGGTTTCCTTCCACATAAATTGACAGTGGTGTCGTTGGGCACGCGTATTCACAGGCCCCGCAACCAATGCAAATTTTATCAGTGACTTCCGGGATGGTGAGTTTGCTTTTATAAAAAACCATATTCACTGCTTTGGTTGGACAATGTTCGGAACACGCACCACAGGCAGTTTCATCCGTATAGACAATACAATTTTCTTTTATAAATATCGCCTTACCCAACTGAGTCCGCTTTTTGTGTTCAATGGCAAGAGACATTATTGCTCCGGTGGGGCAAATATCACAGCAAATTTTACATTCATAGTTGCAGAAACTTGCATTATAATCCATTGTCGGCTGAAACAAACCATCCCACCCATATTCGGTCAAAGATGGCTGCAATACATGGGTTGGGCAAGCGCTGACGCATAAATGACATGCTGTGCAATTTTTATGAAAATGATCTGCATTCAGTGAACCGGGAGGTGTAACGGCATATTTTTTCACCACCTCCTTTTTTCCTTTAGCCAGGGTTTGACCGGATAAATTCCCGGCAACTGACAAAGAACCTATGAGAAAGGATGCCGAGCTTATTAAAAACATTCTCCGGTCATTGCCCTGATTTAACTCTTTTTTCTCCAATTCCGGATGTTTTGAAAACCAGGATCTTTTAAAAAGGACACCATTTCCAGGGCAGACCGTAAGACAATTGAAGCATCCGATGCATCGGGAAAAATCAACGGTTTTATCCTGGGTATTTATACATTCAGCTTTACACTGTGAACCACAAATACCGCAACTCGTACAGGTTGTTTCATCCAATACAATTTTAAAAACTGAAGCCCGGGAAATTAATCCAAAAAAAGTTCCAACCGGGCAAACAGTATTGCAATATAGCCTGCCCTTTTTAAGTGTCAGCCGGATGACCAGGATGAGCATAAAGATTGAAAATCCAAAAGAAATCCAGTTATAACCTTTTAGTTTGACGGGATATAATGTGTAAATTTCCAGTTGCTCAAGGACGAAGGCAAGCAGATTGTTAACACCATAAAAAACCGGTCTTACAAGGTCAGAGATGAATTTCCCAAATAAACTGTAAGGGTCAAGAAGGTTTACGAATAATATGCTTCCAAAAACAAGCAGGAAGATTGAGGCAATTAGTATCGAATATCTTAGAAAATGTTGGGGTTTTGAATATCTGAACATTTTCTTTTTCCCGATTTTTTTGGAGAAAAAACTTAAAACATCCTGGAAGGCTCCAAGCGGACAAAATGTAGAACAATACACTCTGCCAAATAATAGGGTCAGAATTAAAACGAAAATATACCCTGAAACAATTATTCCTGTGATGTTGATGAACTTTATCAATGAAGGGACAAATTGAAAAAACAGGATACCGTTAACAATTGCAGAACTAAATGAATTGGTAAAATCAATAAAAAGAAAAAAAACCAGAACCAGAAAAACAAGTGAAACGGCGACCCTCAGCCGTTTAAGGAAAATAAATGCCTTCATTTTAAAGCTTAATCCTGTTGATCTTCAGGTTATCGAGATTATATGTTCCGACTCCAAGTTCACTTGCTTTAACGATATAGGATATATCTGAAGGTTCCGATCCGAATACCTTTGCAGCCGCAGCATCAACAGCCACGATATCTGCCGAAAGAATTTGCGTTTTATACAGGACGACATCATTCACTGATACACCACGGGGGCCATTTTTCATCATTACACGGTAGGCATCAATTACATTGAGGTCAGGCTTACGGAATGTCGCAAAGTCAGCAATGCACTGGTGCAAATTATGTCGGTGCCAATACATTCTGTCCCAAACAACGCCCATCATGTTTTTCATTGCCATTGAAAGCTCAGCCGAGCTGTGATGCTTTAATACCGGAACATTGATAAATACATCCGAATCAAGTATGAGTTCATGCACCTTTGCTTTTTTCAGGCTGATACCATTTTTAATTTCAACTTCCCTGTAATAGCTTTCGGCATGGCCGGGAACGACTTTTGCTCCGGCTGCTTTTGCCTGTTCCTCTATTTCACTGGTTTTGTAGCACTTGGACCATTCGTCACAGGTATTGTCAAATACATAAACATCTTTTGCTCCAGCATTCAAACACTGCTCGATGATCCTTTTAATAAGTTTAGGATTTGTATTTCCTGCACGTTCAGGTGATACATCCCATCCTATATTCGGCTTTACAACCACCTTTTGCCCGGGTTTTACAAAAGCCTTCATTCCGCCGAGTGTCTCAATCGCTTTATCGAACATAATCTCGGGTTCCCCATTCATTACAGCTACAAGGTCATAAGGCAACTCGGGATTATTACCGGGAAATGCAAAAAGTTTTTCTATCCCGCCAAAGGCAGTACCAAACACCATCGCAGAAGATGCAGCAATACCGGCACTAAAACCGCTTTTGAAAAAGTCTCGTCTTTTCATACCTCACAATTTAAATGGAAACTTAACATCAATTTTATGTGTTTACGAGCCATAAAAGTACAATCAAAATTATTTATTTCAGGATACGTGAATTTATTTATTTTTGTTGTAATCAATTTTTTAAAATTATGGCAACGCAATTGAACCTTGTTACATCACGAATAAACTATAAAAGCATAGTAATTGATTTTCTGGCGCTTGCTTTTATTTATTTTGTCCCGGCAATTTCACATTTATTTAATTTACCGGTTTATCTGGTCGAGCCGATGAGAATCATGCTTGTCCTTGCGATGGTTCATACAAGCAAACAAAATGCTTACCTGCTTGCATTGACATTACCAATGTTTTCTTTTTTTGTATCCGCTCATCCGAATATATATAAGGGCCTGATCATGACGGTTGAACTCATTCTGAATGTTTGGTTGTTTTTCGAAATTTCGAAGCACATTACGAATAAGTTTGTATCCATGTTTTCTGCAATAATCATCAGTAAAGTGATCTATTATCTGATGAAATTCGGGTTGATTAGCTTTGGTATAATTGGAACAGGACTTTTTTCAACCCCTGTTTACCTTCAAATCATTACATCAGTAATCTTCAGTGGTTATTTGTTCTTTTTCTTTCAAACTAAGGAGTCAAAAAATAAGGTTTGATAAGTTACCTTTTATTTTAGCATGTTTTGGCAGGTATTTATATCCACATACCATTCTGCAGGCAAAAATGCCACTACTGTAATTTTTTCTCGCTCGCTTCGGTAAAAAACAAAGATCTATTTCTTACCAGCCTTCTCACTGAAATCAGGTTACAAAAGGACTACCTTGAGGGTGAAGAAATCGAAACTATTTATTTTGGGGGCGGCACTCCGTCTTTATTATCAGAAATTGAGATCAGTCAGGTTTTTAACGAAATTCAAAAATTTCACAGGTTAAATTCCAAACCTGAAATCACCCTTGAAGCAAATCCTGATGATTTGAATAAAGACAAAAT
Source organism: Bacteroidales bacterium (assembly GCA_020052415.1). GTDB lineage: Bacteria > Bacteroidota > Bacteroidia > Bacteroidales > JAADJA01 > JAADJA01. Next base: position 46,520 of record JAGVPB010000068.1, on the reverse strand, counting down.
AAAGGCTCTAAAAAAAACACCAGTCAACCGGTTTAGCATCGGCGTTCAATCATTTTTCGATACAGACCTTAAATATCTGAACCGCATCCATTCTGGAAAAGAGGCGCTTGATGCTGTTAGAAGCATTCAGGAAGGAGGGTTCCGGAATATCAGCATAGACCTTATTTATGGAATGCCAACTTTAACAAATAATAAATGGATTCAAAACCTGGAGTCATTTTTTACCCTGAACATTTCACATCTTTCTGCTTATGCTTTGACTGTTGAGCCCAAAACTGCGCTCCATGTACTGATCAGTAAAAAGAAACAAAAGCCGGTAAGTGAGGAAAGAATTGTCGAACAATTTCAAATATTAATGTCGAAGATGGCTGAAGCCGGATATGTTCAATATGAAATATCAAATTTCTGTAAAGAATCCAATTTTTCAAGGCATAACAGAAGTTACTGGGAAGGAAAAAAGTACCTTGGGCTTGGTCCCTCGGCGCATTCATTTAACGGAAATTCAAGGCAGTGGAATATCCCAAATTTGTCCCAATATATTATAGATATGGAGTCATTAAATCCTCAATCCCAAATTGAACTGTTATCGCCAGAGCTGAAATATAATGAATATATCCTCACTTCGCTCCGAACCATGTGGGGAACCGAAAATGATTATATCGGACAGAAATTTGGGAGTGAATTTGAAAGGCATTTCCAAAACCGCGTTGTAAAACATATTCAGAATGGGGACGTTTATAAAAAACAAAAAAACTATTTACTGAGCGATAAGGGAAAATTATTTGCTGATGGAATTGCTTCAGATTTATTTTTTTAAATATTGTTTTGCATGATGAAAATATTAAATTTGTGCCTCTTTCTAAGTCTTAGTGACGCAAACTTCAAAGGATAATATTATGGAACTTAAATATTTACTTCTTTTTATAGCCTTTATTGTTTACGTTAATATTGTTTATCTTTTTTCAAAGCTTGGTAAAACACGTGAGATTGGGACAATAAGACTTTTTATCATTAGTTTTTTACTGACCCCTGTTATTGGACTTGCCTTTTTAATCAGCTCGAACAAAAGGAAAATGTTTATGTACAAAGAACTGAGCTATAAGTGCGACAGGTGTGGTTTTGTTTTTTCAGATTTTCATGATAACTGTCCTTTTTGTGAGAAAGACGGACTTTTTCTTAAACTCAGAGAAACCGAAAAAATAATGACTTAGTTCTTTTTGAAAACCATTTTTTTTAACAGACGATAATCTCCTGTATCAAGATGCAGAATATAAATACCTTCGCTAAATCCTCCATAAGATACCGGTTCCCAGAAGAACTCACTGCATCCCGATTTGAATACTCCAACAAATAGTGTTGCAACCTTTTTTCCTGAAAAGTTAAAGATTTCCAGAGTACCGAATTGTTCTTCCGCACCTGTAACAACTATGTTAACCTTTTCAGCAAAAGGATTCGGGTAAATGTCAATATTTAATTTGTAATTATTTTTCACCGGAAATGAAGAGGAAGTGGAAACTGTATCCTGATAGAGATCATAGGTGTACATTGACCTTCCGAAGGTGGCCGCTATTAATTTTCTGCTGTCATTATGAAGTGTCAGGTCATTTACCGGAACATTTGGCAGGTTAGAACCCAGCATATTCCAGCTTTGGCTGGGACTGTCCAATACATAAACTCCGGCATCGGTCGCCACATACAGCCTTGAATTATTTTCCGGGTCAATGATCACATCATTTATCGGCATTTCAGGCAGATTACCCGAAATGTCTTCCCAGTTCTGTCCTTTATCCGTGGTTTTGAATATATGAGGAAGATATTCATCCCACCTGTATCCTGAAAATGTAATATATGCAGTATTTTCATAAAGAGGATCAGCCGCTATTCGGGTCACCCAACGGTCAGGTAAATTTGCAGAAAGATATTCCCAGCCCGTTCCACTTTCGGCACTGACCCAAACATTGCCGTCATCCGTTCCCACATAAACTATTTCGGGATTCACAGGTGAAACACTTATTGCAGTTATAGTTCCGTAAGTTAAGTTGATACCAGGACCATTCGTAAGGTCAGTGCTAATTACCGTCCATGAAGCAGCCCTGTTAACGGATTTATATAATCTGTTTGCACCGTAATAAAGAATTTCCGGATTTGTGGGATCTAATTCTACAGGTGTGCACCAGTTTTTCCGGTCCGAAGTGCTTATTCCGTTCATGGCAGTGTTGAATGAACCTCCTCCATTGGTTGACCGGGCAAAATTGCCGTACTGGTATTCTGCATACACATAATTATTATTTTCAGGATCCACCAAAACATAAAATCCGTCGCCACCATAAATGTTTTGCCAGTCATCGGTGTTCCCTGTCATCGTCCTGTTGGTGCCGTTATCCTGGGTTCCGCCGTAAAGACGTTCAGGGAATTGCTGATCGGTTTCACAGGTATAGAATTGTGTAACCGGCAGGTTATTGATCCATGACCAGTCGCCACCGCCATTTTCCGAAATATACAATCCGCCATCATTACCCAATACTAAAAAATTATGGTTTTGAGGATGGATAAACAGTTCGTGCTGATCAACGTGAACATCCCAGGATGATATGTTGCTCCAGCTGTTTCCTCCGTTTGAAGTTTTGTACAGATCAAATCCAATGACATACGCGATATTGGGATCAACAGGATCCACACTGATTCTGCCAAACCACCATCCATAAGAAGTAAAACAATCTGCGAGGGCTCCGTCATTGGTCTGAACCCATGAATTTCCATTATTTGTTGATTTATATAAACCTTCAAAAAAGCCAATTTTGTCGGCATATATAGCATATAAAGTTGCCGGCTCTGACAGGCTTATATCTATTCCAATTCTTCCAATATTAGCACCTGGTGACGGTAAACCATCTGTTAATTCTTCCCAGGTTAAGCCACCGTTATAGGTTCTGTAAATTCCGCAAGTTAGTCCTCCATAACTCCTTCTATCCGGCCGCCTTACCCTTTCCCACATCGCTGCATAAAGGGTGTCGGGGTTGTTCGGGTGGATCACGATATCAATGCCTCCGGTTGAATCAGAAACATAAAGCACATTTTCCCAGTTTTGTCCCCCATCGGATGTTTTGTAGATTCCCCTTTCAGGATTTTCAGCAAATAAATTTCCCATTGCAGCCACATACAATATTTCCGGATTAGCAGGATGAACGGCCATTCTTCCCACATTCCGGCTCCCGGGTAAACCACAATAAAGCCAGGTTTGGCCAGCATCAACAGATTTATATATTCCAACACCATCATAAGTTTGCGATCCTCCGCCGGCATTTGCTTCACCGGTTCCGACATATATTATATTCGGATCAGACGGAGCAATTGCAATGTCACCAACAGACAAGCTCAGTGCATCATCAAAAACCGGTATCCAGTTTTGTCCGGCATCAATGGATTTATATACACCACCTGAAGCAGCTCCTGCATAAATCGTTTCAAAATCCGAGGGATGCATTTCAACATCTGATAACCTGCCGCCAATATTTACCGGACCTGCCGGTTCCCATACAGAAGTATCCTTTGCTGCTATCATTCCCTGTTTTAATGACTGCGCAGTCTTTACCGACCGAAAATAAACATTATAATTAATTTCACCTCGCGGATAGGCCCTTTGCATAAAGAACCATTCGTTGGGAAATTCAGGATTTCCTTCATTTGAACTTTTAGCAAAATAATCTATTGAAAAGTATGCTAATAAACTAAGGAAAGCAGATACCACAATTAAAAGAAAATGGCACTTTTTCATGACAATCAAAGTTTGCTCAAAGTTAAAATTTTTATTACTAATCAGTCGCATATTTTTCCCGCAGATAACGCAGATTATCGCTGATCAATTTAAAAACTTATTGATGGAAGCAAACAACTCATCTGCATTTATAGGTTTGGTAAGATGGTCATCTCCACCGGCGGCAAAACTTTTTTCTCTGTCCTCGGGCATGGCATAGGCAGTTTGAACGATGATCGGAAGTTGCTTTCTGAACTTCTTAATTTCCGCAATAGCTTCGAGTCCGTTTAAAACAGGCATTTTTATATCCATCAGAACCAGGTCAATATGTTCATTATCACGGCAAAGATCAATGGCTTCGCGGCCGTCTTTTGCCCATAATATATTTACTTTCGTTTTTTGAAACAACGCCTCAAGATAGGTATAGTTGAGTATGGAATCTTCAGCTATCAGAAACGTTTTAGTGCTCCAATCCGATAATTCATAGCTTGCAGTTTTTTCCTTGCCCGTTAATTTTTTATGATCTTTTTTAAGAGGCAGTGTAAGGGAGAATAAAGATCCTTTACCTATTTCTGATTCAACAGCCAGGATACCTCCCAACAACTCCGCCAATTTTCTGGATATTGACAGCCCAAGTCCTGTACCGTTACGTTCTTTTCCTGAAGGGTCTTCTACCTGGCCGAAGCGCTCAAAAATAATTTCCTGCTTGTCTTTTGGTATTCCGATCCCGGTATCCTTAACGTAAAAAACTATTTGGTTATCACCCGGATTTGTGAAACCAATTTCAATAAAACCTTCCTCTGTAAATTTAAGAGCGTTACCGATCAAATTGGAAAGTATTTGCCTGATCCTGCCCGGATCGGTGCTGATGGTGAATCCAGGTTCAACAACGGGTTTAATTAAACGAAGCTCGATCTTCTTTTTGTCGTTTTTGTTTTTTATTTTTAGAAAAGTGGCATACAACTCATCCATCAGAGTATTGACATCACACTCCGCAAAGTTGATCTTGATTTGTCCGGCCTCGATTTTAGTGATGTCAATAATATCCTCAATCAGGTTCATCAAGGTATTGCTGCCCTGTGTAATATAGTTTATGAATTCGGTTCTTTCTTTCTTTGTAAGATCCTGGTCGGATAGGATTTCTGAAAACCCTATTATGGCATTCATCGGGGTTCGTATTTCATGCGACATGTTGGCAAGAAAAACGGATTTCAGCATATCAGCTTCTTCAGCTTTTTCTTTAGCTTCTCTGAGTTTATCCTCTGTTTCTTTAATTACGGTAATGTCTCTTACAATGAACATCAGGGCATTTTTCCCGGAGTAGTTGATTTTACTTGCATGAATTTCGACCGGGATACATAATCCGGTGGCGCTCTTTGATACACCGCGACACTGCTTGTATTCACCAGTGATCCATTTCGAAAAATCCTGGGCCACTTCATCTTTTTGGTAATTGGGGATTAGTTCGATCACGTTTTTACCGATTAGTTCCATTTTATCAACCTGGTGAAGTTTACAAGCTGCAGGATTGGCATCCAGAATATTCCCGTCATAATCCTCAACAAAAACTGCATCCGGAGATTTATAAAATAAGGTACGGAATCTTTCTTCACTTTCGCGTAATGCCTGTTCAGCCTCTTTGCGATCGGTAATATCACGGTTGCTGGCCCTTAATCCCAAATATTTGTCGTCATGTCCATAAACTTTTCTGCAAACATGGTTTATCCACTTTATTTGTTTGTCTTTGGTAACGATCCTGAAATCGAATTTAATTACATTATTATCAGGGTCTGAATGTTTTGGAAAATTATAATTGAATAAATGACGATCATCAGGATGAATGATTTTTTCGAGTAAGCCCGGATTTGAGATGAAATCCCGGGGCCTGTATCCTGAAATACGTTCACATGATGGCGAAATATGAATGATGGTATTATCAGGTGCAATCCAATATTCCCAGTCATAAGTAAAGTCTGCCAGCATCCTGAATTTTTCTTCGGTTTTATGAAAATCCGAATCGGCTTTTTTCCTTTCACTGATATCTCTGATCACACCCTCCGACCCTGCCGGAGTGCCTTTGGCATCTTTTAATATCCGTGCATTCAACGAGGCATCAATTGTATTGCCGTCTTTACAAATAAGCTGAATATCCTGGTCCGAAATAAATCCCTCCTTAAGAAGTGTCTTTCCAAGATTTTTCATCAGGGTTTGATTGACGAAAAATTCACCCAGGTCCCTGCCCGGAATATCATTATGATGATATCCCATGATCTTAAATATGGATGGGCTTACCTCGGTTATTATGCCATCTATTTCAGACCTGTAATAAACATCCTGGTAAGATTCAAATATCCGCCTGAATTTTTCTTCGCTGTTTTTCAGGTCATCCTCAACTTTATTCCTTCGAAGCGCAAATGAACACAGTTTTACTATTGTTTCAATCGCTTCCTGGTTTTCAAGTTTTTCATTTTCAGGAAGGAAAATAATGGCATTTCCGAAGATATTGTTTTCCCAGCTCAGGCCAATCAGATAGATTCCGCCAATATTCAGTTTTTGCCTTATCAGAGCAAAAGTATTTTTTGGAAAGATTGTTGACCCCTGTTCAAAAAGACCATCATTCAGCTTTATCAGCTTGCCATAAGAAAGATTCCTGATCAGATTATTGTTTAGTTTCAGGTTTACCTGGTGGGGATTATTATTTATTATTTCCAAAAGAACTTCACGCAATTCGCCTGGTCCCTCAATATGCTCTAATTCCGAATAACCTGAAATCGAATTGTAAGAAATCAGGAGGGTAAGCGAATCCCGTTGTATTTCAGCAATTTTTTCACCCAAAAAACGATATAAATTATATCCGGATTTAAGTTCAACAAATTCAAGAATTTTTTCTGAAAGAAATTCCAGACCTGCGAGGTGTTCCTTTTCAATGTCATTTGCTGACTTTTTTTCCGTAATATCAGTTGCAAATGATAAAAGCGCAGGCGAACCATCCCAGTCAATGGTAACCGTGTTATTTCTGATCCATCTGAGTATTCCTTTGCTGTCAACTATCCTGAAATCATATTTTTCCCTAGATGAACGGCCAAGCATATATTCCGACTTCTTCTTTTCTACAACCGGCACATCATCAGGATGAATAAAATTCTGAAAAGGAACACGAAGTACTTCATCCATGCTGCAATTTACCATTTCGAGCAGGCGGGAATTACAGAATATAATATGATTTTTCTGTGTGATATAAATAGCTTCGGGTGCATTTTCAATGATCACTTTATAGGCTTGCTTACTTTTCAGTAAATCATGTTCTATTGATTTTCTCTCTGTAATATCGTTGAAAATGAGTTGGAATCCTATAATTTTATTGTTTCGGTGATTAAATCCGGATCGTATTTCACACCACAGAGGCTGACCTTCATTATTACTCCATTCTATTTCAAAGGAAGGGGTAATCCTGCTTTCACAAATATTGTCTATGATTTCCTGAAAACGAGGTATATCCTGAACCTTAAGCTGAGGAAGCCTTGTAATTTTTTTACCAAGAAGTGTATTTTCTTTACAACCTGTAATGCGAAGCAATGAATGGTTTACAGATGTAATTACACCTTTTAAATTGGCAGTCAGGATGCCTTCGGGTGAAAGTTCGATTAAATTACGATACTTCTCCCTGGTGGAAATCAGTTCTTTCTCAATCCTGTAAGTATCTGTAATATCGGTAAAGTACCCTATAACGGCAGATGGAAGTTTATCGGATTCAATCAGAGGTGAAAAAGCAACCTCCAGCCAGAAATTTCCTTTCGGGAACTGAACATTGATTTTAATGAATCCCTGTTTACCGCTGTTAAATACTTCTTTAATCTGAAGTTTAAATTCCTCACAGGCTGGTGCAGGAAAACATTCGGTGATAGTTTTACCCTTCAGATCCAATATCGAAATTCCGTATATGTCGTTAAGGTTGGAATTTCCCCAAACTTCAATATGTTTAAAAAGTTTGTTGAAAACAATGATAAAGGATTTATTGAGAGAATGTAAGATATCCTCGTAGAACTGAACCGTGCCGATAATCTGCTTTTTATCCGGTCGGTTTAAGTTCCTGCCTGATTCGAGCTGGTCATGATCATGATCACTACCCTCTAAACGTTTATCCTCTATGTTCTTGATTGACATAATAAATCCTGATATTTCAGGTATTAATGAAAATCAACAATAGATCCATAATGATGAATCTGTTTTTCATTAAAAATCTTTAAATGACGATTCCAACCTGCGTTGTCAGATATTAACCATTTTTATCTTTTACAAAAATCGGTCATAAATGTTACTTCCGCCAATAATTTATTTGGGTGCAAGTTATAAAAAAAACGGGATAAAAAAATGTTTTAATAAAAAATTAATATATAAATGAGGGGGATAATTATTCCAACGGCAGTGAGGATTGCACCGCGACGTTTAATGCCATTTTTCCCTTTAAGGATAAACAATCCGGATAAAGCTAAAACGATTAAAGCACCGGCAAAAATGTCGGAAAAAAGTGTAAACCATTTTCCAGGATTATAATGTAAAAAATTTACCAGATGGAAAACCGGTCTTCGTTTTATTTTCTCTTTGTAACCTGAACCGGTATTAAGATCAACAACAACATTGCCACCGTCAAGAAATACTTTCAATTGGTCATTACGCGGAAAATAATGTTTTTTGTAATTATTCTGCTCTCCTATTCCGGTTAACATATTTATTACTGTTTCTTTATCTATCATTTGAGCCTGGTTAGGGATTTCGGCATTAAATTCACTCACGGATATTGCATAATTCGGGTTCCAGTCATTGATATGATTAACTGCAATCCCTGAAAGAGAATAAATAATTGTCATTGCAACGAAAATATATCCAAGGTCACGATGGATCGCCCGGTTCCATTTTCTCCATTTAAATTCCATAATTATAATTTTGAAGGGCACAAAAATAAAAAAGGCCAGGATATTTACCTGACCTCTGTTCAATATCTATCAATTATTTATCCGAAGGCGCAGGTACAACCTCAAACGAATTACATTCTATTGAATAAAATGAAAGGTGATCTTTTCCGGATTCAGCTATTTGAATTCTGTAGTTGTTAATCTTTTCAAGATTTTGCATTTTTACACTATCAGGATTTTCTGTGGTATGATTTCCGTCATGGATCTGATGTTCTTCGCCCGACTCAAGATTTACCTCAGCTTCCCATTCATTCAGGTAGGCTTCATCCACTACAAGTTCAGTAAACATTCCTGTTACTACAACATCACTTCCTTCAAGTTCTGCATTAAAGGCTGCAATATTTTCTCCGGCTTTTATCTCAACGCTTTCTTCAGGATTATCTCCATAAATAAACATCCTCTTACCACCATGCTTGCAGGTATGGGATACTGTGCCTTTTATAATTACTTCCCTCCCGGCCAATTCAGATGGTTTTTCAATATAGTCGGCTACGGTAATGTTAATCGGGGTTAACAGTGTATCATTTTCGCCGGATTCATTACCGGCGGTATTCGTTTGAGTATTGTTACAAGCCATCGCTGTTACAACAAGTACGATGACCATCAGAAGATTTCTAATCATTTGTTCCTCCTTGTTTTAAAGTTTAAATTTCTGCAAAAATATTTTATTATTATTAAAGCCAAAAACGAAATCGGTAAATCCTTGCAATTTATACAGACTTTAAATTACAATCAAATCATTTTCAAAAATCCGATTTCTTTTTCATTAAGATACCTCCATTTCCCTCTGGGAATATCTTTCTTGGTCAATCCGGCAAAGGTTACCCTGTCAAGTTTAGCCACACGATAACCAAGAGATTCAAATATACGGCGGATTACACGGTTCTTACCCGAATGGATTTCCAGTCCAATTTCATTTTTACTTGTCGCTCCCTGGGCATAAGAAATGGCATTGATCTTTATCAGTCCGTCTTCCAGCTCAATACCTTTGGCAATTTTTTGCATATCAGGACCCTTTAAATTTTTATCCAAAACCACATGATAAATTTTAGTGACCCGGTGTCGTGGATGGGTTAATTTTTTGGCAAGGTCACCGTCATTCGTCAAAAGTAAAACACCGGTTGTTTCGCGATCGAGCCGGCCCACGGGATAAATTCGTTCCTTACATGCATTTTGAACAAGGAACATGACTGTTTTTCTATCGAAAGGATCATCAGTTGTTGTAATATAACCTTTCGGCTTGTTCAGTAAAACATAGTACTTTTTCTCAGACCTGATGGTTTCATCTTCATACTGAACTTTATCATCAGGAGAAATTTTCACTCCGAGATCGGTAATTACCTTTCCGTTTACCTTAATAACACCCGAAATAATTAATTTATCGGCTTCCCGTCTTGAACAAATTCCGGCATTTGCAATATATTTATTTAACCTGACCAGCGACTCTTTTACATCACCGGCGATAACTTTACTTTGACCGGCTTTTTGCTCAGATCGCTGTGGACTCCTCCGCTTTTTGTTTTTTTCTTTTGGATATTCTTTTTTATATTTCATTATTTCTTATTGAAAATGCACATTATTTTGAAACTGATTTTTTTTGCAAAAGTATCAATTTCCGGCATTTATGGAACGGTTTACCATTTGCCGATAAAGAGAATTTTATTAATTCAAAAAAAATTTTTATAATTTTTAATTTTTGTTAAGATAAAGTCAGTATATTTGGAAAACTTTTTTATTGTAATTATTTTTGCAATAATTTTCTTAAGGTTATTGTATTTCTGTTATAAACAAAGGGTTTTAACGGAAAAGTAAATTTAAAATCAAAGATATGCTGAAAAAAGTTACTATTATTTCTGTCATCCTTGTATTTCTTTTTGTTCCAATATTTGTAAGTAAAGTATTTGCCGATGCACCGCCTGATCCGGGCGGAGGTCCTGGTGGTGGCGCAGGACCGGTAGGTGGAGGTGCTCCTGTGGGTAGTGGATTGGTTATATTGCTTGGCATGGGAACCGCCTATGGAATAAAGAAGGTTTGTAAACTATGCAAATTCTAATATTTAAAATATGAAAAAACATATACAAGTATTGATTTTATTAGGATGGTTGATCTTAATTCCCTTTGCACTTCAGGCACAGGTTCCGCCTCATCCGAATGGCGGCGGTGGTCCCGGTGGCGGCAATACTCCTGTCGGGGGTGGCGCACCGTTAGATGGTGGAATCGGACTTATGATTATTTTGAGCGCGGCTTATGCAATGCGGAAGAGACTTAACGGTTCAAGAGAAGATTAATGTGATTGTTTATTGATTTTTCTATTAAACGCTTTACACGAAACGATGGGTGTAAAGTTTTGGATACTGACAAAAACATCCCCCAAATAACAGATTTACTCGATTTGCTTTTCCCAACTTGTTTGCATTAGTTTTTTTGGGATCAAAGTGAGTATTAAATATTTTAAAAAATCTTTGGAAAATAAATTTATGAACATTTTCTTTTTTTCTGCTTTGTTAAATTTAAATTTTTTTAATTTAGCTCCCCTTTTTGAAATCTTAGGTTGAGATTTAACTTTTACTTAATGAAAAGTTACGATAACAGTAGTTCTTTTGCATCAAATTTATACTTAAAATATCATTAAACTATAATTTAAAATTACCCTCATGAAAAGATCATTACTTATTTTGTTATTCGCACTTGGCGCGGGTTGGGTGTGGGGACAAAACACTGATTCGTTTACCAGAGACGACCGTGAAAGAATGATCAGGATGGAAGAGAAATTTGAATCCTTACAAAAGCAACAGGAACTAACCAACGCCAGGATTGATGAATTCAAATCGGATGTAAACAATCGTTTCGGCGAGTTGCAAACTTTTATGTACTGGGGTTTTGGGATATTCAGCATGATGATGGTTTTGATGGGTTTTGTTTTATGGGATAGGCGGTCTGCCATTACACCGCTCAAACGCCGCACCCACAGGCTGGAAGATGCCCTGATTGAATTTGCCAAAACCGACCCTAAGATTATGGAAATATTAAAGAAAGCAGCGATTTATTAAATAATTCATAAAATTATTCATAAAAAATAAACAATTAAAAATTACTATCATGAAAAAATTATTATTCATTTTATTACTCGCAATTGGTGTGAGTTATTTGGGGTGGGGACAAATTTTAACTTTTGAGTTCTCTGCATTAGCTGGGAATGAAGTTTCAGCTGCTTCAAATACAAACGATGCCAATCTAACATCTTCTACTATTACAAGAGGTGCTGGTTTGACTGCTGCTGCAAATGGAGGAAGATTTAACGCAACCTCATGGGCTCTGACATCAATTGATAATGCGGTTAGTGGAAATGATTACATGGAGTTTACAATTACACCGAATTCAGGTTATCAATTTAGTGTAAGCTCAATTTATATTCAATTGCAAAGATCATCAACTGGACCTAGAGGAATAGCTTTGCGAAATTCAGTTGACGGATATTCTTCAAATCTTGATGTTGAATATGCAATAACCGACAATACTTCTACTCAAAATTTTACTTTTTCCTTTGCCCAGTCAAATTCTGCAAGTGCTGTAACTTACAGGATTTATATGTGGGCAGAAGCTGATGGCGGTACAGGTGGACCAGGTGATGGTACAGGTAATGATATCGTTATATATGGTATCACCAGCTCATTAGGAGGAAATGTCGCTCCATTCATTTCAAATATTAGCCAAATACCGGCAGATGCAATTATGTCTTCATCGACCGTTTCCGTTTCTGCTGATGTTACTGATTCTGATGGTACGATTACAGGAGTTGAATTGCATTGGGGAACTGCGACCGGTGTACTCACAAATACAATTGCCATGGCAAATGGTGGCTCGGGAGATACTTATACAACTATTTCAGATATTCCTGCGCAAGTTAACGGAACCACCGTTTATTATGAAGTTTATGCTATTGATGATGATGCCGACTTCAATACAAGTCCTGAACAAAGTTATAATGTTATAGATCCTGCCTCAACTGTGCTTCCATATAGTGAATCTTTTGTTGCTGATTTAGGCGACTGTTATCCTTATAGTGTTTCAGGTGCCACGAAATATTGGATATGGAATAGCGGAGGTTATGCCTATATGAGTGGGTATAATTCAGGTGAAACGGAGGAGGACTGGTTAGTTTTACCGGGTATCAATTTGAATAATTACTCCAATGAGTTTATGACCTTTGACACCTGGTACCAATATGGTTCAGATGATGCAAATAACTATTTAAAACTATATTATTCTACGGATTATTTCGGTGTTGGCAATCCAAGCTCAGCTACCTGGACCGAATTACCTTATACTCAGCCTGCAGCAAGTCAGGTTTGGACATCGTCCGGTTATGTAGATTTGACCGGTATCAGCGGAACAATGGTTTATATTGCTTTTAAATATAATTATGAGGTTACCAAATATAGAAACTGGGGCTTGGATAATATTTCAATCATGGAATATGATTTAGTAAATTGGGCAAACCTGCAATGGCCGGGCAGTGGCAACATTACCGTTGGCACTACTTTCAATGTTTATGCTCAGTGTTGGGAACCCGGAGTAACGGATTCTCCCGGACAAGGTGCTGGCATTACCGTGTGGATTGGATATAGTACCACTAATACGGATCCTTCTACATGGTCAGATTGGGTACCAGCTACATATTTAGGTGATGTTGGAAATAATGACGAGTACTCACTCGATCTTGGCCTTGAAATACTTTCTTCCGGAATCTATTATTATGCAAGCCGCTTCCAGCTAAACACATCACCTTTCCAATATGGCGGCTTTAGTGGTGGTTTCTGGGATGGAGTAAATAATATTTCCGGTGTATTAACGGTTAATCCTCCTTCTGCACAAATTGATTGGGCAAACTTGCAATGGCCACCTAATGGTATTATAACATTAGGAGGGGATTTTGTAGTTTATGCACAAGTGTATGAACCAGGGGTTACCGATTTAGCGGGACAAGGTGTCGATATTACTGCATGGATTGGATATAGCACATCAAATACAGATCCATCCACCTGGACTGATTGGGTACCAGCAATATTTAATGTGGATGTTGGACTCTATGATGAATACATGGCTAATATTGGCGACGCTATTGCATCAACTGGCACAATTTATTACGCCAGTCGGTTTAAACTTGGATTAGCTGATTATGTTTATGGTGGATATGCTGGTGGTTTCTGGGATGGTATTAACAATGTTTCTGGGGAATTAACAGTTAATGCACCTGTTATTGTCATCAATGAAGTTGATTCTGATACACCTAGCACAGATGTTTTAGAATTTGTTGAACTTTATGATGGAGGAACAGGTAATACTAGCTTAAATGGATTAGTTGTCGTATTTTACAATGGCAATAATGACCTTTCCTATGGAGCCTATGATTTAGATGGTTACTCAACAGATGCAAATGGATATTTTGTCTTAGGAAACAGTGCTGTAACTAATGTGGATTTTGTTTTCACTAATGGTTCATTACAAAATGGACAGGATGCTGTGGCACTTTATATTGGAGATGCAAGTTCCTTTCCTGCCAATACAGCTGTTACTACAACTAATCTACTAGATGCTCTTGTTTATGATAATGGACAAGCAGATGACCCGGGATTGTTAGTTTTATTAAATTCTGGAGAACCACAAATAAATGAGAATGGCAGAAGTAATGGAGCTAACCATTCTTGCCAAAGAATACCTAATGGTTCTGGTGGCCAAAGAAATACGAATACCTATGATGAAGCCTTTCCGACCCCGGGTATAATGAACCTTCCGGTTTATACAAACTGGACTGGTATTTTAAATAATAATTGGAACGAAAACGGTAACTGGGACTATGAAGCACCATCTTCTTTAAGGGATGCTACTATCCCTGATGTAGCCAAAGCTCCCTTCCCGGTAATCTCCGGAAGTGCAACCTGTGCAAACCTGACTATGAACTTAGGTTCGACTCTTGAAATTGGACCTTCTGGTTCACTCACAGTTACAGGTACCTTCATCAATAATGGTTCTTTAACCATAAAATCCGACGCTTCAGGAACCGGCTCTCTTATTGAAAATAATGGTGTAAACGCCACCGTTGAACGTTATTATACCGGAAGTGAATGGCACCTGATTTCATCTCCTGTTTCCAATGCAACGGCTGCAATGTTTACAGGTTTATATCTGCAAAACCATACAGAGTCAACAAATGCCTATACAGACATTGTTCTTGAAACTACCCCTCTTAATGTTATGCAAGGGTATGCTTTATGGAATAATGTAACTGAAACTGATCAATTTGTAGGTACCTTAAATACAGGTACAATTGGTTCTGCTAATAATGTTACACGGTCGGCTCCGGGAGGAAACTCCGGCTGGAACCTTGTTGGAAATCCATACCCATCAACTATTGACTGGGATGCGGCCTCAGGCTGGACCAAAACAAATGTTGATAATGCTACTTATGTTCATGTAAACAATACTACCTGGGCTTCTTATGTCGGAGGAGTCGGAGCTAATGGCGGATCACGTTATATCGCTTCATGCCAGGGATTTTTTGTAGGCGTTACTGATGGTCAGTCTTTAGGAACTCTTGCAATGAATAACAGTGTACGGACAAACAACACAGCAACTTTCTTTAAAGATGAGGTTACTGATATTCTGAGGCTTGAAGTAAGCGGCAACGGATATACCGATGAAACCGTAATCCGTTTTCTTGAAGTTGCTTCTCCGGATTTCGATGGACAATGGGATGCCCGTAAATTGTTTGGTATCACTCCTGAAGCCCCTGCTATTTATTCTAATATCAATGGTATGATGGCAATAAACTCATTACCCGCTACCAATTTGGTTCCGGTTGGAGTAAAGGCAGAAGTTACCGGTATATTTACAATTGCCGCTACTGAGACCAGCGAGTTCCAAAATGTGATTCTTGAAGATTTGGTTGAGGGAATTAAAACCGATTTATTACAGCAATCCTATACCTTTAACTATGGTTTGAATGAACCGGAAAGCAGGTTTATAGTTCATTTCACGCCAATGGCCGTTCCGGAAAACTTTGCCAGCCTCATCAACATCTATTCAAACAATCATGATGTTTATGTTGCTTCTCCCGCAAATACCAATGGAACCGTAAGAGTGTTCAACCTTATGGGACAGGAAGTTGCAAATGCCTCTATCAGCGAAGTTATTACCAGGATTACCCTGGATAAGAACGCTTATTACGTGGTTGAGGTTGTAGGAGATGCAAGCGTGGTAACGAAAAAAGTATTTATTCAATAGACCTCCCCCCCTGCCCTCTCGCCTTTGGCGAGAAGGGGGAGTTGGGGACTGGGTTTAAGAAAATTATGTTGAATACAAAAAAAATACAGATATGAAAAAAGCATTAAAATTATTATTGATCGCAGGTATATTTCTGGCATTACCTTTAGCAATGACAGCACAGGTTCCACCTCATCCGAATAACGGAGGCGGACCGGGTGGGGGTAATACACCGGTAGGTGGTGGCGCACCGCTTGACGGCGGCGCTATTACACTGGTAGTAATGGGTATGATTTATGGGATAAAAAAATCCATACCATTATTTAAGAAATCTTAAAATTGGCCAACTGGTTTTAGCTGAGTTATGAAAAACCCGATGTGTCGAAAACATTGGGTTTTTTAGTCATTCAATGCAAGAAGAATATCCAGGCTGATTTTAATTGAATTTTTGTTGGAACATTAATTTATTTTACTTTATTTTTGTTTTTAAGAATGGTTTAACGTATAAATAATAAATATTTGGAGGTGGTTATGAAAAAAATAATTCTCTTTATTTTAACATTTATAATTTCCTACTTTTCATATGCAGAGGGTGGTTGGTTTAATGACAAAGTGCGAGCAGCAACTAATAATAGCTGGGTTGGTAGTACATCACCGCCAATTGTTTATGCAGGTGATTGGTTTGAAGGAGAAATATGGTTATGGTATCAAGATGACCCAGGACTTGGAGCACAATTTGTTTTTACAACAAATGACTGGGGAACTACACAATACGACCCTTTTAGTCGGGGAACTGTTTCAGGAAGTGATGCCAGGTATTCAAATGAAGGAAGTGCAATAGGTCCGTGGTCTGTTGGTACTGTTGTGAAATATAAAATTCAGTGTTGGCATGCTTGGAAAGACCCCGACTTTTATACCACCGAAGCTTCATTTACTGTTAATGCCCTTAACAACCCGTCATCTCAAAACGCTTCTCAAAACGGTACAAATCCTGCTTCTGAAGTTGACCTTTCATGGAGTAAAGATGCCCAGAACCACAACGTGATGATTGTTCGCAAAAAATCAACCGAATCATGGACAGAACCTACACAGGGAACTTCTTATTCTGTTGGAAATAATATTGGCAGTGGAGTAGTGGTTTATAATTCAAGCGGGACAAGCTACACCAATACCGGCCTCACTTCATCTACTACATACGATTATAAGTATTATTCCGAAAATTACAGCTATTATTCGGCAGGAGTTGTTGCCAATGCCACAACCGCTTCAGCGGCATCCGATTATTACCGATCAAAAGCAACAGGTAACTGGAGCGACAACAGTACTTGGGAATCATCAAACGATAATTCTTTTTGGATTGATGCAACGCTGGTTCCTACGAGTTCAGCCAATACTACAACGATTGATCATGCCATTACTATTACCGGAAATCAAACTGCAAATGCACTTACAATTAACAGCAGCAAAACACTTACCATCAATCCTCTCAAATCCCTTACGGTTTCAGGCACTTTTACCAACAATGCCGGAAATTCCGGCCTTGTTATCGAATCCGATGCTACCGGTACAGGCTCGTTAATTGAAAACAATGGCGTTGCTGCAACAGTTGAGCGTTACCTTACCGATGACAGGTGGCATTATGTTTCATATCCGGTAGACGATCCTTATGCCGGTGTCTTCATGGGTATGTGGCTTAAATATTGGATGGAACCGACCAGTGTTTGGAAATATATTACTGATCCTGACACGACTCTTTTGCCAATTATGACCGGCTATGCTCTATGGACTAATAATGTTGGAACAGCAACATTTACAGGCTCTCTGAATACCGGTTCAAAATCACTCTATGTGACAAATACAGATGGCGGGCCTTCTGCCAATGATGGTTTCAATTTTGCAGGTAATCCTTACCCCTCGGCCATTGATTGGGAGGTAGACGATGGAAATGGATGGACAAGAACAAATATTGACCCTACTATTTACATATTTAATGGAAATCCCGGCTATGGTAATTATGGATCATATAATAAAGTTACTAATATTAGTCAACTTGGTGTTGATAACATCATTCCACCTCACCAGGGGTACTTCATTCATTGTGATTCTGCTGCAGGAAGCGCTACTTTATCTGTCAACAATGGCGCAAGAGTTCATAATACAAAGGAAATTTTAAAGTCAGAATCAATAAATTCACTTTTGCTTAAACTTAGGGTCGCAGGAAATAATTACTCTGATGAAATCATCCTGAATATTCAGCCTGAATCATCTGTCAATTTTGACTGCCAGTTGGATGCACTAAAATTGAAGGGCTATCCTGAAGCTCCACAGTTTTATTCCCTTGGTGTGGACAACAGGGAATTATCCATCAATTCATTCCCTGAAACAGAAGAGTACCAGGAGATACCCTTATGTCTTGAAGTTGGGGTAAATGCCCTTTATACAATTTCGGTTAAAGAACTCAGCGGATTCGATCCAACGGACAAGCTTTACCTTGAAGACAAGGTTGAAAATACATTTACTGAACTCACCGGTGAATTGTTCACTTATTCCTTCTCTGCTAATCCGGGTGACGAACCTTCGAGGTTTGTGATTCATCTTAATGGTGAAATGGCTGTACCGGAAAATAATGCAGCATTAAACAACATCAGGGTTTATTCTTTCGGGGATGAGGTTTATATCACTTCTGCCGAAAGTCTGACTGGAAGCGTCACTATTTATGACCTTATCGGACAAAAAATCTTTGGTGAACAACTGAATGGCGAAACGGTTAAGAATATCAGCCTACAGGGCCAGTATGGTTACCTGATCGTAAATGTGATTACCGAAATGGGCAGTTTGAATAAGAAAGTGTTTATCCGTTAATTTAAAGACCTGAGATATGAAAAGAAAAGTAATGATTTATTTGCCCATTGTACTGTTCCTGTTCTTTATGATAACGAATGTTTTTGCGGATGCGCCGCCTGATCCGGGAGGAGGCCCGGGAGGAGGTGCAGGACCGGTAGGAGGAGGCGCTCCCCTTGATGGTGGCTCATTCTTCATGATTGCAATGGGTTTATTCTATGGGATGAAAAAGACATGTAAATACTTAGCCGGTACAAAGAGTTAAGAAACAAATGCTTGCCATCTCGCCTTTGGCGAGACAGACATCACAGATTAGACTAAATTCAATTTGGTCAATCCTGCCTTCTAGCACGACTACCGAAGGTAGTTTAAAATCGGTGTTAATTTGTGAAATCTGTGGCAAAAATGATTTATAAATGATCTGTATGATTCTGTAAATTTGACCCGGCGGAAAAGTCCTGCCGGGTTTTTTAGTGCTGGGCAAATGCTATTGAAGCCACACTGACTTTTGTTCCGGGAACCTTCTGAATGGTTTGAATACCGGCTTCCATTGTCGCGCCTGTAGTGATCACATCATCCACAAGCAGAATGTGCTGACCTTTTAACTTTTCGGGATTTTTAAGCAGAAATATCTCATTTACATTTTCCCATCTTTTATAGCGGCTTTTTTTCGTCTGTGTTTCGGTTGCAACAGACCGGACTACAGAAGTTGTATCCAGCTCTTTTTTCATGGAATTTGACAATCCCTTAGCAAATACTTCCGACTGGTTGAATCCTCTTTTTTTTATTTTTCTTTCATGAAGGGGTACGGGAATGATCAGGTCAATCATATCAAATCCATTTGATCCTGCCAGATCCAGCCCTAAAAGCTCACCAAGAAAAATTCCGATTTCCTGATGTCCCTTATATTTGAACTGATGTATCAAATGCTGAACTTTGCTACCTTTTCGATAGAAATACAATGAAGTGGCCGATTCAATGTTTACCCTTCCCCAGAACACCCTGCTCACAGCATTGTCCTTATCTTTATGATAATTGGTTTTTGGTAAATGAATCAGGCATGAAGTACAAATAATTCTTTCGCCGGTATATAAATTGTTGCCGCAAGCATAGCAGGTTTTTGGAAAGAATAATGCTATAAAATCGTTAAACAGGTTCATACTCCCTCAAAAATAGGAAAAATTTCAGCCTGTCCAAAAAAATATTTATTATCCGAAAATTTTCTATCCTGGATAATTAATAAACAAATTCACTGAGTTAGTTTATTACCTATCATTTGCTGCAATTAAATTACCTGAAACCTCTTTCCCTTTTGGATCAAACTGCTTAAAATTCTTCACAACAAAATCATAAGCATTATCGAAACAGAGCCGGTCAACCAGGTTTTCGACCGTGTACTTTCCAAACAGGAATTTTTCCTTTTCCTCATCTTTTTGGATAATTGCAATCAGATCACTGCGAAATACTTCAAGATCAAGGTCGGTAGAATATTTATTCATTGGATCAATGTAGCCATCAAAATCGGTTCCCAGGCTAAAAAGGCTGATTACTTTTTCTTTGTCTTTCAAACTGATTTCCTGAGATTCAATAACCACTTTCATCATGGCTTTAAAGTTTTGCCAGAAGTAAAATATATGACGGTCATTGTTGTCTTTTTCACTTACAGGAATTCCCAAAACACGCTGGTCGAAATTAAGTCCGATGAGTCCTCCTGTATTAAATACCATAATTATATCCTCATCACACAGGTTGATATTCCAGGCATTGAAGTGATGGCCAAAGCGTTCGAATGAAAAACTATCCGTCTCATTTTCCATATCTTTAATCTGATCATCCAGTGAAATTCGCCCTGAATAAGCAACATGACTGGCTATGACAGGAATAACATCTCCTCTTTTCTTAAGTGGATCTATGATTTCCCGGTAATACTCTTTTCGTGCTTTGGCGCTCATGTGTTTAACGTCTATAAGTATTCGCCTTCCAAATTTATCAGGAGCATAATTCAGGTTTTCATCGAGGCTGAGCAACAACCGGAGAATTTCCCTGCCATTGGCTGTAAATCCAGTATTCATACCGACTGCTTGCTCAAGAATACCACCTGCCTGATCAGGAATACTATGAGCATGTCCACACAAATAATTGAAAAAATGATGGGAGAAGGTGACAAAAAAGACTGGTTCATTCCATCTTTTGACCTCTAATACATTTTGACTGACTGTGAAAATATCCCGGTCTGAATTAAATACGTTGGTTCCTTCAATGGTTAATACAAACGCGTGTTTACCTTCTTTGATAATCGTTTCAACTTCTTTACCATTTCGGGCTATAACGTAGGTTCCCGTAGCTTTGAGCTGGTCGGCATGTTTGTTCGAAACGTTTTTCCTGTTTACGAACAAACGCTTTTGAAAAGGAATGTATAATTCGGTTTCGGAATGGACATTGCTTCGTTTTGCCAGAAATTTTTTTTCATTATTCAGTTCCCTGAAATAGTCATAATTTTCGCTCTGGAAAAAATTTATCTTCGTCAGGGGCAATTTCATATAGATGGATTCCAATAAATCCCTGACGGCAAAAATTTCCTTTTTCTCATTACTGATCACACCGCTTAGGATTGCTTTCCATTTGTATTTGTAGTAGTCGTACAACCAGACAGCAAGTGATTTATTGGAACCTTTTATCCATCCTTTTTCAAGAGGATAGAGCGAGGCAAAAGAAAGCTTCAGGTTACCATTTACAATCTTGGCAAGATCATTTTGCGAATAGGAGGCCGCTCGTCCACCCTGATCAGCTTTTTTGAAATTAGGTAATATGATCCACCAGGGATGGTATTTGCTATCAGCAATATCGGTATTTGGATCATACAGCCAGTTGAATGATCGCATGTGCGGGTGACAATGAAGGTCAGCAAATTTAGATGCCATGAGTTTACTTTTTAGTTTTGACAAGTTTGTACTGACCTATAAACAAAAAGAATCGGCATTTTGTTGAAAAGTCAAGAAGTGAGTAAAATCGTCTGTGCTGATTTTATCTGTGTGTTTCAAACTCACCTGATGGCAGAGGTATGCTGTCGAGTTTTGCTTTTGATTCTTTTATCATTTTATAAAATTCGGCGATATATGTCTTTTTCACTGGTTCTGCAGGAGGCGACTGAACCTTGAGCGGATCCACAGGATCACCATTCTGATAAAATCTGAAATCGAGATGGGGTCCGGTTGATCTTCCGGTGCTGCCGACATAACCGATCACATCGCCCTGACGCACATGAACCCCATGTTTTATGCCTCTCCCGAATCCTGACAAATGTAGATATGCAGTGGTATAGGTCCCGTTATGCCTCACTTTAACCATGTTGCCGCTGGCGCCGCTTTTGCCTGCAAAAACAATGGTGCCATCTCCGACCGTTTGGACAGGAGTGCCATAATTTGCGGCGTAATCCACCCCAAGGTGCGGCCTTCTCACCTTTAATATCGGATGCATTCGGCTATGTGAAAAATGTGAACTAATCCTCTTGAACTGTAATGGCGCTTTTAAAAAAGTTCGTCGAAGGCTTTGACCTTTATCGTCAAAATAGTCCGGTACACTGTCCTGCAAAAAATGAAAGGCATAAAAATCACGTCCTTCATTATTGAAAATTGCCGACCTGATTTTACCAATTCCAATAGATTTACCTTCTACCGATAATTCCTCGTAAACCACTTTATAATAATCCCCTTTCTGAATGCCAAAAAAATCAATTGTCCAGGCGAAGATTTCCGACAATTCGCTTGCAAGCTCGGGATCGGTATTGCTTGCCATCATAGCATTCCAAAGAGAACTGCTGATAATACCCGAAGTACTTTTTATTACAATTTCCACCTCCTTTTCACCGGTATGCACATGAACGGAATCGCGCAAATCGAAAACCACAAATGATGAAGGGGATTTTTCGTAAATAAAATATTGAACTTCGTTCATCGAATCGTTGGTGCATAATACAGTATAATTATTACCTGCTTTTATTTTACGCAAATCGAAAATATAAATTGATCGTTTAACAAGCAAGTCAATCTTCTGATAATCCACTTTGTAGCTTAGAAGTATCTCCGAAAGGAATTGATTTTTACGAACTTTATCCTTGATGACCAGCAGGGAATCTATAACAATTCCATAATCTGTTTTGGTTGTTGTTTCGACAACAGGAACGGTTTTTTTGGGTGGAAGGTAATAATCCTGAATGAGCATGAACCCGATAACTATTGCAGTAATCGCCAGTAAAAGCAAAATAATTCCAGTGACCTTTTTAAACATTGACCTGTATTGCTGTGATAAAATTCTTAAACCCGAAACCGCCAAAAATAGTATTTCCTGAAAAAGTAAATTGCACTGGCACAATGAAAGTTTGGCAAAAATGATTATTTTCTATATTACATTGGCAGCCGATTTTGTTAAAATATTTTCATCTATTATGCTGTTTTACGACGCTTTTATTTTTTACGACTTTGAATAATTTTCACTTGAGAGGGAAAAATCTTGCCTGTATCTCATTAGTAACCTTTGATTTAAACTTTTCATATAGTGGAAAACCACTATACAAAAAAAATAGTGGTTTTCCACTATTGACATGGCTGTTTATATTCCTTACCTTAGCAACCTCATTATTTAAATATTTTACAAAATTTAAAGCTGGCAAATATGAAACCTCTAAAACCAATCTTAAATATTGTTTTTCTATTGCTCGCCTTTTCTACCGGCGACAGCAAAAGCGAATATATAATTCCCACCCAGGCTTATTCGGTTTATGCTGCTGACCTTGACCTCGATGAAGATATTGATATTGTGGTAGGACATAACTATAGTTCTATCTATCAATGGAGCGGTGTTAGTATTCTACTAAATGATGGCCATGGATATTTTGAATTACAGGACTCCATTTATTTATTCGGAGGCCAACCTGATGTTATAGTAAAAAATTTAAATGAAAATCCATTACCGGAAATCATAGGTAATTATGTAAGCTTAAACCCATTAAATGCGTACTTCGCGATAGTTTATGACTTTAACGAAAACAATATTTCATATTTCAATTTATTTACAGACCAAGGGATCAATTATGTTGAAACAGGAGATGTTAACGGAGATTCATACTCAGACATTATAATTGCCTCCAATAACGGCAAATTCTGGGGCATATTATACAACGATGGCACCGGCAATTTCAGCGAACCCATTTATAGTAATGTTGATTACTATCCTACTGACCTGAAATGCGGTGATTTGGACAATGACGGCAGGGATGATATCGTACTGGCCAGCCTGGAGGTAGAAATTTATTACAGCACGGATACAGGTTTTGTATATCATCCGATAGGGTATGGTGAAGACCAGGTTGCTTTAGCTGATTTCGACCTGGACAGTGACCTCGATATTGTGGGTAATGCAGGATTCGGCTATACATTATTAACTTTTTATGAAAATACAGGAAGCCAGGAATTTATTATTCATGAGTATACAGATTTTCAAACTAACCTGGGAAGCCTGAACATTGCTGACATCGATAATGATTCATTGACTGATATTGTAATGGAAAGCGGAATTAGCCTTTATATTTTTTATAACGAAGGTAATTACTCACTTACAGGACCCTCCATCCTTGCAATTGATCCTGTCGCTTATGTTCATCATTTTGATTTTGCAGATTTTGATGGTAATGGGTTTCAGGATATCGCTTATACACGGCTTTTAAACGATTATTTACCAAATCTTAAAATTCTTTTCAATGATGGAAACGGTAATTTTGTTGAAGACCCTATCACCATAGTAAAACCTCCAACTTCTAACCTCCAAACTTCTACTTTACATTGTTACCCTAATCCATTTATTAATGAAACGAACATCAACATCAACTTTGTTACAAAATCATTAGTTGAACTTTCAATATATAGTCTTGCAGGTGAAAAGGTTAAAAATTTAATCAATAATACCAGCGAAGTAGGTTCTTTCTCAATAAAATGGGACGGGCTTCATAATAATCATAATCCCTGCAAGCCCGGAACTTACTATCTTTCATTAAAAGTCAATGGAAAAGTACTGGAAAGTATAAAAATAATAAAGTATTAATCTAAAATTTAAAGAACATGAAAAAGTATTCGAATTTTCGAAAATCCGTAATCACGGTATTTGCAGTTCTTCTATCGGGCATTGCATTTTCTCAGTTTACAAGACAACAGGCCACCGGTCTTGTTATGGACAATATTTTAGGACCTGATACTTCACTTGTTTGGGTTTATGCAGCATTTAGTTCACATAGTCAGCATCAACCTGTTGTTTTGTTCGATGATCGCACCGTAAGTTGCCCCTATTCCGATAACTGGGTGTTTTTTCTCGATGACGACAATGCTGCCCTGTGGCATCATCCCTGCCGCTTTGTTTTTGTAAATGGTCAAAACGGCGATTATACAATCATAAACGAAAGTATGTATCCGGTTGACATGGAAACCGCTTATGAGCTTATTTCATTTGTACCTTACAACGGCCAGATAACCTTACCTGATTATACTGGCGAAGGAGCGCCGCAGGAGGAACCCAGCGATCATTTATTTGCCGTGCTTGTAGGCCAAACAGGAATAGGGAATGGAAATGTTTGGCAGTGGTTCGATATTTCAATGATTTACAACACCCTGCTACTAAAAGGCTATAAAAAGGAGAATATTTTTGTCCTTTTTGGATACAATAACGGTAGTTACGGGCAAAATCATAATGATGATTTGGATGATCCTTTTTATCCTTCAGATGACATTGATTACCAGGCAACATGGGATAGCATTCATTTAGTATTTATGAACCTTGCTGGGATTTCCAACTCTCTCCCTGAAATTCCAATACTCGAACACGACGACCAGTTACTTATCCATTTTGATTGTCATGGTAATACATACGATCCAGAAAATAAAGGATCTTATATTAATCTAATGGGTGAAGTATTATATGACGATACGCTTGCTAAATGGCTGGAACCCATTGACTGTGCACAAATGCTGATAACTATGATGGTTTGTTATTCAGGAGGTTTTATAGACGACCTTACTGATACCATCACCTACCCAAATACCAAGTGTAAAAACCGGCAGATATGCACGGCATCCAGTTATTATGAATCTGCACACTTTGAACGTCATATTACAGGAGGCAAACCAATCTTGGGTTATGAGGTTTATGGCGAATTCGTTTTTTACTTTTATTCAGCTTTAAAAGGTATTTATCCAGACGTTGAAATTCCTATAGAGCCATGGATTACAGCCGGTTGCTTTCCAATTGGAACATTTCCGTTTGACTCAGTTCCTACTTTTTATCCACCTCCAGATTCCATTACGCCTATCCATCCTCAGGATTATGACCCTGATGAAATGTCAGGCAATAACGATGGTTTTGTACAGGTCGGTGAAGCATTTACTTATATGGACAATTTTAACACATATAGTTGGAACGGGTATCATAACTATGTATATCCAAATACACCTATAGAGGATCATCCTCAAGATACAATGACCGGACTTTTCGATGCGGATGTGCTTACACTTACGGGGCTTAGAGGTATTGTTTACTATGACGCCGTAGGTAATGGCAATTTCCTACTGACAGGTGATATTACCATTGAGGAAACCGCCGAAGTTGAGATTGAAAACGAAACTGAATTTTACTTCATGGATGAAAACGCAGGCATTAATTCTTTTGGCGATTTAATTATTGGAAGCAATGTATTATTTCAATGCATTGACGACACAAAGCAAAGTTATATAAATACCGAACCAACCTGTAATATCAGCGTTGGTGCTAATATTACGCTCAGCAATATGGATTGGGTTATAAATAATTCCGGCCTCAACATGACAATAAATTCAGGGATTTTTAATCATAGTCTCCTGCTAAGTAACCAGAACTCACTTACCCTTAACAATTGCAATTTTAATGACGGCGATGGAGTTGAATTTTCGTTGGGTAATCTCACTGTTAGTGGTTGTCATTTTGATGGTGCTTCTCTTAAGGCTACTAATGGTTTGACAGGTAAATGGGTGACCATTACCAGCCAATGCCAATTTATTAATGCAGAATTTGGCGTTTATTTATTGAGTTATCCTAACTTTTCCATTCAGCATAGTACGTTTAGCTCAAACACTACCGGTATTGAACTGTATCAAAGTGGTACAGGCGGTGGGCGCCAACTGCTTAACAATACAATATCATCGAACGGTACCGGCATGCTTGTTTATAACTCCTTTGCCACACTTACAAGTAGAAATTTGGTTAATCAAGGCAATAAAATTTATAATAACATTGACGGTTTGCTAATTTATGATAATAGTCAGGTAAGTTTGACGGGCTGTGCAGGGGCGACTTCGTGGAATGGAACCCAATACATAAAGGACAATGACAATTATGAAGTGTTTGCTACTCAAGGCAGTTTCCCCGTACCGTTTAAGTATAATGCAATAATTGATGAAGATAATACAGAACCAATGCTTTTTTATACCGGACAGGTAAATGAAAGTCTGGATGTGAGATACAACTATTGGGGTGTAAATATTGATCCTCAAAACGATTTCTATCCCTGGCAATGTTATAATTATTTGCCGGTATGGGAACCGGGTGGTGGTGGTGGTGGCTCCGGATCCGGTTCAGGCGCCGAAACACTATATTTTGAGGCACAAGAAAACATCGAATCGGAAGAATTTGCCGAAGCAAAAGAAGGATTGGAACAAATTGTAGATGAATACCCTCAGACAGAATATGCAAAAGCCGCTATGAAAGAATTGTATTCAATTGAGGAATATACCGGCGATAATTACACTGTCCTAATGGATTATTACAATAATAACAGTGTAATTCAGGGTGATTCCTCTCTCGCTAAACTAGCCGAATTCTTAGCCAACTTCTGCGAAATCAAACTCGAAAACTGGCCCACTGCCATTGCCTGGTTCGAAGATGTGATACTGAATCCCGAAACAATGGAAGATTCCATTTTTGGAATCATTGATTTGGGATACACTTATTTCCTCATGGAAAACGGAGGGTTGAAATCATCCCACACCGGCAACCTAATAGAGCATAAACCGGTTTCGGTGGAGCAATTCGAAATTAAAAGGGACTACTTACTTTCACTGCTACCGGGCGACCAGTTAAGCGAAACCATGAAACACAGCATCAACACCCTTAAATCAGGCAAGCTGCTTCAAAACGTACCGAATCCTTTCAACGGAACAACTCAAATCTGGTACAAGCTGGATGAAGAGGCTTTAGTTACAATAAAGGTATTTGATTACACTGGCAAACTGATCAAATCATACAATCAGGATAAAATGGATAAAGGTTCTCACTTTGTTGAGTTCGCGTCAGAAGGTTTGAGCGCAGGAATTTATTTCTACAGTCTCGAAGTGAACGGGCAGGTAAGCGATTCGAAAAAGATGACGGTGATGAAATAATCTAATGTATTCGCAAGCCAATCCACGGAGGCAACTGCTGAAGGCTGTGTCCGGACGAATGCTGCCGATGGATCACAGCAAAAAGCCCTGCAGGAATATCCCGCAGGGCTTAAAAAAATGATTTAGGAAAAGTTATAAAATAATTAATTTTTTTGAAATACTGCTGACCTTATCTCCTTCAATCCTGTAATAGTAAATGCCGGATTGCAGGCCTTCAACCGGAACCGATAATATATTTTGTCCGGCAGTCAAAACAGATTCATAAACCTTTTGTCCGGAAACATTGAAAATAATGAACCTTGCCTCTTGTACTTCATCGGAAATATCAAGATTAAATGAAACAATGTCATCAGCCGGATTTGGAACCGGATCAGAAATAAACATTCCATTAGGTGATGCCTGCTCAGTAAATCCCGTGTTCGGCGATTCAATGATTGTTATTGTGAAATCATCAAAATAATACCCATCTTCCGTAGTGTACCAGTCACTTGTTAAAACAAATTTAAATTTTACTGAAGTACCGATATATTCCGACAGATCAATTTCTTCCTGTACCCAGGTGGTTTGGAATCCGTCGTATAACGGTTCACCCTCAGCCTGATATTCATTACCGGTCTTGGTATAATTCCCGGCTAAGGGAGTCCAGGTAGAGCCGTTATTATCAGATATAAAAATTTGCACATAATCCCAGCCTGCTTCAATTTCCCATTTAGTCCAGAAATTCAATACTGCATAAACTGCATTGGAAAGTTCAACCGGGCTGTTAAAAGTGATTGTCCTCGTAACATTATTCTGGTAATTTCCGTCGGGCGAATCGGTAATGGATTTCGGCGCTGAATGATAGCTCTGCATTGTCAAATCCCAGCTTGTGGATGTCCAGTTTGTCATTTCATTGCAATCATCTTCAAATAAAACCACTGATGTTCCGTATATTTTTTTAAGCGTATCGCTGATGATGTAGCTTCCGTTATCCACCGAAAGTAAAAACCGGAATTGTGTACCGTTCACTATTGCCGGATCAAGCGTCCATGATATCGAACCGCTTTGAGTCTCCAGAATATCCAATCCGGTAAATTCAACCGGATCTCCGACGGAGCTTACCCAATTATCGAGGGGTTCAAGGCTGACCGTATAATCTCCATCTGCCAGGCCGTATCTCGTTAAATCAAAGTCAAGATAACCACTAACATTACCGGTAATGGTTGGTGTGATGTCCGCCGCATGAGCATAACTCCCTGCAAAGGCAGCAAGAAGAATATTCTGAATCATATTTTCTTGTGCAATGGGAATGATCCTGTCAACCGGGCACCAGAAACCATCTCCTTCTCCACCAAGTTCGGGTGTGTAGGCAAAAATCTTACCCTTGGTTGTTTGTTCGCCGTACATCCAGTCGTCCGAACCGCCGTTTGTTCCATAAATAGTTGTGAATCCAGGGCCAAAAGTATAGTGATTATCCTGGGTCATGAGAGTTGCATGAGCGTGATATAAATTGTCATCAGGGCAGGGATCAGGGATATAGCCCCAGGCATAAAGCAGAAGATTTGAATAGGTATGATAATTCAGGGCGCTGGTAATTTCGTGCGATTCGCAGAAATCCCTGATTGCTGCAATTTCGGGTTCTGAAAAAGCAGCGGTGCCTCTATAGGTTTCATCGCACGGATCGGGCGAGGAGCCGGAATTATCATAACCCCACATATAACCATAGTTTCTGTTCAGGTCAATTCCATCGCAACCTGGTGTGCCTGTTATCCGCCTGTTTTTTCGCCACATGCCTCCTCCATTGGGATTGGTGGACTGGTTATAAACATACCCGTCAGGATTTACAACCGGAATAAAATACATTTCCGTATTATCAACCAGGGTTTGTATAAACGGATCGTTATCATAATTTTCAAGGAGGTAATACAATTAAAACAACATCTGCATTGCGCCTACGGGTTCACGGGCATGATGAAGAGCGGTATATAGTACTTCAGGTTCAGTCTCATTTACAGTAGGGTTGTCTGAAATTTTTACCATCCACATATCCCTGCCTTCAATGGTTTGACCAATGGACTCCTTTACGGTGATAAGATTCGGGAATAAACTGACCATGTTGTCGAGGTTGGCAGCAATTTCAGTATATGTGGCATGGCCGCTCATCGAGCCGAACTCAAAATTCTCCGGAACTACATAATCACCTGCATCTTTGTAATCATCCGCGTTTGCCGATAATCCGATGTTCCTTTCCTGGTAATACTTTACGACATCATCAATTAAAATTTCATAATTCAGGTTCAGGCTGTTAATTTTTTCTATTTCAGCTTCTGAAAAATCGGAAACAAGGAAAACTCCTTTTTTAATAAATCCTTCCGTAATGTCAATACCGGCAGTGGCAAGCTCTGTAAGCTGAAATTCATTGACATAAACCTTCACCTTTGAATATTTTGGTGTTTGAGCCAAAAGGGTCATTGCGAAAAATAAAGCAGAAAGTAAAATTGTAAACCTCTTCATATCAATTTTATTAGTGTGCCGAAAAGACATACTGTTAAAACAAAAAGTTGCAAGGTAATTTAAAAGACTAAATTTTATATTGATGTGCTGCAAAAAAATTTATCCTGAAAAATAAAGGTTATCAAATTTAACTTGATATAATTTTTTATCTTCGTTTGATGTTAGGAACTTTAGTAATTTTTAGCCCATAGGGCTTCAATATCAATAGAATTATTTTGTTTAACAGTTTCATTTACAAATTGTCCGTAGGACATAAACAAAAACTTCACTTTTCAGGATGTTGAT
This sequence comes from Bacteroidales bacterium, assembly GCA_020052415.1. Lineage (GTDB taxonomy): Bacteria > Bacteroidota > Bacteroidia > Bacteroidales > JAADJA01 > JAADJA01. The sequence continues at coordinate 15,456 of JAGVPB010000068.1, read as the reverse complement.
TCCCTATGGGAAATCCTTTTCAGGCATCATCCGTTTCTATGAATATTGATGCCCTACGGGCAAGGTGACCGGAGCTTAATTTGATCATATTTGAAAGGTAAAATTATCAGTAAAACAATGTCCGCACATCAAAATATTATTCAGCCATTAAAAAGAAAAACAAATCATTATTCAGGGATAATAATTAATTTAGATGCAAAAAAATATATGCTTAGAATCTGTTGTAATAATAAGCTTTATTCAATCATAATTTGTTTTATAATGACAGCTTGTACCAGCCAATCCGGGACTGGAACAAAAGATGAACTTATTGCTACCGACAAAGCCTTTTCGCAGCTATCTTCAGAAATGGGAATGCAATATGCATTCCTTGAATATGCTGCCGAAGAGGTGGTCATGCTTCGGAAAAACAATTTGCCAATGAAGGGTAAAAATGCGCTCATTGAAAATTTCAGGACATTTTCGGATACCGGTTTTATCCTTACATGGGAACCCTTATTTGCTGATATTGCAGAGTCCGGTGAACTGGGTTATACATATGGAATATTTAACTCGTCATCCAAAGGCGCCAATGGAACTATCGAAGAAAGCAAAGGAACCTACATAAGTATTTGGAAGAAAGACGCATTGGGTAACTGGAAATTCGTGCTTGATTCAGGAAATGAAGGTATCGGCGAACAACTTTAAGTGTTAATTGTTCTAATTGTCCAGCATCAAAAAACTGCGGTAATGCAAATAATTGATTTAACGGATGAACATAAACCTTCTTACCTTCTTTGCCTTGAAGACTGGTCTGATGAAATAAAAGAAGCGGGCAATATCAAAGAGAAATGGGTCGAAAAAATGAAAGCCAAAGGGCTTAGGGTGAAGCTTGCAATGAATGATAACGGTGTTGTGGGAGGAATGATTCAATACTTTCCGATCGAACACTCATGGGTTGATGGTAAGGATTTGTATTTCATTGGTTGCATCTGGGTACATGGCTACAAACAGGGGCGAGGCAATTTCAGAGGCCAGGGAATGGGAAAGGCCATGCTGAAAGCCGCTGAAGAAGATGTACGAAATCTGGGTTCGAAAGGCATAGTAGCCTGGGGAATAGTGCTTCCATTCTGGATGAAGGCTTCGTGGTTCAAAAAACAAGGTTTTAAGCCTGTGGACAGAAAAGGATTCCTGACCGAGGTTTTATTGTGGAAGCCCTTTTCCGAAGAAGCAGTTCCGCCTAAATGGATACAGCCGAAAAAAAAACCGGGAAAGTCCAGCGGAAAAGTGAAAGTCACGTGTCTGAACAATGGATGGTGCCCGGCTCAGAACCTGGCTTGTGAACGAACCAAACGTGCCGCTGCCGAATTCGGGGATAAAGTCGAATTAGAAATCATTGATACTTTCAAAAAAGAAACTTTTAATGAATGGGGGATTTCGGATTCCATTTACGTGGATGGACAGAAAATCATGACTGGCCCTCCACCATCCGTTGAGAAATTGAGAAATGTAATTAAGAAAAGAGTTGGCAAGCTTTAATTATGCAGTATCCGGGGGTAAAATGAGAAATATGGAAATAGGGGAAATAAGGGATATAAAGGACTTTTCCATTCGGATTTCCCCTATATCCCCTATACCCTATACCGTTTAGCCACTATAATGTTCACTGTATATTTTTTATCTGATTAATTATATTCGTCCTTTGGGAAATTATTACACTGAAAATTTATCCGGGCTTCGGTTAAAAAAAGTTTACGACATAGCCCCGCCACGCATCAGGCAATACATGCAGGCAGAGGTGGATTTTGTTCTGAGCCGTCTGAATGAAGGCGATAAAGTACTCGATCTCGGCTGTGGTTACGGGAGAATCGTTCCTGACCTGCTTCAGAAGGCGGGACTTGTATTCGGGATTGATATTTCCTATGAAAATATCACTTATGGAAAACAATTTCTGCATGGTGTTCAAAAATGCGTATTGATGGAAATGGATGCAGGCAATCTTAAATTTCCTGATAAAATATTCGATACCGTAATCTGCGTTCAAAACGGAATCTCAGCTTTTAAGGTTGAACCACTAACCCTGATCAAACAAAGCATTCGCGTAACAAAGCCCGGTGGTAAACTGCTGTTTTCAACTTACTCGCCAAAAATCTGGGATGATCGTCTTGAATGGTTCAGAATGCAGGCAAGGGAAGGCTTGCTGGGTGAGATTGATGAAGATAAGACCGGCAACGGGAATATTGTTTGCAAAGACGGATTTACGGCCACTACTTTCACCGGCGAACAATTTCAAAAGCTTGCCATCCAGCTCGGATATAAAGCAGAAATCACTGAAGTTGATGAATCTGTACTCTTTTGTGAGATTTCCATCTGAAGGGTGTAATTATTTACCACAGAGACACTGAGAACACGGAGGTTCACGGAGGCGGACTTCATAGATTTTCAGTACTCATTCTTTATTACCATTCATTTCTCTTTGTTTCTCCGGGCACTCCGTGTCTCCGTGGTTTTTTTTTAATCAATTTATAGTATCTATATTTTTTGTATTTTTAAGGGTCAATTTAAAAACCCTGCAAGATGAAAAACTTGGTAATTATTTTTCTCTTCGTTTTCTTTCCTTTTATAAGCCGTTCATACACCTGGCAAAGCTTCTGTCCCGACACAATCCATGCAAACAATATCTGCTTTGGCGTCGGCTCGTGGAAAGGCGTAATATGCTCCCCCGGAGGAATGTACCTGTGGGAAGAAGACATAGAACAATGGACTTTTTATACTTACGGGCTTCCTGTAAACGGAGCCGCATGGCTTGATGGAAACAAAATCCTTGTTGTCATGGGAAACGGAAGCTGGTCGGATGGAATTTATACCTTCGACCTTACAACCCATCAATTCGAAGTGGTGGAATGGGTTGTAACTCCGAACTTTATCCTTGTCGTCCCTGTCCTGGATCAGAAAACCAACCTGTTTACCGATGAATACCATGTCGGAAGCCAGTTCGGCGGATTGTACAGATCCATTGACGGATTAACCTGGACTGAAGTCCCATACTTCTACGGCAAATCTTGCACGGCGATGGATTTTTATGGCGAACATCTGGTTGTTTCAGAAGTCAGCAATATCATCAATATTCATTGTTCTGATGACTATGGTGCAACCTGGCATGAAGCCGCATCATCCACACTTATCACCGACCTGAAATTTAACAATGCAGGAGAACTCTATGGTATTTTCCCCGGTTATTCCAATTCATCCGGTTTGTATAAATCGGAAGATTTCGGCAACAACTGGGAGGTTGAATTCTGGAGTGATAATATGAGTTCGGTTGGATTTGATGCCATGGGAACTATTTTCGTAGGCTGGGATTCGCTGGCCGGAGGAAATGAGGGCATTGCCATTTATAATCCCCAGGCTCCTCCGCCGGGGCTGACTTTCCTGAACAACGGGCTTACCAGCACCCACATCAATAAAATACTGATGAACCCGGCGATGAGCGCTATCGCCATCTTTTGCTGCACGGATTCAGGGGTGTATATGTGCAATGATTATATGGTGGGGGAAAATGAAGTATGTGAAACAGTGCGCCAACCGGAAATTTACCCGAATCCTTTAAGTGAACGGGAAAATCTGATTGTTAAAACTCATGAAAACGAACAGATTCGCTCAATAGATATATTTTCAGCGGAAGGGAAAATTACGTGGAAAACTGTTTTATCAATGAATACGGCAAGGAATGTATTTGAATGTAATCCTCCTGAACTAAAAACCGGTACTTACCTCGTTAGAGTAAAAACTGACCGGGGCGGAATTACAAAAATATTATTAGTCAGATAACTGACAATGAGGACGGAAGAGCAACGAAGTCATTAAAAATACTGTCTCAATAACAGTTAATTAATAAATCAAAAAACAGAGGTTATGAAAAAACTTATCCTTATCGCAATTGTAATCTTCCAGTTCTATTTCAGTTTTTCGCAGGGCTGGTTTAACTATGGACCAGCATATATCGACGCCAACAGCATTTGTTTTGGACCCTATTATTTCGATTGTGAAATGATTTGTGCTTCCAATGGTTTTTATTTGTTCATTACTGGAAATTACGAATGGGAGTTTTACACAGTCGACAGCCTTCCGGTTTATGAGGGAGCTTTTACTGATCCTGAAACGCTCGTAATAATAACAGGGAATGGATTCAGTTCGGATGGTATTTACAGTTTTGATATCGAAACCCAGCAATTTACTTTACTGGTCAATTGCCTCTCGCCAAAATTCATAAGGTATGATGATTTTGGTGGAAAATATTACGTGGGATATGAAAACGGTTTGCTTGTATCGGATGATGGGACAAGCTGGGAAGAGATTTCGTTTTTTGCCGGCAAACCCTGCGATGAAATGGTGTTTCATGGAGGCAATGTCATAGTGCATGCATATATGATAGCGCCCAGCCTTTATTGGTCGGATGACAGCGGACTTACCTGGAATACCTGTTCAACTTATTATCAATTTTCCAGGCTGGCATTTTATGGTGAAGATCTATTCGGAGTGATCCCTGATAATTCTTATTCTTCAGGGCTGTTTAAATCTACAGATCTGGGCAATACCTGGGAAGTTGAATTCTGGTCGATGTATATGAGCGATGTTTGTTATGATGATTACGATGGGGAGTTGTTCGTAAGCTGGAATAATCCTGATTATGGTTATCAGGGAATAGCAATGTATGAGCCTGGACTGTCAAATGCTGGCCTGACCTTTTTTAATGAGGATTTGCCAAATACGCATATCAACAGAATCAAATACAAGCCTGTTATCGATGCATTTTATGCTTTTGTTTGCACGGATACCGGAGTTTATAGCTATTTGTTTGTCGGAGTTACGGAAAATTCTGTTAATCATGACATTTTAATTTCCCCTAATCCGGTTACAGACGAAATGCTCATCCGACTTAACCTTGCAGAATCCAATATCAATAAAATTGAGGTTCTTAACAACCTTGGAATAAAAGTGGACGAAATAAAACTTAATAACAGTCCCTTAAAAGATTTGGAAGTAAACTGGAACAAAGGCTGTTTACCTGCAGGCATTTATTATCTTGTTCTCCGAACCAAAAATGAAACGTTGACTGAAAAATTTATAATCCTTTAAAAAACCAGCAGTTTTCCCGAAGGGATGCCTTCGGCAAACAATAGAGCAATTTAGCAATCACATTCTCTTCCACTCAAATGTCTCAATCAGATGATTGACGTCTTCCTTTAAAAATTCAATAACAGGAGCCAATGAATCGTTGTTAGGAGTTGTATTGAAATAAAGCGCTCCGCGAACAAAGTTCTTAGTGCTGTCGGTAAGATAGAATTGGTAAGGCGATGCAGCGGCTGTCCCTGAAATGGTGTAGGTCAGTCCATAAACTTTTTTCTCAGGATTTTCATAAACAGTATTTTCAATTGCGCTTGCTTTGGGGATGTGCTTCATCACCATCGTCCGGGTATCTTCAAGATAATCGTTCAGGTTACCGTTGATTTTTTTGTAGCTTAAGTGAAGTTTCCCTTTGAACTGCGGAAATTCAATGTTGATCCAGTATTTCTCTGCCATCGGGTCGGTATCGGGTGTAACCTCAGAATAAACCGGAATTTCAAAAGTATATGGAAAAGCTGAGTCGAAAACCATATATTTTTTTTCAGGAAGATCAATGCGGTAATAACCGGTTGGTTTGGGGTAATATTCATTGGTACAGGAGAAAGCCAGAAGAATCAGTATTGCGGAAATTTTCAACATTATACTGCTCATAAAATAAATTTCCGAACATCGGGAAATAGAGGGAATATGGGATATAAGGGCTTGTTGGTCAGTCTTTCCCCTACTTCCCCTATACCCTTTATTACCCTTTGATGATTGTATAGTAAAATCCCGTTTTATGTCTTGTACAAAAAGTTTACTCATCTTCTCCAGGTTTTTCAGTTGAATCCGGGAGCGTTACTTTAACCTGTTTAATTCTTCTTTTATCCACAGATATGATTTTAAACCTGAAGTTTTTATAGGTCACTTCTGTCTCTTTTTCAGGGATTTCACCAAGAAGTTCGAGGATAATACCTGCCAGGGAATCGGAGTCACCTTTGATCTCATCGAACATCTCGTCGTCAATATCCATCACTTTACAGAAATCAATGATGCTGGTTTTACCTTCAAAAATATAGCTTGTATCATCCAGTTTACGGTAACCGACCTCATCCTCCGGTGTATCGAATTCATCGGTAATTTCACCAATAATTTCTTCAATGATATCTTCCATTGTAACAATACCGGACGTTCCACCATATTCATCCACCACGATGGCAAGATGGATTTTCTTTTCCTGGAATTCTTTCAGGAGATCGTTGATCTTTTTATTTAAAGGAACAAAAAAGGATGGACGGAGAAGCTCCTTCCAATCGAATTTATCATCTTTGCCGAGGTGCGGCAGTAAATCTTTTACATACAAAGTGCCTTTTATATTGTCAAGAGTGTCGGCATAGGCCGGTATTCTGGAATAACCCGAGTCAACCACTACAGTGAGCAGCATGCCGAAAGGAATGTCCGTTTCAACGGCTACAACATCTACTCTTGATTTCATGATTTCCCTGACTTCGATGTCGGAAAATTCAACAATACTCTTCAGGATTTTGGTTTCTTCGGCGGGTGTGCTCTTGTCAAAAGTAATATCAATGGCCTCCGATAAATCGCTCATTGAAATGTTTAAGCTGGTACCGGCTAATTTTTTATCTACTACCCTTGTAGTCATAATTAGCATCGAGCTTAAAGGATAGAATATTTTGCTCAAAAATTTCAGAGGGCGGGCCATTAACGAGGCAACAGCGATTTGTTTATGGTTTGCCCAGATTTTGGGAATAATTTCTCCGAAAAGAACGAGGACAAAGGTTATGGCAACAACCTGGATCAAAAAACCGAGTACCGGATGTTTTTCCAGATCAAATAACCTTGATGTAAGCCATGAGCTCAGTATCACCACGCCCACATTAACAAAATTGTTGGATATCAGTAATGTTGCGAGTAAGCGTTTGGGAGATTCGAGAAGTGAAAGAATAAGCCTGCCGGCAGATGTTTGTTTCGATTTAATCTCTTTGAGTTGTGCCGGGTGCAGAGAAAAATATGCAACTTCCGAACCGGAAATCAGCGCCGAACACAGCAATAAAGCTATAATTATTAAAAAAGCAATAAATATTCCTGGTGTAAAACCGCCGGTGACATTTAATAAAATTAAATTCACCAGCAATAAAAGAGGGTCACTGTCGGGTACGTCCAAAGCAGATACTATTAGTGAAACAAACTCAGATAACTAAACTGATGCAAAATTAATAAACTTTTCATCATGGTTTGTTCCGGTCAACCTAAGCCAGTTTTAGCTTAAACAGACTTAAAACGGAAGATCATCCTGGGGGGCTTCCATTTCAGGCGGCATTTCCTGTACAGAAGGACTTACCTGGGCTCCGTTTTCACGCGTTGTGTCTGCTTCGCGACCGGTCCGCCCAAGTTTCAGCACTTTATCTCCCAGGATTTCAGTCGTATATCTCTTGTTGCCATCCTTATCTTCCCAGGAACGCGATCTGATTTTGCCTTCGATATACACCTGGTCGCCCTTTGCAAGCTTTTTCTCTGCAAGGTATCCCCACAGAACAATGTTATGCCATTCGGTTTGTTCAACCCAATTTCCACTCTTGTCTTTATAACTTTCCGTAGTTGCAAGTGAGAAAGATGCCTTTTTGTTATTGCTTTCAAAGGTCATTACTTCCGGGTCTTTCCCCAGATTACCTACCAATATTACACGGTTTATTCCAGCCATAATGTTAAGATTTTAGTTTTACTTTACAAATGTAAAAACTTTTTATTTGAAAACAATCTATAAATAATAAATATTTTTCAAAAATTTTTCCATGAGGCGTGGAACAGGATAATTATGTATTTCGGTTGTATCCACCTGAATCATGTTCACCTTTAAAAGCGAAGGTATTCGATTAAAATGTGTTGCTTCCGGAATCTCAATTTTATAAAACCGCGCAAAAATAATCTGGTGTGTCAGGACATGTTTGTATTCAATCGGAACAGCCAGATCAACTTCATTGATATTGACAAATAATCGCTCTGAAATTTCTTTCATTAATTTGTTTGTTGTTGTTTTGGTTTCCTTTTCGAGTAGCGGAAAATCGTATAGGTTTCGCCAGATGTCATTCTCCGTTCTTTGTTTAAGATAGATCGAATTATTTCTACCGGTAATGACCAAATAATGAAAATACCTCTTTTTCCTTGAGGTACGACGGATTTTAACCGGAATAACATCAATGAAATTTTGCTTAAATGCAAGGCATTCGGAATTGAAAACACAATCTTTACAGTCAGGATACTTTGGTTTACAATATAATGCGCCAAACTCCATTATAGCCTGGTTGAATTCACCGGGAAGTTTAGTGTCAATAAGATTTCCGGCTAATCCTAAAATCTCCTTCTTACCCTGTTCAGAGTTAACCGGTGTTTTTATACCGAAATAACGCGACAGAAACCGAATTACATTTCCGTCAGCAACGGGATAAACCTGGTTATAAGCCAGAGAAACAATTGCTGCAGCAGTATATTCACCAATACCCTTTAATTTAATCAGCCCAGAATACGTTTCCGGAAATTGCCCGTTGAAATCTTTAACAATGGAATTAGCGGTATTATGGAGGTTTCGGGCTCTTGAATAATAACCCAATCCCTGCCAGAGCCTGAGAACATCCTCCTCCTTTGCATTTGCCAGGGATTTAATTTCGGGGTATTTCTTTACAAATTTGAGATAATAAGATAGGCCTTGTTCGACACGGGTTTGTTGCATAATTATTTCTGAAAGCCATATTTTATAAGGGTCACGTGTTTGCCGCCAGGGTAAATCGCGCTTGTTTTTGCTGTACCAGCCGAGAAGGATTTCTGAAAATTTCATTTGGTAAAAATAACCAGCAAAAACTTAAAAAAAATGATATATTAATTGGCATTTGAAAAAATTTATATATTTGCAGCCCTGATTTAGGAAATTAATTATCAAATGTTTAAAAAAAATAAATCATGACAAAAGCAGAAATCGTAGCAGACATCGCTAACAAAACAGGAATCGAAAAAGTTACTGTTCAGCATACAGTTGAAGCATTTATGGATGCAGTTAAGCATTCGATGATTCATGGTGACAACGTTTACCTGAGAGGCTTTGGAAGTTTTGTAATCAAGAGAAGAGCTGAAAAAACCGGTAGAAATATTTCGAAAAATACCACCATTATTATTCCTGCTCACAATATTCCGTCATTTAAGCCTGCCAAATCATTTGTCAGCGAAGTTAAAAGCAAAAAGAAATAATTTAAAACCACGGATGGATCATGCCAAGCGGGAAAAAAAGAAAAAGACATAAAATGTCAACCCATAAGCGGAAAAAACGCTTACGGAAGAACAGACATAAGAAGAAATAATTTTATTGGGCAAATCATTGTTTTAGAACATAATGCATTGATTGCATTATGTTCTAAAATTTTAACCACCCTCAGGTTTTGCCAGGCTCTCTCCGGTGAACATCATTGGTTAATTGCAATGGTGTATAATTAAAGATATTAAAATGTGAATAAAGAATTAATCATTAACTCGGGTCCTGCAGAAGTGGATATAGCTTTGCTGGAAGATAAGACCCTTGTTGAATTAAATAAAGAGAAGAGCAATACCGGTTTTGCTGTAGGAGATATTTATCTTGGCAAAGTCAGGAAGATTATGCCGGGATTGAATGCAGCATTCGTGGATGTGGGTTACGAAAAAGATGCTTTCCTTCATTATCTCGACCTGGGCCCTCAGGTGCTATCATTAAATAAACTTACACGATTGGTGATACAGGGGAGAATAAAAGATTCACCTCTCAGCGGATTTCACATTGAAAAAGAAATTGAAAAAACCGGAAAGATCACAGGCGTTCTTACAGCCGGTCAGCAAATTCTTGTTCAGGTTGCCAAAGAACCAATTTCTACCAAAGGACCAAGAGTTTCATCAGAATTATCATTTGCCGGAAGATACCTTATCCTTGTTCCATTTTCAAACAGAATTTCCGTTTCACAAAGAATTAAAAGCGCTGAAGAAAGAAGCCGGCTGAAACGACTGATTCAAAGTATCAAACCTGCCAATTTCGGAGTGATCATTCGTACCATCGCCGAGCATAAAAAAGTCGCTGACCTCGATAATGATCTGAAAAATCTGCTTGAAAAATGGGAAAATTTAATCCAGCGTCTGATCAAAGCAAAACCTCCGCAAAAAATTATAAGTGAAATTGACAGGACATCTGCTATTCTCAGGGATCTATTGAATGAAACATTTAACAATATTATTGTCAATGACCAGACTCTTTATGAGGATACGAAAAACTTTATCAAATCAATAGCTCCTGAAAAAGTAAACATTGTCAAACTCTATAAAGGCAGGATACCGATTTTTGAAAACTTTGGAATTGACAAACAGATAAAGAATTCTTTCGGGAAGATTGTCACGATCAGAAGCGGGATTTACCTTATCATTGAACATACCGAAGCACTTCATGTCATTGACATCAACAGCGGACACAGGGTTAACAAGGAAGCCAGTCAGGAAGATAATGCCCTCGCAGTAAATCTTGAAGCTGCAATTGAACTTGCCCGCCAGCTGAGGCTTAGGGATATGGGCGGAATTATTGTCATAGATTTCATTGATATGAAGTCCGCTTCGAACCGCCGTAAGCTTTTTCAAAAGCTCAAAGATGAAATGGCGAAGGACAGGGCGAAACACACCATCCTTCCTCCCAGCAAATTTGGACTCGTACAGATCACCCGCCAGCGGGTTCGACCCGAAATGAATGTTGAGATCGTCGAAAAGTGCCCGGCCTGCAATGGTTCCGGTGAAATCAAGCCCAGCATTTTATTTATTGATGAACTCGAGAATAACCTCAGGTACCTGATCCATGACCAGAATGAAAAATATCTTACCCTTGCTCTGCATCCCTATCTTTTTGCATATCTTACCAAAGGCTTGAAATCACAGCGTTTAAAATGGTATTTCAAATATAAAAGATGGATCCGGCTCAAATCCAATACAGCATATCATTTTTTTGAATATCACTTTTTTAATAAACATAATGACGAGATTAAAATGTGATAGGGAATTTCACCTCATTACAGATTAAATCAGGATATTTGCCGACTGAAATTTTTCTAAGTAACTTTAAATCGAAGATTAAATGGACATTGTATTAAGTGGCATCCGGCCTACCGGGAACCTACATTTGGGAAATTATTTAGGTGCACTGAAAAATTTTACCAAAATGCAGCATGAAAATACCTGCTATTTTTTCATTGCCGACTATCATTCTCTCACTACACACCCGACACCTCAAAACCTGCAGGGAAATGTTAAACAGGCTTTGGTTGAATATCTTGCAGCCGGCTTGGATCCTGAAATAGCTACCATCTTTGTTCAGAGCGATCTCCCTGAAACTGCAGAATTATACCTCCTGCTGAATATGAATGCCTATATGGGCGAACTGGAAAGAGTCACAACTTTTAAGGAAAAAGCACGCAAACAACCTCAAAATATCAATGCCGGTCTTTTAACCTATCCGACACTCATGGCTGCCGATATTCTGATCCACAGGGCGCATAAGGTTCCTGTTGGAAAAGACCAGGAACAACATCTTGAAATGACACGCACTTTTGCCCGCCGGTTTAACCGGATGTATAATGCTGAAATATTTCCGGAACCGGTTGCTTACAATTTTGGTGAAGAGCTCGTAAAAATTCCCGGTCTCGATGGTTCGGCAAAAATGAGTAAATCGGATGATGAGAACAGCGCTATCTTCCTCGCAGATGAACCCGAAGCCATCCGTAAAAAAGTGATGCGGGCTGTAACGGATGCCGGACCGACTGTAAAAAATTCCCCCAAACCCGAACCGGTTGAAAACCTTTTTACTCTGATGAAAGCTGTAAGTCAGCCTGAAACGGTTCAGTATTTCGATGATAAATACAATTCATGCGAAATCCGGTACGGCGACATGAAAAAGCAATTGGCTGAAGACATGATCCTGTTTACAGCTCCCATCCGGGAAAAGATTAAAGAACTTAAAGCCAATGATACATATATCCGCAAAGTAATGGATATGGGGAAAGAAAAAGCGCATGTAAGCGGAGCGGCTACCGTGAGATTAGTGAGGGAAATAATTGGGTTCAGACCCTATTGATATTTCTGGTCGAATCGCTTTATTGAATAACCAATTTCCTTACTAAAATATTCGAACCATTAGTGAATTTGCAAAAATATAATCCCCGTTTTAATTGATTTACCTTAACTTCGACTGTACTGGTTTCCTGTTCCAGCTTTCCCAACCAAATCTCAGACACTATTCTTCCGGTTACGTCAAGCAGTAATAATTCAGCCTTTTGCCCAACCTGTCCTGAAAAAGTAATTGTTGTCTTTGACGTTGCCGGATTTGGATAAGCCTGACTTAATCCAATAGCCGATCCAGGGTTTAAGTCATAAATTGAATTAGTGTGAGGAAAAAAAAACTGTAATGCGTTATCAATGTGTGCCCGCCAGTTCCCCCAGCTATGCCCTTCGTGCCATTCATGATAAATATATTGATATCCGCGCTCATCAAGAATTTGCTTTAAATTATGAACCAACGGAATAAGAATACCGATATCATAAGTTCCGATATCGAGATAGAATTCAAGATCGAGCATTGGCCCATTTTGTAATCCATCTGAAATTTCCGTAATAACATTGCTTGAATAGGCTGCAATCCTTCCAAAAACTTCCGGCCGGTTCATACCAATCCAGAGAGAAATGTTGCCGCCATCGGAAGCTCCGGCAACTGCCCTGAAATGCGGATCAGTGACCGTAGTGTATTTACTGTCCACCCATCCCATGACATCTGTTACAACAAACTCAGTATATTCTTCTTTAAGATTTCCGTGATATTCCTCATTTCGGTTGACAGCCGGGACAAATACTGCTATAACCGGATCAATCAGGTCATACCCAATCAGGTAATCAAGCACGTTTTTGGCATCACCTAACTCCAGGTAATCCGGGCCATCATGAAATAGTATTACCGGATACTCCTTGGTTTCCTGTCCGTAATCCGGTGGGGTATAAACCTTTATTTGCCTTGAATTCCCAAGAGCGGAAGAGAAAAAAGAAGTGTCAAATATCACTCCATGAGGCAAGGTTGGATCGTATTCTATTTCCGGTGGCTGGATATATGCAGGCATCGCCAGTTCGGAATTCGGCCCATATCCTCCGCTGACTGTATTTGGATTCCTGGGATCCAATATCCAGTTGCTCCCATTGGTTACATATTTATAATCCAGCCGGGCTTCATTTTCATAAATTCCGGTAAAATACCAGAAATTGGTTCCATCAATATGGCTCATAACATCCGTACCCGGATCCCAGCCGGTTGCATCACCCGGAACACCAACACTCTGTACATTTCCGGTATAAAAGAAATGTGCAAGCGTATCTGATTCGGTAAAAGGTGAATTCGGGTTAACGGTCAGAAAACTGTCCACGACCGATTGTCGTTGATCGGACGGCAACAGATTTAATTCATCAACGAAACTCTGAAAGGTCTGGGCACCTGCATGGAAGCAAATAAAAGAGAGGCACCCGGCTATGTAATATTTCAATTTCATTTTGTATTGTTTACTTTTCAAAATTAGTCAAAAAAGTGCTACCGCTGAAAGTATTAACTTTGCAGTCAATATAATATCGAACACCGGGAATGATAGAAACTGCGATTAAAAAAGAAAGGGCCGTTCTTATCGGCATTATCACACAAACTCAAAACGAAGAACGACTGAAAGAATACCTTGATGAACTTGAATTCCTGGTTGATACAGCCGGCGCAATTGCAGTGAAAAGATTTGTACAGAAACTTGAAAGACCTGATCCCCGGACATTTGTTGGTTCTGGTAAGCTTGCAGAAATCAGGGATTACATCGAAGAAAATAAGATAGACATTGCCATCTTCGATGATGAGCTTAGTCCTTCCCAGATGAGGAATCTCGACAAAACCCTTCAATGCAGAATCCTCGACAGGAATAATCTTATTCTCGACATTTTTGCGATCCGGGCCAGGACCTCCCACGCTAAAACACAGGTGGAGCTTGCACAATATCAATATTTGCTTCCCCGCCTGACCGGTATGTGGACCCACCTCGAACGGCAACGGGGAGGTATCGGATTGCGTGGTCCCGGTGAAACGGAAATTGAAACCGACCGCCGTATCATCCGCGACAGGATTGCATTGCTCAAGAAAAAGCTCGTCAAAATCGACAAACAAAAATCCACGCAAAGACAAAATCGTGGCAAAATGGTGCAGGTGGCATTGGTGGGTTATACCAATGTTGGTAAATCCACCATTATGAATTTGTTAAGTAAGTCCGAAGTATTTGCTGAGAATAAATTGTTTGCGACCCTCGACACAACAGTTCGGAAAATGGTGATCAAAAACCTGCCTTTCCTCATTACCGATACAGTTGGGTTCATCCGAAAGCTGCCTCATGATCTTGTCGAATCGTTTAAATCAACACTCGATGAGGTTCGGGAAGCTGATTTACTGGTTCATGTGGTTGATATTTCCCATCCCGACTTTGAGGAACAGATCAGTATTGTTCAGCAAACCCTTGGCGACATTAAAGCCAATGGAAAAGCTACGATTGTTTTATTCAATAAAATAGATGCTTACTCTTACATTAAAAAAGAAGAAGACGACCTGACGCCATCCACAAAAGAAAACCTTAGCCTGGAAGACCTACGGAAAACCTGGATGGCGGGGTCACAAGTACCTACCCTGTTTATTTCTGCGCTTGAAAAGCAAAACATTGAGGAATTGAAAAGTATCCTTTACGAGGAGGTTAAACGGATACATACTGAACGGTATCCGTATAATGATTTTTTATTTGAGGTTTAGCTTTAATAAATCTTATGAATTTTAAAGGCTAAATAACATTTTATTTCAATAAGGAATTGCTTGGCATAGCTATGAAAATATTATGCTCTCCTTAAAAAATTCATTACAGCAATCAGTAGATATATCGCTTTCCTTAAAATATAATTTTCTCAGTATAAAAGACAATTTGTCTCCCTTTGAAAATATTCTGCGTTACTACAATTACAATTTGCTTCGATTAAAAGACAATTTGCGCTACTTAAACGATATTTTGCTTCACTTAAAAGACATTTTGCGCCAAAAATTACTTCTATTAATTAGTTGAACACAAGATTTAATTTTAACCTGGATAATTCATAAACAAATTCCCTGAGTTAGTTTATTTTATTGTAAATGAGATTCCTCTGTCGCTACACTCCATCGGAATGACATGATTGGTTGTGTTGAATGGAGGGGAAAGGTGCGGGCGGTAAAGCTGCCCGCACCTTTCCCTTCCCCAATTCCAATAGACT
>JAGVPB010000094.1 GCA_020052415.1 Bacteroidales bacterium | reverse complement strand
AGCGTTAGACATTTTTTTAGAGGAAAATTGGTAATTGTTTTTTGATAACGGCTAATATGAAAAGATAGTATGCAGCCTGAAATTCGGGAAAACAGAAATCACAACCAATTACCCTGTAAGGTTGTTGATTTTATTCTATTGTGAATTGTGCCTGTTATTCAATCCTGTTGCCGGTACCGGCATTAGGCATCCAGTAATCAGCTTTATCTGTCAAATCAACCTGGCCGTCACGGTTAAAATCAGAAAAAAAATATCCTGTGTTTCCTAAATCGGAAAGCCACTTGTCGTTCTTGTCCACATTATCAATCGTTCCGTCCTGATCTCCATCTCCGGCAATCATACCCCACACACCCGGACCAATTTCTTTGTGTGCATGGGAGCCGCCATAAGCCTGGTTAGGACCCGTGGTAAAATCATAAGTGAATGTAGCATTCTTGGCTTGCGTCATCTCCGACGAAGTTCGTTCACCGGATTGTCCGGGGCTATAAACTACACCATGAACTTTATCGGATCCCTTATTCGTTGCCAAAATTACTGAGAACCTGAGACCCGTCACACCGTCGTCATCCACAATACTGCCGTTCTTCAGCAGGAAACCTGCCTTACGCTCGAACCTTGTTCCGGCAGTAGCTGTAGAGGAATCGCCATCCGTTATTCTGATCTCGACCAACACCCAATCCACGATATCGTAGTTGGGAATGGATGGAACGGTTTCAGTTCCATTATAAAACCAGGGCGACTGGTTGAACGGTTGTTCGAGTGGCAGATAACCCAGGCTGTTTAGAGTTGAGTTCATATCGGTTCCGTTGAATGCACCTTCAATAAATACCTTCAGGTCAAGGTCGTAGGTTGGTGCGTCGGTTATTTTCCCGCCACCTGTATTCGATCCTCCAAGTACCGAACCGAAAGCGGAAGTGATGAAGAACTCACCCGGCATCCCTTTGAACTTCAGGTCTGCATCATCAAGAGTAAAACTGTATTTAAAAATATTCCGTCCTGCAGTTACATAAACACTATCGGGTGAAGTCGGGACTATTAATGCAGAGGTGAAAAATCCGGAATTACCCGGTATATCGGTATAAAAATAATTCAGACCGCTGTTGCCCGACCTTGCAAAAACCAGGGCCGATGAGAAATACATAACCTGGAAATTTGAAGGATCAACGTCAATATCGAAAATCGGCAAGGGGCCGCCGGTTCCATTATCAGGGGCATCATTCACTTTCTGCCAGGTCATACCAAGATCAACAGAACCCCATAATACACCGGGGACAAATTGGGTGGAACTTATCCTGTAACCCGTACCGGAATACAGGTAAGTTTGAGTTCCGTTGGTTGCCATTGCCAGACAGTTGCCCATGGTATATTCATCAGGGCTGAACGGTGTAACAAGAATCCATGTCACTCCGCCGTCGTTTGAGCGCCAGATATTTCCTGCCGGACCAGGAGGAAACGTATTCAGGGATTTATGTTTAAATCCGGTGACAGCAATCACAATATTGGAATTAACAAAAATAATATCAGTTACACAGGGGTCAAGGTGAACATTATTCCAGTTGGTTGGAAGCACGTTAAAAAAATCATTCGGACCGAGGAAAGTTACATCAAAACCGGCAGATGAACCGCAGATCACATGGTTGACATTGAAAGGGTCAACAGCAACAGCCGTGGCTCCTTCCTGGTTTCCGGCATTGGATACAGGAAATAATCCATTGGGCGGTATCCAGCGTTCAAAGCTGGGAACATTCGGATTGTAATATTCCGAGGTATAGGCAAGGCCGGCTTCGGTTGCTACATAAAATATACCAGCCACTTCGGCAATATCCCATACGTTTGCACTGCTGAATCCAATATTGTCTGCTTTGATGAAGGTTCCGTTGATTCCTGAAGAGCTTACCGCAACACCCACATTATTAGAACCTGCAATGATATTTATGTTATCAGGATTTGTGGCGATTCCATAACTGTGTAATCCGGCAGCAGGCCCCTGCCATGTAATTCCGAGATCATCCGAAACCGGTCCGGCTGGAAAGGACAATCTTAATCCGTTGCTTAACGGCATTTGGCCAAGCCAGTTAAAACTGTAATCGGCATCAGTTAATGGGAAATCTACTCCTGAAAGCGGTGTCACATCAGTCCAGATAAAGCCGCCGTTTAACGATTTAAAAATAAAAATATTCTGGTTCAAACCATCCCGACTGCTTGCAAACACAGTATCTCCTGTTATCTGTGCCGGATGTGTAAATACGTTTATTACTTCCGGCTCGGTTCCGGGGAGAATAAGTTCCATAAGAACATCCTGGAAATATTTAAAAAGCCGCTTTTCTCCAGCAGGATTCCTAACCACCATAAACACAGGGTACCCCGAAATATTATTTGAAGGTGAAATCCAGATGATATTGGACCCCGGATCAATTCCCGGCGTTGTATCAAGGTTAAGGACGATCATGCCGGGGCCAAAAGGAGTAGTGTCATTTAACCGTAACAAGTAATTTTCACAGGCAACATAAACAAAATGATCGCTGAGGCCAATGGCAGTAACTACTTTATTCTCCGAAACCAGGAGTTGCATTATGTGCCAGTCTATACCTGTTTTGAAGGTGTATCCAAGGTCGTAACTGACGATAGCTGCTGAAAAGTTGCCGATAGTTACTCCGGTATGTGCAACAACCCAACCCGTATTGTTTGTCAATACACGAAAGGCACCGCCTCCCCAGCCGCGGGTTTCAAGGTCGTATTCCAGCGAATCAAATGGAAATGCCGGTGACCATGATGCAGAATTATCATCTGAGAAAAACAGGGTTCCAGGAGAATGGACAGCTGCAAACAAGCGGTTATTGGCAGCAGACCAGCTTAAATCTGCTGCAGGGCCACCATAAATCCCGATATTTTCCCGGTCACCAACGGATGATGTTAATCCCTGTGCAGATAATTGATGATGTGCGACAACAACAATTAAAATGAACGCCCCGAGTCCCGGTGATTTGATCAAAAACTGAAATAGTTTCATAATATGATGTTTTAAAATTACCCGGCAAAGATTGAAAAGAATGAAATTTTCGTTTTCAAAATTTTCTATTATCGTTCAAAAATAATAATAGTTTAACTTAAATCAAACCGGAATTTATTGTACGGAGGTTAACGGCGGTGAATGGCAGTTATGAATTAGTTAACGGTAAAATTTTTTAACGTATTTTTATGACAAAATTTTATCCGGGTCGGAATATGATATCCTTTCAAAGATGAAGAAATCGGAATTTGCGAGTTTTATGTTGCTGATTGTCTTTTTTGCGTCGGGTTACAGGAGTAATTGTCAAACCGTTTTGCTCGATAGCCTGAAGACGAAGTTGCCAAGGGTGGAAGGAGAAGAAAAAATTAAGACACTGATAGGATTGTCTTACAATTTTTTAAGGATTTCAGCCGATAAAAGCCTTGCTTTTGCGAATCAGGCACTCGAATATTCTGCAGAAATCAATAACGAACGTGGGAGAGCAAGGGCGTTTCTGATGATCGGAAGCGCCTATAATACACTGGGCGAAAATACCAAGGCCATTAAAAACCACCTGAATGCCCTGGCGATCTTTGAGGCTGTAAAGGATAGCGCTGCTATTGGAATTACATTTAACAGCCTTGGTATTGATTACCACAACTCCGGAAAATATAAAGAAGCCATCGAACAATATCAGAATTCATTGAAAATTGCTGAAAATTTATTGAACAAAGACGGTATTTATTATGCAACCAACAATATCGGGATCATTTATGAAGACTGGGGTAAATTCGATTTAGCACTGGAATATTATCTGTCGGCATTGAAGATTGCAACTGATCTCAATGATCAAAGCTATATGGGTATAACTCTTCAAAATGCCGGAGTGGCGAGCCAGAAATTAGGTAATTATAATGAAGCTTTAAAATACCTTGAGGAATCTCTTGATGTTAGCCGCGAAATAGGCGACAGCAAAGGAATATTTAATACCTATATCAATAAAGGCGAGATTTATACAAAGCTCAACGAACCGCAAAAAGCCATTGAAAACTTTGAATTGGCCAGGGAGACTGCAGCAGATTCGGAAAATAAGGCTAGCAAGGCCCTCGCTGACCTAAGGCTTGGAGAAGCTTTAAGCCTCAGTGGCCTGGGTAGCAGGGCTGAGCCATATTTACTGAATGCTTTGAAACTTGCTACCGAAATCGAAGAGACAAACCTTGTAAAGGATGCATGTAAAGCCTTATCGGATCATTACATCAAAACAGGCGATTTTGAAAAGGCATACCTGAGTTTTACAAAATACACTTCCATCAAGGATACGATTTTCAATCGCGAGAGCCGAAAGGAAATCAGTGAAATGCAAACGCTCTATGAACTTGATAAAAAAGAGAAAGAGATCGAAATTCAGGATCTTAAAATCGACAGGCAAAAGGCACAATTTTATTTCATCATTTCGGGAGTAGCATTATTGATCATATTGTCGTGGCTTTTGTTTAACAGGTATAAGCTGAAACAAAAACACTACCGCACTGAACTTGAAAGGAAAAATATTGACATAGAACAAAGGTTGCTCCGAACACAGATGAATCCTCACTTTATTTTCAATTCCCTAAACTCAATAAACAGCTTTATTGCGATGAATAACACCGATTCCGCACAATCGTTTTTAACGAAATTTGCCCGCTTAATGAGGTATATCCTGGAAAATTCACGAAAAACCTTTGTTCCGGTTGAGGATGAAATCAATACTTTAAAGCTCAATATGGAGCTTGAGCAACTCCGGTTCGATAATCGTTTTGCGTTCGAGATCAATATCAATGAAGGAATTGATACCAAAAACACTTTCATTCCACCTATGCTCATTCAGCCCTTTGTTGAAAATGCCATCATTCATGGATTATCGAATAAACAGGGAGATGGAAAACTAAAAATAGGACTTATTCCAGAGGGTGAACTCATGATTTGCATCATCGAGGATAATGGAATTGGCAGGGAAAAAGCGATGGAAATAAAGGAAAGATCGGGTAAAGCCCGGCACAGGTCGTTGGGTATGCAGGTTACAAAAGAGCGGCTTGATATATTGAATGAGAAATCTAAAGAAAAAGTCTCGTTCCAGATATTTGATTTAAAGAATGCAGAAGGAAATGCGTCCGGGACGAAGGTAGAATTGAAAATTCCGTTTGAAAGCGAGTAGGTGGAATAAGGAAATTGGTTGATATTGGTTGATATTGGTGGAAATTGAAAGTAATCCTCGGAACTCAGAACTGTGAACTTTGAACCGAGAACAGTCGGCAGTAAGCAGCAGGCAATAGGCAAAAGAACCCTGAACTCAGATCTGAAAACTGAAAACTGAGAACTCAGAACCGGGAACCGAAATTCGTGGAAAAAAAATTAAATCGGTTGAAACATATATTTCATTTACTTTACCTTTGAAAGATTTATGATATACAGGGCGCTCATAATTGACGACGAAAGCAAAGCAAGGAACGCTTTGCGCAGCCTGCTCGAAAAGCATTGCACCGACAGGGTAGAGGTAATTGGTGAGGCGGATTGTGTTCAAAAGGGATTGGAAGCGGTTCAGAGCCTTAAGCCCGATCTTGTATTTCTTGACGTGCAGATGCCGGATGGTACAGGATTTGACCTTTTGGAACAATTACCGGAAGTAAATTTCAAATTAATTTTTGCCTCGGCTTTTGATAAATTTGCCATCCAGGCTTTTAAATTCAGCGCTCTTGATTATCTGCTCAAGCCGGTTGAAGCAGAATATCTTATTGAAGCCTGTTCCAAACTTGAAGAAACCGACAGATTCAAGGAACTTAATAAAAAGCTTGAGATCCTTATGAGCAACAAGAACAGTTTTGAAAAAATTGCCCTGCCGACACTCGACGGGATCATTTTTGTTAAGATCAAAGAGATCATCCGGTGTGAGTCGGATAATAATTATACAGGTATATTCCTGAAAAGCGGTGAAAAAATCATGGTTTCGCGAACACTAAAGGAATATGATGATATGCTGACCCCCTTTAATTTTTTCAGGATACACAAATCCCACCTTATCAATCTCAGCTTCCTGAACCGGTACAAAAAAGGGGAGGGCGGCTTTGTGATCATGGAAGATGGTGCGGAACTGGAGGTTTCAAGAAGAAGGAAAGAAGAATTTCTTGCTGCAATTCAAAATATCTGAGGTTAGTAATTTTTCATTTTCGCCCAAAGTTTTTTACTCAATTCCTGCGATTCTTTATAAATACTCTCCTCATCAAGAGTTGTCATTTTCCGATCTTTTACTAAAAGCCTTCCTTTTGCGATCACATGCTGTATATGTTTCGACTCCAGGCCGTAAATAAAATGCCCTGAAAAATTATCCTGATTAAAATCAGTTCCTGTCGGATAATCAATCACAACAAGATTATTATCATCATCACCACGAAAGTTATTTTGTGAAATATACCTGTTGGCATTCCTGAACCTTTTATAAATCCCGGCAATGTCAGTCTTGTCGAAGTTTAATCCATTAAAATAAGCAGCCCTGGCGCTGCGGATCATATCGCTGTGCATTCCATCGGTTCCAAGCATGATGTTTTCACCCAAACCAACTGAGTTAAAAAATCCTACCTTATTATTCATGTTACTTTCAGTGTTCTGTACCACCCAGGCACCGGAAGCGCTGATGGATTTGCGTTCGGTATCAACGAGGTGAAGGCAGTGTCCAAGAATCGTCTTTGGATTTTGGAGTCCTCCGAGGTGTTTTATCCTTTCAACTACATATTTGCTGTGTTTTTCCTGGCACTGCTGCTGGTCATATTTGTCTTCGGCAACATGGATGTGGATACCTGTATTGAATTTTTCAGACAGTTTAACCGCCTTTTTGAAAGTAGAATCGCCGACTGTAAATGAAGCGTGTAATCCGACCAAACCCTGATGGTCCTGAAGATAATTCTCTGTTTCCATTATTCCTTCTTCAGTTTTGTGTTTTCCATCGCGGTCGGAAATTTCATAACAGAGCAGATGCGAAATACCGGCTTTCTCTAAAGATTCTGCAATGGTTTCGAGGCTGCCTTCAATTGCTCCCGGAGAGGAATGATGGTCTATGACAAAGGTGACGCCGTTTTTAGCCGATTCTATGGCTGTAACCAAAGCGCATACTTCTATCATTTCCTGGTCAAGTTTTTTATCCAGGTTCCACCAGATAAACTTAAGAATTTCCGGGAAGTTGAGGGGAGTTTTTGCAGGTGCAGGCATTCCTTTTGCTAAAGCGGAATAAACATGGTGATGACCGTTGGCAAAAGCTTTTGTTACGTATTTACCTGAACAATCAATGGCCACACTGTTTTCCGGGACTGATGAGCCAGGGGGTAAAAAACTGATCGTACCCTTGTCACCTTCCTCAACTATAATATCTGTCCTGACAAATTCAAAGTTTTTCCAGTTAATGAAGGTCGCATTTTTGAGATAAAGAGCCATTGTTAATATATTTGTTGAGACAGCAAATCAGCAGAAATTTAATAATAATGTGTATTCACAAGCGGTTCCCAAAGCATTCTGTATGTTTCATCGGTGCTGCATTTGCAGGTATTCCGGAACAGACATTCATCGTGAGCAGGAATATCCAGCATCTGAAACAAAGTGCATGGATTTTTTATACATATTTTATCCGTACATAATGTTGTGATATTGCAGCAACTTCGTCCAAGCGGCCAGAAAAAGTCATTCAGTTTGGAAGCAGCATGACCTGAAAATTGACTAATCAATTTAATGGCTTCAATACAACAAGACCTGATTGGCTCATCAGAAGGCAAAGGATTTCTGGAAGCTATCTTTCTTCTCAAATCATCATCCACAATTTCAACACATCCTGTTCTTAACAACACCCTTTGCATGTGGTAATCCATTATAGGAATATTATTCTCCGGGTCTTTTATCCTGATTAATCCCGCATCCGAAGCCAGCTTAAGGAAAAAGGTAATTTTCTTTTTAAAGGGATCGGAAAAAGCTTCGAACTGAGGAAGCACTTCGTACAATCCTTTTCCATTATTCAGAAGTTTACCCTCACAACCGTCTATCAGGCCTGAAATGCTGCGGTTATTTTTTTCACGAACCAGACAGCAAATTTCACGGATCATATTCGCCCTTTCTTCAATGCGGTCAAGGGTGCAGTTCTCAATTTTACCATCAAACGAAAAAGCAGTCTGCAAATATTGAATGATGTCATCCGAACTGCAAATGCTGATATAACCCGGGTTGATAAATGGATGCTTACTTTTGAACATCTGAAGAAATGCATATTCGATGTAATCCCATCCCCACAGGTTAAGTGTTTGATGATATAACCCATGAGTTTGGTGACAAATGGCCGTTGACAGAAAGTATATCCGGAGTTTGGTTTCCCTGTCCGCTTCAAAGCTGAGAAATTCACGATTGTAAAACTCCGGCCTTACAGCAACATTTTTAAGTACCATGCCGATTTTTTCGCATTGCTGAGGATTTAGTTCAACATGTTTACTCCAATCCATCTTATTGCGGAAGTTGATGAAAGGTTTTTTTTATCCATTTGTGAAAGCCATGTATCCCTTTAACAGGATCGGCAAACATCAATACGCATTGATTGGTGATGATACCGGGATTACTGCTTGTCACATTCTTAATAGTTTCCTTGTCGGCAGAGCCCTGCTGCAGCCAGATCCATTTAATGCCCTTTGATTCCGCTTCCTTCACGAGCGCTTTTGTAACTCCGGGTTTCGTATTGATAACGATTCCCGTTACATCTTCCGGTAAAGAAGCAATATCTTTAAAACATCTTTGCCCTTCAAATTCCTCGAGGTTCGGATTAACCGGGTACACACTGTGTCCTTTTTTGGCAAGTTCCTGGTAAATTGCGTTACCGAATTTATGCTTTGTCCGCGAAACACCCGCGACTGCAATGTTTTTTTGCGACATAAATTCATCAATCGTTTTTAAATTTGTCATTCTGATAAGTTTTTATTGATTCATTCCATATTTAATTATTTGCTCTTTTTTATTGACCGCTTCATTGGCAGGCTATACCGTCTTTTTTTATCGAACCGGCAGAGAGCATTTGCGACTGCCGCAGCCGTTGGGACAAGCCCGATTTCACCAATGCCTTTGGCTCCATAGGGCCCGACAGGATCACTGACTTCAACACCCTTTACTACAACTTCAGGCATATCTTTCGCCCTGATGATCCCCAAATCTCTTAATTCTGTGCTCACAAGGAAACCATCTTTCATGGGCAGATCTTCGGTGAGTGCGTAGCCCAGACCCATGTGGACAGCGCCTTCGATCTGACCCTCGAACAATGCCGGATTGATTATCCTGCCTGCATCATGGGCGGCTATTACTTTCTCCACTTCACCGGTTTCGTTCAAAACAACAAGCTGAGTGGCATAGCCGTAAGCAAAATGAGTGACAATTTTTTCGTTTTCTGTACCGGGTTTGGTGGTCCAGTCGCAAAAATATCTGCCTGTATAAACCTTACCTCCTAAATCTCTGAGACTTTTGGTTTTAAGATCGGCAGTCAGCTTTTTTGACCCGTCAATAACAGCATTCCCTACCAGCACGGTTGCTCTCGAAGAAGTAGTCATTCCGGTAGGCAATCCTGATTTTGTTTCAACATTCACTTTAACATTGGAAGGATCAATGCCGGTCTCCTGGCAAAATATCTGTAAAACAACTGTGTCCACTCCCTGCCCCATCTCTGTCCAGCCATGCTGAATTTCAATTTCATTTTCCGATTTAATTAAGATCTTAATGTCACTGAAATCAGGCATTCCGTTACCCACACCAACATTCTTGATTCCACAGGCCAATCCTGCAAATTTAGCATTGTAAAACTCTTCTTTCACTGCTTCGAGGGTTGCCCGGATGCCGACCCCTTTTTCGAGAATTTGTCCGGTTGCAGTTGTAGAGCCATTTACAAGAGCATTGTCATAACGGAATTTCCACCGGTCAAAACCTCCCTGTTCACAAATTTCGTCAATGCACCCTTCCAGTGCAAAAACCACCTGCGGCACACCGAAGCCACGCATAGCGCCGGAAGGAATATTGTTGGTATAGGCTGTAATTGCAACAAGGTCAACCGCCGGAACATGATAACCGCCTGTTGCATGGCCAACTACCCTTTCCATAACCTTGGTCCCGACTGAAGCATAAGCTCCGGTATCGCCGACTGCGTATAATTTCACTGCAGTCAGCTTCCCGTTTTTATCAGCGGCTACTGCAATTTCCATTTGAACCGGGTGCCGTTTGGGATGCATACGAATTGATTCTTCCCTTGTAAGAACCAGTTTTACAGGTTTCTTTAATAACCACGCAAAAAGAGCAGCATGTCCCTGAACGGTCATATCCTCCTTGCCACCAAAACCTCCTCCTGTTGCTATAAGCTTTATGTTGATTTTTTCTTCAGGAATGCTTAATAAATCTGCAACCTGCCTGCGATCTACATAAATTCCCTGGCTGTTTACAAACATTTCGAGACCATCTTTACCAACAGGCACAGCAATAGCCGCTTCGGTTTCGAGAAAAGCATGCTCAATCCTTTGTGTGGTGTAAATTCCCTTCGAAACAAATTCCGACTCTGAAATGATCTGATCCACATTACCGCCTCTCCGAACGGTACATTTTTCAAGGATATTGGACCTGCCCGGATGCACTTGCGGAGCATTCTTCTTAACAGCTTCAAGCATTTCTGTGACAGGAGTATAAACTTCATACTCAATTTCAATCAAGCCGGCTGCCTGCTTTGCAATATCGCAGGAGACTGCAACGACTCCTGCAATCACATCGCCGATAAAACTTGTGGTTTCGTTCAAACCGATCATCAGTGGCCAATCTTTAAAAATCAAGCCTGAGTTATGATGGCCCGGAATATCTCCGGCAGTAAAAATCCTTACCACACCATGCAAATTCATTGCTTTTGAACCGTCAATAAATTTCACTTTTGCACGGGGATGATCGGAAAATCTAAGAGCAGCAAATAACATCCCTTCAATTCGGATGTCACTTACAAAGTGCCTTTGTCCCAGGGCTGTCATTATAGCATCAATTTTTGGAACAGACAAACCCACACCGGCTTTTTCTACCGGCAGAATCAAATCCTTTTTCTCAGCCAGTGTAACGGAGGCCAACTCTATAGCTTCAATGATTTTTTTGTAACCTGTACATCTGCATAGATTCAGGTTTAAAGCTTTTTTTATTTCATCCCTTGAAGGTATGGGATTTTGATCAAAGAGGATTTTTGTTCGCATGATTATCCCAGGAGTACAAAAACCGCACTGTACGGCTCCCTTTTTCACAAAAGACTTTGCAAGTATCAACCTGACATTTTCCGGCACACCTTCGAGTGTAATAATTTCACCACCATTAAGTACTTTTAACTTTGTTTTGCATGAAAGTTTAGCCTTCCCGTTAATTTCAACGAGGCAGGCGCCGCAGACTCCCTGCCCGGAACATCCGTCTTTAACCGAAGTAATATTTTTATCTTCCCTTAAAAAATCCAGTAAAGTTCTTTCAACGTTGCCATTGTATTGAATTTCTTCTGTGTTTAATCTGAAAGCAATCATTGAAAAGGATGTAAAAAATAACAGAAAGTAAAAATAGAGAAAAAGAAATTTATCGGATATAAAAAATTTCCGGCTAATATTTTAGCCACTCCATATTTCCCATGATTTTTCGGCTTGCAGATGAAGCATTTCCAGTCCGTTTTTAACCTGTGCTCCTTTCTCTTTTCCTTTTCTGAGAAAAAGGGTTTCTGCCGGATTGTAAACCAGGTCGAACAGTAAATGACCTGGAGTAAGATATTGATAGGGCAGATCGGGGATTTGATCAGGGAATCCGAACATACCGACCGGAGTTGCATTAATAATTAACAGATTTTGTTCAATTTTCTTCTCATCTATATTATCATACCCAATATGATTATTTCCAACAGGATTTCGCGAAACAAAGTTGAAGCTGATTTTAAGTTGGGTTAATGCCGCTCCTGCAGCTAAAGCGCCCCCACCGCTTCCAAGTATAAGGGCATTTTTATACTGTGGTTTAAGAAGCGGTTCAATGGATAGTCTGAAAGCCCCGATATCCGTGTTATACCCTTTGAGGTACGGTTTTCCTGAATGTCTTTCGATTTTAATGCAATTGACAGCACCACATTTCCCTGCCTCCTGGTCAATCTCGCCCATGTACTTAATGATCTTTTGTTTAAACGGAATCGTCACGTTTAAGCCCAGAAGGTTGGAGTGTTCAGAAAACAAACGTGGTAAATCATTTTCACTTTCAAGCTGAAAAAGCTGGTAGCGGCAATCTCTAATATTTTCCTTTTTGAATTTTCGGGAAAAATATTTCTCTGAATAGGAGTGTGTCAGTGGATTTCCAATCAAACCGTAGAGTTTCACATTCAATTTGATTTTACAGGCTATCCGTTTTTCTCATTTGTCTTTGTACAGTTCAATAAGGCGCAGAAGTGCATCATCCTTCAAAAGGTCGGGATCGTAATCAAACATTTCCTTGTGGGCTTCAAAATTCATTATTAAAGCTTCTTCAAGCACTGCATAAGCTTCCTTATGCTCAAGATTTTTTAACAAATATACAAATTTGCGATAGAAAAATTCTGCGTTACCGGGCTGTTCTGCAATTCCGGTTTCAAGACAACCGAGGGCAGCAGGAAAATCGAAATCAAGAGCATAAATGTGTGAGAAATCAAGCCAGATATCAGGATTTTGAGGATCAAGCACAACCACTTCCTGATACGATTTTTTTGCATCCTCAAGCAAATCAGCTTTGTATTGGACATCGCCAAGCATGTACCAGTATTCCGAATTTGCCGGATCAATTGCGATCGCTCTTTTGATATGATTGATTGCAATTGCCAGCTTGTTCATCTCTTCATAAATCATTCCTATACCAATCCAGGCATCAGCAAGCAACGGATCCAACCCGATCGCCTTTCGGTAATTCTGTTTGGCCCTCTCATAATTTTTCAGTTTTTCATAACATTCACCGATATAATAATAGCTCATGGCTTCAGGCTCTTCGAACCGGAATGTTTCTTCATACAAGGCTATCGCTTTCTCATAAAGGTCAAGATTTGCAAAAGAGTTGGCTTTATTAAAATAAGCTGAGGCGAAGGTTTCGTCAATTGCAATGGCAAAATCATAGGCTTCAATAGCTTTTTCGTACTCCTCGATATTATTATGTGCAATTCCGAGGTTAAACCATGCAGCTTTCGAGTAGGGATTTTTATTTAAAAATTCATTAAAAAAAACGATGCAGTCGTTTGAACGGTTTGAGATTTCATAACAAAAAGAGAGTTCGTAAACTACAGCTTCATTGTCGGGCTCTATGTCAAGTACTTTGATAAGGTATTCTATTGATTTGTCGTATTTACCGAGGTTTTCATATTCAAAGGCGATATTGGTGTAAACCTCTGCAATATCCTCAGATTCCTTAATGGCTTTATTGTACTCCTCTATTGCTTTTTCATAGCGTTTAAGCTGACTGTAAATTCCTGCCTTTGTAAGGAAAATTTCAGGATTCTCAGGTTCAATGTTTTCAACCTCTGATAAAAGCTCCAGCGCTTTGTTGATGTGATTTGAGGAAACCAGCATTTGTGCCTTTTTCAGCATAAATGAAGATATCCGCGGGTGCTGTTCCATCGCGTATTTAATAGCCAGATTGGTTTTTTCAAGTTGGTTGACGATAAGGTAATGATCAATGATCATCTCAAATTCTTCCACATCGAAGAAATAACGCTCGCCCATCTGCACCATGCGGTCGAACCGGTCAACCAGTACTTTAAGCTGTTCCTCCTCCTGATCATCAAAGTATTCCATCCAACCGAAATTTTCAAATTTTTTACAAAGCTATAAAAGTTAATGTAATCATCAATTTTAAAAGTATAAATTTGCCACCCGTTTTATAAACAAGTAAAAAATGACATTAATTAAATCTATTTCAGGCATCAGGGGAACAATTGGAGGTGCGCCGGGTGAGGGTTTGAGCCCTGTTGACATTGTAAAGTTCACCTCGGCATTTGCAAGTTTCATAATTAACAATAAGACTTCAAAAAAAACAAAATTTGTTATAGGGCGCGACAGCCGTATTTCAGGTCAAATGGTAAACCATCTTGTTACCGGCAGTTTGCTGGGGATGGGTGTTGATGTTATTGATGCAGGATTATCCACTACGCCTACCATAGAGATGGCAGTGGTTGAAAGTGGTTCGGATGGAGGCATTATTTTAACGGCAAGTCATAATCCGGAGCAATGGAATGCCCTGAAGCTTTTAAACAGTAAGGGAGAATTTATTTCGGCCGATGAAGGAGCTGAAATTCTTATTATCGCTGAAAAAGAGGAATTTAATTATTGTGGTGTAAAAAAATTAGGTAAGCTCACCTTCAACCATTCATACATTGAAAACCATATAGAGAAAATTATTCAACTGCCTTTGGTGGACGTTAAGGCTATAAAAAATGCAGGATTCAGGATTGCCATTGATTGTGTGAACTCAACCGGCGGGATTGCTCTTCCGAAATTGCTCAATGCATTGGGCGTTAGCAAAATTGACGAATTGTATTGCGAACCTAACGGAATATTTCCGCATAATCCTGAACCGCTGCCTGAAAATCTTGGGGAAATTTCGGAAGTAGTTAAAAAAAATAAAGCTGATATCGGATTTGTGGTTGATCCTGATGTTGACCGGCTTGCAATTGTTACTGAAAACGGTGATGTATTTGGCGAGGAATATACCCTTGTTGCTGTAGCCGATTATATTTTGAAAAATACCAAAGGCAGCACAGTTTCCAATTTATCCTCGACACGGGCATTACGTGATGTGACTGAGAGGCATAGAGGTACCTACTTTGCTTCTGCAGTTGGCGAAGTAAACGTTGTTGAGAAAATGAAGGAAGTGAATGCAGTAATCGGCGGCGAAGGCAACGGAGGAATAATTTACCCGGAATTGCATTACGGACGGGATGCTTTGGTGGGAATAGCACTGCTTCTGACCTATATGGCCAAATCAGGATTGAAATGTTCACAACTAAGAAATTCTTATCCAAATTATTTTATTTCAAAAAACAAAATCGAATTGTCGCCGGACATCAACGTTGATGATATTCTGTTGAAAATACAGGAGAAGTACAGGAAAAATCCTGTGACAACAATTGATGGTGTCAGGATAGAATTCGATAAGGATTGGGTTCATCTTCGTAAATCAAACACTGAGCCTGTCATCCGGATTTATTCGGAAAGCAGTTCGCTTGCGACCGCAGACCATTTGGCAAAAAAAATTATGGAAGACATTAAGGATGCTTTTAGAAGTTAAAAATGCCTGTAAATATAACCAATGGAAGCAAATGATGGTTGCTGGGGGGCTGATTGCTGGTTCCGGGTTCAGTGTTCCGGGTTCCGGGTTCCGGGTTCAGTGTTCGTTTTACCGACTGCCTGCTGTTCTCAGTTCTCGGTTCTCAGGTCTCAGTTCTCTGTTCCGGGTTCATTTGCCTGCTGTTCAGTTCTCACTAAAAACTAATTACTCCGTGATTTGAAAAAAATCATATCAACCTGGATTAATATTAGAACGCTGATTGTATTTTATATTCTGCTAGCCATTATCGCAGCGGTTCAGTCTTATTATTTACCTGTTAAAGTTTCGGAGGACGGAGAAAAACACTACACTCATTACAACAATTACTTAATTTTTAAACAATCACATTATCATTTGTTGGAAGGGAAAGACCTTTACAAGGAATATCCTGATGAGCACTGGGATTTTTATAAGTACAGCCCGGCTTTTGCCTTGTTTTTCGGCATTTTTGCATGGTTACCCGACCTTTTGGGGCTCTGCCTGTGGAATCTGACCAATGTCCTCTTCCTGCTTTTTGCGATTCATTACCTTCCGGCTCCTGATGCAAAAAAGAAAATCTTCATGCTTATCACCATCATTATTGAGCTGATGACGTCGCTCCAGAATGGTCAAAGCAACGGATTGGTAGCTGGTTTGATCATTCTTTCATTTGGCTTGCTCGAAAAGAATAAACCCTTGCCAGCTGCACTTTGCCTTATGTTTTCTGTTTTTATTAAAATCTTCGGATTAGTAGCCTTTGCTCTGTTTTTATTCTATCCAAAAAAGTGGAAATTCGGATTATTTGTGATCCTTTGGTTTATAGTCTTTCTTGCTTTGCCCCTGATAGTTGTACCCCTTGGACAGTTACAAGCGCTTTATTCAAACTGGATGAATATGCTGGCATCAGATCACTCTGCTTCCTATGGATTATCAGTTATGGGTTGGATCGCGACATGGTTTGGTATTTCAGTTGATAAAATCATATTGGTATTAGTTGGTGCAGTTTTATTCATGCTTCCTTTCATAAGAACAAGGCAATATGATAATCTGAATTTCAGGCTTCTTGCTCTCGCATCTGTACTGATCTGGGTTGTGATTTTTAACCACAAAGCCGAGTCACCGACTTTTATTATTGCCATGAGCGGGATTTCCATCTGGTTTTATTCCCGGGCTCCTCGAACTGAAAATATCCTTCTTCTTGCAATTGCATTAATTTTTACTTCGCTGTCGCCGACTGACCTGTTTCCAGGTGTAATCCGAGAGAACCTGATTATTCCTTACGTCCTGAAGGCAGTGCCATGCATTGCGATCTGGATTAAGATTTTTTACGAAATGATGGCAATTAAGCCTAAATCCATGTCGGAAGTTAGAAATCCGGAATGATAGTGGCGAGGTAAAATGGAAAGATATGCCAAGACACACCTGTGGAGGAATGATGGAAATAGGAAAATATTCTGTTGATAATCCATGATTTTATGAAACAAAGATTTGATGGAATGTGGGTTATATCAAATAACTTCTGCCACAATAAAAGTACTGCCGCCTGCAAAAATGAGATCTTCTTTATCAGCATTTTTTTTGGCAGTTTCAAAAGCAAGTTTCACAGTTGGGTACGATTTTCCAGTTAGTCCTTTTTTAAGGCATGATGCTCTTAGCTTGTCCTGATCAAGGCCACGCGGAATATTGGCCTTGCAGTAATAATAACAGGCATCCTTTGGCAAAAGGTCAATGATGGCGTCAATGTTTTTATCCTTTACAAATCCTAAAACAATATGCAATGTCTTGTGCGGGGTTTCTTTCAATTGCTGTAAAACCAGCTTGATTCCATCCACATTATGCCCGGTATCGCAGACAATTAAAGGATTCCTGCCAAGGATCTGCCACCTTCCCTGAAGACCAGTGTTTTTTCTGATTTTTTTAATTCCTTGCCGGAGATGATCAGGAGTAATCTCAAATCCCAGGCTTTTCAATGTTTCAACTGATTGAAATGCCGTTATAATATTTTTTAACTGGTAATTACCGGTCAGATCGCAAATCAAATCCTTAAAATCAAGGATATCTTCCCTATAAATATCCATACGGAATTTTGGATTGTGTTTACCTGTTTTTTTAGAGTTTGCTGCTTTAAACTTTTCATCGGCAAAACATATCTGCGACTTTGTTTCAAACGCTTTTCTTACAAAAACATCTTTCGTTTCATTCCGTGTCTCACCAATAATAACGGGTATCCCCGGCTTAATGATACCGGCTTTTTCAATGGCAATTTTCTCAAGGGTGTCACCCAGAAACTGAGTATGATCGTATCCGATGTTGCTAATTACTGTCAGGATTGAATTTACAACATTGGTCGAATCGAGTCTCCCGCCCATTCCCGTCTCTATTACAGCAATATCAACCTTTTCATCAGCAAAATACCTGGCAGCCATCCCGAAAGTGTATTCGAAAAATGAAGGTTGAATAGGTTCAAATGACCTTTTATAGGTTTTTACAAATTCAGTGATATTGGATTTAGGAATTTTTCTCCCGTTGATCCTGATCCTTTCCCGAAAATCCTTTAAGTGGGGCGAAGTATAAAGCCCGGTTTTATATCCGGCTTCCTGCAAAACAGAAGCGATAATATGCGAAACAGAACCTTTGCCATTGGTTCCGGCAATGTGAACTGAAGGAAATTTGTTACCCGGATTTCCAAGAATCCTGCACAGAGAAATTGTATTGTCAAGATTGGCTTTGTAGGCAGCAGCTCCGATCCTGTGAAACATTGGAAGCTGACTGAAAAGATAGTCAAGTGACTGAGTGTAATTCATTTAATCTTTTACAACAAAGTGGTAGGTTATTGTTCCCCTTTGGACTTCAGCTGCATCTGTATTTGCATTGAAAACAGCTTTTTTTGCAGCTTCTTCAGCTAATCTGCGGAGGTTCGCATCAGTAGTATTTGATCCTTTATCAATGGCAACAGCATGTGTCACTTTACCATACCTGTCAACACTGATCTGAACGACAACGGTTCCGTTTTCAGTAAAATGACTTGAAGGTTTTGGCAAATATTTGGGTGATCGTCCGGCAAGGCTATATGACAAACCATCACCCGAACCTCCCTGACCTTTGTAGTTATCAGAATCAGGAGTCCCATTCGGATTTCCCTGGTCGCCTGCTTTACCGGTAATACCCTGATTTCCTTCTTCTCCTGTCTGTTTACTTTTTCCCTTATAAAGTGCTGCCGGATTTATTTGTGGTTCTTCTTTTTCCGGCTTTTTCTTCTCTGTTAAATTTGTTTTCTTTTCAATAACTTTCTCTTTGCTCCTGACAATCGAGGGTGCGTCTTCTATATCCTGCGTTACAATCTCCCCATCGTCCTCTGTTTGTTGTTGTATTTGAAGTTCAGTTTTATTGTCGGCCGCAATTGGTTTTTCGGGTTGAATGTCACCAATTCCATCATCGCTGTTACCGAGGTTTACTTCAACACCTTCTTCTCCCGGTAAGGGCAGTGAAGTTGAAAATCCCAGCAGGATAAGAATAAGCAATATGGCTGTGTGAAAAACAACAGTACCGATTATTCCTTTATATTTATCTTTGCTCATTGAACTTCTAATTTAACTATCCAATCCACCAGATTTTTTATTGCTGAGCGATTGCGAAAAAATATTATATCGTTTTTCTATTTCTTCGGACTTGTTGCCAAAATAACTTTATGTTTCGTACCGTACTTTTTATTAATAGTGTTTACAATATCAATAACATTTACAATATACTGAACCTGAATGTTCTTATCTGCTTCAAGGCGGATTGAAACACTTTCCTGACCTGTGAGCTTTTCCATTAATCCGCTTTCAAGCGAATATTCATTTACCTGAACTCCCTGCAGGAAAAAATCATGATTCTGATTGATGGATACTATGATTTTCGGAGGTTGCTCAATCGTCCGGCTGTTACTTGCAGGGAGCAATAATTTTATTGCATTGGGAGCTACAAGTGTTGAAGTAAGCATAAAAAAGATCAGCAGCAAAAATACCAGGTCCGACATGGAAGCCATGCTGAAATCCGTTCTTAATTTATTTCTTGTCTGAATTGCCATTGTCTGTTTAATAGTAGTTTAAGAACAACTCTTTTAGCCCGCTTAATATTATTTTTTTGCAGGTTCGTGCAGAACATCCATGAATTCTGTCGCTCTTGCTTCAAGAAGGAATACGAGTTTCTCGATTCTTGCTACAAGAATATTATAACAAATATAAGCAATGATACCCACGATAAGTCCTCCTACCGTTGTAACCATTGCCTGATAAATACCAGTCGAAAGCAATTGTATATCAATATTGTTTCCAGCCATTGACATGTCGTAAAAAGCCTTTACCATTCCTATTACTGTCCCAAGAAATCCAAGCATTGGAGATGCCCCGGAAATAGTAGCCAGGCCTGCAATATTTTTCTCAAGGCGCGATACTTCGAGTTTGCCTATATTTTCAATAGCAGTATTGATGTCACTTAATGGTTTTCCGATCCTGGATAATCCCTTTTCAATCATTCTTGCTATTGGAGTGTCGTTGTTCCTGCATAATGTAATTGCTGAATCTATCCGGCCATCATGAATAAAATCACGGATGTTATTCATGAAATTCTTTTCTTCCCTTGAACTCCTGTTTATTGATAAATACCGCTCTACAAAAATGTAAACGGCAATGATTGAAAAAACTCCAAGAATAATCATTATCCACCCGCCCTTTAATGTAAGATCCCATAATGATAAGGACAAATGGCCAGACTGAACAGCTGCATTGTTAATGACCCTGTTTAGTGTATCGGCTGCTGCCTGACCAGTTCCCGTAATCTGTAAAATGAATGCTGTCAACATAAACAATTCAATTTTTATGAAAAAGTAAAATTACTCGAATATGAAGTGAGGGTAAATTTTTCGAACCTGAATTTTAAACAGTTATATGTTAATATATTTTTTCAAGAGCAAACGGAGTTTGTAAAAGTTTATTTTATATCTGAATTTCTGCCTGTATGTTAATTGACAATGAGATCAGACTCCGGTGGATTCATTTGATTTTGTATTCAGGGATGGGCTATTACTCCGCAGCAACAATCTCTGCTGGCTCCGGTAACCGAGGACAAACAGTTGATTTCGTTTTTCCATCTCAATATTCCGAGAAAGGCAAATATCAGGGCTTCCTTGTAATCAACGATTTTGGTTTCGGGGATAACGATTTCAGATTTCAGTATGATTTTCATCCTGTCAATTAAAAATTTGTTTTTTGCTCCGCCTCCTGTAACTAAAATTTTCCCGGCAGGATGTTGATTCAATATTTTTCCTATCTGGAATGCAATGTGTTCGGTAAAAGTTCTCAACAGGTCGTCCGGAGTTCCTGTTGCTTCGATGATTAAGGGAACCACAAATTGTTCGACCCATTCTCTGCCCAGGGATTTTGGTGGGTCTTGTTGATAAAAATCCAGACTGTTAAGCTTGTCCAATAATGGAGATATTATTTTACCGCCATAAGCTATCCGACCCTTATCATCATATTTTAATCCCTTTCGGGATGACAAATAGTTTAAAACCATATTCACCGGACAAATATCAAAAGCAATTCTTTTTTTATCATTTTCAAAGGAAATATTCGATATTCCGCCCAAATTTAAACAATAGGGGTAATCACCGAATAGCAGCCTGTCACCGATGGGTACAAGCGGAGCGCCTTGTCCGCCCAGAGCCACATCTGCTGAACGGAAGTCATAAACAGCCGGTATTCCTGTGATGGCTGCGATGGAATTCCCGTTTCCGATTTGAAACGTGTAACCTTTTTCCGGACGGTGAAAAATGGTATGGCCGTGAGAAGCAATAAAATCGGCACGAAATCCTGTTTTTTTCACTATACCTTTTACGACCCTGCCGAGGTATTTTCCAAATTCAATATGAGTTTTCACCAGGCCTTCACTATCTGAAACAGGCATATTTATTAACCTTTTCAACCAATTTGAGGGATATTCTACAGTCTCTGCATGGCGGATGGTAAAATTCCATTTTACATCATAAGAAAATTCACAGCAGGCGATATCGAGCCCATCGAGAGAGGATCCTGACATTAAGCCGATGACACTATAATTATCCATTTATAAACCGGGCGTCAGCCTTTCAAGTTGCATCTTTCTTGAACCCTTTATCAGAACAGTACTTTCTGTTAGCGGATGTTCCTTAAGAAACTCCTGCAATTGGATTACGGTTGGAAAACTTTGAAATTCCTTTGAATTATATGCATTATGAAAAGCCCTGCCGACAAGAAATATCTTTTTAAAACCGAAGTACCGGATCAGATCGAGAATTGCATTGTGTTCTGTTTCAGATTCATTTCCAAGCTCGAACATATCGCCCAATATCAAAACCTTGTTGCTAAATTCCGCTTTGGCGAAATTTTCAATAGCCACCTTCATACTTGACGGATTTGCATTATAAGCATCAAGTATCAATGTGTTTGAAGCAGTACTAATAATTTGGGACCTGTTGTTTGCGGGTTCATAGGATTCGATAGCTTCTTTGATATCTTCGGGAGATACATCAAAATAGTTACCAATAGCAACTGCTGCCAGGATATTTTCAAAATTATAACTGCCAATAAGCTTTGATTCGATTTTTAAGATATGATTCGCTAAATTACAATCAAGGGTAAGGTAAGGAAAATCCCTGACGATTTTTCCGGAGTAATCAGCTCCTTCACCGGAACTGTAGCCGGATGATTTAATGCCGACGGATGCTTTCAGAAGTATTTCATTCTGTGTATTTACGAAAACAATCCCATCATTTTTTCTGAGGAAATTATAAAGTTCAGTTTTAGCTTTGATTACTCCTTCCAGGTTTCCGAATCCTTCAAGGTGTGCTTTTCCGACGTTGGTAATTATTCCAAAATCAGGCCGGGCAATGTCGCAAAGCCTTGTAATTTCTCCGATATGATTTGCGCCCATTTCAACGATTCCGAATTCCAAACCCGGTTTGAATGAAAGTATTGTCAATGGGACACCAATATGGTTATTCAGGTTTCCTGCTGTAGCGCCAACCTTATATTTTTTTTTCAGAACACGGTGCATGAGTTCTTTGGTGGTGGTTTTTCCATTTGTTCCGGTTATGGCAATTATCTTCAAACCAAGCTTTTGCCGGTGTAACTTTGCGATTCTCTGCAGGCTGTCGAGCACATTTTCCACAACGAGGATATTCTTTCCCGGATCGCCCTTTAATTCATCAACAACAGCTAACCGTGCGCCCTTCTTTATGGCCTCCGCTGCATATTCATTGCCGTTAAAACTTTCTCCTTTAAGCGCAAAGAATATAGAACCGGGATTGACCAGCCTCGAATCGGTTGTAACATCAGGGAAATCCCGGTAGGTTTTATATAATTTTTCAATCACTGAATTCATCAAAACAAAAGTAAAAAATAAACCCCATTCCTTTAATTGAAATGGGGTTCGAAATATCTTATACAAATAATCAGAGGCCATCATCGCTTCCGACACGGTCCATTGCGCATCTGAAACCGATGTAATCAGTCGCCTGGTTCTCATCCAAAAACCTTCTGGAACCGGGCATCATCCAGTATGAATTATCCTTCCATGATCCGCCTTTGTAAACTCTTGCATGATCATTGATCATTGAAGTTACAGAAAAATCATACATGGTGGCGGAGTTTGAATCTTCATTTTGTTTTACCCAATCTTCACTGTTTACAGTGGATTGGAAATCACCATCGAGATAATTAATGTTATTTGATTTTCGGTAATTCCTGCGATCTACAATATCTTCAACGGGTACGTCTTCGTATTTCAATTTACCGTATTCGTCCTTTTCAGCAATAAGTCCTTCGGAATCCCTGACTTTTCTCTGAAAAACATTACCTCTGTGTGGATTCAGGTCAGCCATATCTTCAAAAGTTAGCGGACGATAAACATCAGCAACCCATTCGCAAACATTACCTGCCATATTGAAAAGTCCATAATCATTAGGCCAGAATGAACCAACCATAGCCGGGCCGATTGCACCGTCGTTCAGATCACCTGAAACTCCGGCATAATCGCCTTTTCCTCTTTTGTGGTTCGCTAAAAAGCTGCCATAATAGTTCTTATCATCAGTTCTCAGTACATGACTGTTCCATGGATAAATCCTTCTGTCAATAACTCTTTCATATACTGTGTTTCCAATCTGACCAATAGCTGCAAATTCCCACTCAGCTTCTGTGGGCAGGCGATAGCGCGGTAGTATTACACCATCTTCCATCCTAACTCTTCTTTCACCTGTGCTATTCGGATTTAAATCCTGCAGGTTCCTGTTGACAAGTCCTTCATATTGTCCGGCCAGGTAGGCTTCGGTATTAAAATTATTTTCATTCAACTGGTCGGGATCGAGATCCAGGATTCCTCGTTCAACAAGCAGCATTTCATTCACCCTGTCGCTTCTCCAGGAGCAATAATCGGCAGCCTGTTTCCAGCTGACTCCAACTACCGGATAATAATGGTAAGCCGGATGGCGAAGATAAAGTTCAACCATAGGTTCATTATAAGCCAGGCGATTGCGCCATACCAGTGTATCCGGTAATGCCTTACGATATACTTCCGGGTAATCGGTTCCAAACACCCTGTTTATCCAATACAGGTATTCAAGATAATCAAGGTTGGAAACCTCCGTTTCATCGAGGTAAAAGGTCTTAATGGTAACCCTTCGGGGAGTGCTGTTCCATTCATACATCGGGTCTTCAGCGTTCGAACCCATAGTGTAGGTTCCACCCTGGATTAGTATCAAACCGGGACCATTCATTTGTCCAAGATAATCAGCGACTTCGAATCCACCGTTTTTCGGATTATTGTATTCCCAACCGGTAGTAGCTGATTTTTGCTTTTTGCAAGAGGTTAAAAGCAGGAGTGAACCAGCTATTAATGTGAACGTTAAGAAACTGAAGTACTTCATTTTTTTAAAATTTGGTGCAAACATAACTAAAATTCCGGACATTTTATTGCCCCGGGCTTATTTCTTTTTTTATTACAATTTACCAACAATACCGCCGAAACTTCATGAGCGCCACCCGTTGTACCTTTTAGTCGCGATAAAGTTACATCATAGGAATAGCCGAATTTAAACCTGTTATAATTCATTCCCAGCAGCAAAATGATTCCGTCAGCATTATCAATGTCGTACCGGTACCACAATCCGGCTGTAAGTGGTGATTTTTCAACATAAACACCAAAATTCAACTGCCGGGCAGTTTGTTGGTAATCATATAGAAAATTCGGCGAAATGATCCAGGGACTGTTTTTCCCGCTGATGTAACCCTTATTCAGCATGTAACGTGCTCCGCCATGAAGGGTGTATTTACGGTACAATAAATTGTGGTCCGTCCCTGAATAGTAATTAAGTGTGGGTTCGGTAAGATGATGAACCGCAACTCCGATGAAATACGACTCTTTGATTCCCAACAACAAACCGGACGAAAAATCCGGGGCGATCACCGAGTTCCTGTCAATGGGTATCTCAGAAGTACTGCCGGGATTAATAGTACCTGTCGCCGGATCTATCATATCACGGAATATCAGGTCGCCATAATTTATTTTTTGCTGGTGAAATGTCGCTTCAAACCCGGCATTCATGCTAATGTCATTGCTTATTTTCAGATGATAGGAATATATTGCTCCAGCCCTTAATGTATTCATCAGGTTGCTGCCGATGTTATCCGAAGTGATGATTACACCCAGCCCACCTGAAAGAACGTTGAAATAATGATCAGCCGATGCACTATAGGTAACAAAATTAGCGGATATTGACGGCCACTGGTTCCTGTAATTAAACATTACCCTCGAACAATCTCCTGTTCCGGCCAGTGCAGGATTAAGATAGAGGGGATTAGAATAGAACTGAGAAAATCCGGGATCCTGGCTAAATCCCTTAGTTTGATATGCAGTCAACACCAGTAATATTATACAAAACATTAAATACTCCTTGATCGGAAGTACACTTTTAAAAGTTGCAATATTATTCAGTGCCGGCAATTTTTTCCTGATTCTTTTATAAAACAATATAAACTCACTAATAACGTTTTTAATCAAGTTTTAGTTTTTAGGTAAAAATAAATTTAAATCTTTTATTATCAATACTTTGCCAAATATAATTTCATTAAGCATTCGGAAAAATTAATTTATTTTTACAGTTTTCAATAATACTTAATATCGGCTGAAAATTATGAAATCGAAAAGTTTAGTTCTTCACATCTTATTGTTAATACCTGTATTATGTTTTTCAGAAGTCCAGTCATACACAAGAACAATTCATTGGTCGGGCACCCGGCAAATACAAATTTCGGAGAACACAGCGATATCTATCCTGCGGAGTGATGAATGTACCAATGATGCAGAAAATAATTTTCTTCCGCTATATTTTGAAAGGTATCGGTTAAATATCACCGGGTCAAACCTCGTAGTAATGCTTAAAAACAAAGTGTTTGAACCTTTAACCAGCAGTGAAATCAAAACCGTTGAAAATGCAGAAATCATCGGAAATGAAATTGAAGTGGAGGCGTCCCTGGCTTATGAAATGAAAAATCCGTATGCTGTTGTCAGCTTTATCCCGGTTCGTAAAAATGAACTGACAGGATTGTATGAAAAACTTATTTCTTTTGAAGTTGAATTAACCTGTGAAGCATTGGATGGAGATGCCTGGCAGAAGAAGGGCTCAAACTATGCGGAAAATTCTGCATTGGCAAACGGGAACTGGTATAAAGTAGCGGTTTCAAATTCAGGAATATACAAAATTAGTGCACAGGATTTAAGTGCAATGGGTATGGATATAAATTCATTAAATCCAAAAAATATCAGAGTTTATGGCAACGGTGGGGGAATGCTGCCCGAAAATGTCAATGAATTCAGGTATGATGATTTACAGGAAAACTCCATTTATGTTGCTGGAGAAGATGACGGAGTATTCGATGCCGGGGATTACATTTTATTTTATGGAGAATCGCCTGATGAATGGAAATACTCAGCGTCGGATAATAAACTTCATAAATATCCTCACCTTTATTCAAACCGCAACTATTATTTTATCACAGCCGATGCGGGATTGGGAAAACGAATACAGAATCAGCCGTCTTCCCAACTTACTCCGACATTGTTCTGTTCGAAATACAACGATGCATACCACCATGAACTTGAAGAAAACAACCTGATCAGTACGGGAAGGATGTGGTACGGCGAAACCTTCGATCTGACAACAACTTTAATTCAGGGCATCAGTATTCCAAATCTTGATTTGTCATCGCCTGTTCATATTGATGTAGATGTAGCGGCAAAATCAGATATTGAAAGCACATTTGATGTTTTTGTGAACAGTACAAATATTCTGAACCTTCTATGTGCAAGGTCAAACTATAACAATGATAATAATCAGGACTATGCAAAAACCAAATTTGATTCGACCACTCTTATGGTGTACAGCAAGGATTTGAACATCATGATTGAATACAACAAGCCAATGTCATCATCCCTGGGATTTTTGAATTATTTTACGATCAATTATGTCCGAAATCTCAGTTTTGAAGGCGGACAGATGATCTTTCGCGATTTAAGAACTGCAAACCAGGAATGTGTTGCTGAATATACTTTAACAAAAATCACTACTGATGTTTCAATTTGGAATATCACGGACCGCATCAATCCCGAAAAGGTTGAATCAACGGCCGGTTTAAATCAACTCGTTTTCAGGACCGAATCAAATGAGTTGCAGGAATTCATAGCGTTTGATGGTGCTTCATTGTTCGCCGTTGAGATCGTGGGCAAAATTGACAATCAAAACCTTCATGATCTCAGCGATATTGAACTGATCATTGTTACCCCGCCTGAATTTATTAATGAAGCGAATCGCCTTGCCGAACACCACAGGATTCAGGACAATATGAATGTTGAAGTAGTTCAATTGCAGGATATTTATAATGAATTCTCGAGCGGGGCCGCTGATATTTCGGCTATTCGTGATTTTGTTAAAATGCTTTACGATAATGCATCTTCAGGTAATGAACCAAAATATCTTCTGCTTTTTGGTGATGCGTCGTTTGATTATAAAGACAGGATTGCAAACAACTCCAATTTTGTGCCGACATGGGAATCAATGGAATCGCTTAATCCCATCGGTTCTTATATAACCGATGATTTTTATGCAAACCTCGACGGGGATAATTTACTGGATATCGGTGTCGGACGCTTTGTTGTAAGAACACTTCAACAGGCAACCGAAGCTGTTGATAAGGTCATTCATTATGCTGTTAACACCGACGATGTAATGGGTGACTGGCGTAACGTTGTATGCCTCATTGCCGACGATGAGGACAGTAACCTGCATTTCAATGATACTGAAAAACTGGCGCATCAAATTGATACCACGAATAAAAACATCAACATTGATAAAATTTATCTTGATTCCTATATTCAGGAATCAACGCCAAGCGGGGAGTTATATCCTAAGGTAACACAGGATATCACTAACCGTGTTGAAAGAGGAGCGTTAATTGTCAATTACGTCGGACATGGCGGCGAGCTGGGACTTGCCCATGAGCGCATATTAACAGTGGCTGATATCAATAGCTGGGACAATTTTGATAATTTGCCTGTATTTCTTACTGCTACCTGTGAGTTCAGCCGCTTTGATGATCCGGAAAGAACATCCGCCGGAGAATTGATTTTTCTGAATTCGCACGGCGGAGGTATTTCCTTATACAGTACAACCCGTGCAACTTATGCTGGCGCCAATGCCACTCTGAACAAAAATTTCTTCACCTACACTTTGCAAAAATCAGAAGGTGAATATTTGCGTATGGGAGATGTGATACGCCTTTCAAAAAACGCTTCCGGAAGCACGGAGAATACCCGAAAATTTGTTTTGCTTGGTGATCCCGCCCTTAAATTTGCTTTTCCGAAACAAGATGTGGTTACTCTGAAAATTAATGATATATCCATCATCGAACCCACCGATACCCTTACTGCATTATCGAATGTAAGTGTTTCGGGTGAGATGCAGGATTACCTTGGAAATAAGCTAACGGGATTTAATGGAGTGCTTTTCCCGACAGTTTATGACAAACCATCGAGATATACCACACTCGGTAATGACCCGGCCAGCATACAAACCAATTTTTACATTCAGAAAAATCCGCTTTATAAGGGTATGGCCACTGTGAGCAACGGTGAATGGTCGTTTTCATTTATTGTACCCAAAGATATTGCCTATGATTATGGTTTCGGGAAAATAAGTTACTATGCAAAAAATGACGCCGAAGATGCTGCAGGTTACTTCATGGATATCGTTGTGGGAGGTTATGAGCAAAATATGGCAGTGGATACCGAAGGGCCGGAGGTGCAGCTCTTTATGAACGATGAGCATTTCATTGCCGGAGGTTTGACCGATGAAAACCCCCTGCTTTTTGCTAAAATCAGTGACGAAAGCGGGATCAATACTGTTGGAAGCGGAATCGGTCATGATATTCAGGCAACTCTTGATAATACAGGCAATTTTATTCTGAACGATTATTATCAATCCGATCTCGATGATTTTACTAACGGTACAGTTACTTATCCATTTTACAGATTAAGTAACGGCCACCACGATCTTTCACTGAGGGTTTGGGACATCAATAATAATTCAACTACAGTTTATACAGATTTCATAGTTGCAGAATCAGCCGAAATGGCGCTTGACCATCTTATGAATTACCCGAATCCCTTTAAAGAAACTACAAAATTTGCTTTTGAGCATAATCAGGATGATCAGCCTCTTGAAATTACCATCAACATTTACTCGCTTGAAGGTCAGCTTGTGACCACATTAAAGGATGATTATTTTTCGG
Organism: Bacteroidales bacterium; assembly: GCA_020052415.1. GTDB lineage: Bacteria > Bacteroidota > Bacteroidia > Bacteroidales > JAADJA01 > JAADJA01. Next base: position 153,579 of record JAGVPB010000094.1, on the reverse strand, counting down.
GTGGCTACAAATACATTTCTCCCAACTGGCGGGGAACTGATGAAAGCGGCAGCAAACTGAAGCAGGGAATGTATATTTACCGGGTGAAAGTGAAAAGCTATGATGGGCAGATAGCTGATGAAACAAGCAAACTGGTGATACTGAAATAAAAAAGATGTGAAAACATCTTGTAAATCACTGTCTTTTAATTAACCCGCGCAACGCAACGACGTAAATTTCCGTCTAAAGATAAATGTTTATATGTTGAATTTTTTTTTGATTTGAGCAATCCGGATATGAGAAAAAACATACTCCTTTTTATACTTTTATCATTTATTCATAGTGTAACGGCACTTTCGCAATTTATCAGCAGTGAAATCCACTGGAAAGGATTGGTAAAGGAGTCGGGTGAAAATGGAATCTTTACAGAATACCTGTACTTCGAAGGTGCATTTACCGATATTCCCACGCAATTGCCATTATATACCGAATCCATCTCCATCGGTTCATACAATTCGGAAATTAATGCCTCTTTCGATTCTGTATTATTTGAACCCTGTTCTGCTGAAGAGAGTAATTATTTATCCGGTATTCAGTTTAGGGATAGGGATATCACAATAAACACCTTTGTGGTGGTTGACAGGAAAGTCCCTTTGGGGATCATTTCATTCTTACCTCTTAGATTTAATAACGAAAACGGGAATTATGAAAAATTAATTTTCTACCGGATAAAAATTGATGTAACAGCAAATTCTAATTACCCGGTTGTCAAAAGCCGGAATTATGCAGAACATTCTGTTCTCAGCTCCGGACAATGGATTAAAATCAAAACCGGCAAGTCCGGAATCTATAAAATAGGGTACAATGATCTTGAGAGTTTCGGAATTGATCCGGCTTCAGTTAATCCGACAATGATCAGGATATTTGGCAATGGTGGAGGCATGTTGCCCGAAGCGAATGATAAATTCAGATACGACGACCTTCAGGAAAATGCCATTCAGGTTATTGGTGAAGATGATGGCGTTTTCAATCAGGGTGATTATATTTTATTTTATGGAATGGATCCGAATGTTTGGCAAAACGTGCTTGGATATTTCACCTATTATGTGAATTATTATGACGACCATAATTACTATTACCTGACTATTTCTGCAGAGCCGGGAAAGAGACTGCAAACCGTATTATCAGTTGCCTCAAACCCCTCTAATTATGTAACAAAATATAACGATTACCAAGTGGTTGAGGATGAGGAAATCAACCTGATCCAATCCGGAAAAGTCTGGTATGGAGACGTATTTGGTGAAATTAACAACCGGGAGTATCAGTTCAACTTCCCGAATATTGTTACAAGCGATCCTGTAATCATAAAGACCGAAGTTGCCAACAGGAGCTTTGAAAATGAACTGATGGCCTTACATGTAAATAACGATTTGAACGATACCATGATATTGACACTTGTTTCGCCCAGTTCGACAAAATATGCCCAGAAGAAAAAAAAGACACTTACTTACTATACCGGCAATACCGATGTAAATGTGAAATTCGAATATCTGCCATCTACGCTTTCCTCCATTGCCTGGCTTAATTACATTATGGTAAATGCCTCAAGCAATCTTAAGTTTGATAACGGGCAGCTTATGTTCAGGCAATTATCTTCGGTATTGGATGGCGCTGTTTCTGAATTTACAATTACCAATTCTAATCCCGGCCTTATGGTCTGGGACATTACCAACCCCATCATACCTTTTAAAATTGAACCGGAATCAAACGCCGGCGAACTGTTATTTACCGTTCAAACCGATTCACTTCGCGAATTCGTTGCCTTCGACGGAAGCGAATATTACTCACCGGAGTTTGTGGAAATGGTTGACAACCAGGATTTGCATGGCGATGGGCCTTTTGATATGGTAATCGTTTCTCATCCTTTGTTTATTGACCAGGCAAATGAGCTGGCTGCACTCCATGTTTCAAGAGACAGTTTTGAAATTAAGGTGGTTGGGACAAAAGAAATCTATAATGAATTTTCTTCAGGGAAACAGGATCCTACGGCCATACGTGATTATATGAAAATGCTGTATGACAAATATGAAGGGAATGAACCACGCTTTCTCGTTTTATTTGGAGATGGCTCTTTTGATCCGAAAAACAGGTATGAGAACAATTCCAATTTCATCCCTGCATTTCAAAACGAAGAATCATGGATCACGGCTTCGAGTTTTGTTATTGATGATTTTTATGGATTTCTTGATGAAAATGAAGGAAACGACGGAGTGGGGCAATTAGACATTGGTATCGGAAGATTCCCGGTTCAAACCGTTGAGGAAGCCCAGACCGCTATTGATAAAATTAATCTTTACCTTGCAACCACCGAACCCGTTTTTGGGACCTGGAGATCAAAAATCTGCTTTATAGCTGATGACGAAGATGGCAATCTTCACCTCGAACAAGCTGACAGCCTTGCCAACGGAGCAGGATTCATCCCTGAACTTTACAATGAACAAAAAATTTACCTCGATGCATACCCCCAGGTCAAAACACCTGCAGGTTATCGCTACCCAGCTGTAACAGAAGCAATCAACAATGCTGTAAACAACGGCGCACTTATCGTTAATTATGTCGGACATGGAGGTAAAGCCGGCTGGGCGCACGAACGAATATTAGGATCGAATGACATACAGGACTGGACCAATGTTGGTAAAATGCCCGTGTTTATTACTGCAACCTGCGAGTTTACAAGATTCGACGAGCCAGAGCTTTCCACCGGAGGAGAAATGGTTTTCCTGAATCCTCATGGTGGCGGAATTGCACTTTTTACAACCACGAGACTTGCTTATGCACAATCGAATTTCACCGTCAATCAACGGGTATTGGATGCAGCTTTTAATCTTACCGACGGAGAGCATCCGTATCTTGGCGACATAATAAAGCACTCAAAACCTCCCGGGCAACTCACTACACGGAATTTTATTCTCGTTGGTGATCCGGCTCTTAAAATGGCATACTCAACATATAATGTGAGGACTGTTAAAATCCTGAATAAATCTACCCAAATGGCGTCAGATACTTTACAGGCGCTGGATTTAATTTATGCTGAAGGAGAGATCATTGATGAGGCAGGTAATAAAATTACTAACTTTAACGGTAAAGTTTATATTACACTTTATGACAAACCGACGCGCTATAATACCATTGGAAATGATACCTACAGCTATCCAATAACTTTCTTATGCCAGGATAAAAAGATATGGACTGGTGAAGCCACCGTAACTGCAGGCAGTTTTGTGTTTACCTTTATGATGCCTAAGGACATTGCGTATGAGTATGGTTCCGGTAAAATCAGCTACTATTCATTTTCTAATGATGCCGATGCTATGGGTTATAACAATGAGATCATAATTGGAGGAATAAATACAAATGCAGTTTCGGATAATGAGGGGCCACAAATTGACCTGTTTCTGAACGATCTTACTTTCGTATCGGGCGATCAGACACATGAAAATCCTATTATGCTTGCTTTTATTAATGACTTAAGCGGTATCAACCTTTCGGCTGGCGGAATAGGTCACGAAATTTTAGCAACTCTCGATAACGATTATTCGAATGTAATATACCTGAGTGAATATTATGTACAGGACATTGACAGCTACCAAAGCGGTAAAATATATTACCCGTTCTATAATTTACCCGACGGGCTTCACACCCTGACATTAAAAGCCTGGGATAACTACAATAACCCTGCTGAAAAGACGATTGAATTTTTGATCAACCAGAATGCTGTGCTGGCTTTGAACCAGGTTAAGAATTCTCCAAATCCTTTTAAGGATCAAACTACTTTTTCTTTTGACCACAACAATCCGGGCGATGAGCTCGACATTACCCTCGATATATTTGACCTTGCAGGGAGAATCGTCCTGAATTATCACACGAAAATAGTGACTGAATCAACCTACACTCCATTTTTTATATGGAATGGCAATGACGGAAAGGGTAACAAACTGAAAAGCGGGATTTACCTTTATACTCTTATCGTAACAGATGAACAGAAAGCGGTATCGGTGCAAAGGCAGAAACTTGTACTAACAGATTGAATCATTTCCAATAGTTTTTTATCATTTCGCTTACCCACAATGGTTGTGTAATTCCACCTTTTTACTAATTCCGGATGCCTGTTTTCTATTGATTCAGCTTATAGGAAACGGAAATTTTTGTGTTGAGCAGTTTTGAGACAGGGCAGTTCTTTTCTGCATCCTTCACTGCCGTTTCAAATTTTTCTTCTGTTATGCCCTTTACCCGAGCCTTCACCTCCAAATGCGAGCTTGTTATTATTCCGCCTTCAAAGGTTATTTCACAACCGGTTTCAAGCCGGTCAGGGATAAATCCAACATCAGTGAGGTTGAAGCTCAGCTTCATTGTAAAACAACCGGCATGGGCTGCAGCAACAAGCTCTTCAGGATTTGTTCCGATTCCTTCTTCAAAACGTGAGGTGTAGGAGTACTGAACTTGTTTTAAAACACCGCTTTGTGTTGATAGTTGGCCTTTGCCTTCCTTTCCGGATCCCAGCCAAACCGCAGTTGCTTTTCTTTTCATGTTAGTTAATTTTTTTATGCATTAATATTTATTTTTCATCCCCCTGCCCCCTTCAAAAGGGGAAAGCTTCGTACTTTGAACTCAGAACTCAGAACTATCCTATTCCTTTCCCTTCCTGAACACCAGCGTCACATTATGCCCTCCAAAAGCAAAGGAATTGGACAAAGCAACCCTGACATTCTGGTCACGGGAATGGTTGGGGACATAATCGAGATCGAGTTCGGGGTCAGGTTCATCCAGATTGATGGTAGGAGGCAGCTTATTGTAAAGAACGCTTAAAACTGATATCGCTCCCTCTATGACGCCGGCAGCGCCAACCGTATGGCCGATCATGGATTTGCTTGACGAAACGGGAATATGGTAAGCCCTGTCGCCAAAAACTTTTTTAATGGCCAAAGTCTCATACTTGTCGTTCAATGTAGTGGCTGTGCCATGAGCATTGATATAATCCACTTCCGCTTTATTTATGCCGGAATTCTTAATCGCGAGTTCTATTGTATGGGCCATGCCTTCGCCGTCTTTCATGGGAGCCATGATGCTATAAGCCTCATTGGTGAATGAATATCCGGCGACTTCCGCATAAACTTGAGCATGTCTTGCTTTTGCTGAAACTTCCGATTCGAGGATCATGATTCCGGCTCCTTCACCGATCACAAATCCATCGCGGTTTTTCGAGAAAGGCTTGCTTGCTTTTTCGGGAGGATCATTTTCGATTGACAAGGCAAAAAGCTCATTAAATCCTGAGATTTCTTCAGGATTGATGATGGAATCGGCGCCGCCGGTGATCACTATATCTGCCTGTCCGCTCTTGATCAGGTCATAGCCCAGGCCAATGGCATAAGCGGAACTTGAACAGGCGGTAGCCACCGTGTAATTCGGGCCGGTAAGCCCATATTCTATAGAAATCCATGCCGACATGGCGTTGTTCATGCCTTTGATGATGCGGTTCTTGGCGTCGGTATCCTTTTCCACACTCGAATTGCCGGTATTGACAACACCAAGTATGACTGCACATCGTGATTTATCGAAATTCTCAAAGTTAATCCCGCTGTTTTCGACGGCATCGAGAGCGCACAGGTAACACATCTTTGTTACACGGGTCATCTGGCGGGCAAGCCTTTTCCTGACCTTACGGGCGGCATATTCTTCAAATTCATCCGGCACCTGCGCCGCGATCTGAGTCTGTAAACCGGAAGGGTCGAAGAGGGTAATTCTTTTAATCCCGCTTTTACCCCTGAGTACATTCTCCCAGTTGCTTTGCAAATTAAGCCCGAGAGAGGAAATAACATTGAGGCCGGTGATCAGTACTTTGTTGTTCATTCAGTCAGCAGATTCGAAAGCAGGATTAACAGTCAATCCGGTAATTTGTTTCTTTTAAAAGTAAATCAGGCCGCAATATTATAAATAATTTTAAAAACCGGTATATTCTTTTACAATGTGTTCCATTTCACTTCGGGAACAGATTTTCTGCAGAAGTGCATTTTCGATAGGTTCTAGATAATAATTTAAAAGTTTTTGGCTGATCTCCTTTTGCTTTCCGGCTGATATATCCGATAAAACAAGGGATGCCGACGTGCCTGTGTGGCCGGTATAATCGTAGAATCCTTTCCCGGATTTCACACCCAGGAAGTTTTGATCTGTCTTTTCTTTCAGCGCGGCCAACAAGGGTTCATAAAAACTACGGTCGGGATAATTTGCAATATAATTTTTAACCGATGTGTACATGATATCGTTGCCAACCTGATCGAAGAAACGAAAAATCCCGGCCGGGAAAAGAGTTTCACTTACCAGTTTATCCAGCCATTCAATGGAAGTATTTTCCTCTTTGTGAATATTAAAAGCACCAGCCTGCAACTTGAGGAAAAGGCGGTTGGTCAGAAAATGGTTTTCTTTGGTAAGGGCAATAAAGAACCTGTCGGTTTTATTCAAGAATTCAGTAACTAAGTTAAGCGTGTGTTGATTCACGTTGCCTGTTGTATTTATCTCAACAATGTTTTTCATGGCCACCGGATAAAAGAAATGTAATCCGAGAAATACCGCACTTCTTCTGACCGATGGTACAAGCATGGATAACGGAATAGAGGAAGTATTGGTTGTAAAAATTGTTTCAGGCGGGAGGATATGATCAAGTTCCTTAAATAATTCCGATTTTAACTTTTGGTCCTCTGTTATGCTTTCAATCACGAGGTCGGTTTCTGAAAGATCATTCAAATCAAAGCTGAATTTTACCTGTTTGGCCTTCTCTTTCAGGGAATCTTCATCTGTTATTCCTAAAACAAGTGACCTGTTCAGCTTTCGAAGCCAGGCTTTTTTAATATTGCCAACACTTTCAGGATATTTGCCGATCATGGTAATGCAAAAAGGAAAGTTGTTCAGAAAGTTAAATAAATCTGTTCCCATTTTACCGCAACCGATGATCCCGATCCTGTTTATCATGCCCCTGTAAGTTCGGCAGTATGCCACTGTAGCGTGAATCCGGCCTGCATAAATTTGCTGACTTCTGTAACAAAGCTAAGTATTATATCGTTTCCTTCGAGTTTTTCTTCCTTCAGGATTCGGTCGAGGCAAACAAAAACCATTGGCGGCCCGAGGTACCCCATGGTGCTCATTTTTGAGTAAAGTTTGCTTTTGGGTATTCTAAGAAGTTCACACTCCTCCATCACCAGCTCCGAAATATGCTTCGAAGGAAAGTTAACCTGGAAGAACCTGATTTTCTCAACCTGAATGTTGTAAGCATCAATCATTTTCTTCAGTCCTTTGTAAAACACAGAGCCATCATCATTAAAAAAATGCAGCCGGAGCTGTTCGTTGAACATTTGCGACAGGTGGTGATAACCCCCTTCAAATTCATCCCTGGGATTCATCCAGTAGGCAGGACGGCGGTTGAGCATGGCTGCCGGTTTTTTACCACCGACCGATTCCATCATCACATTTTCGATAAACAATCCTTCCCTGTTTTCAGGATTGGCCTCAAGAACCAGGGCACCGGCGCCATCACTCAAAAAGTACCGGAGAAATACTTCCTCTTTTTTTATCAATGGCTGGTTGTAATATTCGGCCCTCAGTTCGGATGACGACATGCCTGATGACAAAACCAATGCACGTTTATACCGGCCAAGACGAAGCATATCAAAGGCAGTCAGAAGGGCTTTATAAGCGGATGTACAATTGGCATGAATAGAAAGCTCACCGCATTTTTCAATTCCAAGTGCTTCCTGTATTCGAACCGATGCCGTGGGCATTTGATCCTGGTGCGCGCTCCCGTAAACAATGAGGTCAATATCACCGCTTTTGAGACCGGCAGAATCCAATGCAAGCTTCGCCGCCTTCACTGACATCGAAATATTGTCTTCAGTGAACTGCCGGGTAACAGGATCAATTGCAAAATAATAATGCTCTACTTCAAGTATTTCCTTCATCAATTCCTTCATCCTTTCGAGCCATTTCCTTATCTTCAGAGGAGCATGATCGAGCTTTCCCAGGTAATGATCAACCTCGTCAATCGTGATCGCCTTTCCCGGAAGATAAGAACCTGTCCCGGAAACTTTTACCCTGATCCCTGTTTCAACTTCGTTCACCATGTTTGCAGATTAATTTTCTGTGAATTGCTCATCAAACCTATGTAAATAATCTGGTTTTAGATACTTTCTGTAATCATTGGCTGAGATTTCCGCAAGCAAAGTCGCCGCTTCCATCAGTTTGTTTTTCGGGACTATCCTGTCAATGATGCCAATATTCAATCCTTCTGTTGCACTGAAACTATTTCCCTTAAAAATAATATCCATTGCATTCATCTTTGATATTCTGTTAGCCAGCAATTGCTGAACACCGCCAAGTCCGGGCATGAGGTTGTATGAAGATTCGGGAAGCCCAAGCACAGCATTAGGAACAGAAATCCTGAAATGGCAATGCAATGCAAGTTCAAGGCCGGAGCCAAGACAAACACCGTTGATAGCTGCAATTACCGGGATGTTTAACTTATTAAAAAATTGCAGGGCATCGAGGTTATTTTTCATCGAATCGGGATAGCGGATGATTTTCCCTTCGGTATTTATGATTGTTTCTTTCAGAACCATATCGTACAGTTCGTCCAAGGCGGCTCCCGATGAAAAATGTCTCCCTCTCCCATAAATGATGATTGCTTTTACTTCTGATCCTGAAATTTTATTTATCCTCAAATCATTTAGTTCTGCAAAAAAAGCAGCAGTCATAGCATTGGCCGGTGGCCGGTCAGGAATTAAATAGCCGGTTTTATTTTCTTCAATCCATTGGAGCGTATTGTATGATGTTATGCTTGATGACTTTTCCAAAATAATCAGGTATTGAATAGTGATTAATTGAACATTTGATTTTTCCCTGACAAAGATGCCTCAAGGGCAAGCTCGCAAAACATTTCCACATCTTTCTTTTGGGCTTCCTCAAAATCAAGCCTTTCAGCATTGCGGAATGACCGCATCAGCATTTGAATCACTTTCTTTGGACGGTCTTGTATGAGCGAATTCAAATATTGAATGGCGATATCCCGGCAATCTTTCCCTTTAACAACCTGGTCAATGATCTTTAATTCGAGCGCAAGGGGGGCATTCAACGAATCACCGCGCATCAGTAATTCCATTGCATTCCTTTGTCCGCAAAGGTTTTGCAGTCTTTTCAAACCACCTAATGCAGGGATCAGGTTGAGGTTGATCTCTGGAAAGGCAAACAGGCTTCTTTGTGTACAAATCCTGATATCGCAGGCAAGTGCGATTTCAAGCCCTCCGCCAAAACAGATTCCTGAAATGGCGGCCACTACAGGCAACTCAAGATCGGCAATAAAATTTACAAGAGCATTGCCTTTCAACAGCGAATCCTTCATTTCCGATACATTCAGCGATTGCTTCCTTATTTTATCGAAATCTGCTCCGGCTGAAAAATGCCTTCCGGCTCCGTTAATGATAAGTCCATGGACATCATCCCTGAGCCATTCCTTTAACTGCGCCAGTGAAACAAATTCCGGTTCGGTCAAATAGTTTTCAGGCGGATTGTTCAGGGTAAGAATACCGATACTTTCCTTCTGCTCCCAATGGATGTATTGTTCAGTCATTGCCATGACGGTAAAGTTCTAATTTTTGAATCATCTCATCAGGAATATCGAGCGGTTTTTTTTCTTTTCCGAGAAGTATGGTTTTAACAACGGCCCTTGCCATCAGAAGGTTTTTATTTGCCTCTTTTATAAAATGATAGAAAACGAGATAAGGTGATTCCTTCTTGATCCGCGTTTGAACCAAAATTTCATCCAGCAAACCGATTTCCCTCATGTATCTTACGTTTAACTTGACGACAACTATCTTAATGCCTGTCTTTTGAAACTCTTCAAGTAATCCGGCATTCTTGATAATCACCCAGCGGGCCTGCTCCAGGTAATTTACATAAACGGCATGATTTACATGGCCGTAAGAATCCAACTCATAGCCCCTGACCGTTAAGCGAAAATCGAACATAGTCATACTCTTATTTTATTTCTCATTCTATTGTTTTCCCCTCTCACTATCTGTCCCATCCTGATCTGTGTCATCAGTGCAAAAATAGTCTTATGGATAACATCTTGCGGTTTATTCCTGCAACGTATTAATTTTCCGCAATAAAAAGCAGTCCTTCTTATGATCTCTTTTAAACCGTATCCCTTTTTAGCTACCATTTCAAGCGCATGCAGTATCTGTTCGTTTGTCATTTGTGGATGTGGGACATTGGTAATATTGATCCCATCATTGCTTAAACGGCCTTCGCTATAAAGACGGTTGTACAAATCAGTTCCCTTAAATGCTTTAACCGGTGTAAACACAGGCATGATTTTCATTTCCCGGCAAAATTCATAGGTCCGTTTGAAGGTTTCAGGGTTGTCATCCTCATAGCCAATGGCAAACCAACCTGAAATCAGGATTCCCTGGTTCTGAATAAAACGGATGTTCGCTTTCATTTTTTCAATAACATCCTCATCCTTTTTTATACCCATTTTTGAGATGCTGCCACTCTTTTTCAAAACTTCACGGTTTAAGGACTCCATGCCCATGGCGAGATAGATCAAACCTGCTTTCACTGCCTTTCCGATTACCTGCTGACCTCTTTCGTCTGATGCGGCGTCAAGGTTGGCCTGGCCTACCCAGTATCTGACTTTATTCAGCTTTGAAATTTTATTATAAAGCGATAGGTAATAATTATATGTTGATGGCCTGCCAAAAACTGTATCATCAATTAGGTAATAATAACCACTGAAGGATTTAATTTCATCAATAACTTCTTCTTCGGGCCTGAGACGGTAAGTTTTACCAAATAATCCTGAAACAGAACAAAAATCACAATTGATCGGACAACCCCTCGAAGCAAAAACCATATCAAAGGTGTATTTTCTACGGTAGAGTTCCCGCTTTGCAACCGGTAATCCCGAAAGATCCGGCAGACTTTCAAGTCGGAAGATGCGATATCCGTTGGCTTCAAACTTTTCGGGAGAACAAACATAAAAATCCCTTAAATCGTTTTTTAAAAAGTCTTCGAGTATCACCGGCCAGAGCTTTTCACCTTCCCCGATGGCAACAGCGTTTGCATGTTTCAACGATTCAAAAGGATTGGAAGAAACCTGCGGCCCACCCATAATTACTATTAATCCTCGCTTCCTGTACTCATCTGCCAAATTAAATGCAGTTTTTTCAGCTGAATTTCTCACGCTTATCCCAACCAGATCGGCAGGAGAATCAAATTCATGATCTTCCCACAACATATCAACGAAATGATAATTATGCTCCGGAGCAACTGATGCAAGTATAGCAAGTGAAACCGGCATAAAAGGATCTCTCAGCCGAAGCGGATCATCTTCTCCTGCTGACAAAATCAGCTTTATGTTTAATTTCCTGTCCATTCCGGCAGTAAAATTACATCAATTCCGGTAAGGAAATTTAACTACTTTTGCAGTGTCGTTTTCATTGTTTTTAAAAGAATTTGTTAGACGTATGACAGAAATTACAGAACAAATACGGAAGGAAGTAAAGGAGGTGGTATATAATTTTTTTGCTGAAGAATGTGAAGTTGAAATTGATGAGATTAACGACCAAACCAATATTATCAAAGACCTCGATGGCGATTCACTAATGTTTCTGGAATTGATCGAGATTTTCAAAAAGAAATACAAGCTTGGCATTGAATTGAAAACCATCGGTAAATACACCGTCAGGCATCCGGTTGAAACCATCGGAGAGTTGGTGCAAATGCAATTGCTCATTATCGAAAAAGGCAATGACATCCTTTTAACGAATTAAAATACTGTTTCCCCAAAGTTCGATAAGATGCTCACCGGATTTATTTTCCCAGCCTTTGTTTCGGAATACAAGGGTGATGAACACGAATTACTTCGACAATATTCAGACGATATTGACCATTTGCTCAAGGAGGCATCTTTAAAAACCGGTTTCAGCCTTACTAAATTTTATATTAAAGAAAATGATTTCAGGGATCACGAACTTGAGGCTCAATATATTAGTTATATTTTCGGGTGTGCGGTATCTGATATTCTGAAGCGTAAGGAGGTCACACCGGATTACATTTCCAGTTACAGTATGGGACTGTATTCTGCTTTATATTGTGGTGGTTCCATATCCTTTGCCGGAGGCCTCGATCTTATCAGGAAAGCCTTTGAACTGATCAAAGGAGTCCTGCGCACCACCGATACAGGCATGGGAAGCATTGTTGGACTGGAGAGAAATGATATACTGAAGCTGTTGTCGAATAAATCAGGCGTTACCATTGCCAACGCCAACGGTATTTATTCTTATATGATTTCAGGTATCAGGAGCGAAATAGAGGAGGTACTTGAACTTGCCAGACTTGAAGGAGCATTGCACACTTCACTCATGAATGTGACCTGTCCGTACCACACACCATTGCTGGATGAGGCTTCGCGAAATTTCATGGAATTCGTTGAAAAGGAAGTTGTGATAAAGGATTCGGGATACAGGATTGTATCGGGTATTGACCAAAGGACATTCTCCGAAAAAAAGGAGATTATCCGTGAATTGTCTGCTAATCTGAACCACCAGATCAACTGGATGAAAACCATGGAAAAGATACTTAATTTAAAAGTAAACAGGTTTATTGAATGTGGCGCTGGCACCAGCTTATATAAGATCGGAAAATTTATCGAAGGGGATTTCCGGATAATTACGTTGAGTGAGCTGGGAAAAGTTATTGAAGTCTGAAACTTGAATATCGAATGACGAATGAAGAACAATTGAAATAAGAATAACGAATTATCAGGCAACGACCAGCAGTTTGATTGTTTTACTTTTGAACGCAAAACCCGGAACTCTGAACAGAATAGCAGTCAACAGTCGGCAGATGGAACTAAACAGGAACCTGAAATCTTGAACCAGAAACCTAAAACCTGTCTCGCCTACGGCGAGATGAAACTTGAAACCTGAAACCTTGAACCTGAAACTAAATCACATCCTTTCCTTTCTTTATCAACCATAGCTTCCCGACATTTTCGTAAAACTGATCAAGGGGCAAAGTTGTTTTAATGACACTGTTAAAGAAATTATATTTCGAAAGGTCGTAGTCAATGATCTGGCTTTTCATTTCTTCATACAAAATCGTTCCGGGCATAGGAGTAAGTATGGTGTATCCGGCGTAGGTGACACGGTGGGAATTTGCATATTCGGCAAGCGCTTTGAAATCATCTTCGGTGTAGTCGCCGGGAACAACATAATTCCCTCTCAAAAGAATCCCGTTTTGGTGAAAAATATCAATGGCCTTGTGGATGCGGTCAGCAAGGGACTTCTTGTTATATTTTTTCAGTTCGCTGTCGCGAAAGGATTCGAAGCCGCAAATGACTACCTTTAAACCTGCATTTGCCAGTTTTTCGATCAGTTGCGGATGATCAACCGCCGTATCGGCGCGGATATCCATGATGTATTCTTTTTTGATACCCTCTTCATTTATCCGGTCGAAAAGCCGGTTGATAAAACTGATGTTGACAATGGTATTGGCATCCGCAAAGCGGACGATGTCGTAATCAATCTGCCTGAGCTCTGTAATGACACTTTCGACAGTGCGCTGGTGATAAAGTCCTCTATGCTCTTTCCAGATGGAGCAGAAAGTGCAGCGGTAGGGGCAACCCAGCGAGGTGAAAAGATAGGTAGTCGGTGAAGGTGCATTTCCTACTTTGTAGGTTTGCCGCCAGCGCTCAAGCAGGCTGCGATCGGGCATGAGGAAGTTTTCATTTGCAGGATCCCAGTTGGATTCAACAGCTTTAGTAGCAAACAATCCTTTGTCCGAATTGACGTAAATGCCCGGCACATCCCGAAGGTCAAGGTTCTGCGATTTTCTTATGACCAAAGCTCTGAAAGTATTGGCAGACTGGCCCGGACAGATCACATCTACCGAAGGATCGGTAAAGTCCTCAGGGCAAAGTGTGGTATGAAGGCCACCTGCAACAGTAAGAATATCCGGATTATAATTCTTTATTGTTTTAAAGATATCAATTGAAAAATATAATTCTGATGTAATGATTGATACGCCTACGATATCGGGTTGAATTCTATGAAGTAATTCCATGATCATTTGTTCGAGAGGCGGAGCATCAGGGATGAGATCATATTCTCCTTTGGTATCGAACAAGGTGACATCAAAATCCCTGACGGCAGCGGCAATGGTGAGCAATCCAAGCGGCGGGCCAATAAGTTTTTTGTGGATAAAATACTTTGCTTCATCCGGGGCTGACTGAAGGATCATGTTGTGTGGCGAGCGCGGGGGATTGATGAGTAGGATTTTCATTGCCTTATTTAGTGTTTAGTCTTGAGTATTTAGTATATAGATGTGGGGGTGATGTGTAACGGGCAATGGGATAGGGGCTGAGTGGTGTTACGGGAAAGCAGAGTTGATTCGAGGGGATAAAAATAGTAAGAATAGAGATTGCTTTAACGATTCTTAAAACACCTTAAAATCCGGTTCCCATTTTTCGTAATGGTTGTCCCAGTGAAATGAATAAGAGTTCCCGGGCAGGATTTTATAAACGGCAAAGCCTTTTGATCTTTCCCGTATCCTAAGCATTACGAAATCTTTCTCTGTAAGGTTAAAAATGCCTGATTCATTATTTTTCAGATTAAAATCCTGCCAGTTCTTGTTGTCATAGCTTAGCTGAAATTTAAAATAGTTGGCCGACATGTTTTTGATCACCACTTTATTTTTATCCACACTGTTATTCGAAACAGACCTGACAGCAATAGCATCCGGGTCAAAAGGCAATGGTTCAGGTAGGTCGAAATCCAGTGGTTCAGCTGTGAATTTATTCCTGAAATAATTACCCTTCTCGCCCAGTTTTCTTTGTCCGGGACCTGATGTTTCAGCGACCAGGTAATTTTTATTCATAAAGTTCACATAGGTGAGTCCTTCTTCCTTTTCTCCAAATACAGCAGATAGCACATGATCGGCCTGGTTCAGAAAGATAATTTCATTTCCGGGGATGAGATAGATAAGAATACCGGCAAAAAGCAGAACTTTTGAATCACAATCGCCATAACCATTTTTCAGAAGCGCCGGTGGTGGAATTACTCCTCCGTAATGCCTTGCTTTGTCAGAATATTGGGGTATGCCATAAGGAATGTCCTGTACGAACCGGATGGCCAGTTCAATCCTGTCGCGGCGGGTGTCTCTGCCATATTCCTCAAGCGATTCGACGATCATGCCGGCAATAGGTTTACAAAAAGTTTCGGCATACCTTCTCAGTACTGCGCTTTTATCAACCTCAATTGTATTTTTGCTTAATTTAAAAAGCCCTTTGCTCAGTTCCTTGTTGCGGATTTGTCGGTTATATTCGGTATCTGAGTAAGGATTAAACAGCCATGACGGAACCCCGAAAACTGTTATCTCATTTTCGGTAAATTCCACAGGCAATATCAATTCAAAAGTTTGAAAATTATCGAAATGATCCATAAAAGTGTAGCTGATATGGTAATTGTCATCGCTGATAGCAATATTATAATCAACATGGGGATTTTTAGCATACTCCTTCTGTGAAATACATATATGGGAGATTAGAATGAGATAGGTTGTAAGAATCAAAAATTGCAAGTTTCCACTTTTCATTGACAAGTAACGATAAAACTGGATGCTTATTTTAGTACGGAAACAAAGAGCCCATCAACGATTCAGGATATCGGCCAGAAATTCCTTGTTACTGAATAAATAGGTGACACCTATCGAAACAAACCAGTATTTATCATTTTCGAAACGGCATTTACCATCGAGTTTATCGCTGTTCATAAACCTTGATGATGCCTCAAGTTCAAGATTTAATTTAGGATTCAGCTTGTAATTTACACCTGCACCTACAGGGAATATCATGTCGGTTGCAGCCGATGTTTTTTCTGGGTCGGTTCCATTACCCTCGATGTCTCCTTCATTTACTTTATAACCGTATCCATTGACCACATTTCCACTGCCATCGCGAAGCAATACCCTGTAATTTATAAACCCAAGGCCTGCAAATGCGTAAGGCCTGATTGTTTCGAACCTGAAATTCCTGCTCATCAAATTATTGAGAATGACCTGGAAATTCAGACAGCCTTCCTTATATTTGTTTTCAAAGGAGTAACTGTTTTTACTTCCGTTCAGGCTACCGAAATTAAATTGTGCCTTGATCCCGCCATTAATAATACCTGTCGAAAGGACTTGTTTATTTACAGCAAACCCAACTACACCGGGAAAGGATATTACCTGTGATACATCCATGTCTCCCTTAAAGATGGAAATCCCGAATTGGGCGGTCACCGACCAGTTATCCTTTATGCTTGCACGGTTGATTGAATAATAATGGCTTCTCCCTTTTGGAACCAGGTCGCGCATCTTATATTCCATTTTCCAGCCGCGTGTTTCAAAGGCAAGCAATGAAAACACAATATTGTTTTGCTGAACGTTTTCTTTGATGATCACCTTTGCTTTTTCATCTTCCCGGATAAATTTGTAGGTAGCTGATATCACATGGTTATTACCCTGTTTGCTGAAATCCTTTGTAATTGTCCCGAATGCTTTTTTGATAGCTTCAGTATAGTTCGTTTCCCCGTCGAGATAAACAACATTGGCTACACGTAACGAGTTCAGCTTTGATTTACTGATGATGATTTTCTTCGGATTGATGTTGGAATTACTCGAATAAATCATTAATGTGACATCATACCATTTATTAATTCGTTCCCGGTGACGTAATAAAATTTTAAAGGACCTCATGTACATGTTCATCCTTGTTTTATCCCGGTTAAGGTCGGCGGCATCGAACATGACGACAATTTTATGTTTTTGCTGAGGCGTCACTATGCTCTGAACTTCAGGAACTGTGTCTTTTATCTTAGGTTCAGCTTTTTTCTCAGGTTTGGGCTCAGGTTTGGCTTTTTTTTCTGTCTTAGCGTCTGCAACTATTAATTTCTCAGGATCAGGCTTGGGTTCAGCCTTTTTCTCGGATTTGGGCAGTGTCTTTTTCTCAGGCTTAGGTTCTGCTTTCTTTTCAGGTTTGGATTCCGCTTTCTTTTCAGGTTTGGATTCTTCCTTTTTTATTGGGACAGGCTCGGGTTCCTTTTCAAATAGGACCGGAGTTATCTCCTGCAATGCAAGTTCATCAGATAAGGTTGTATAGGATTGTTTGATGGTATCCTGAAATGTAATAATGCCTGACCGTTCGGTTCCAATCAAAAGTCGGTACTGGTCATGTGAAATACAGGTTATTTCATCATCGGGCACCGACGAATTCTGGTAATCGTAAACCTTCCATTTTTCACCATCAAACAAGTTCAGTCCTCCGATGTAGGTCCCTATCCACTTATATCCCTGTTCCCCGATATAAATTGGCCTTACATTATCATCCGTGATCTTTGAATTTTTTGAAGTAAAGCTAAGCCAGTTTTCTCCATTGAATACCGCAAGGCCTCCGCCGCCGGTACCAAACCATTTGTTGTTCTGCTTATCAATTGCGATGGAATAAATATAATCACTGGCGAGTTTTGAATTTCTTTCGGTGTAAATATTCCAGTTTTGACCGTCAAAAGATGCAACTCCTCCACCCTGGGTTCCTATCCAAAGTAAATTTTTAGTATCCTTTTTTATGACAACAACTTTGTTTGACAACAGGGGTGAGTTGTCATCTTTATAAATCTGCCAGTTAGTACCGTCGAACCGTGCCAGTCCTCCGAAATATGTGCCTACCCAAATGATTCCATTATCATCGGCAAATACCGACATCACCACATTGGAAGGGAGTGACGAGTTGGAAGTCTTGAATGTTTTCCAGGTTTGCCCGTCAAATTGAGTTAATCCGCCTCCATCGGTGCCTATCCATTTTACATTGTTCCGGTCAATGGCTATGGCATTTATATAGTTGTGCGGTAGCTCAGAATTGGTGGTATTATAAACTGTCCATTTATCATCCTTCAGGACGGCCAAACCACCCATATAAGTCCCGACCCACATTGCACCGTCCTTATCAAATTCGATACATTTGATAGTTTCATTTGGCAGACCCGAATTTCCCAAACCAATTTTATTCCAGGCTGCATCCTGAGCCAGAACAACTTGGGTAATTGCGGTAAAGATGACCAGAAAATACCTATACATTGCTATTTCTGAATTGTAAATTTACCTGCTCCTACGATTTATTACAGATTATAGTTACCAAATTGGGAACAAAATCGGATAATGCGACTTTTTATCAAATTGAATTCACCAGTAATTTAGGTAAAAATTCAGGAATTAAACCGGATTACTCACCTGGTTTGATTGCAATTGTTCAGATGACAGTTTAAGGTCATTGAGCTTCCCTGCGAGGCTGTTCTTATATTATGAATGAATCAACTTGATTTGATCTTAGGTAACAATCAAAGATTTAATGGAAGCATTCGATAATTTTCTATTGTTTGATCAGCTTAATTACTTTAATATTATTACCAATCATGAAGTAACCGAAATATATACCCTGATCCACATAATGACCGTAATCATTTGTGCCATCCCACAACACCTTGTATTTGCCATTGGTTTGATAAATACTTGGCTGTAATGTCCTTACTTTTTCACCTTTGGGATTATAAATCGAAATTTGAACCGTGACATTATCAGTCAGTTCATAGTAAACAGTTACATTTTTATTAAAAGGGTTAGGACTTGCTGAAATATTATTTTCTGATAAAATTTCGGAGTAGCCGACTGTCGAATCTGCAATTATATAATTTATTTTTAAAGCAGTGTCAGTAACCGTACCATTACCGGCAATCATTTTAACGGAGTATGTACCAATAGTTGAATAGGCATGAACAGGATTTTGATCATAAGAATCAATGGTTCCGTCATTTTCAAAATCCCATTGCCAGGATATTGCATTTCCGGAAGTAAGATCGGTAAACTGCACATCAAAAGGGATGTGTCCATAAGTAGTATCAGCCTCGAAGTCAGCATTTAAAATTGAACTGTTCAATCCGCCGGAGTAACAATATAATTTACCGTTACGACCTCCGACAACCATTTCCCATGATCCGTCGCCTGTGATATCAGGAATAGCAGCTATTCCGTCAACAGGTTCACCATAATTTTGTGAGAATAGTATATCGCCATTGGTTCCATTGATGAAATAACAATAATTTCCTGAATATAATGTTCCAGCCACCAAATCATTAATCCCATCACCGCTGACGTCATCAATACGATCAATGTTCCAGCATTTGTCTGCCAGTCCTGTCAGCCAGATATTTTGACCGTTAAATCCGCTTTCAACTACGGCATTTGTTCCGCTGTGTCCAATCGCTATATCAGGGTATCCGTCTCCATTCACATCATTCAGGCGTTCGAATCGCAGTAAAAGTGAAGTGCCAACATTGCCGAAATAAACCGGATTTCCGGTAACAGGATCAATCAGGTAATAATGTCCGCCAAAGTCTCCTGCAATAATATCTTTGATGCCATCATTGTTTATATCCTTCAGTTGTTCCAGAGCCCAAACCGAACTTCCGCTCGTTGTGTATGTAAAGGTAATAGAGCCGTCAGCTCCGTCAATTCCATAAACTTTTCCTTCGGTTTCGCCGTTATTTGATGCACCTCCAATAGCATCCGGAGTAGAATCACCTGTGAAATCCTCAACTCCGATTACTCCAAAATTTGGCCCGTCGGTAAAGGTATCCCATAAGACTTCACCTGAAACCCCATTCAAACAGAAAATACGTTTTGGACCTGTATTGTTGCCATCGTTGCCGGTAGCTGCAAGTATATCTTTTATGCCGTCATCGTTATAATCAAAATTTCCGGAAACCTGGTAAACCCAGCCTCCGTCGCCATACTCATGGGTGTCGTAAATCCACAATTGTTCCCCGGTTTTACCAGAAAAAGCTTTAACAGCCCGCACTCCCCATGCAAAACCAATAACTGCATCGCCGAAGCCATCGCCATTGAGATCACCCGGAATACAAATATCGTTTTGAGCATAAAGCGAACCTGCTTCATTTTCCCAAAGAATGTCGGCTGTTCCTGAAGAATTCCCATTGAAACACCTGACAAAATCATCCTCAGAACAAACCACTACATCATCAACTCCGTCACCGCTTACATCACCTATTGGCGAAATTCCCTTTATGCTGTTATCCCAACTGGTAGTGATGGTATAATTCCATAGCAATTCTCCCATCGGATAATCTTCATCTATGCCAGTTCCCTGTAAATTGACCAGAATATTTCCCTGAGTAATATCATTGTGACTGATTTGGGCATAGCCATTATATACTATTGCCTCATCCGGCTGGAACCATATTCCAATATATGTACTTTCCAAAACATTAACAGAAATGGGAAATGTAACACTCTGATCAAGATAAAAATGGTCATCAGTAATCGAAATATCCGTTACCTGCAAAGTTTGTCCGCCATCATTTTGAATTTCAAGAAACCATCTGGTAGTGGCATTTAATCTTACATCACTATAATCGTGTACCTGGTTAGGGACATTAATATGCGGTCCGTCATAAACGGCTTCACCTGTCACCTGTAACGTAACCTGCGGACTGACTGGGTCATTGGATTCGATGATTATCCAGGTGTCAAGTGGGATAGGTTCGGTTGGTTTATAAATAAATGGGATTTGAATGGAGCCTCCGGGAGTGATCGTCTGCGGGAAGCCCATCCAAACAAAGATAGGAACCGCATTCTGAATGATCAGGTTGGTGATCACAAGATCTGCTGTACCAGTGCTGTTCACATCGCAGTACCATACTGCCGAATCGCCGAGGATAACATTTCCATAATTGTACATGATTACGGGTACCTCGATTTGCGGTGTTCCGGCTCCGGAAAGGTTGACTTTGTAAAGGGTGCTGTTCGAAGATAATTCACCATCAACATACCATAAATACTGGCCATCAAAGACTACACCGGCGGGTTTCAAATTTTCACAGGCATGACTTTCAAGAATTGTTCCCGACTGGTTAATCTTATAAAGCGTATTACCATCGTAATCAGCGACCCATAGATCGCTTCCCTGCATACAGACGTCCCAGGGCTGGGCATTCGGTGAGGGAATCTGGTCAAGAATTGCCCCGGTATTATCAAGTTTGTATATGGTCCCCGGGTTCGGGTAATAGGTCGCTGCCCAGAAATTACCATTATCATAAGCAATCCCCGACATGTAATGATCCGGCAAATTAAACTGACTGATCACATTTCCACTCATGTCGAATTTCATAGCATAAGCAGGCAATGACGAACTGTTGGCATGGTCGGTGATCCATAAATTGCTTCCGTCCCAGGTCATCCCAAAGGCGTCTTCCAGTGCAGTGCTAGTAAACAAAAGCTCATTGGTTCCGTTGGTTGGGTTGAATTTATATACATCATCGCCATTTGCACCATATATCCCGAAATAAATGTAAGTCCCGTCCCATGCGAGACCGGAAGCTTTGCCAGGAATCGTATAAGTAGCTACAATTGACCAGTCTTTGGCCTCACCGGTCCCTGCAATAACCTCTGCCACTGAAGTGGCGCTTAATAATAGGATAACCGGCATACGAAATTTACTGCTTAATTTTGAAAGAAACGGAGTCAACTTTTTCATTGTTTTAATATTAAAATATTGTTATCGCTTAAAAACCGCTAATATACAATTTCTGAAAGAAATAGCAATACCGAGGCAGGAAAAATTTTTAAAACTATTGGTTGTAAATATAGTTTTTTAGTATGTCCGCAACATGCCGGTTGCCCTCTTCACTCCAATGCACGTCGCCAGTAATAAAATATTTTCTTATAACCTCCTTTGGATCTTCACCGGAAATGAACTTTGGGTAAAGGTTCAGGAAGCGTAGGTTGTTTTTTTGACAGAAATTATCCCAAAAAATAACCTGCACATTATTAATGTCTTTATTCACTATCATTGAAGGCCAGGGATAAATGACCACGGTAACTTTTATATTATTTTGATTACACTTATCACAAAGTTTTTGCATGTTTTCTGCTGCAAGCTGAAGACCTTTTTTACCCCATTTTTCAAAAATATCAGGTGAATAACTCCAGTTAAGTGTGGCTGCAATAAAGTTTGCATCTTCCTTTGAAAATTCGTCAAGCACACTCTGTCCGCTCACCGGGTTCCAGCTTTCGGTAACACGTGATTTACGATTGCTCGTAATTTTACCGGAAATTGAATAATAGAGATAGGAATGAGTGAATAAAAAACGGTTTACAATATATCCAAACTTTTTCATGGCGTTTTTATCATAAGGTTCGAAATCCTGGTAAGTGATCTCATTCAGTGGGTCACTGTTATCAATGAATACATATAGTTCGTCAAATTTCAACCTAACATATTCCAGGAGATATTTAACTTTCAAATAGTAAAGTTTTGGACTATAACTTACTACCCCGGCATTGAGAATTTCAACCTCCTTCAATTTTTCACTGAGCACTCCTATAAAACTTTCTTCCCAGGTCATTCCCATACTTTCAGTAAATGAATCACCGATAAAAAGAATCCGTTTCTTATCCGTTGTTAAAGTTACTTTACGACAAGATTTATCTTTAAAACCAAGAGAATTGGTATATATATTGAAAATCCTGTCCCCCCAAATATTTTTTGATTCCTGGTTCGCAAGTAAATCATGATGATAGTTTGGATTTGGAGCCCTGAAGGAATTGTAATCCTCAGGAATAATGAAGACAGAGCATACAAAATCAATCGCGAGAATTCCGCCGACAATAAAGAGTGAAAAAACTATTGCAGGATGTTTTTCAAACCACCGTCCATTCTGTTTTGAATTCATAGGCCGGTTGAATGATCGGAAGTCTTACTGATAATTGTTTCGCAAATTTTATCAGCGATAATGTCATAGCCAAGCCGGTTGAAGTGACAGCATTTATCATTGTAAACGCTTCGTTTTTCATTTATGAACAAGCTTGTCAAATCGGTGAAATTAACACCCTCGGCGGTCAGATTATTTCCTTCTTCTTTTAACAGAGGATATCCAATTCTCACGGCATCTTTGTATGCAAACGGATTGCTTTCAAAAGCAATTTCCATTTCTTCACGGGTCATTACTTTTGAGCCCTCTGCATACTGGTTAGGTTGTAGAAAATGATAATATTCAAAACCTGCGGGTTTTTCAAGATATGCGATTTGTCGTGACGATGTGCTCCAGAATTTTGCCTGCTCTTTCATGAATTCAAGTGTATCCTTCACCGTCGTATAAATACCGGTTGACTGATAATCCGATTCACTGTTTTCAACTGCATTTCTTAACAGTGACTCAAGGCTTGCCAAATCCTGATTTCTTTTATTTTCAATTATTTTCCAAATAAATAATGAAAAGTTGCAGTTCTTTATAATTGAACCGCCCATGAAATGTTTGCCATCATTAATGTTATTCTTGATTACCGCCTGTTTTCCCATGAGCAAGGTAACTTTTGAATCAAGTTTTTTCCGTGAATAGATATTCCAATGCCGTGGATAGGATGGGAACACGTGGTTTGGAAGATTGTCAGAATATGGCAAAACGATTTCATTGAACCCGTCAATGTTAATGATAATATCATATTCCGCTCCGAGTGCCATAAAATAATTAAGAGCCATAAGCTGCTGCGGCTGTTTAAAACCTCCCAATGCGAACACAACGATATCAATTTCCTTCCCTTTGAATTTTGGCGATTCCTTTAATTTGCGAATTATTCGTTCACCGGTATAATTGTAGATATCTTTTGCAACCGAACCTCCCATGATTACCAAATGGATTTTATCTTTTGATTTTTTGGTGACCGGGTTTATTCCGGGAAAGCAAAAATCATTGTAGTTAGGGTGGGGAATACTAACAAAACCCATATATGGATGCAAAATATGGTCGCCAAGATATTCGTTGGAATTGGATGATTCCTGTTTTTCGTTATTTTCCTCTGTTGAAGCTGTATTTTTCAATTCTGCTTTAATATCCCTCCTTGAAAAGGAATGTCTTAAAAGGAGAGGAGAAAGAATGTAAGGTGATAATTCAAAGGTGAGAATGATTACCAGGATTGTGAAAAACCATCCCCTGACTCTTTTATTGAAAAACTTCTTCATACCATTAATTCTTGTTCTGGTTATCTGCAATTATCAAAAGAAACTATAGAATTCGATCAATAAGCAATCAAATCCAGGGCTGCTTTGTAAATCTTCTCAATATTCGGCAATATCGCTTTCTCAAGAATACGGTTAAATCCTACCGGGGTAAATGTTGATCCGACCCTTTTAACCGGCGCATCAAGAAATTCAAAAGCTTCATCAGCTATTAAAGCGGCAATTTCGCCTCCAAATCCGCTGAACACCTTATCTTCATGAACTACCAATACCCTGTTGGTCTTTTTTAACGAATTCAATATGGTAACCTTATCCAAAGGAATAAGCGAACGCAAATCAATCACTTCTGCCTCTTTACCGGTTTCTTTAGCTAACCTAACTGCAGCTTCTAAACACATATGAGTAGTATTACCATAAGTGATAATGGTAATATCCCGGCCAGGTCTTCGGATACGGGCTTTTCCAAATGGAACTTCAAAATCATCAGGGAAAGCTGCTTCAGCTTTGGGATCATTATAGAGTGCTTTAGGCTCAAGGAAAAGTGTCGGTCCTTTTGACCGTATGCTGGTTCGCAATAACCCGGCTGCATCATCAGCAAATGAAGGATATACAACACGAATGCCGGGAAAAGTTGTCAAGGCCCCTTCCGTTGTTTGTGAATGGTAAAGTCCTCCGCCAATATACCCGCCAGAAGCTAATCGTATGGTTACGTTGGGTGAATATTGACCGTTGGTTCGCCAATATTCATGGGTAAGCTCCACAAACTGTTCCATGGCTGGCCAGAAATAATCAGCAAATTCGGCTCCTTCAATGACTAACCTTATTTTATCATCGAACCGGCTCATGCCGTTTGCTGTCCCTACGATATAATCCTCCGCAATCGGTGCATTGAAAACCCGTTCTTTGCCAAATTCCTGTTGCATCCCTTTTGTCACATTAAATACTCCGCCTTTCTCTTTATGTGCTACATCCTGGCCCCAGATATAAGCATCAGGATTTAGCCTGAATTCAGCCTTCAGCGTTTCATTCAATGCAGCAATCAGTTTTTTTTTGGTTCCCTGCCCATCGTGTAGGCCTTCAGGATATTTTACCGAAATATAAGGCTCAGGAATTATGTGATTATTTATAGATTCCGGAGTTGGATCCGGCGCTTTCAGAGCTGCTTTATGAGCTTTTGATACTTCCGCTTTAATGTCCTCGTCAATTTTCTTTAATTCATCCTCACTAAATCTTCCGGCAGCTATCATTATTTTTTTGAACCGTAAAAATGGATCCGATGCCTTTATGCAATGTAATTCATTATCATCCCTGTAGAGTAATTGATCATCCGAATTGGAATGGGAGCCGATCCTAACCACTGAAGCATGCACAAGAGCCGGCATTTGGTTTTGTTGAACATAGTTTTTAGCTTCAGCCATAGTATTCATTGCTTCGAATACATTTTTCCCATCACATTTGAAAATCTTAAGGTTTTTGAATCCCCTGAAATTATCTGCAGCATGAAGATTGGCAGTTTGATCCTTTTTCGGAACTGATATTCCGAACCGGTTATCCTGTATTACAAAGATCACCGGTAATTTTTCGTTGCTTGCTCCATTTATTGCTTCGTAAACAAAACCCTCCGACATAGAAGATTCGCCCTGTGAACTGATTGCAATACCAGCGATGTTGTACTTTTTTATCGCCCGTGCAACACCTGCTGCGTGTAATGTGTGGTTTCCGGTTGCAGAAGAAACATTATGAATATGCCACTCAGGCTTTGCAAAGTGATTCGACATGTGCCGTCCTCCTCCTGCAATATCTGTAGCTTTTGATATACCGTTGAGAATAATTTCTTCAGCCGTCAGCCCGGCTGATATTACGGTAAGCATATCGCGGTAGTAAGGGAAAAGGTGGTCGGTATTTTTATCGAATACCTGCCCTATGGCAAGTTGTATTCCATCGTGACCAGCATAGGGTGCATGGTACGACCATCCAAGCGCCTGCTTTAAATAATTCGGTGCTTTTTCATCCAATGCCCTGCCGAGTGCCATCAGGTAGTACCACCTTTGAAGCGTTTCTTTCGGGGTCTTTTCAATAGTATATTTAACTCTTTCTGACATTATTATTATGATGATTAGTCAGTTTAAAAACCGGTGCAAAATTAAAACTTTTTATCTCATTGGTTTTTTGTAGCTTTACTCGAATGCAAATCTTAGCTGTGAGAAGCTTAGAGGATTATTTTGTAAGAAGAAAGCGAATTATTATTCAAATTTTAATTTTGCGTAAGAAAAGTATAGGCTGATGGTATTCTGTCATTGAAAGCATGGTTTCTTTCAGTTATCATTTTATTCCTGGCTTTTTGCGGGTCAATGTCCACCAGTATTATTTCCGCTTTGTCCAGTGAAGCCATTTTCAGAATTGTACCCGATGGGTCCGATATAAAAGATTGCCCTGTGAAAGTCAATGATTTTTCTGTTCCAATCCGGTTGGCTGTAATATTGAAAGTGCGGTTGATCATACCGTGAACCGGAACAGCCTGTTGCGCATAAGGCAAAACAAGATTAGATGGATGACAAATTACATCGGCACCTTTTAAGGCCAGTATTCGCCAAACCTCAGGAAATATCCAGTCGAAACAAATTAGCATTCCTGTTTTGCAAAATCCAAGATCAAAAACTTTAAGTTCCAGATCACCCTTTTCAAAAATGTCTTTCTCATTCATGAAAAGATGAATTTTTCTGTATGTTCCGATCAATCCGTTTGGACCGACAAGTATTGATGAATTGAAAAGTTTATTTTCCGCCCGTTCATTGATTCCTGAAACAAAGTATTCATTATTCTTTTTTGCCTGTGCGGTAAGAAATTCAGTGTAATCGCCGGATTTTATTTCCTCTGAAAGTTCAAATGCCTGCATGCGGGATTCGAAATTATATCCCGAATTGGAAAGTTCAGGTAATACAATCAAATCTGCCCCATGCGCCCTTTCAAGCAGGCCCTGAAGTGTGGAAATATTTTCCACCGGTTTACCCAGTTTGGGTTCAAATTGAATTAAGCCGACTTTTATCATTAAGAATCTAAATGTTTAAAATTTTTCCAATTTAACTCAATTAATCTTCAAATTATTATTGCCTCACAACATCAAACTCTCCGTTTGGCTTCAGCTTTATAATTGTTGATGCTTTGACTTTATTTAATTTGTTTTGATTTGAAACCACAACGTAGTCAACTTTTTTTTTAAGTTCGGGAGAAATATCCTTAAACATAAGTGGTGAAGGTTCTCCTGAAAAATTTGCAGATGTCGAAATAATTGGCTTTCCAAGCCGGCTGATTAGCCGTCGGCAAAATTCATCCTTCACAATTCGGATTGCAATACTTCCGTCATTAGCCGGTACATTTTTTGCAAGATGTTTTGCTTTTGAATAAATTATTGTAGTAGGAGTATCGAAGCTTTTTAGCAAATCCCATGTAATATCAGGAATTTCCTGAACATATTCGGATATCCTGCTGTTCTTTTCAAGCAGAATAATAAAACTGAATCCTTTGGGACGGCTCTTTATTTTTATAATTTTTTGAACGGCCCGGCTATTGGTAGCATCACACCCTATGCCCCATATAGTATCGGTTGGGTACAAAATTATACCTCCTCCTTTTAAAACTTCAACGGCCTTATTGATATCTTCTTCAATTATCATATCCTGTTTAATAAAACGTTTTTATTAATGGTTAATGCACATTTAAAGTGCTTTTCCGGACATTTGTCAAAGCCATGTAATCCGCAGGGACGGCAAGCAAGTTTTTCCGTAGTTTGAACAATTTCTGAATTTTCTGACAGCGGGCCAAATCCGAATTCGGGAATAGTCGAACAAAAAATAGCTGTGGTTGGCGCATTCATCGCTGAGGCAAGATGCAAAGGAGCAGAATCATTTACGAAATTCATTATAGCATCCTTCATCAGTGCAGCTGACTCTAAAAAACTTAACTTCCCTGCAAGGTTAAGGGAATCTTTATGTCCTGATTTTTTTATTATGCGATCGCAGAAATCCTGATCATTTACCGATCCCAGGAAATATATCCTGATGTCTTCACCGGTTTCACCTGCGAATTCAACCCATTTTTCAAAGGGGTATTGCTTTGTGAACCAAAGGGAAGCAGGTGAAATCGTAATGTACCTGACAGTTTTATACTGTGATACTTTTGCGAAATGGTTTTTGCCCGGATAAAGCTTCACCGGAAATGAGGCATCATCAGTTAATATTCTTATCAGGTCAAGGTTACGTTCGGCCTCATGGAGGTTTCCATGAATAATTTTATGTTTTACCCGTGTGTTAAAGAAAAGTGAAAGGGGATTTTTATTAAAACCGATTTTATGTTTGGCGCCGGAATAAAGTGTAATCAAACCTGATGAAGCAAATCTTTGAATATTGATCACACAATCGTACCTCTGCCTTCGAACTAAGGCAAGGAGAGACAACAGGTTTTTATACTTATTTACAGATTTCTCCCACAGCAATATCTTATGAAGAAAAGGATGTGATTCAAATAGAGATTCATTACCCTTTTTTAATAGGAAATCAATTTCACAGTCCGGAAAATAATTATGTAATTTTTCAATAACCGGAGTAGCCAGAATTACATCGCCAATCGAAGCTGTCTGAATGACCAGGAATTTATGATATTTTGAATTATCAGACTGCAACGTCATATTCTCTCAGGGCTTTATTAAGTGAAGTTTTTAAATCGGTTGATTCCTTTCTTTTACCAATAATAAGTGCACATGAAACATTAAACTCACCTGCCGGGAAACTTCTTGTAATTGAACCCGGAATAACAACAGACCGGGAAGGAATTTTGCCTTTCGATTCGACAGGCGAAGTTCCAGTAACATCAATTATTTTTGTTGACATGGTCAGAACCACATTGGCTCCCAGGACAGCTTCCTTTTCTACAATTACTCCTTCAACAACAATGCTCCTTGAACCAATGAAGCATCCGTCCTCAATTATGACAGGTGTTGCCTGCGGTGGTTCGAGAACACCACCAATTCCGACACCACCGCTCAGATGAACGTTTTTACCGATCTGAGCACATGATCCAACCGTTGCCCATGTATCCACCATAGTTCCACTGTCAATATAAGCACCGATATTAACGTATGATGGCATCAGGATAACACCCGGAGCGATATACGAACCGTACCTTGCAATTGCGGGAGGTGCAACCCTTATGCCCATCTCGGAATACTTTGTTTTAAGTGGAATTTTATCATGGAATTCAAACGGGCCAATCTCTGTTTTCACCATTTTTTGAATCAGGAAATACAATATCACTGCTTTTTTGGTCCATTCATTGACCAGCCATTCATTATTTGAAAATTCCGCGATCCTTAAAGCGCCGGAATCGAGCAATCCTATTATTTGCCTTATAGAATCCTTTACAGATTCCTGATTCAGTAAAGATCGGTTTTCCCATGCTTTTTCTATTTCATTCTTCAGAATCTCGTACATTGCCTTTAATTAGGTAGTCAAAAATAGATATTTTTCCTGAAATCTAAACTTCTTTATAATTTTGCCGGGACTGGAGGATGACGGATTGAATTCAAAGAATACTACGAAAATGGGAAGGATTTTAGCAATAGATTTTGGTCAAAAACGTGTGGGACTTGCTGTTACTGATGAAAACAGGATCATTGCCAATGCTCTTGAAACAGTACATTCGAAAGATATATTTTTATATCTGAAAAATTATTTAAACAGGGAGCATGTAGATTGTTTTGTTATTGGTGAACCACGAAAGATGAACAATCAACTCTCTGAGGCTGTTAAGTTCATTGATCCGTTCGTAAGAAAGCTGAAGAGAGAATTTCCCGATGTGATGATCGAAAGATTTGACGAAAGATTCACATCGAAAATTGCATTACAGACAATGGTAATGTCAGGCATAAGTAAAAAAGATAGACAAAATAAGGCCACTATTGATAAAATCAGCGCAGTACTGATTTTGCAATCCTTCATGGATCACCTGAAAAAGAGAAGTAATTAAAAAAGTTAAAATGATTTTACCTATTACAGCATTTGGCCACCCAATTCTTAGGAAAGTAGCAAAAAGTATTGATAAGAATTACCCGAATCTGAACGGTTTAATTTCAGATATGTTTGAAACCATGTATGCAACCTCAGGCGTTGGCCTCGCTGCACCACAGGTTAACCTTTCGATACGATTGCTCGTTATGGACGCAACTCCATACGCTAAAGAGGACCCTCAGGCGGTTGGATTTAAAAAAGTTTTAATAAATCCGGTAATCATAAACCAAGAAGGAGATGAATGGATGTTTAATGAAGGCTGTTTGAGTATTCCGGATGTCCGTGAGGACATCATGCGAAAACCTAAGATTCATATACAGTATTACAACGAAAACTGGGAATTTTTTGACGAAGAATATACGAGTGTCATGGCAAGAATCATACAGCATGAGTACGACCATCTCGAAGGCATTTTGTTTGTTGATAAGGTAAGCAACCTCCGCAAAGTATTGTTAAAAAGAAAGTTGCTCGATATCTCGAAAGGTAATATTGAGGTGGACTATAAAATGATATTTCCTCTTAA
Organism: Bacteroidales bacterium; assembly: GCA_020052415.1. Classification (GTDB taxonomy): domain Bacteria; phylum Bacteroidota; class Bacteroidia; order Bacteroidales; family JAADJA01; genus JAADJA01. The sequence continues at coordinate 122,846 of JAGVPB010000094.1, read as the reverse complement.
AAAAAAGAATAAGCGTTAATTAAAATGATAAACGATATAATTATGAAAAAATGGATTTCAACAATTAATTTGGTATTGACTATTGGCTTTTTTATTTCGTGTTCGTCACCACAAAAGGATAAAAAGGACACTATTAAGTCACTTGAAGAAGAACTTTTTTCCGACGAAAATAAGATGATTGATAAAGACAAGGCCGGTACTCTCGTTGCCGCATATATGTCTTATGCAGATGAATTTCCGGGTGATTCTGATACGCCGGAATTTCTTTTTAAAGCAGGTGACATGGCCATGAACCTGAATATGCCGCAAAAGGCAATAAAGGTTTTCGATAGAATTTTGAAAGACTTTCCGGACTATGAAAAAGCACCTCAGTGTTTATTTTTGAAAGGTTATGTTTATGAAAATGAAATCGGGGATTTAAATACGGCTAAAAGAATTTATGAAGAATTTCTTCAGAAATATCCGAACGATGAATTCGCAGACGATGCTTCAGTATCTATTAAAAATCTGGGAAAATCGCCCGAAGAATTAATTAAGGAGTTTGAAGAAAAGGCAAAACAGCAGGGGGAAATTTAGTTCTGAAATATTTTTTGAGGATTTTTTAATATTTGCAATATAACCTTTTTAATGTCGTTTATCAATCAGGATAAATTGGTAATTTTTTTCATCCAAAAAGCGTCAGCCTGAAAATGGCAGGCGCTTTTTGGTTTTTAGCCTAAAATGTTGCTCTTTAAAAATTCTTTCTTAAGAATATCAATATCACCCCTCTTATCAATACATTCTGCAATCTTTTTTTTGAATTTCCAGCAGGTCATTCGCCGAAGGTTTAACTCTTCCGAAAGTTGAAAAGAAGAAATATCACGATTGCGGCAAACCAGGTACGCAATTTTAAAAGCTTCTGTTAATGGAAATTTACATTTATGAAAAATCGTATGGGCTTTAGCTGACTCTTCCGTTTTACATTTGGTACACCTTCTTGAAAAAGGACTTTTCCCTTTGCAATAGTTGTTATGGCCGCATTTTCGACAAATAAAGCCGGATCTCCATTTTTCACCGGCAAGGTATTCAAGGCATTTTTCTTCGGTAATAAAAAAATTCTCGAATTGCATTATTCCTGTATTTTTAAATAGCGACTTCATAAATTCAATTATCTTTTAATGACACAATGTCAATTGGAATGAATTTTGACTGCAAAAATACGAAAAGTGATATTTAAGCGATATTCTTTGAAAAATTATTTTAACTTTGCAGCGTTTTTATTTTTATCAATAAATTAAGTCTAACATGAAAAATTTGTTCATAATATTTCTGTCAACCTTTGCCATCGCCTTTCAGGTTGGTGCGCAGGATAATTCTGCAGTTAAGCCGGAACAGCTTACAACTGAAACTTTCAAGCAAAAAATTTATAATTATGTTGATAATCCTGAGGAATGGGTTTACGAAGGTAAATTACCCTGTATCGTTGATTTTTATGCCGACTGGTGTAAACCGTGTAAACTCATTGCGCCAATAATGGAAGAACTTGCCAATGAATATAAAGGGAAAATCAACATTTATAAAGTAAACACCGACCAGCAACGCGAACTTTCATCCTTGTTTGGTATTCGTAGTATTCCATCAGTCTTATTTGTGCCCGCAAATGGAAAACCACAAATGTCAACCGGAGCATTGCCTAAAGAATCATTCAAACAGGTGATAGATGAATTCCTTTTGGGTGAGAAAAAGAAATAATTATTAAATAATACAATAAAAAATGCATAGAGTAATTAAACTACTGGTTCTGATTACTGTAATCATAACTGCTTCCTGTAATCAGAATTCAGAAAATTCCGGGGTAAAAACAAATGCAGCCGCTGTTGACAATGTCAGTTCATTTAATAATCCGCAATTGGCGAATGGTGACATCAAACCCTCATATCTTACGGTTGCAGACTTTAAAATTAAAGTTTGGGACTATGAAGCTAATCCTGAAGAATGGATTTATAAAGGAGAACTACCGTGTGTAATTGATTTTTATGCGGACTGGTGTAAACCCTGTAAAATGGTAGCACCTATTATGGATGAACTTGCAGACCATTATAAAGGAAGAGTCATAATATATAAAGTAAATACTGATAAAGAGAAAGAACTTGCATCTGTTTTTCGGGTTAATAGTATTCCTTCAGTTCTTTTCAGTCCAGCAACCGGTAAGCCTGCGATGCAGCCCGGTGCTCTTACGAAAGAAGATTATATCAGGATAATAGATGAGTTTGTACTTAAAATCAATGGTGAAAAATCTTAAAAAAATAAATAATAACTAATAAAATGGAACATTTATCAAAACAGACTTTTTTGGAAAAAGTTTTTAATTACGAAAAGAATAAAGATTGGCAGTTTGAAGGCCAGTTACCATGTTTAATAGACTTTTACGCCGACTGGTGCGGTCCATGCAAAATGGTAGCTCCTATCCTGGAGGAATTATCTGTTGAATACAATGGTAAAATCAATATTTATAAAGTAGATACGGAAATGGAACAGGAACTTGCAGCTGCTTTTGGTATCAGAAGCATCCCGTCAATGTTGTTCTGCCCGAAGGATGGAAAACCGCAAATGGCAACGGGCGCCCTCCCGAAAGATGCTCTTAAAGGAGCAATTGATGAGGTTTTGTTGAATAAGCCAGTCGCAGCTAATTAAAGAATATAAGCAATATTGAAAAGGTGCATACAGTGTGCACCTTTTTTTATGCCTTATCTTTGTTATTTTTGTCATTTGGAATTATGATGAGACCATTGTCCATACTGCTTTCTACGGCATACTTACCTCCAATCGAATACTTCTTCTGGATAATGAAAGCTGATTCAATCATCATTGAAGGTGATGAAAATTATACAAAGCAGACCTATCGCAATCGTTGTGAAATTTGTACCGGCAACGGGAAGCTGATTTTGACTATACCAGTCATAAAAACTAACGGAAACCATACTAAAATCAAAGACATTCGAATTGATTATTCTGTGAATTGGCAGCTGAAGCATTGGCGGGCAATCGTATCGGCCTATAATCATTCGCCTTATTTCTTATTTTACAGAGATGCACTGGAACCTTTTTACATCAAAAATTATAAATTTTTATTTGATTATAATTCATTAGTTCTTAATATGATTTTAAGAGTGTTGAATGCCCAAAAGTCAATTGAATACAATAATTCATATCTAAAAAAAGCATTGCCCGGAATGGTTGATCTTCGATACGACATTATACCTAAAAATAAATCAAATCTAAATTCTAAACCTTATTGGCAGGTATTTAATACGCAAACAGGATTTATTCCAAATATGAGTGTTATTGATTTGATATTTAATTTAGGAATGGATTCAAAGGACTTTTTATTCTCGCAATAACAGGATGCTCTAAACATGTTTTTTCTACTTTTGCCTGTTCAAATAAAAAATATCTTATGAATATTCCCAGTAAATACGAACCATTGAAGACTGAGGATAAGTGGTATAAGTTCTGGATGGATAATGGCTTTTTCAGAAGTGTACCGGATGACAGGGACCCGTATTGTATCGTAATACCTCCTCCGAATGTTACAGGCGTATTGCACATGGGTCACATGCTGAACAATACTTTACAGGATGTTTTGGTGCGGCGGGCACGCATGCTGGGTAAAAATGCTCTCTGGTTGCCCGGGACTGACCATGCTTCCATCGCAACAGAAGCTAAAGTTGTTGGCAAATTGAAAGAAATGGGCATTGAGAAATCATCTATTTCAAGGGAAGAATTTTTAAAACATGCCTGGGATTGGAAAGAAAAACATGGAGGCATTATCCTTGAACAACTGAAAAAGCTTGGAGCTTCCTGTGATTGGGAACGAACGAGGTTTACGATGGATGAATCTCTTTACCAATCTGTGATTGACGTGTTTATTGACCTTTATAATAAAGGTCTTATTTATCGTGGTATCCGTATGGTCAACTGGGACCCGAAGGCATTAACTGCTTTGTCGGATGAAGAGGTTATTTATAAGGAAGTTCATTCCAAACTCTATTATATCAGGTATAGAGTGACAGATGAAGAGGACTGGATCACTATTGCCACTACTCGTCCCGAAACCATCTTAGGTGATACGGCTGTCTGCGTCAATCCCAATGATACGAGATTTAAAAAATTTCTGGGTAAGAAAGTTCTGGTTCCGTTAATTGACCGTGTCATTCCTGTTATTGAAGATGAATATGTTGACATGGAATTTGGCACTGGTTGCCTGAAGATAACTCCTGCACATGATATTAATGATTATGAAATCGGGATAAGACATAAATTACCGACAATTGACATATTTGAGGACAACGGGACCCTTAGTCAGAAGGCACAAATTTTTGTAGGTGAAGATCGGTTTGAAGCAAGGAAAAAAATTATTATTGAACTCGAAAAAGAGAACAATCTTGTAAAAATTGAGGATTATGTAAATAAAATTGGTTTTTCCGAGAGAACTGATGAAGCCATCGAACCTAAGCTTTCACTCCAATGGTTTCTTAAAATGGACAGGCTTGCTAAACCTGCCTTGGATGTTGTATTAAACGGTACAATTAAATTTCATCCGGCAAAATTTATAAATACATACCGGCATTGGATGGAAAATGTACGTGATTGGTGTATTTCACGGCAATTATGGTGGGGGCAAAGAATTCCAGCATATTACACACCAGATAATGAAGTGATTGTTGCCCGGTCCAAAGAACAGGCTTTTGAAATTGCAAAAAATGATCTTAATTTGAAGAACCTGAAAATTGACGATTTAAGGCAGGATGAAGATGTCCTTGATACCTGGTTTTCATCATGGTTATGGCCAATTTCTGTTTTCGATGGTATAAGGAATCCATCAAACCAGGAAATTACATATTATTACCCTACGAATGATTTGGTTACCGCACCTGAAATACTTTTCTTTTGGGTAGCACGAATGATTATGGCTGGTCTTGAGTATCAGAAAAAAATACCTTTTAAAAATGTATATTTAACAGGCATTGTTCGCGATAAACTTGGAAGGAAGATGTCAAAATCACTTGGTAACTCTCCTGATCCCATTGAACTTATCAATAAATATGGAGCTGATGGCGTTCGTATGGGAATGTTACTTACTTCTCCGGCAGGAAATGATTTGCCATTCGATGAGGTATTGTGTGAACAGGGAAGAAATTTTAGCAATAAAATTTGGAACGCGATGAGGCTTGTAAAAGGGTGGGAGATTAACCAAACCCTTGATCAGCCAGAATATGCTGCGACATCTGTACAGTGGTTTGAGTCAAAGTTGAATTTTACAATTGCAACCCTAAATGATCAATTTTCGAAGTACAGAATTTCAGATGCCTTAATGACAGTGTATAAATTAATCTGGGATGACTTCTGTTCCTGGTATCTTGAAATGATTAAACCTGGCTACCAGCTTCCAATAGATGAGGTGACCTATAAAAAAACTATTTCTCTTTTTGAAGGATTAATGAAGCTTTTACATCCTTTTATGCCATTTATAACAGAAGAAATATGGCATCATTTAGGTGAGAGAGGAGAAAATGAGAGTATAATGGTTGCCGGAATAAATGTTCAAAGTAGTTCTGATTTTCGAATTTTACAAAAATTTGAACTTGAAAGTGAAGTCATTATGGCTATCCGTAATTTGCGTAAAGAGAAAAATATTCCTCACAAAGAGTTTATAGATTTATTTATTAAAAAAAATAATAAACAAGTACCTGATCATACTTTCGATAGTGTAATTGCCAAGCTGTGTAAAATCAGCAATATTTTATATGTTGACGCGAAAGTACCTGATGCTGCTTCCTTTGTAGTAAAGTCGACAGAATTTTATGTACCGGTTTCCGGGCTTATAGATCATGATAAGGAAATAATAAAACTAGAGAATGAACTTGAATATACAAAAGGATTTCTCAAGTCGGTAATAAAGAAACTGGAAAATGAAAGATTTGTAAGTACAGCTCCTTCTTCCGTCATTCAAAAGGAGATTAATAAGAAAAAGGATGCTGAAAATAAAATAAAGGTAATTGAAGAGCAGCTTTTATTGTTAAAGCGATAGAAGCAATATTTAATTTATTTTTATTGCAAAGCAAATTAAAATTTACAGGAATTTTAGATTGTTATAGCCTGAAATTATTTCTTTCAACCATTCGAATTGTAATAGATTAACGGTAAATAAAAAAAAGCCACCCAATATTGGATGGCTTAATTCTTAGCCTGTATCGTTTATACAGGCTTTTCTACTAACAGAGGTATTGTAAAATTAAAAGAGGATCCTTTTCCAATTGAGGATTTTATTTTTAACTTTCCGCCAAGCAACCTGATCAATTTATCAGATATAGTAAGTCCAATCCTGGTTTCATAAAAATCTGAATTATCATCCGGTTCAATAAGACTTAATTTCCGGCCGGAGAAATTGATTTCACCATTGGTACCAATTCCATTATCTTTAATGAAGAAATCAACAAATTTGTCATTAATTATATTGTAACCAAATTCGACAGAATTATTTTTTGAAAATTTAATTGCGTTTTCTATCATATTAAACATCGCGCGCATAAACTTCTCCCTGTCTGTGAAAATCTGATAATTCGATTTTAAAGTATTTTGAATGAATTTTAATTCAACTTTATTGTTTAAATTAGAATTAACAAATTTTCGAATTTGAGTATAAAGTTCCTCCATCAAGGTTTGAATATCACAAATATTCATTTCGAGCTTAATATCATCCGTCTCAATCTTGGCAGTTAAAATAATGTTATCAATTAACCTGAGTAATTCTTTACTGTTTTTATTTATCTCTCCAACAAAGAATTCCTTTTGATTTTGGTCATAATGTGGATCATTTAGCAGATAGGAGAATCCAACTATCACATTCATCGGGGTTCGAATTTCGTGTGAAATATTCGATAGAAAGGATGACTTTAACTTATGTACTTCTTTATCCTTCAAGGTAAGTTTACTTTCCATTTCGGATACCTTTTCCTCTAACTCTTTATAAGTCAACTTTCTATTCATTTCTGCAAATTAAAGGTCAAGAAATACGCACTACACTCCATTTGTTAATTCTGAAATCGAAAAAAAGGTTACCCTGGTTTTGTAATTATTTTTACTAAAAAAATAAAAAATATTATTAATTTACTGATAACCAGCATTTAATATAATGTATTTAATAAAATATGTGAAAAATTGAAAAAAAAAGTCCCAAATTGAAAAATAGTACTATTTTTGAATCGTCATTCGAAAATTGTATTAATTTTAAAATTGAGGGTTTATGAAAAAGAGAGGTTTTGTTGCCATTATTATGGCTATGTTCTTTGTTTTTTTTACTTTAAATGTATTCTCTGATGAAACTGGTACTGATGCCAACGGTAATTCAGGTACATCTACTTCTCCAGGTAATGATATTCAGGGAAATAGTGCTGCGGATGTTAATGGAGTTTACGTTCCGGAATAAAGTTTTATTATCAGAGAGATTTTGTAAAGATTTTACAGCTTATTTCAATTTGTAGAGATAAGTTTCGTACGTTGCAAATTATAAATAGATTTGCTAATGGTTGAATTATTGTCTCTTGTTTTATATAGGGATAAGGGTAAAATTTTCTGGTACTTGAAGAGATTTGATTTATTAAAAGGGAAATTTTCGCTCAGATTATTTCCCTTTTTTATTTCGCTTGCTAATATTGACCCGACAGAGAAGTTTTTCGATTAAGTAAGATTGTTTTGATTGTGTTCGATGGAATATTGAATTAAAATATGCAGGAATAATGATTTATTCTTTATCGGTGCAACGTTCTATTAATTTAAGGAGTTATTTCCTTCCATGAACAAATTTTTTTTAAACGGATTTGTATTAATAGCTTTATTAACGGTATTTTGTTGCAATAATAAAGTGTCTGGTTTATCATCTGTCAATTCAAACAGCCAATCAATTGATACTTCCGAATTGACCTCGAAAGCATTTCAAAACTTTTATAAAGCTGATTCTCTATATTTGCAGGCACAGTTCGATTCGGCATTGTTTTTTTACAAAAAAGCTTCGCTGTTATATTTACAAATTGATCAAAGGGAGAAATATTTAAAATGTCAAATCCTTATTTCACAATCATTTCAAACAAAAGGAATTTTTGATTCAGCATTCCATTATTTAAAGTCTTCCGAAATTTTTCTAAATTCTAAAGGGATAGATTCAAAAAAAGTACATGCAGAGTTTTTCTTTATTAAAGGGAATTTATTATTTAAATATGGCGAAATTGATAGTTCACTAAAATGCCTTAAACTTGCTCGTGATTATTGTGAAAATGAAAAATATGACAGCCTAACACCGTTGGTTTATAAATCACTTGGAAACCTTGAAATTAGCTTAAAGGATAATAAAGCTGCACTTGGTTTTTATAATAAAGCACTTTCGATTGAGAGGTCAAGAGTTTATCCATCTGATATTACAATTGCTTCATTGTATTTAAACATAGGCATTGCTAATTCAAATATGGGATTGTATGACAGTGCGAAATTATATTTCAATCAATCAGTATTATTGAAAGAAAAGTTTCTTAATAAGAACGATCCGCAGCTCGCTTCCGGATACCTTAATTATGGCAGGTTTTTGTATATAATGGGAGAGTCAAACGAATCTTTGAATTATCTGAGTAAAGCAGAAGAAATTTATATTTCAAATTTCGGTTTGGAATACTTTGGCCTTGCCCCGATATATTTTAATATAGGTTCGATATTTATTTTGTTAGGTGATTATAATAAAGCTCTTACTTACCAGGAACAGGCTTTGGAATTGTATCGAAAGAATTCTATTACAACAAATTCAGTTATAAATGAATTATACCTCAATTTTGGGGTTATTTATGAAAAACTGGGTAACCTGCAAAAAGCGATTGAATTTTATAATGATTGTCTAATTGACAACTTTAGTCCGGAAAATAGCATTAAAGCCTTAAGAAATTCAGCAAGGTGTTATTTTAGTTTGAATGACTTTTCTAAGGCTGAAGAGAATTATAAAAAGGCCATTTCAATTTCAGAAAAATTATACGGTAAAGATAGTTACCATACAGCAGGAAGTTATAGTGCTTATGGACAATTTTGTACAAATCAGAAGAAGTATAATGAAGCTGTTAATTTATTTAATGATGCATTAAGAATTTATAAGGAGATTTTTGGTTTTAAAAATACTGAAGTTTCTTTGGTTTTAATTAACCTTGCCGATTTGTATTACGATATGGATAAAATTGAACAGGCGTTGGAAGTTTATCAAAAAGCTATTGTTTCTACAATAAAAAAATTCAATGATTACAATTTATATTCGAATCCATCAATTGATGACATTGACTTAGAGTTTAACAATTTTATTGCCTTGTATAAAAAATCTGATGCACTTTATCTTTACTATAGAAAATACAGTCATAAGATTGCAGATCTACAAGCAAGCTTCGAGGTAAATAAATTAACAATAATCTTGTTTGAGAAAATTTTATCCTCATATAAGGACGAAAATACTAAGCTATTAATAAATGATTATGTATATGATATTTATAATTCAATTGTACTTGTAGCAACAGATCTTTATGAGAAGACCAACGACATTGATTATTTATATAAAGCTTTTGAGTTTTCGGAAAAAGGTAAAGCTGCAATTCTTTTATCTTCGTTAAGGCAATCTGAGGCTATCGAAATTGGTAAAATTCCTGAAAATATAAAAGCAAAGGAACAAAACCTTAATAAAGAAATTTCATTATATAAAATCAACCTATATGACGAAAGTCAAAAAAGCATGCCTGACAGCAATAAAATTTTTTCATTAAAAAAAATAATCTTTGAAGAATCATTAAAATACGACAGCCTGATTGATCATATTGAAAATAATTATCCCGACTATTTCCAGCTTAAATATAGTGTGGATGTTATCGAAGTTAAGGATATTCAGCAAAGACTTGAGAAGGACGAAATATTTATAGAGTATAAAATTGTTGATTCAGCCTTGTTAACATTTTTAATTTCGCATGACACAGTGATTTATAAAAAGCAAATAATTGAAGGTAATATCTCTGAAAAAGTTATCGGGCTTATGTCTTTGATAAATGTCTTTCCGGGTCATGATTTTACGAAGGAGACTTATAAAGATTTTATTCAAAGCAGTTATTATTTTTATAAAATATTATTGGAAAATATTGGAGTTACCAAGGATCATAAAAGTTTGCTGATCGTTCCGGATGGTATATTGGGTTACTTAACTTTCGAAGCCTTATTAATGGATGATTATGTCCCGGATAAATTGGATTTCAGAAATTTAAACTATGTAATTAATCAATATTCTGTATCTTACATTTATTCAGCGACCATAATGTTTAAACATAATGTTAAGAAGAAAAACAATGGTAAGTTGTTGGCTATGGCCCCAACCTATTTGAACTTAGCAGATTTGAACTCTGAACATAAGGTCTCATGGGATAAATTCTCAATGCTTACACCTTTGGATTATTCAATTGATGAAGTAAATAATATTAGTTCAGAAGTATATGGCAAAGTTGTGACTGGTGAGGAGGCTACCGAGAAATTTGTTAAATCCGATGCCAATAAGTTTAAAATACTTCATTTTGCAATGCATACCTTAATAAATGATGAAGATCCACTTAAATCAAAATTAGTTTTTACTTTAAATAATGATTCGGCGGAGGATGGATTTCTGAATAATTATGAAATTTACAATCTCAACCTAAATGCCCAATTGGTGGTTTTAAGTGCATGTAAAACAGGCATAGGTAAGTTCAGTAAGGGAGAAGGAATCATGAGTCTTGCCAGGGGATTTATGTATGCAGGTGTTCCTTCTATTGTCATGACATTATGGGAAATAGAAGATATTTCCAGTGCTAATATAATGGAAAAGTTTTATCATAATCTGAATAAAGGATTGAATATTGATGATGCACTTAGAAATTCAAAGCTGACCTATATAACTGAATCTGATCAAATACATTCTCATCCATATTTTTGGGCTGCTTATGTACAAATAGGTGATAATTCAACCATTATCACCTATTCATACAGGAGGTATTTAATTTATCCTGTAGCTTTTCTTCTAATTTTAGTAACCGTTTATATCGGCTTTAGAATATACAGGAAAAGAAAAAATATTAGTTGAGATATTTTAATATTTCTTTTGCCTGGGAAGTATAGTAATTTTCGTCCTTAGAAATCTTTTCAAACTGTTCAATGGCCTTATTTTTTTGATTGTCCATTAAATAGATAAGTCCTAAATACCAGTTTGCCTGTTCTACAAATAAATTGTCATTGTCATTAATTACTGCTGTGAACGATTCAATAGCATCATCATATTGTTCTAATTCAATAAAACATACTCCTGAATAAAACTTTGCAGTCATTTGATTTTCTAATGAATTAAAATATTTAAGAGCGCTGTTGAAATCATTGTCCTTATAATATTTGAATGCCGTGGCAAGGGCATCATCACTTTTAATTTCAGCTGACCTAACCTGTAATAAAGGGTGAGCAGGTTTATAATATTTACTAACTAATTTTTCAGTGGAATAGGGCTTGTTCGATAAAATATACCATAATCCGCCTACAACAAGGATAAGAGCAAAAGAAGCAGCGGCAAAATGCCACGTTTTAAATAAATCTTTTCTGAACTTAATAATTGAACTATTTACATAGGATTCATTTCTCTGAAGTTCGAGTTTTTCTCTCAATTCGAAAAATCCATTATCCTTTATTAATTCATTTACTTCGAACCTAAGCTCAATTTCCTTTGCAAGTTCCTTATCCAATTCTTTCTGGCTGATAAATATACTTAATTCCTTTCCAATTAAATTGCCATCAAGAAAATCTTCGATTTGATTATAGGATTTATTCATTTTTAAGATAATTTAGAATTTTATTGTTTCATTATTTCTTTAAACCTTGGGTCATTTTTAATGCTTGCAATTAATTTTTCTTTGCATTGATGTTTTCTCTTTTTCACGTAATCATCACTTTTAAGTCTTAGAATCCTTGCAATTTCTTTTAATTGAATTCTTGCAAGAAAAAGTTCTAAAATTTTCTGACAACTATAACTAAGCCTTTTAAAATGATCCTGATATAACATATATCGCTCATTTGTCCTGTAAACGTTAGCTACATCGTCATCCAATTCAATAAACTTTGCAGATTCTTCAATTATAGTTTTATTTAATTTCCTGTATTCGAGTTGTTTTAGCCACAGTAATCTGCAAACTGAATATAAATAAGTATTAAAAGAACAACTAAGTATCAGGTTTTCCTTTCGGGTCTTTTGATAAATCACTAAAATCGCATCCTGGTATATATCCTTTGCATCTTCATCAGTACCATCATTTTGGACAATAAAAACTTTTATCTGATTGAAAAAGTTTCTGTAGATATAATCCAGAACGTCAGTGTCTCTATTCTGAAGGCCTTCTAATATTTCTTCTGCCTTAAATTCCTGCACTTTTCAATAGTTAATTCTGTAAATCAATAAAAGGTAACCCTGTTCTGTAAAAATTTTTTATAAAATTTCATAACAGTATGAAATTTAGTTTGTTGCAATTCCAATTTAAGATTCCATAATTTGATCAATGTTATAAGAAACAATAAAAGCGAGTGTACAAACTTAATTTTTTCCAACAAAACTAAAATTATAAATTTCAAAAAAAATCAAAATGATTAATGCATTCTTGTTACAATAACTCTGTTCCTATTCCTGCTCGCTGAATAGAAAATTCTGAAAAGAAATGGTATGGAGTGAACATTAATTCTTATTCTGTCTGAGCAATTACATGAATATCAAAGTTATTAAACTTAAATTATTGATTTTTTAACTCAATTTAATAGCATTATTACGTAAATCCTGTGAAATTGTTATATTTATCTGAATTAAAAAACTACTTCTAACGGAAATTTAAACTCTATAAGCATTAATTTATTTGATGTGTTTATTTAATAAAAAAAGGATCGATTCTGGTGAAGTTATATCAATCCCAAATGCCTTGTATTGCGGCTTTGCAGAATTTGCATTTCCCTGCATCTAAATTGTTTTCAAGTATTCTGAAGCCTTTCCTTGAAATGACGACTTTTTTACAATCAGGACAAAAAGTATTTTCTGCCAAGGTACCAGGCACATTACCAATATAAACAAAGTTTACTCCCCGGGAAAGTGCAATTTCCCTTGCTTTGTCTAAAACAGAAACCGGGGTTGCAGGTAAGTTGGTCAATTTATAAAGAGGTTGAAATCTGCTAAAATGCAGGGGTGTTGATTCAAAACCATTTTCAGCGAGCCAATCACACATTTTTTTAATCATATCCAGATCATCCGTCCAAGTGGGAATTATCAGATTGATAATTTCGAGCCATACACCCTCTTCTTTCATTATTTTTAATGTATTCAGAACGGGTTCTAGCTTCCCGGCATTCAGCATTTCATATATTTCATTTGAAAAGGATTTCAAATCAATATGTGCACCATCAATATATTTGCACCATTCTCTTAATGGCTTTTCATTAATATAGCCAGCGCTGACAATTACATTTTTAATATTTTTTTCACGGGCAATGATTGCAGTGTCAAGTGTATATTCATAAAATGCCACCGGATCAGAATATGTATAGGCAATGGATTTACAATTGTTCTTTGCACACTCATCCACGACTTTTTCAGGTGATAAATCATAATTTCTTGTTGAGTAAGGACTGGATTGGGAAATCTCCCAGTTTTGACAATTCAGACATGCCAGATTACATCCTGCAGTAGCAATCGAAAAGGCACTGGATCCTGGATAAAAGTGATAAAGTGGTTTTTTTTCTATTGGATCAATATGAATTGCGCATGGATTACCGTAAGCAATGCAAATAAGCCTGTTTTCAATATTTACTTTGGTTCTACAATCGCCGGTTTCATTAAGCAGCATTTTACATTCATTCGGGCAAAGCTGACATTTTAATCCCTTAGGAGTGTTGATATAAAATTTGGATTCTATTTTCCAGCTTTCTTTGAATCCTTCAGATTCCTTGTCCTGCAAACCTAATAATTCACCGGCTTTCACATTAAGCGGGTTTATATTGAATATTCCGCAACTTAACGCCCCTGCTCCCAGGATGCCTTCTTTTAAAAACCGTCTTTTATTAATTAATTTTTGAGCCATGTTGGTTTTCAATTCCTGATTTCAGGATCAATTACTATTTTTTGACTTTATTAAAACAAACAGACCGGTGATGAAATTTAGTATGGCAATAATAAGAGTAACTTTAATAATTCCAAAAAAAGGAATAATAAAGGAGGTAACGAGTACTGCCCCCAATGCCGACCCTAATAAGTCGGTTGCATAAGTGGTTGCTGCTATCTGGGATATAGAAACAATTCTAAGTTTTGATGAAATTGCATATTGCAGACCGGTCAGCATCCCTGTAGCCGAAATTAGCACAATAAAAATGAAATGAACTAAAATAACATTTAATGAACTTGACCTGAGTAATAGTAAAGTTAAAGTGACTAATATTGAAAAAATGCCTATGGTATATTGAATTAAACTGTAGGTCTTTATCCTAACCTTTATTCTTTCGGCCAAAATCAATGAACCAAACATTAAACCAGCCATGAAAAAAGTAATGATTATCCCCATCATTTGATATGTGTATCCATAAATTACCTGAAAAGCTATGATTAAAATAAGCTCCAGGGATGATGCCGTAAACCCTGTAACGAAAAGTCCGAAATTAAGATAATTAAGTCTGACAATGATCAAAACTGCAAAAACTATAAGAATTGCGAAGAATATCAAATAATTAACTTTAAAATAGCTTAACCAATAATGCAACTGAAAATAATAAACCACAGGTTTAAAATCATTGTTGATAACAATATCCTCTGAAATAATATCCTCAATTAATTTACTTTCTTTTGAGATTAGGGTGTCTTCAAGATAATAGTAGTTTACATATTCGTTTTTTATTTTTTTTTCTTCAATCAAGCTTGCTATTGCAGTAGAAAGATGACCGTCGGATGCAATAAAATAATTTTTCCCACCTGGAATTATTGTAACACTCTGGAAAAAAAGTTTCAATGTTGAGAATATTGATGAGTTAATATTTATTGATTGCTCTCCCATATAATTTGAAACTGAAGAAAGGCTGATTGAAACGATTGCAAATTCATTCAGGTGTTTTTTCAATTCCTCAAAAAATTCGAGCGTGAAATACCTGTTGATTTGAACACTAGTTGGATCAGGAAGGCTAACCAATACAACATCATATTTTTTATCAGATTTATTTTTTAAAAAAAGTCGTGCATCATTATGAATAATGTTAATATTATCCTGATGGATAATATTGCTTGTATAAAGTTCAGCAACTTCAATCAGGTTTTTGTTCTGCTCAATATAATCTACGGAACTTATATTATATTTCAAAATTTCGTGCAGCATTCCTGAGGCGCCACCTGAAATCAGTAAAACATTTTCAGGATGCGCATGCTGCGACATAGCATAGTGCACGTTCTCCTCATTCTGAATATTATTATTATTGGTATATAGAAAATTTCCGTTTTCATAAAAGTTGTATTGATTTGCAGTTTTTGTAACGACTATCTTACCGTATGCCGTGTCTTTAAAATAGATCAGCTCCTGATTGGGATAGAGGAGTTGAACAGCTTTTCGTTCTAAATCAGATGTAATGATAACGAGAGTTAATAAAATGGTTATGAGGGATGTGACGTAAGCTATTGCTTTTTTATCGGTTATATAAAACTGTATTATTGCTGTGGAAAAGTTAATTATTAATAGAAGTGTCAGGCTAAAAAAAGTTTTGAAAATAAATATCAGTAAAAAATTAAAGAGAATTCCACCTGCAATGCTACCAAATGCTTCAATGGCATATACTTTATTGATGACATTCGATTTTAAAATAGATGAAAGGAGATGGGCAAAGACAGTATATAATATTCCGGCAAGAATGCAAAAAGGAGCGAGTAAAATTAAAGAAGTAAAAAATACTTCAAGAAGATTAATCATTTTACCAGCCGGGAAAAGTATATTTCTTAAATAATAAATTAAAAATGCAATAATGATAGGTAATATCCCGATTAATATATGTGTGTAACTTATTGCATTGAAATTTATATAATATTTTTTTAATGAACTTCCCAATAAGGCTCCCAATCCTGTTAACAGCATCCAATTTGCAAGAATCATCCCGGTAATTAATTCATTTCCGTTAAATACAGTCAGGAATTCCCTCAACACAATAATTTGGGTAATTATTGATGTAAATCCCAGGATGAAGATTGAAAATTTTACTCTATTTGCAGGTTTGATAAACATTCCTTACATTTGTTTATGGTTTTCAAATTTATATAAAAATGAATAAGAAAAACTATTTCATCAATTTACTTATTGTATTTGTTTTATTTTGTAACTGTTGTTCATCTCAGGATAAAACTGATGATAAGGCTCAAAACCATAACCCGCTTGACAAGCAGCCTGATTTTGCCGGTCAGTTTTACCCTTCAGATAAAGAAGAACTTAATCTAATACTTGCGAATCTTTATAAGAATGCTGTTCCTGGAAAATTCCAAAATGTTCTGGCTGTTATTTCACCGCATGCAGGTTATATTTATTCCGGAGGGGTTGCAGCTTCAGGGTTTAATCAAATTGATACAGAAAAATTTTATAATAATGTCTTTATAATTGCATCAAGTCACACCTCGTATTTTGAAGGAGCTTCAATATTTACTTCCGGTGATTTTATTACTCCCCTGGGAAGAGTTAAAGTAAATACTGAACTCGCAGAAAAACTAAGTTCAGAGAACAGGATATTCAATTCTAATGCCCAGGCTTTCAAACAGGAACATTCCGTTGAAGTACAATTACCCTTTTTGCAATATAAATTGAAGGATGGATTTCGAATTGTGCCAATAGTAATCGGAACCCAATCTCAGGAAGATTGTCATAAAATAGCTGTGGCGTTACAACCCTACTTTAATGAATCAAATTTATTTGTTGTCAGTTCAGATTTTTCGCATTATCCTGGTTATAAAAATGCTGTTATAATTGACAAAAAAACTGCTGAGAGTATTCTTACAAACGATCCGGATATGTTTTTATCAGAACTTAGCGACGGCATTAATAATAATGTACCGGGGCTTGCAACAAGGGCTTGCGGCTGGACTTCCATCCTTACTTTGTTATATCTGACTACTAATATTGATGATTTAAAGTACGATTTGATCACTTATCAAAATTCAGGGGATACAAAATATGGTGACTCAAACAGGGTGGTAGGGTATAATTCAATTGTTGTAAGTAAGAAACTAAAAGAACAATCGGATTTTTATTTGACTGACACTGACAAAAAAGACCTGTTGAATATTGCGCGAATCACCATTGAAAGCTATATTTCGGAAAATAATTTAGCTCAACTTAAATCTGAAACTTTTTCAGATGCAATAAAAACAAAATGCGGTGCTTTTGTTACCCTGAAAATGAACGATGAACTGCGGGGATGTATCGGAAGGTTCGACCAGGAAGAACCATTATTTGAAGTTGTGCAGCAAATGGCAATTGCATCTTCAACTCAGGATAAACGCTTCGTACCTGTGAGTAAAAGTGAATTACAGAAAATCATCATAGAAATATCCGTACTGACACCCTTAAAAAAGATCGAATCTGTTAATGAAATCGAACTTGGCAAAAACGGCATTTATATTAAAAAGGGTAATCGCAGCGGCACTTTTTTACCACAAGTTGCAACAGAAACCGGCTGGAATCATAATGAATTTTTAGGTCATTGTTCCCGAGACAAGGCTGGCCTTGGTTGGGATGGCTGGAAAGATGCTGAAATTTATGTTTATGAAGCCATAGTTTTCAGTGAATAGACAAAAATGGCATTCTCCTGTAAGTCATCATACCTGAATGAATTATTATCTTCAGGCAACATTCCGTTACCATTTCCGTAAAGCCTGATGTGTTTGGGGTTAAGTTGTGAAGGATTGATCCCGTAGCTCATGAGGTCACTATATGTTATTTGGTGAATACCCGTCTGTTGAACCGCGAGTTTGTACCAATTACATTCTGACAATACTGAATTTTGGGCGGAGGTTTGACTTGAAAGAAATATAAACACATACAGAATTTGAATACATAAATTGTTAGTTTTCATGATAAATGATTTAAATGTAATTTTTAAGTGTCTATGTATAGTCAGACTATAGGCCAAAAAGATTTATGTATAATAGATGAAGGACTAAGGTTTTAAGTTGCGTTGTCAGGGAAATTGTTAATAATAATGATGACTTTGGTAAAAGTTAACCCTTAAATTTGCAAACATTTATTAAAAGTTATTGTAGTATATCTTTTCTCAAATTGAATAATAATGACTAGTGAGTTATCAACGCCGGGATATCTGTTCGAAGTAAGCTGGGAAGTTTGTAATAAGGTCGGAGGGATCTATACGGTTCTGTCATCAAAATATATGTCAATGGTTGACGGGTATGATGATAAATATATTTTTATCGGTCCCGATGTTTGGAAAGAGACAGTTGAAAATCCTGATTTTGTTGATGACAAGTCATTATTCAAAGCATGGCATGAAAGTGCTGAAAAGGAAGGATTAAGAATTAGAACCGGAAGGTGGAATATACCCGGCAAACCTATAGCCGTTTTAGTTGACTTTACGCCTTTTTTTATTATAAAGGATCAGATATTTGCTGAGTTCTGGGAAACTTATAAGCTTGATTCATTGTCGGGAGGCTGGGACTATGTTGAACCCGCCCTGTTCGGATATGCAGCAGGAATTGTAATTGAAAGCTTTTACAACTTTTATGTAACAGCCAATGATAAAATTATCGGCCATTTTCATGAATGGATGACAGGCGCGGGCGTGCTTTACCTGAAAGATAAAGTGCCTCAGGTTGCAACTGTATTTACAACTCATGCCACTACTTTGGGAAGATCAATTTCAGGCAATAATCTTCGGCTTTACAGTGATCTTGAAAAATACAATCCCTCTGAACTTGCACGGCAATTGGGCATTACATCAAAATTTTCACTGGAGTATAATTCTGCTAAGGAAGCTGATTGCTTTACAACCGTGAGTGATATTACTGCCAACGAATGTAAGTATTTGCTAAATAAAGAACCTGATGTAGTGACGCCAAACGGGTTCTCAGATGTTTTCCTACCAAACACCGGGGAATTTGAAACGCAAAGAAAAACAGCAAGAGCCAGAATCATTCTGGTAGTGGAATCGCTGTTGAATCAAAAAATTGAAGAAAATGCGCTTATCATTCTCACCAGTGGAAGGTATGAGTTCTGGAATAAAGGCATTGATATTTATATTGATGCCCTTGGAAAGCTGAATTCGGATAAGAAGCTGAAACGACAAGTCATAGCTCTTATTACTGTTCCCGGAAGCAATGCAGGGCCAAGAAAAGATCTGATTGATCATATTGGTAAAGCCGACTTCAACCTGCCAGTGTCAAACGAATACCTTACTCATGTGCTGTATGATAAGAACCATGATCCGGTTCTTAAAAAAATCAGGGAGAATAACATTTCCAATGGCCCGGGTGATAATGTAAAAGTCGTTTTTGTTCCGGTTTATTTGAACGGTATGGATGGAATTTTTAATTTCGATTATTACCAGTTGCTTACAGGTTTTGATGTTACAGTTTTTCCTTCCTATTACGAACCCTGGGGCTATACTCCGCTTGAAAGTATTGCATTTAAAATACCAACATTAACAACTTCTCTTGCAGGCTTTGGCCTTTGGGTGAAATATAATTTCAATGTTGAACATCATGCTGTAACAACAATTGAACGAAATGAGGATAATTACAATGATGTAGTTGATGCTGTTGCCAAAGAACTTGTTTTTTTTACCAAAGCAAACAATGAACAGATTGAAGCTGCAAGAAAGGAGGCTTATGAAATAGCCCAGCAATTGCATTGGGATAAATTATCAATAAAATACAGCCAGGCTTATCTGATTGCCAATAACAAGGTTGAAAACCGGTCAGATTTATTTATCAGCAAGCAATCATTCGAATATACAGTAATGGGTAACGGTAAGCTGGACCGCCCTGACTGGAAGAAAATTTTTGTACAGGTGAAAGTACCGGCCGAACTCGAACCCCTTCGCGAATTGTCCATGAACCTGTGGTGGTCGTGGAATTATGATGCTATTTCTCTTTTTAAAAGCATTGATGAGCCACTATGGGATAGCGTAGATCATAATCCCGTAGCATTGTTATACAGGCTTTCATTTGAAAAATTTCAGGCATTAAAAAGGAATGAAAATTTTATTGAGCAATTAAATGTTGTTCACAATTCTTTTCTTCAGTATATGGCTGAAGCAGTACATAAACCTACTGAGCAGGTTGCATATTTCAGCATGGAATTCGGCCTGCATGAATCTATAAAAATATATGCAGGCGGACTGGGAATTCTTGCCGGTGATTATTTAAAAGAGGCCAGCGATTCAAATAAGAATCTTTTTGGGATTGGTTTATTATATCGCTATGGCTATTTTAACCAGAATTTCTCTCTTTTCGGGGATCAGATTGCAGAGAAGAATCCGCAGAAATTTACTGAATTACCGCTATTGCCTGTCAGAAAAGCAGATGGCGAATGGATAAAGATAAACCTTGCATTACCGGGCCGTACTTTAATTGCCAAAGTATGGAAGATTGACGTAGGCCGCATTCCATTATACCTTTTGGACGCCGACATTGAAGAAAACGCAATGGAAGACCGTTCAATTACGCATCAATTGTATGGCGGGGACTGGGAAAACAGGTTCAAACAGGAATTGCTCTTAGGTGCCGGAGGAATCAAGTTTATAAAAGAACTGGGTATAAATCCGGACATTTACCATCTCAACGAGGGGCATGCTGCCTTTGCATGTCTTGAGAGGTTAAGATGCCTGGTTGAGGAAAAAGCTCTTAGATTCGAAACAGCGATTGAGGTCGTAAGAGCCACGACGCTCTTTACCACCCATACCCCAGTTCCCGCCGGGCATGATACTTTTACAGAAGATATTATCCGTATGTATGTGCCTCAATACGCTGACAGGGTGAATATTTCATGGGATGATTTTATGAACCTCGGCAGGTTTCATAAAGGCAATGCATCAGAAAAATTTTCCATGAGTGTACTGGCAGCTAAGCTATCACAGGAAATCAATGCCGTTAGTAAAATACATGGCAGGGTTACCCGTGAAATGTTTAGAGATCTTTATCCTGCCTTCTTTGCAGATGAAATACATATCGGTCATGTTACTAACGGAGTTCACTTACCAACATGGGCTGCAAAAAACTGGCAAAAATTCTACAGTTCCCATCTTGGGTCTGATTTAATTCATCAGCAAACTGAACATGAGTTCTGGAGAAAAATACACAATATTTCTGACCAGGAGGTTTGGAATCAAAGACAAAAAGCCAAAAGCTCCTTTATCAAATATTTGAAAAATAAATTGCAAAGCGACCTCACCCGAAGACAGGAAAATCCAAAGATAATTTTTAACACCCTTGAGCAGATTAATGATAAGGCTCTATATATTGGATTTGCAAGAAGGTTTGCCACTTACAAACGTGCACATTTATTATTCAGTAATATTGAAAGACTTACCGAACTTCTGAACAATCCTGAGAAGCCCCTGAGATTTGTTTTTGCCGGTAAGGCTCACCCGAACGACAAACCCGGGCAGGATTTGATAAAGAGAATTATTGAAGTATCGCGTATGCCTCAGTTCATGGGTAAAATACTATTTCTTGAAAACTATGATATTCATGTTGCTCATAAATTAATATCAGGGGTTGATATTTGGCTTAATACGCCACAAAGGCCTATGGAAGCCTCAGGAACAAGTGGTGAAAAAGCTGTCATGAATGGCGTCATAAATTTAAGTGTTCTGGATGGATGGTGGGCAGAAGGTTATCGTGAAAACGCAGGATGGGCACTTCAGGAAACGCTTACCTACGGCAACCAGGCTTTCCAGGATGAACTCGATGCAGAAACCATTTATTACATTATTGAGGAGGAAATATTACCGGTTTATTTTGATGTGGATAATAATGGAATTTCTCACAAATGGATTTCATATATTAAGAATTCAATCTCTGAAATTGCTCCTGATTTTACCATGAGACGGATGATGAATGATTATTATAATAACTTTTATTCAAAGCTTTTTTCCAGAGGAAAGGCCATGTGTGAAAATGATTTTTCGCTTGCTCATAAAGTCAGGAAATGGAAACAAAACATTATTGAAAAATGGGATGGTGTCGAAGTGATCTCAGTCCGTGTGCCTAATTCCACAACCAAACCATTAGACCTTGGAGATGATTTTGCAGTTGAAATAGTTTTAAATACCAATGGCATTCATTCGGAGAATATCGGGATTGATATTGTAATCGGACAAAAAGTAAATGATAAGGTCGAGCAAATTTTTCACACAGAAGAATTGAAGCTGATCAGCTATTCAGGTGTGAAAGCTATTTATTCATGTTCCATCACTCAAAAAGTTTCAGGAGTTTTCGATTTTGCATTCAGGATATTTCCAAAGGCCGTCTTCCTGCCCCACCGCCAAGACTTTAACCTTGTTAAATGGATATAAATTTTTTAATTTAATTGATTTCTTTACGATTTATTAAATGTTCAGCAACCCGGTGCAAGTTTTTCTTTGTCTGATCAATGAGAAATTAATTTTATCTTTGTCTAATTTTAAACAACTTTACCATGAAAAATTTTAATAAGTTCATTTTGACAGCTGTAATCTTATTTGCTGCACAATTCATTTTTGCAGATTCTCCGCTTTCACAAACCAAATTCTTTACTGCATATTATTTAAATGAAAAAGTTCAGTATGCCGAAGAACTTGGATTCCTTGATGGTGTATTGGCCGGTTATCTGATGGATCAGTCGGTAACAATAGATTTAAAAGCAGCCGTCATCAATACCTTGCCTGTAAGTGAAAAAGGAAAAAACAACAAAGCAACTTTTGAAATGTTTTTGGGCAGAAAATATGGAAAGAATTCTGAAAACCTGAACTATAGCGAATTATCCGGCGATGAATTGTTTTGTCTTGGGTATCTTACACTGATGATTGATTCAAAAGATGTTACTCAGGCACTGTCGCTTCTTAAACTATCCAGTGCAAAAAACTCCTCAAGCTATACCATTAATCTTATATACAACCTGGCTCTTGCACAAAATTATTTAGCTGTATCTGACAAATGTAACGCCTGGTCTGTTTGTAACATGGTTCGAACTAATCATTCACTTAACCATGATCTTAATGATGAAGCCGGCATTATAATCTTTGAGCAGGTAGATAAATATAAGGATACATGCGATTGATGCCAGAGTAACTAACTTTATATCCATAATTATCTTCTGTAAACTATCGTTCAGTTATGAACAGTTGTTGTTCAATTTCCTGCATTATTATTATATAACTTTATTTTCAGCCGGTAAAACAACTTCATTATAAAATGGTTAATAATTGTGGCACTAATGTGGCAATCCCATTGAGTTTATTTTCAAACTTAATAAATAATTTAGCAATGAGAAAAATTACCTTTTTGGTTTTATTTATTGGAATTGTTTTCCATGCAGGCGCTCAGGAAGAGTCAAGGTTAATGCGGTTTCCAGCAATTTATAATGATCAGGTTATATTTTCATACGCCGGTGATCTGTACACTGTTTCCATAGACGGAGGCACAGCCCGAAAACTCACAAATGATATAGGCTATGAAATGTTCGCGAGGTTTTCACCCGATGGGAAAAATATTGCATTTACGGCACAGTACGATGGCAACACCGAAGTTTACCTGATGCCGTCGGAAGGCGGGGTCCCGAGAAGATTAACTTATACTGCTACCCTCGACCGTGACGATATTTCTGATCGTATGGGTCCGAATAATATCGTATTGACATGGAAGGACGATGACCAAATCGTTTACAGGTCGCGGAAGAAATCATTTAATTCCTTTATTGGCCAGTTGTTTATTGCCAATATTAAAGGAGGATTATCGGAAGAACTTCCATTACCGGCGGGTGGCTTTTGCAGTTATTCACCAAAAAAAGATAAGCTGGCATACAACAGGGTTTTCCGTGAATTCAGAACCTGGAAATATTACCGGGGAGGTATGGCAGATGATATTTGGATTTATGATTTCAAATCAAAGGAAACCGTCAATATCACAAATAATAATGCTCAGGACATAATCCCGATGTGGTTTGGCAAGGAAATATACTTTTTATCAGATCGGGACCGGATCATGAACCTGTTTGTTTATAATACGGAAACCGGCGAAACCAAAAAAGTAACTCAATATACTCTGTATGACATAAAATTTCCTTCAGCCGGCAATAATTCAATAATTTATGAGAACGGGGGATACCTGTATAACTTCGATCTTTCATCACAACAGTCAAATAAAATTCCGGTTGTTATCGCAGATGATTTTGCAGGCAGCAGAAATGAACTCAAAGATGCATCAAAAATGATTGACAGCTGGGCGATTTCACCCGATGGAAAAAGGCTGGTTTTTGGGGCGAGAGGTGATGTATTCACTGTCCCAGTAAAAACAGGTATGACAAGGAATCTTACTGAATCTTCTAGAGTTCATGACAGGAATGTGGAATGGTCTCCTGACGGAACTTATATTTCATTTATTTCCGACAGGACAGGAGAGGATGAAATATTTATTCAAAAACAGGACAGGAGTGAGCCTGCTGTTCAGATCACATCAAACAGCAGTAATTATAAGTATAATCCGGTTTGGTCACCGGATAGTAAAAAGTTAATGTGGTCCGACAGGATGCAGCGGTTACAATATGTTGATATTAATACAAAACAGATTAAACTGGTTGAAGAGACCAGAGATGGCGAAATAAGATATTATTACTGGTCACCTGATAGTAAATGGATCACTTATCCAAAACCAACCAATGATGGTATGACCCGCATCTGGATTTGTAATACTGCTACGGACGAAAAAATTGCGGTCACCGATGGCTGGTACGATTCCGACAGGCCTGTTTTCAGCACAGATGGAAAATATTTATTCTTTACTTCCTCCCGGGATTTTAACCCTGAATATAGTTGGGTTGAATGGAATCATGTTTATAATGACATGCTGAAAGTTTATTTTGTGACGCTGCGAAAAGATGTTGAGAATCCTTTTAGCCCTGAAAATGATGAGGTTGAAGTTAAATCAGATACCGGCTCTATTGAGAAAAAGGACGAGAATGAACCTAAGAAAGCAGGCCAGAGCAAGGAATCGAAAAGTGACGTAATAGTAAACATTGATTTTGATGGCATTGTTGACAGGATCGTAGCTTTACCGATTGATCCCGGATATTATTGGAATCTCGAATCAGCCGGTGACTATGTTTTCTATTGCATGAGAAACAGTTCTAATAAAAAAGCTACCCTAAAAATGTATGATTTGAAGGAGAAAAAGGAAACTGAACTTGGAGAATATGGCAGTTACCTCATTTCGGCAAATCATAAAAAAATGGTTGTTAATTCAAACCAGAAGTATTCCATCATTGATTTGCCTAAGAGTAAAATAAATACTACCGAATTTGTTGATTTATCAAATATGAAGGTTTGGGCTAATGTTAAGGACGAATGGTCGCAGATTTTCGATGAATCCTGGAGACAAATGCGTGACTTTTTTTATGATCCGAATATGCACGGTGTTGACTGGAAGGCTATCCACACGAAATATGAACCTTTGATCCCATTTATTAATAACAGGAATGACCTGAACTATGTTATTGGCGAGATGATAGGGGAGCTTAATATCGGCCATGCTTATGTAAATGCGGGTGATAAACCTTCACCCGAAAGAATAAAGACCGGACTATTGGGAGCGGAATTAATCAGGGACAATACTGGATTTTATAAAATAGATAAAATATTAAAGGGAGAAAACTGGACAAAAAATACCAGGTCACCATTGAATGAAGTCGGTGTAGAGGTAAATGAAGGGGATTTTATCATTGCCGTTAATGGGAAGCTGACAACCGATATGACTGATATTTATGAATCATTGGTTGGAATGGCCGAAAAACAAGTGGAGCTTACAGTAAACAGTTCGCCTAAAGAAGAAGGGTCACGAAAAGTTATTGTGGTCCCGATTGATGACGAATCGGGTTTATACTATTACGACTGGGTACAGAGAAATATATCAAAAGTTAATGAAGCTACTGAAGGCGAGGTGGGATACATTCATATACCGGATATGAGTGCGGAGGGCCTGAATGAATTTGTAAAGCACTACTATCCTCAATTGAAAAAAAGGGCCCTGATTATTGACGACCGCGGTAATGGTGGTGGAAATGTTTCACCAATGATCATTGAAAGATTGCGCAGGGAACTGGCGTTGATGAGGATCAGCAGGAATGGTTCACCCAATACCAGCCCGGAAGCAATGGTTTACGGTCCCAAGGTAATGCTGATTGACAAGTATTCGGCTTCGGACGGTGATTTGTTCCCATACCAGTTTAAAACCCTGGAAATGGGTAAACTTATAGGAACAAGAACCTGGGGAGGGGTGACGGGAATCAGGGGATCATTGCCTTTCATTGACGGTGGAACACTTATGAAACCTGAATTTTCAACTTATGACCGTGAAGGGAAATCATTTGTTATTGAGGGACATGGTGTTGATCCCGATATTGAAATTGAAAATGATCCTGCTAAAGAATATACTGGTGAAGATCAGCAATTAAATAAAGCGATTGAAGTGATTTTAGAGGAACTAAAGAACTGGCCCGCAGAATGGCCCGGCGTTCCTCCTTATCCTGATAAAAGCAAATAAATTTTACAGCCGCCTGTTGGTGGCTTTTTTTTACTTTTGTTAAAATAATCTAACCTTATTAAGATGCTAAACAATATAATTTTAGTCCCGACTGATTTTTCGGACGTTTGCTATAATGCTATTGAACATGCAGTGAAAATTGCACAGGCTGTGAATTTTAAAGTGTTGATTTATCATGTTATTAACAAGGACTCCTTTGTCTTGTTTAAGGGAGAAAAGGATATACATCATGCAGTAGAAAACAAGCTTATCCAAATTACGCAAGAGTTTCAAAAACTGAATGAAGGATTGGTAATAGATTATTCCTGTGAGGAAGGCAGCATTTTTGAACTTATCCATGAAAAAGCTTCAAAAGCAGGAGCTAATTTTATTATTTTAGGCACACATGGGAAAAAGGGACTTCAGCACCTCTTCGGCAGTTATGCTCTTAAAGTTATAACAAGGGCAAAGGTTCCAACACTGGTTGTTCAAAAAAAGAATTATTTCGGGTATAGCAAGATACTGATGCCGATCAATTCCTTCACTGAGGCCAGGCAAAAAGTACAATATGCAATTTCCTTTTCACAAAGATTTAAATCAACGATAACTATTTTTAAAGAAAGAGTAAGCGATCCTGCAGAAATGTCGAGAATTGACATTATTTCAAAGCAAATTGCTGATGCCTTTCAAAAATCCGGGATTGCCTTTGATGTAGATTATGCTGATAATACAGGGGATTCAGCCAAAATTGTAACCGATTATGCCGTTGAAAAAAATATGGATCTGATTATGATCGTAACTGAACCTCAAATTGGATCCTTAAATTTTAGTCTTGCTCCCTGGTCCGAAAAAATAATTTTTAATGAAGCACAGATACCCGTTATTTGTATAAATCCAATTGAATACAGCCAGGCGTTTTTTGACTTTTAATTTAATTGGAAATAATCTTCAAGCTAATAATAATCCTTCTTTCGGTACTATTTACTTTTCATTGAGGCCTAATTCCGTGAGTACTTTTTCTGTGATATTATGTTCAGGGTTTGTATAAATCCATGAAGATTCGGGGCGTTTATCGAAAACATACTCATAATTATTTTCTTTCCCGACCCTTTCCGCTGTCTGAAAAATTTTGTCTTCAAGAGGCTTCAGTAATTTTTCCTGCATCTTATTCAAATCTCCGGTATTACCGAATATTTTTTCCCTGAATTCCTTTGCCTTTTTTTCAGCATCCACTATTCCATTTTGTTTTTCGATTTTTACATCTTCGGGATAAAGCATTTCATTTTTTACATAGTCCTGGTACAAATTTTCAACTTCCTGAAATTTCAATTCCACTTCCGATTCCCATTGTTTAATCTGGTTGTCAATATTTTCATTGGCTGCCTTATATTCCGGCATCTTGTCAATGATTTTGTTTACTTCAACGAAAGCAATGCGTTGAGCTAATCCGGCATTAAAAGCCAAAACTAAAAGAGCTAAAAAAACTTTTTTCATAAAATGGATCATAAAATTTATAATTTGATTTTTTGTGCAAATTTAATCACTTAAATATTATTTCATAGGCCGTAACACGATTGTCACTGAATGTTGGAACGAAAAGCATATTTTTACCAGGTATGAATTCCAAATCGGCAGCATTTACACCTGATATACTTGTATCAATTAGAATCATTGATTCTTTGCTAATGTTTACCATCTGAATTTTACCTTTCCAGTCCGATATGATATAATTTCCGTGTCCATCTGCCTTGAGGCCGTCAATTCCGCCATCCACCGGTAATATTGGCCAGATCCGCTTATCATTGATTCGTACCGCATAAATTCCTTTTTTTGTACCGATCAGGATTTCCTTGTTCTCGTAAAACATTCCATTTGGAGCTTCAATTTCCTCATCACTCAACCAGGATTCGACAATACCATTATTAATTCGATGAATTTTACTGGTAGCCATATCTGAAATATAAATCAAACCGTTTGGATCTATTACAATGTCATTCAGGAATTTTGCCCCGTCCACCTTGAATTCCCTCGAAACTGCCGATTTAGAAATATCAATTTCAACCACTCTGTCAATATCAGTGACAAATAATTTTGATTTGTTCACACTCATACCTTTAGGAGCATTTAAACCCGTTATCCAGTTCAGGTTTATTACTTCACCATTTAAACTTAACTCTGCAATAAACCCATTACCATCCTTTTCAGCAGGATTACCGTTGATGCACGAAACATATAATAAATTGGTGAGAGGGTCGTAGCACACAGATTCCGATGTCATTAATACTTCAGGAGTTTGCCAGCGTTTTTCACAACTGATTTTCAATTCATTAGTCTGGCTATAACATTTGAACCCAAATAATAAAGAAATAAAAAAGATTTTAAAAATAAAAATCAGGGTATACTTATCCATTGTCTGATAGTTTAAAATTGAGTATTGCCAATTAAATTATTAATTGATAAGTGCAGAATATTAAATTTATTGTAAAGTTCATCAATTTTATTTCTGTATAACGAATTAATTATCCAGAATTTTCGCAGAAATTGTATTTTTGTCCACCCCGAAATGGTGTCATATAGAATTTCTAAGTTATTTACATACAGTTAATTTTATAAATTCATTTAAGTTACAATTGATTAATGAAGAAGAAATATATAGACCTGATTGAACAGACTTTTGATTTTCCACAGGAAGAGTTCGAAGTAATTGATGATGAATTGTACTTTCATAATATATGCTTAATGGATATTATTAAGCAATATGGAACACCTTTAAAAATAAGTTATTTACCCAAAATTTCCTCGCAAATTCAAAAGGCAAAAAAACTCTTTAATGTTGCAATGGCCAAGACTGATTACAAGGGCGATTATTATTTCAGTTACTGTACCAAGAGTTCACATTTTTCATTCATACTTGATGAGGTTTTGAAAAATGAAGTTCATATTGAAACCTCATCAGCATTCGATCTGAATATAGTTGAAACCTTATATGAACAAGGGAAAATAAAAAAGGACACTTATATTATATGTAATGGATTCAAGAGGCCCCAGTATATTGAAAACATTATTAAAATGATCAATGACGGTTTTGAAAATATTATTCCTGTGCTAGATAATTTGTCGGAACTGGATAATTACTTAACCGGAGTTAATCACGGCAAAAAGTATAAACTTGGAATGAGGATTGCTTCTGAGGAAGAGCCGAAATTTGAATTTTATACTTCTCGTTTGGGAATCCGCTATAATGATATCGTTCCGTTTTACATCGAAAAAATAAAGAGTAATCCTAATATCGAGATGAAGATGCTTCATTTCTTCATTAATACAGGGATAAAGGATACAGCTTATTACTGGAATGAGCTTGCAAAAAGTGTGAATGTATATTGTGAGCTAAAAAAAGTATGTCCTGAAGTTAATAGCCTGAACATTGGCGGAGGTTTCCCGATCAAGAACTCGCTTGCCTTCGATTATGATTTTGAATATATGACCGAAGAAATAATTGCCCAGATAAAAAATATCTGTGTTCAGAATAACACAGCTGATCCGGATATATTTACGGAATTCGGATCCTACACGGTGGGTGAAAGCGGCGCAGTTCTGTATGCTGTTATTGACCAGAAAAGACAGAACGACAGGGAAGTCTGGAATATGATTGACAGCTCCTTCATGACTACTCTACCCGACACCTGGGCTACAAACCAGCGGTTCATTCTGTTGGCTATAAATAACTGGGATAAAGAATATGAACGCATTTTTTTAGGAGGGCTAACCTGCGATAGTGAAGATTATTATAATTCAGAAGCACATGCAAACGCAGTCTTTCTTCCAAAAGTGAAGGATAACGGAACGCTTTATATTGGCCTGTTTCATACCGGGGCTTACCAGGAATCCATTGGAGGCTATGGGGGAATTCAGCACTGTTTGATACCAGCCCCAAAGCACATTATTATTGATTACGATGAAAATAATGAGCTGACGACAAAGTTGTTCGCAAAGGAGCAAAGTTATAAATCCATGTTTAAAATACTGGGGTACTAACATTTCGAACTATGAATTACGGCGGTTTAACTAAAGAGTTTTCCGGCTTTGCATCATCGGAAATTGTTATCATCCCGGTTCCTTACGACGGTACAAGTACCTGGATCAAAGGAGCCGACAAAGGCCCGGCTGCCCTCCTCGAAGCCTCGGCCAATATGGAATTGTACGATATTGAAACGGATTCTGAAGTATATAAAAAGGGAATCTATACAAGCAAAGCGATCCGTGAAAACAATAATCCCGAAAATATGGCAGAGGCTGTTTATACCAAGACAATTAATTATTTGAATGAAAATAAATTTGTTGTCACCATTGGGGGAGAGCATTCTGTTAGTATTGGTGCGATTAAGGCTCATTCGGAAAAGTTCAGTGATGTTACGGTTTTGCAAATAGATGCTCATACCGATTTAAGGCCTGAATACGAAGGAAGTAAGTTCAATCATGCTTGTGTTATGTCGAGAGTAAGTGAATGGTGTCCATCAGTGCAGGTAGGAATCCGAAGTATGGATGTTGAAGAAAAAAAGTACGTGGTACCTGGAAATATTTTCTATGCCAAAGACCTGCATGCAAATGATGATTGGATGGATAAAGCAATTGACAGACTTTCGGCCAATGTTTATCTTACATTCGATCTCGATGGATTGGATCCCTCTGTTTTACCCGCAACAGGTACACCGGAACCGGGTGGACTATATTGGTATCAATCCATAAAATTTTTGAGAAAAGTTATCGAAAACAGAAACCTGATTGGTTTTGACGTAGTTGAGCTTTGCCCGGATGAAAACAACAGATCATCTGATTTTTTAGCAGCTAAGCTGGTTTATAAGATATTAAGCTATAAATTTTTAAATTCGAAATAGTCATGGATAAAAAGAAATACCTGCGGGAAACAATTAAACATATAGACTTCAAGTCATTTGATTCGACTCCCATCATCAATGCCATGCGAGAAATGTCGTTCACTTCTCGCGATACGGCAATTGCAGCCGACATACTCGACAGGATGGTCAGGGAAAAAGACTGTACAGTTTTTCTGACCCTCGCCGGCAGCACCAGCGCCGGAGGATGCATGCAGGTTTATGTGGATATGGTGAAAAATAATATGGTGGATGCAATCATTGCCACCGGTGCCTCTATCGTTGATATGGATTTCTTTGAAGCCCTGGGATTCAAGCATTATAAAGGTACTGCAGCTGCCGATGATAAGGATTTAAGAGACCATTACATTGACCGGATATATGATACTTATATTGATGAGGATGAATTGCAGATTTGTGATAGTACCATTAAGGAAATTGCGGATGGCTTGAAACCTGCCGCCTATTCATCCCGCGAATTTATCAGGGAAATGGGAAGATACCTGGTGAATAATTCGAAGAAAAAGGATTCGCTGGTACAGGTTTGCTTTGAGAAGAATGTCCCGATTTTCTGTCCGGCATTTACTGACAGCAGCGCAGGTTTTGGCCTTGTAAAGCATCAATGGGATAATC
Organism: Bacteroidales bacterium; assembly: GCA_020052415.1. Classification (GTDB taxonomy): domain Bacteria; phylum Bacteroidota; class Bacteroidia; order Bacteroidales; family JAADJA01; genus JAADJA01. The sequence goes on along the minus strand of JAGVPB010000094.1, from coordinate 90,482 downwards.
CCGATAGCCACTTGACCATTGATTCAGTTAAGGACTTTCTCGAACTGACGAAAATAAAGATGGCAGCAAAGACCAGCGGATTGTTCATGATTGGCGGCGGGGTACCGAAAAATTTTGTACAGGATACCGTTATCTGTGCTGAAATGCTTGGAGTTGACGTACCCATGCATAAGTTTGCAGTACAAATCACAGTTGCTGATCCGCGCGACGGGGCTTGCTCAAGCTCAACACTTAAGGAAGCATCTTCCTGGGGAAAAGTTGAAACCGTGTATGAGCAAATGGTTTATGCTGAGGCCACTACTGTTTTACCGTTAATGGCAAGTTATGTATTTCATAAGGGCAGCTGGAAAGGGAGAGAGGGCAGGGAATGGGGCGGTTTTCTCGATATGGAAGTCTTAAAGAAAGAACTTATATAGAAGGTAAAAAATTCAAAATCATTTTTTTAAATTAATTTAAAACAGGTTCTTAATTTTTCCGGCAATATTAATCTATCCATTCAATTATCAGTTTGAACTTCAATGGGTAAGTAGCTGATTCAAAAATTATTTCCATAGGATATTCGGAACCATCGCCAGGAACCCAGGTGTTTATAGGAAAATAATAGCCACCCATGTTTTCACTGACCGATAAATCATCGTAATCACAAAATTTAATATAATAAGTTGTACTCAGACTGGTAAAAATATAAGGTAATCCGGTGGAATATATTGCAGGGAGCTGTGGTGTCTGGAGATCAGATTTAATTCCACTTCTAAAAAGCAACGACAGGCTGTTATCCTGTATTTCAAAATAAACATCGGGTGAACCATCCTGGTCCCATAGAGTATCATTATTAAGTTCTGGAAAGGAAGTTAAAACTAATTGAACCAGTTTTACTTGTGTTAGCCTGCTTAAGATGGTAACAGTCTTGGTAATTGTATCCTGGATCGCACCATTGGCAGCGGTCAATGAAATTGTATAAATACCGCCTTCCTGAAAAATATGGTCAGGATTTGTCAAGTAAGAGAATTCGCCATCACCAAATTCCCAAATATAGGATGCAGCTCCGGTTGATGTATTCGTCAGGAAAACTTTGTGGGGCGCCGGCTCGTTCCCGCCAAGGATTGTAAAATTGGCCACAGGATTTACAATAATATTACTTTCATCAGAATCATCTTTGCAGCATGATAGTAAAATCGGGCTAAAGGCAAAAAGATAGATAATTCGATAAAAATTCCTTTTCACTCCCTTTAAATATTAAATATTTTTTGACTTACACATCATATTATTAACCTGTAATACTAATCTGGATCAGGCCGGGTTCATTAAGGATGTTGAAGCCTGAAGAATTGAAATCAATGATATTGTCGTCTTTCAGTTCTTTAAGAATGCGGATAGCGCTTTCCTTGGTCATTGCCGACATATCTGCAAGGTCCTGCCTGGTGAGCGGGGTGTCGAATGTGGAACTTCTGTAAATTTCCTTCGAAAGATAAAGCAGGGTATCTGCTATCCTGCCGTGCATTTGCTTGTGGGTAAGGTTCATCAGCTTATCATGAAGCGCAATGGTAGTTTCATTCAGGTATTTAATGAATGCGAATGAAAACTCTGCATTGGTTTTGATCATTTTTTCAAAAGCACGGATATCAATCAGGCAAGCCGATGATTCACTTAATGTCGAGACCGAAAAATGTTGGCGGTAATCAACTGTGAATCCAGGCCCACCAACGAGTTCGGTAGGTTTAAGGACTTTGAGTATCATGTTTTTTTTATCGTGGCCTTCAATATAAACCTTAGCGAGCCCGCTGGTAAGGCAGGCAATATGAGTTAACGGCCCTCCCTGCTTAAATATCACTTCTCCCTTGTGAAAATGGACTTCATACCTGTCGTTATTAATGATGTCGAGCTGTTCATCACTAAGATAACAAAACAAATTCATTTTTAAATTGCAGCTTCCGCAATGGACTCCTTTGGTGAAAATAGCCATATCTTTCTTATCAAAATTGAAATTTTGTAATTATTACATATAACTGACAAATGTCGGAAAAATAATGACAAATGTCAACATGATTTAAAGTATATCTCATAAAAAAAGATAAAATCAATCATTGCACAAAGATATTCATATTTATAAATATTAAAGTAATATTGACCCCGGAAACAACTTTAAAAAATTATAAAATGAAAAAAGTAAACTTATTGAATTTGATGTACATGCTGCTTGTAATGGTAGCGATTTCTCTTGTTTCATGTACCAAAGAAGGTCCTGCGGGCAAAGACGGTGCAAACGGACAGGATGGTGAAGATGGTATAAACGGAACCGATGGTACGGCTTCATGTATTCAGTGTCACGACAACACCCAGGAAATGTTTGCCAGAGTAAATCAGTGGGAACATTCGATGCATGCAACCGGGGAGACTTCATTTGAGAACGGAACCAGTTGTGCAGTTTGCCACACCAGTCAGGGATTCCTTGAAAGGATGGCTAATGATACGACTGCAACTACAGCTGCAATTGAAAATCCAAACATGGTGAACTGTTACACCTGCCACAACATTCACTCTACTTATCAACCGGCTGACTGGGCATTTACCTATGCTGATCCGGTGGACTATTGGGTAACTGGTGATAAATCAGTTAATATTGATTTTGGAAGCGGAAATCTTTGTGCTAACTGCCATCAGTCGCGTAAGATCAGCCCATATCCAGTACTTGGCCTTACCGATACCATTTATAAAATTACCAGTTTCAGGTATGGCCCGCATCATGGTCCGCAGAGCAATACTCTCGGAGGATTTGGTGCTTATGAATTAGCCGGAAGTGTTGCTTACGACGACAATCCTCATGCTGCTGTTGAAAATGGATGTATCGCTTGCCACATGGCTGAAGCAGTTGGAAACCTTGGTGGAGGACATACAATGAAGATAGAATTTGAAGAAGGTGGTGACGAAGCATTTAATTTTGCCGGTTGCGAAGTTTCCGGATGCCATTCCGATATTGAAGAAGATTTCGAAACAACTCAGGCTGAGATCGCAGATTTGATGTTACAATTGAGAACAAAGTTAATGGATTTAGCCTTAATTGGTGACGATGATTATGTATTGGGTGATGATGGCGTAAACAGGGCTTCAAGTTCCAATCCTGCTAATTTAACTCCTACCGAAACGGGTGCTGTCTTGAATTACAGATGGATTTTGGAAGATAAGAGTATGGGTATTCACAATGTTGTGTATGCAAAAGCATTACTTACCAATTCTCTCGAGGCACTTAATTAGAAATATTAATAAATCTTGGAAAAAAGGCTTCAAATATTATTCGAAGCCTTTTTTTTAATTATTTTAGTGGCGAAATATAAATCATTAGTTTTATGAGAACAAATCATATTGTAAAATTTATTGCACTGATTTTTAGTGTCTTTTTATTGTCATCATGTGAGTATGAATTCATCGAAGTATATACTCCTCCGCCTCCGAATCCAACCGATACAATTTATTTTCAGGCTGAAATAACACCCATTTTTGTGAGTTCAACCTGTACAAGTTGTCATAACGGAGGTTTGGCATTTGACCTTACTGCTGCTAATGCCTATAATAGTATTACAACAAACAATCTGGTAGTTCCTTTCGAGCCGGAAAACAGTTTGATCTATACTGTTCCGAAAAGCGGGACTCACTTTGCTTCCTTTAGCTCCAATGCAGATGCTAACTTAATTTATGGATGGATATTACAAGGGGCATTAAACAATTAGTATTAACCGATAAAAAAATAAAAACAATGAAAAAGTATATATTAAGCATCATCGTTTTACTTGTTGGTTTAAACCTTGCTTTCTCTCAGGAAACTACCACCGGTGAAAAGGAGAAGGATGTACCTGTGGTTGCTCCATTTGAATCCGGATTGTTGATTGACAATCAAACATGCGTTATTCCGACTGCAAAAACACTTGAATTTGTGATCCAGCATAGGTTCGGAACTGTAGATAAAGGCATTGAAAACATTTACGGTATTTATTCGAGCGCTAACATCCGGTTAGGATTGAACTATAGCATATTAAATAACCTTCAGATTGGATACGGCCTTACCCGGAATAAAATGTACAGCGATTTCCAGGTAAAATGGAATGTGCTGCAACAAACACGTAAAAATACAATCCCGGTTGCTGTGACTTTGTGGGGTGATATGGCTATTGACGGACGAGCCAACACTGTATTTGAGGGTGTCGGTGAAGATTCAGCCTATAGTTTTTCAAACCGTATTTCCTATTTCGGTCAATTGATAGTTGGAAGAAAATTTAGCGACAGGTTTTCCTTACAGGCTACTGCTAGTTTTACACATTTTAATAAGGTAGCCGGTGATTTGGATCATGATAAAATTGGTGTTGGTATAAACGGCAGAGTGAAGTTTTCACCGCAATCTTCTGTGATCTTCCAATATGATATGCCGCTTGCCATAAAGGGTATTACGGAGCAAAAAGAATTTATCAATGCGCCTCATACCAATGTCGCTTTGGGTTATGAAGTATCTACCGGAACACATGTCTTCCAGATTTACATCTCCAATGCAAATGGAATTGTACCTCAGGAAATTTATATGAATAACCACTCTGATCCAAGGTTTATCAGTAATTGGTTGATCGGATTTACGATGACACGACTGTGGGGATTTTAGTTTCTTTAGGTGCCTTATAAAATTGTGTCTAAAACCTTTCAATCAGCTATGAACCAACCTGCGTGTCGGATAATTTGTTCTGTTTAAAATTAGAATAAAGTGTACAGTATAATTGGTTTAATAGTTGAATTACCGATAAATCAATTTATCATGTATCCTTGTAAATTAATCAATAAAGTATGATAACTGGTTTATCAAAATTGGGATTGGCTTTGTTTACGATCTGTGCTTTTTTCACCTGCCTGCAAATTGGTTTTTCCCAGGATGAAGTAACGGAAAGGGAATATGTATATGCTGAGGATAATCAGCAATGTTTGAAATGCCATGGCCACAAGACCTATTATTTTTACAATGAAGGAGTGGGCCATGAAGTTAAGGAACGGATGAATCCTTATTTTGTAATTGATTCGGCAGAATTTTATCAATCGAATCACTGGAATTTTAGTTGCACAGATTGCCATTCCATGGATTACAGGAATTTTCCTCATGCAGGTGAACTCCGGATGGAAGTAAAAGCTGTATGCATGGATTGTCACGGTGGTGATGATACTTATGCGAAATATCATTTTGAAGGTGTTGATGAGGAATTTATAAAAAGTGTCCACTCCACCAAACACAGCGAAGATTTTACTTGCTGGATGTGTCACAATCCGCATAGTTATAAAATTAATGCCCGGAATAACACCAATGTTAAACAAACGATTATCTATGATAATAATATATGCCTGAGCTGTCATGCAGATATTAACAAGTACCAGTTGATCAGTGATAAAATCAACCCGAATGTACTTGTTAAGCATGAATGGCTGCCCAACCAGGCATTACATTTTGCCAATGTCAGGTGTATAGAGTGTCATGCTGAAAGAAATGATTCAATACTTGTTTCACATAACATTCAAACCAAGGACAAAGCAGTAAAGCAATGTGTTGAATGCCATTCTCAGAATTCATTATTAATGGCTTCACTTTACAGATTCCAGGTAAAAGAAAGCAGGAATAAGCTTGGATTTTTTAATGCTTCAGTTTTGAGCGAATCATACATAATCGGGGCTAACCGGAATTATTACCTCAATGTGATTAGTATTGTAATTTTTGGATTAGTATTCGCCGGAGTTTTATTTCACGGAATATTAAGAATTTTAAAAAAATAAGATGGCAGAGAAAATTTATTTTTATCCTGTATGGGTCCGAATCTGGCACTGGATAAATGCTTTAATGTTTTTATTTTTAATAGGTACCGGATTAAGCATGCAATATTCAAGTGTTGATTACCCGCTTGTCCGTTTTGATTTAGCTGTTACAATTCACAATTTCGCAGGGATTGCAGTTACTGTTTGTTATTTTATTTTTGTCATCGGTAACCTCTTTACAGCCAACGGAAAATTTTACAGGTTAAAGATTGGTGAAATTGCTGATCAGCTTAAAAAGCAGTTTTATTATTATACTTTTGGAATTTTTAAACATGAACCAGCACCATTCCCATTATCGGAGAACAGAAAATTTAATCCCCTTCAAAAAGTTAGTTACATTTTTGCAATGTATGCTTTTGTTCCATTAATGATTATTTCGGGATTCGGATTATTATTTCCAGAGGTAATAGTCTCGAAAGTTTTTGGTATTGGCGGAATTCATTTAACCGACCTGATACATATCATCTCAGGATTCATTCTGTCAGTTTTTATGATCATTCATATTTACTTCTGTACGATTGGTAAAACTGCACTGAGTAATTTCAAAAGTATGTTTACCGGATGGCATTAATATGAAATTCTGATTTTTAATACAGAATAGAACAGGTTATCAAGAATTTTTATTTGTTATTTTTACATCAACATTTAAATATCATTTAATGAAATTTCCTCAATCATTTTACAACTGGACCTCTTTCATCGGCGGCATTATTTCAATTGTCAGCTTATTCATGATCGGATTTCTGTTTGTGATAAGTATGTTTTTTGCGCAGGGGAGCTCTTATCTTGGATTGTTTATGTGGATCGTATTACCATCCTTTTTGGTAATAGGGCTTTTGATTATTCCTACCGGCATGATTATCAAATACCAAAAGGATAAACGGCAAAAAATTGTCTATGAAAAAGCCTGGCCGAAAGTGGACCTGAATGATCCCAAGGTTAGGAACGCTGCAATGATTTTCGGGATTGGGTCAGTTTTCTTTCTATTGATATCAGCTGTGGGGAGCTATGAAGCTTTTCATTATACAGAGTCGGTTAAATTTTGCGGTACGCTTTGTCATGAAGTAATGAAGCCCGAATATGTTGCATATCAAAATTCTTCGCATGCCCGCGTAGCATGCGTTGAATGTCACGTAGGCTCAGGAGCTGACTGGTATGTTCGCTCAAAACTTTCCGGGTTATATCAGGTTTATGCAGTGACATTTGGAACATTTCCACGGCCAATCCCAACACCTATCAGTAATTTACGTCCTGCACGGGAGACATGTGAAGAATGTCATTGGCCTCAAAAATTCTATGCCCGGCAATTGGTCGTAGAAAAGCATTATTTGGCGGATGAGGATAATACTGAATGGGATATCAGCCTGCAGATGAAAACAGGTCCGGCATACAGCGCATTAGGCTTGCAGGAAGGAATTCACTGGCATATCAATCCTGATGTAAAGATTGAGTATATTGCTACTGAACCCGAACGACAGAATATTCCATGGGTCAGATATACCAATTCAAAAACCGGCGAATCCTATATTTATGAAGATGGTGAAAACAAATTGTCGCAGCAACAGCTTGATACCCTTGAAATAAGGGTTATGGATTGTATGGACTGCCACAACCGGCCCTCACATGACTATCATACACCTGTTAAATTTATAAACAATGGTATCACATCCGGTAAAATTCCCAGGGAAATTCCTGGTATTAAATCATTGGCAATGGCAGTTGTTGCAGCCAATTTCTCCACAACCGACAGCGTTATGAACTATATACAATCGGAGGTTTATAAATTTTATCAGACAAACTATGAGGATATTTTCAACGAGAAAAAGGATTTAATAGATAAAGCCATTTCAGGTATTCAGGAGGAGTACAAAAAAAATGTATTTCCCGAAATGAACGTTAAATGGAGTGCTTATCAAAACAATATAGGACATTTGGAATTCCTTGGTTGTTTCCGGTGTCATAACGACAGGCATCAGGACCAGGGAGGCCTTGTTATTTCACGCGACTGTAATATGTGCCATTCCATTGTTGCTCAGGGAGTGCCGGATACTCTTCAAATTACCTCAGTAAATGCTACTCTCGAATTTGTTCATCCCAATGATCCCGATGGTGCCTGGAAAACTGAGCTTTGCTCCGAATGCCATAAGGATTTGTATTAATCGGTTTTCCTTCTCAGTTTTTTTGTGTAGTAAAATGAAAGGCCGATACAGATCACTGCCAGAAATAAAAGTGCAATAACACGAAATACCAGTTCAATGCGGGCAAGGTCAACCAGGAATAAATATAGGGCCGCTGCAACCATTGTACCCAGTGCCACATAACGATATTTTACGTTTCTTATAAGCAGACCCAGGAGGAAATAAGTGACAGCCAGCAAAGTCCAGGAAAGGGTTATATATTGTTTAGGTACCAGGTGATAAAGTGTATATAAGCCCATAAAAAATGCTATAATCAAATAGAAATTCCTGATCATTTCTGTTCGAATGGTTAAGTATTCCTTTTTCCAGTTCATTATTCTTGCGGTTATTAAAGCTACAAGTGAAAAAGAAATATTTATACCGTTAACCGTTGAAGATGTTGATAGGTAAACAATCAATAAAATTATAAACAGGGCACTATTAATAATGACAATGAACTTGCTCCGGAACCACAGAGCCAATGAAATTACAAGCAAACTTTGAATAGTAAGTAAGAAATATGCTCCGGGGAAATTATAAATGCCATATACGGTCACACTTAAAGTTACAAATCCAAAAAGTGCATATAAAGCGGCTGTAATTTTCCAGTTTGACCTTACCTCCAAAATGATTGAATAGGCAATACAAAAAATTGCAATTGAACCTGTGAGGGGGACGTAATTATCTTTGAAGAATGATAAAATAAATAATGAAACTAGAAATAAAAATCCAACACCATTAAAAACAATGTTTCCAATTATTTTTGAACCGGAATAATAATCTTTTTTATCAGGCATCAATGCCAGGAGGGAATAAATTCCCGCTATCAGGAAAAGATATATGAAACCTGACTGATGATCGGTAATTGCATGTGCCTGATGCCCCATCAACGGATTACCAAGCATCCATAAAAGATTGGTAAAATAAACAAGAAAGATTGAGAGGGATACAATCCGTATCCAGCCAAACTTATATAATAACACTATTGAAATTATGGAAACTATTGTTGCTAATGGCAACATTACATGTGTTGAATCACTCAATAATGATGTAAGAATTAAAAGTATGAGCGACAATCCAGCAAGCACAGCGTACTGCCTGCGAACGGAGATAAACAAAAGAGCACTGGTTGTAACCAATAACAAAATCAGACCGATTGATTTGTTTGTGATAATTGGGTCCGGGGTGTAAAAATGCAGTTTCAGAACTACATAATAAACCAGCAAATAACCATTCAGGTTGAATATTTTTGCCATGTATGGATTTGACTTGCGAAAGTAATAAGCAAGGAAAAAGATGCCGGTAAGTGCTGCAAATCCAAAAACAGAGGACATTGCCTTAAACCCGGAAACCTGCAAATATTGGACAAAAAATGTGATTCCAAAGAATAGTACAAAATTTCCCAGCCAGGCCAGTCCATATTCGCCTATATTGGATTCAATATGAGTTTGCGTGGTCCTTTTAAAACTGAAACCATTATTTTCTTCCTCAACGTGGTTGTCGTAAGAATTGATTATCAGAGGTTTTGCATTAGTTTCAAGCCGGGCTATCCTCAGTTCTATTGCATGAATTTTATCTGCAAGTTCCTGGTAACCTGATATTATGGACTGTTCAGAGTTTGAATTCATAGAAATTCCTGTTATATTATTAATCAACTAATTAAAAAACAAGCCTAACTGCTGAATATGAAAGAACACAGCCCCGCTAATTCGTCTTCTCCACAAATTTCTTCCATGGCGGTAAAAGCCATATCAGAAAAGCTAAAATAAAAAACGGTACGATGAACCATAACAATGAAAGTGAAACATCTGTACCTCCAATTAAATTTACCTTATAACTGGTAAATCCATAGAAACTTTTTGAGAAAAGCTGACCACCAATTACTACATTCCATCTCATAAAGAATATACCAACCAATACAAAAATGCTTATGATCAAATACAAAATCTTCCTGGTTCTTTCTCTTGGCTTCTTAAACTGCAGCACTCCTAAAGTTGTTATTGGGATTAAGGTACCAATACCAATCTGCATTATAAAAAATGTAAAGAATAATTTTCCGCGAACCAGTATTTTCAAAATATCAAAAGATTCGTCTGCTTCATAAATTCTATGAATTTGATCCAAGCTTTCAAGGGTAAAGTCCAGAATTAAAATATAGAACAGATATTTTGCAATCGTATCCAAACAAAATATATCGGTTTTCTTTCGTCTTAAATAATTAATTGCCATATAAATAAACATAACCAGTGCAATTCCTGAAACCATGGCAGAAAAAAGAAAAATTACAGGCATCATTACAGTGGACCACCAGGGATTTGCTTTAATTGATCCAAAAATAAATCCAACGTATCCATGCAGTAAAAATGCCGATGGGATACCAATTACAGTAATAAAATAACCAAATTTTTCATCTGTTTTTCTTGATTCCGGAGAGGTATCGCTAATCCATAAAGTAAGAGCTTTATAAAAAAACTTCATAAATCCCTTCTTTTGCTGCGACCAAATAACCATATCATACCTGTAATCAAACCATATTTCGAGTAATAATACTACCATCAAGTACCATAAATACACAAAGCCGAAAATGGCCATAGCAGATGTTAAATGAGGGGTTATAAGCATTTCATAGAACCGGAGTGGCTGACCAAGATGAGTAATTAAGGGCATTGTAGCTACCAACATAAATGCTAAGGCTGTCAGCAAAGAAATCTCGTATGTAGGTTTTAAGGCTTTAATGTCAAATACCCTGTTTAAGGATGCAAGAATAAATGCACCTGCAACAAGTCCGGTAATATAAGGATACATTACTATAAGCAAATCCCAGTTCAAAGCGATTTCATTTGGATAAATAAAGCCGTCTAGGTTGGCTAATGCCTCATATAGAGATTCCATTTTATTCATCTTAGTGTACCTCCTGACTTAATGCATTATAAAACAATTTGGATCCTGTATTTAATTGTGGTTTTAATACTGCACAATTATTTTCTTTAACAAATAGCGACAAGGCACTTTCCTTGTCATTTAAATCTCCATATATCCGGGCTCCGGTCGGACAAGCCATCATACATGCAGGATTCAAACCTTTTTCTAAACGATGGTAACAAAGAGTACATTTATCAACTACTCCTTTCTGTGGATCAATGTAACGGCAGCCATAGGGACAAGCCTGAACACAATATCCGCAGCCGATACAATAACTCTGGTCAACCAGCGCAAGGCCTTCAGGTGATTCAAATGAGGCACCTACCGGACAAACCTGGGTACAGGGTGATTTTGCACAATGGTTACACATTTTCGGCACAAAAAAAGTTTTATAAATGTTCTCATCCGGTACAGGTTGTTTGAAGCCATCAATACCTCCATTGGGTGATGAAACTTTTATCTGTCCGTCATTCATAATGGTATATTGTTCTACCCAGTTACGAAAGAAAAAAGGTTCATTGGGTACTTCGTTTTCAATTTTGCAGGCTCTGGCACAGCTTCCACAACCGATACATTTTTCGATATCAATACCGACTCCGTACCATTTTCCAATACCTACCGGTTTTTTTGTAGCAAAAACCAATTTAAATGGATTCAGCAGGGAAACCAATACAACGCCTCCTGCAATCATACCTGAATTTTTAATAAAATCCCTTCTTGTATAGTTTTCTTTATTTATAGCCATGGTTGATGTGGATTATGACAAGTTATGCATTCTTCACCTTCATTGTGCTCAACGGCATCAATTTGTTTAATTATATCTTGTGGGCTGGCCATATTTTTTGTATGGCATCTTAAACAAAATTGTCTTTCACGGGGAATTTCCAAATCATTATTATCAGGATCATCGGCATGCTTATATCCAGGACCGTGACATATTTCACATTGAACAGACACATGTAATCCCTGAGTTTTTAATCCCGCGATGGTATCATGACATTCCGCACATGTTTCCATTTCAACATATTTGGCCTCTTTACCGGAGATTTCTGTAAGCGCTTTTCCGCGATAGGCCCCGTATTCCCTCCATGAGTCGGGAGTCAGGAAATATTTTAGCACTAACATTATCGCAATAAACACAGCAAAAGCCAATAATAATCGTTTTACTTGAAGTGGCATATTAAATTAAAAGTTAAATCCTGTGATGTTTTTTTAGAAATTTATTAATGACATTATTTATGACAGATAGAATTAAATTTTAAGCTTAAAATCAATATTTCTCTTCTATAAATTTATATATCCTATTTATAATGGAGCAGTTTCATTTTTCAATTTAATGGTACTTTTCTTTTCTAAACTCTCAATGCTAAATCCTTCAAATAGGATAGCAATAGCAATTTTAGATATAAAAGTAAAGAGTAAAGCGCCGGCAGAGAAAATCATAACTGCCGTACGTATTTCTATTTCAGAAGGAACATAGAAGTAATACTGTCCCTGTACATCAGGGGTAAATCCGGGAATAATTAATGTGATTCCTTTTTCCAGATAAACACTAAAGTAAATTAAAACTGCCCCTATATTTAATGTTACAAGGTTTTTTCGGGTTCTTGGAATTAAAAAGAGTAAAAATGCTGAGAACCCCATAATAATTGAAGCCCAGCTGTAAACTGCAATCTCCCTGTTTTTCGCAACTCCCAATAATAAATATTTCCAATAAACAATGTGTTCGGTATTTGAGTAAAATTCTTTAAAAAATTCGGAGATTGTAAAAAACAGATAGATAAACATTGCATATACCATGAGTTCTGCTATTGTAAAAATAACTTCATCTTTAATTTCAAATTTTGTGGTTTTTCTCAGAACCTGAAAAAGTAAAATAAGAACTGCCGGTCCGGAACAGAAAGCAGTTGTTAAAAATCTTGGTGCAAGTAAAGCGCTGTTCCAATATGGGCGGGCAGGCAGTGCATTGTAAAGAAATGCGGTAACCGTATGAATTGCGATGGCAGCCGGGATACTTAATAATACCATCGGCAGGATGAAAGATTTATTATATTCTTTTTTGGAAAACTGTTTATATAATAAATGAGTAACTACAATGATATTAATTAGAAAATAAGTGAATAATACAAAGAAGTCCCATGATAAGATCGAATCCGGAAAATTCATTGTTCCGACAAAGGGAAGCATGTGCCAAAAACGAAGAGGATTTCCTATATCCACAACTATAAAACAAATACTCATTATAACCGCACAAATGGCAAGTATTTCACCAAAAATTACAATTTCCTTTATTGGTTTCCAATCATAAATATATGCAGGAATTACAAGCATGACCGCCGCAGCAGCCACCCCGACAAGAAAAGTAAAATTACCAATATAGAAACCCCACGAAACGGAATCTCTCATATTAGTCATAATCAGACCAACCTGTAATTGCTGATAATATCCCATTGCACCCCAGACTATTAAAATGAAAAGGAAAAATAAGCATGAATAATAAATCCTTCCACCCCTGGTAATGATCTTAAAACATCCCAGCATAAATCGCAAAAAATTCATAATTATTTATTTTTAATGTATCAAATGATAAAAAAAGATGAATTTATACACCGAAGAAATAATAGAATTTAGGCTGAGTGTTAAGCTCCTCCTTAAAAACAAGCACCCGCTTATTCTCCAAAATATATCTTATTTCACTATTTGGATCCAGTAAGTTTCCAAATTTTCTCGAGCCTGTAGGGCATATCTCAACGCATGCCGGATATTTCCCTTCTCTGACCCGCTGAATACAAAATGTACATTTTTCCACAACGCCATTTGTTCTTGGCCTGTTTCCCAAATAATGTGTATCAGGGTTGATCTCTTCGATTGGCACATTTGGCTCGCCCCAGTTGAAATGTCTCGCACCGTAAGGGCAGGCTGCCATACAATACCTGCAGCCGATACACCAGTTATAATCCACTACCACTATTCCATCTTCATCCTGCCATGTAGCTTTTGTTGGACATACGGTGGTGCATTGAGGATTTCGGCATTGCTGACATTGAACCGGCATATAAAAATGCCCTTCTTCAGGAACCTGTTCCGGATTATAGTGAATATCTGCATGAGCCAGATCTATACCCCGGTTCTTTTCCATCTGAAGAACTTGTATCCAGTGTATTTGCGGATCGCGTGACTGATTATTTTCTTTGACACAGGCATAAACACATTTTCTGCAACCAATGCATCGGGAAAGATCGAGAGCATATCCGAACAAAATTCCTTCCGTTGCAGGTTTAGCCGAAACTTTAAACTCCTTGCCATATTTTTCAGAATACTTTTTCTCAAGATTCTTAATGATTTCTGCTTTCTCTGCTTTTGATAGTGTCTTGAAGTTTTGTTGAAAAAATTCATCTAACTCTTCTGAATTACAGCCTGATAATGCAGCAGCTCCTATTGCCAAAACCGGTAATTTCTTTAAGAACTCCCGTCGTGTATTATTTTCATCTTTTTTTTGCATACTTTATCTTATTGATGTCAACAGGAATCAAATAATTCCCTTAAATTTTTTTTGGAACCGGGGCTGGTAACGGCCTGATTTTAACGGAGGCTGAAAATGGTTCTTTTTTAATAATTTCATCAGCTTCTGACCTGGACAATGTTTTGAATTTCTTATCCGATAAATTATGAGATTTTCCAAACCTTATAAATGAAAAAGCACCAATTGAAAAAATTGCAAATGGTATTTTTTTTAAAAAATCTCTTCTCGGATTATTGTCTGTATTGTACATAATTAACATAGATTTTGAACAATGATCAATATATATCCTCTTGTCGAACAGGCGGTGGTAATGGCTTTACTGGTTTAAATTTAGGCGAATGCGGGTTGTGGCAATGCACGCATAAAAGATATTGTTTTTTCCCATTCCATTCACCCGTGCGTTGTCCATGAACCCCTACTTTCCAATCTCTCAATTTATCTCCGTGGCATTGCCCGCATAATTTGTATGATTCATCAAATCCAATTAATTTTCCACTGGCAAGTTTTAAATAATCCCTGTTATTGATGTCATGGCAGTCAAGACACCAACGGTTTTCACTATCATGATTAAATATTGCACTGATGTCATCGTGCATGTCAATTAATTCTCTTCTTGCAGGATTAGGCTCAATATCTATATGACATTCGGAGCAGGGAAATATCCCTTCAGTAAAAGGTGGTGATTCTATTGCATTTTCGTCTGCCTTTTCAGAGTTATACATTCCTTCATTTTTTTTATTTTCTTTTTGTGTTTTATAATTATTTTCGTCCAGTTCCGATTCCTTATGATTGCTGCATCCAAATAATTGGAGGATACTAAAAGTCATAAGCCAAAGAAGAATTTTAAAATTTTTGCTGTTTGTATCTTTCATATCAAATTGTACTTCAAAAAAATATTTCCATGATTTACACTGTATTCTAATTGCCAAAACCTATCTCAACACTCTAATTAATCCGGCCATAAATATACAAGTATATACATATATAATTCGAGTCTAATGCTATGATATATAACATATTTTGAAATGATATAATTTAGATTTTTAGAGAAGAAATAGCAATGTCAGGACCCACAACAAGTTTGTCCTCCTCGAAAAGACAAATTATATTCAATTAGTTATGAATAGACTTGGTTTATAATGTATTAATCAGATCAGGGTATTATTCCGGGTGCTTTCAGGAAGGAATACAAAACTAAATTTATATTTCAAATTCAAGTAAAAATGTTTTGTCAGCGATTTACTCGACAATTCAATTCCATGCCTAAGGTTATTTGTTTTTATTAAGCTGAATCAGAGCCTGAAAAAGAAATTCACCCCGCAGGATTAAGTCACGGGTATTCTAAATTTAGTTATATGCCCTTTGCCGGTTAAATCAATCTGTTAATAAAGTTCGACGGGTACTGCATTTTCAAGAAGTATTGAATATGAATAACCCATTCCAAAGTCTTTGTTTAGCCCCAATATTCCCGAATAGGTAACCTCGTCACCAACCTTTGGTTCATGATCCGTGGTAATAGTCAGGTCAAAGTTCTCACCATCAGATGTTCCGTCTTGTATGTGGATCCAGTTACGGTTCATAATACCCAGATTAACCTTTGTCACCTTTCCTCTGACTTTTATTGATTTTCCATCGAAATTATTTCGTTTTGAATACAAGTTGCCAATTGATGTACCACCTGCCGGCTGTTCAATTTTTAATTCCAATTTAGTTAAAACTGGTTTTTGGGGTGTTGTACCTTGTATTCGTGGGGGCATTTCGTGTTTAATGGGGCTGTCACTGATTTGTTGTACAAAATATACTGTTTCAAAAGTACGCTGAAGTTCGGGGCTGGTAAAGTTATCCATCTTTAGTCCGTTTTCATAGTAGATTACAGCTCCTATTGAGATTTCCTGCCTGTTAATTGCAATCCATTGATCCTGTTTATTTTTTTCTACCCTCAGATAAGTATAAGATGAAGTCTGTATCACTTCCTTTACTTCAGCTTTTTGATCTGTAAGCTTAGGTACCTGGAAATTGGTTGAATTTTGGTTTTCCTGACAAGAAATAAGAAAAAAGCAGAACAGTACAACGAGTAATTTGATTATTTCCGACATATCTTTTATTATTAAAGTAATTTAAATTTCCAATATTTCATTGAGTGCAAAAATACTATAACATTATAAACATATTATTCTAAAGAGAAATTTTAAGAAAATTAATAAAAATAAATAGGATTCGATTTTCGTGATTATTATTTATAGCCAAACAACATTGAATAAATAATCAATAAAACCAGTGTCAGGCCTATAGTAAGGAAGATAAATCCAAATACTTTGACAGTTTTCTCCCACTTGCTCTTATATTCTTTTTTAACAACTGCTTTTTTTAGTTTACCTGATCTTTTTAATTCTTCAAATTCGCGGGGCCTGTCCAGTTTGTATTCCTCAAAAGGAACCGTTCCGGTGAAGATAACTGTATCCATTGGAAAAGCATCAGGCCGGAGGTGGGTATTAAAAAAGTGAATTGTAAAAATAAATCCTACCGCAAGTAAGGCTTCATCACTGTGGATGATCATTGCAACATTAATCAGCCAACCGGGAAATATTTTAGTAAAGTATTCCGGGAACCAAAGTATTAAGCCAGAAAAACCAATGATAGCAACTCCCCAAAATACTGCGAAATAGTCAAATTTTTCCCAATACGTCCAGCGGCCATATTCCGGGCGTGGCCCTTTTCCCAGGAACCATTTAATAGTTCCAACAAAATCAATGATGTCCTGTTTGTTGAACATTAATGATTCTTTTCCAAAAATAAATTTCCACATCGGGATATGTCGCTTAACTTTCAAACGGATGAGGGAGGCAATATGAAATGCAAAATAACCAAAAGTAATAACAGCTGCAAACCTGTGAATATTCCCTGCAATATTTACCCCTCCAAGTAGTTTGGAAAGGCGGCTTGCCCATTCCATGCCGGCAAATTTGAGCATCATTCCAGTCAGGGCTAACATAATAAAGCTCAAAATAACAAAGATGTGTGTCAAACGCTGACTTTTTGTAAAACGAACAATGAAGTACTTATTTCCCGGAGAATCACGATGGTCCCTGCGTTTCCTCAAGCCCTGAATAGACCGTGGTAACCACAATAACAAGTGAACTCCAAAAAATCCAAATACTCCGATGAGCAATGAAGTCATACCCCAAAAAGTATAATATAAAACCGGGTATTTGGTCTTATTATGATGAGTTGCATGTGTTAAGTAGCCAGTAAATCTTTGATTTGCATCCGGATGACATTTTTTACAGGTTTCAACTATATTCTGTGTTCCAACGGAAGAATTAGGATTATTTGCATTGAAAATTTTGTGCGCGCCATGACAATCCGAACACTTTGCTGCCTTTAAATAACCTAATTGATAGGCTTTGCCATGATAGGTATCCATATAAGTTTCAGCCACATCCTCATGACATGTACCACATTGATGTGTTACTTCCATCATGAACTTATCCTGATCAATTTCAGTGATCACATGAGCCGTATGGCAATCAGCACAAGTCGGATATTTAGTCTTGTGGTCATCTTTTGTAATTGAATGGTCACCACTGATATAATCAGTGTATATTCCTTTATGGCATGTTGCGCACGTGGCCGGAATATTTTTAGGATTTACTGAGGAACGTTCATCAGATTCCTTTAATATGTAATGTGTCGAATGGCAATCAGTGCAAACGGCACTGGGTAATAATCCTTTTTCTGTTAATCCCCTGCCATGAACGCTTAAAGAGTAGTCACGATAAGCATCTACTTCTTTTAAATTTGCAGTTTCGATTGCTTTTCCGTTTTCTTTGTGGCATTTGCCACACATTCCCGGAATTGAACTTCTGTATGTTGGCGATGTATCATCATATCTGGACTTTACAATATGAGTGCCATGACAATCTGTACAATACGGGGCATTTTTATCTTTAATAAAATATGCTTTACCATGACCGCTTTCATTATAAATGTTTGAAATCTCAGCGTGACAATTAGAGCAATCAACCCTTTCTGCTGTTTCACAAGGACGTTTCAGATGAGCAGATACATCGGAATGACATTTAACACAGGGTATATTTTTATGAACAGAATTTGATATATCCCCCTTGCTTACTTTTAATGAAACAACCGAATCATTGACTATTTTATGAACCTCTTCCATTTCATGGCACTTCAAACAAGCCTGATCTGAAATGGTTATAACGATATTTTGTACATTGACTTTATGAGGCAAATGACAATCGGTACATGCCGGAATAGAACCGGGCTTTTTTTCCCAAAGTTCTTTTTTAATAATTTTCGTATGTACTTTCTCAATTTCTGCATGGCATTGCATACATGTTGTTGCAATATTATTTAAAGAAATTGTGGAATTAGGACTGGTATGAGGTAATACGAGGTGATTTCCATGACAATCATTACAGGTTGCCGATACAATCAAACCCTTTTTAAATAATCCCTCTCCATGAATACTCTCGCTATAGTTTTCCAGGATATTGTGTTCACCAATATTATAGATTCTTGCAACAGGAGCGCCTTCCCGGTGACACTTACCGCAAAGTATGGGTATATTCATCTTATAGGTTCGCGATTTGGGATCGGTATACGACAGGATGTTATGGGTACCATGACATTCTTTACAATCAGGTGCATATAATGCTTTTAATTGTAATGCCTGTCCATGAATTCCTTTATCGAATTGTTGTTGAGGAAGGACGTGACAATTTCCGCAATTTACCGGATTAAGTATTTCGGAATGCGGATATTCCTCGACAAAAGCATCCGGATGACATTCGGAACATAATACATTTTTGTGTACCGAATTAGCCAAAATAGAATAATTAACGAACATTGATAATGTTTTGCCTTGCCTCACAGTTGTCAATTCCGGATCTTCATGACACATAAGACAATCTTCATTTGCCTGGCCAAATAAGGTACCTACTGATAATGTTAATGCTGTATATATAACAAATACAGGCTTTATTGCTAATGTATAAATTTTAATTCTCATTCAGATTTTTAATAAAACTCGTCGAAATTATTAAAATAATGAATTATATATATATTTGACTATTAATTTATAAAGATTCTAAAAAGCAATTCCTGGGTCTAATAGTAATAAAATATTTGAAATGTTACAACCAAACGATACATGGTTGGCAATTTCGTTTGCAGTTACGATCTTCATGTACTGATGTTAAAATTAAAAGTTTAGCAAGTAACGAAAATAGTAAAAATAACCTGGGCTTTTTTAAGGATGAATAATTTAAATTCAAATAAATATTGATTGTCATATTTAGTTATTTAATTGCAATTTTAAGAATCAAAGAATTAAGAAGACGCATTAATTTTTAAAAATATTTATTAACTAATTTAAAATCAATTATTAAGAAAAGACTGATTTTTTTTATTTTAATGCGATCCGTTATTAATTTTTTTTATTTTTACCAGGCTTAAGTTTTGTAGTAAAACTGGAATTTAAAAAGGAAGTTAAAATAAGTTAATAGCGGTATATAATTTGTTAAGAAATGTCTTATTATAAATTCTTAGATAAATTTGTACAATACTTTAAATTTAATAAAGAGGTTGTTTTTTAAAAAAAATCAAAATACATTTATCAGAAATTCAAAGTAACTATGATTATAATACTAACTTAAAAATTTAAAAAAGTATGAAAAGTAAAAATTTAATTTTAATTCTTTGCCTTGTATTTATTACAAGTGGTGGATTGTTATCACAGGAATTTCAGTATGTCGGCTCTGCAAAATGTAAAATTTGTCACAATAAGCCAGCAACCGGCCAGCAATTTAAGGTTTGGTCGGAGAGTCTTCATGCCAATGCGATGAAATCATTGAGTAATGAAAAATCATTAGCTTATGCCAAGGAGCACAACATTGCAGATCCTACCAAGGATCCAAGTTGTTTAAAATGTCATTCCACAGCCGGTAGTGTTAAAGAAAGTCTTCAGGCCGGAATTACTATTGCCGAAGGTGTTTCCTGCGAATCGTGTCATGGTCCGGGAAGTGCTTACAAAACAAATACTATTATGAAAGATGAGGCTTTAGCTTTAAAAAATGGAATGATAAAACCTGATCAGAAAGTTTGTGAAAAATGCCACAATAAGGATAATCCGTTTTTCAAACCATTTAACTTCGCAGAGGCATCTAAGAAAATTGCTCATCCAAATCCCATGGTTAAAAAATAAGCGCTTCCTTTAAAAGAAGATTATTCCTGCAAAATGGAATAAAAAAGGAAGGCTGATAATTCAGCCTTCCTTTTTCTATATAATTTATCATCAACCCTAAAAGAGTAATATTTTTTTAAAGCAGGAAACATTGTCTGATTTGTATTCCAGGAAGTAAATCCCCTCAGATTGACCCGTTAAATCAAGTATCATCTGTGATCCGGTTACAATTGCTTCATTAACAATTTTTCCTGCAGAATTATAAACTTTCATCAATCCGGATTCAACAAAATGATTGAACTCAATGTTCACCAATCCGGCAGATGGGTTTGGATAGACATTGAATGAGTCATACGTGATTTGAATATCATCGGTTCCCGTCATCGGAACCATAACCTCCTGGCTGAATACATCATTACAATTAAGGTTGAAAGCTGTTAATGTCACGGTAAAGGTGCCTGAGGATATAAATGTATGAACCGGATTTTCGAGGGTACTGGTTTCTCCGTCTCCAAAATCCCACAGGTAAGTTGTGGCATCTGAAGAATTATTAGTGAAGTCAACAGTATAATTGCTTCCGCTAAAATTAAAGGCACTGGAAGGAATTATATTGACAAAAATGAAATTTGTTTTGGTTTCGATCAACTCTCCATTTATAGTTAAAGAAACAGTTTTCTCACCTGAAGTGTTGTAAGTAACAATATGAGGACCCACAGTTGCTGCGGTAGATGGATTCGCACCTGATCCAAAATTCCATGACCATGAGGTTGCTCCAATTGAAAGATCGGTAAAGGTAACCGTTTCTCCCTGGCAAATTGCATTGACATCTGCAGAAAAATCAGCAACAAGGGGCTCAAAATCAAGTTGAATATCTTTGAAATAAGTTTGATCGGAAGGGGATAAAGACACTGCATCCGGACCTTTGGTAAAATCAAGAGTATAAAGCGGTCCCTGTGCATGTTTATCTGTAAATTCAACCCAAACGGTATAAACTCCATCAGGTACCAGGTTTCCGCTTAGATCTTCACAATTCCAGGAAACAGTGTGGGTTTGATGACTATTGAGAGTGGAACCCGTAATAGCATCTACAACATTATAATTTGAAGCGGCATGCCAGGTATATAAATATTGTTTACGCTGGTTTGCCATCGCTTTTCTTGTTTTAACAAAACCATCCGCATCTTCTATCCAAATGGCAAGTACATGTTTCGGAGAATATGTGCCATTGGCAGTCACTGTCCTGATTGTAAAAGTTAATTCTCCACCTGAAACAATTTTATCTTTTTTTATTTCCGGATTGATAAAGCTGGTTGTTAAAATGCTTGAAGCAACCGTCATCAGTGTTAGAAATGCAAAACGTAAAAGTATTTTTTTCATATATTTATGTATCGAAATTTATCAATGCGAAATTAAAAATATTTCCATGTTTAAAAAATTAAAAATATTATTAAATTTGCGCTCTTTTACATGGTGGTTGTAGCTCAGCTGGTTAGAGCGTCAGATTGTGGATCTGAAGGCCGTGGGTTCGAGCCCCATCTTCCACCCGAAATTAAGGAGATCCGATTATATCAGGTTTCCTTTTTTATTATTTCCTTTTTCTTTATTATTTCCCAGAAAATTCATCATAATCCTACAAAATAAATGAAGAAAAATAATGGCTGCAATTATGTATATAAAGGACTTTTCTGACATGAATCTACAGAGGATTAACTAAGTGTGCTATACTTTTCAAATCAGGTTGAACAGCCTCCGGTATTTGAATACAGGATTGCACAGATTGAATATCTTTCAATCCGCTGCCTGTAAGCAATACAACATTCCGAGAGTTTGAGGTGAGTTTTTCCTCACTAAAGAATTTTAAAAATCCGGCATAAGCAGCAGCAGCAGCGGGTTCGGTAAAGATTCCTGTGTTTCGGGCCAATTTAGCCGAGGCAGACAATATTTCTTCATCCGAAATAGTAATCCATTCGCCATAGTAATGTGTCAGAAATTTTTTTGTCATAAAAAAATTACGTGGATAATTAACTGAAATGGAATCGGCAATTGTATGACTCTCTTTTACCTGAAACAAGCCGGAGTTCAGGTTCTTAACCAAATTATCACTGCCTTCAGCCTGTACCGCAACGATGACAGGCATTTTATCAATAATATTCAGGTTCAAAAGATCTTCAAATCCTTTGTAAACTCCCGAAATAATAACCCCGTCACCTACCGGGACAAAAATCCGGTCAGGGATACTCTCATTCATTTGGTCAAACAATTCGAAAGAAACAGTTTTTTTCCCTTCAATGGTTAAAGGATTGTAAGCGGTATTCCTGTTATACCAACCAAATTCTCCGGTTGCCTTAATGCTGAGATCGAAAGCGTCATCGTAGGTTCCGGCGACCGGAATTACTTTGGCTCCGTACATGACTATCTGCGTCAGCTTGGCAGCCGGAGCCGATGCAGGGACAATGACAATGGCTTTCTGACCCTGCGAAGCGCATATTCCGGCGATGGACGAACCGGCATTACCTGTGGATGCGGCCACGATGGTTTCCAGTCCCTTTTCCATCGCAAAAGCGGAAACCAAAGCGGAAGCCCTGTCTTTAAATGAAAAAGTGGGATTCTGGGAATCGTCTTTCAAAAACAGTGAAAAGGGTAAATTCCTGCCATCCAGGTTTGAAATTTTGTACAAGGGAGTGTTTCCGATCCGAAGCGGAGGAAGGGATTTCAGCGATGCGATGGGCAGCAAATCAAAAAAACCCGATTCGGACAGGCGGTCGAAATTCGAAATTTTCCCCGAAACAGCGACGAAGTCATAAACAACCTTCAGAACTCCTTTTGGAGGGAGTTGGTTTCCGTGTTCTGAACAGGAAGGACATAAATAAATTATTTCCTTTGCAGAATACTCCCGGCTGCAATCCGTACACCGGTAAATAAATTTATCATTCATATTCCTTTATCACTCCGGTTCGGTCGTTAAATTCTATGATTTTTTCATCCCACTCGTCGGCTTTGGCATATTGATTCTTCCAGTAATTTTCGTCGTACCACTGGGCATTTAATTCTTCGACTGTTTTTCCCTGTTGTTCTACCCAGGTAAAATATTTCAGATTGTGCATGCGCTTCTTTTCGTAGTAAGACATCTCAATCATATAATCCACACTTAGGTTCATAAGACCGGCTTCATAAGTCACAGCAGCCTTCCGCGAATCAAAAGCGCCATTATGTTCCGCTTCTTCCGTGAGTCTTGACTGATACATCTCCATGGAATCGGATGCAACCGTAAATACAATATCATTTTCAGTCATTTCGAAGTACTTAGCCAGTTTTATTGAACCCATGATGTTAGCAATAGATGAGATTCCCAATAAGTCAAGTTTATTTACCAGGTCAGGATTGACTTTAATTTCATTGATCAGGAAATCCCTGCCGGCCGGTTCATTGAAAAGCCGCATGATATTGATATTCTGCCGGTCGTCAATTCCGGCTACCAGGTCCATATTTCGAATATTGTGAATCCAGGGAATGTGCTTATCGCCTATGCCCTCAATCCGGTGGCTTCCGTACCCATTATATAACAGGGTGGGACATTGTAAAGCTTCACCGGCGCAAACTTTCAGGGAAGGAAATTTTTCACGGAGATAATCGGTACTTCCTAAAGTTCCTGCAGAACCCTGAGTAAGAAATACGCCACTGAAACGACTATTGGAAGACCGGATAGTATTAAAAACCTCTTCCATTGCCGGTCCTGTGACCGCAAAGTGCCACAAAGGATTTCCAGGTTCTTCAAACTGGTTCAGATTGACGATTTCATCACCGCGCTGAGCTTTTAACTCTTTAACCTTGTCGTAAATTTCCTTAACATTGCTTTCGCTTCCGGGCGTAGCAAATACTTCAGCCCCAACCTTATGAAGCCAATCGAACCGTTCTTTCGACATTCCTTCCGGTAAAACTGCAATGGATTTGCATCCTAATAAATAAGAATCATAGGCACCGCCCCGGCAATAATTTCCGGTTGAGGGCCAGAGGGCTTTCTGCCAGGTTGGATCGAACCGGCCGGTTACGAGCTTTTCAACCAAAGGACCAAAGGTCGCCCCGACTTTGTGAGCGCCGGTAGGAAAGTATTTACCAATCAATAAGATGATCCGCGCCTTTACACCCGTCAGCTCGGTCGGTAATTCAATAAAATTAACTTTTCCAAAACCTCCGCCGAATTCAATGGGCTCATTTTTCCACGTTATCCTGAAGAGGTTCAATGAGTTCAAATCCCATAGACCGATGTTCTTCAGCTTTTGTTTTATTTTTTCAGGGATAAGTTCCGGATTGCGCATTTGTTTATAGGTGGGAATGATAATGTGCTTTTCCCGGCATCGTTGAATCGAATTTTCCAATACTTCCTGCCTGCTTTTCATATCATTTAATTATTCATTTATTGAAATTATAAAATTCAAGTACTCCTTCTAATATATATTTCATTTCGACGGCCTTGTTAAGCCCGAATTCATTAATATCACTATTGAGTTCAAAATCCGTAATCGTAAAGTTTTCCTTATCTATTCGCAGAAAAGAATTATTCTTTTTGTATATATATTCATTTTGATGAATGATCAGAGAATGACTGCTGTCAGGCTCTTTCAAAAGGAGCGCAGAATTTTCAAAATCAAAATAATATCCGTCATCGTTTGTTTCAAATGATTCTTTCTGAAGATACAAATGAGGTTTGTTCAAATAAGGAGTGCCGGACGTGGGGCAAAAAGTTGTGCAATTTCCACATTCGTTGCACCAGTCAGCGATATGGAGAATCTGTAAAGACTGAATGATATTGAAATTTTGGTCAGGAACAATGTTTCTTTTTCCATCCTTAATTATTACCTTTTCAAGCATAAGCTTTTTAGGTTCAATTGTATAAGAAAAAATAGCCAGGTTCGGACAAACGGTAACACAGATATTACAGACCTCATCACATGCCAGACATCTCGAAGCTTCTTTAATTGCATCATTTTCTGCTAACGGGAAGGTGACAAGGTTGAAATTCCTCCGATCAGCTATACTTCTTTCATTTTGCATTACGGCTTTGTTTTTAAACATTCTTTTAGCCATGTGGCTTCTATAATCCTGTTTTTGCCTTTCGTGCAAAAGAGAAATCTGAAAATCAATTTTAGCTTTTTCAATTATCTTTTGGGCTGCTTTACGTCCATCGCCAATGGCATTTATAGCAGTTGATGCCCCCCTCAACGCATCGCCTCCGATAAAAATATTTGGAGTTTTCGTCTCATAAATTCCGGGTTGAGAATCAAGTGTTTCAATGTCAATAAAATCAATTGCCAAATCCTGACCTATCGCTGGGATAATGCAGTCGAATTCAATATCAAATTTTGATCCTTCAACTTCGATAGGTTCGGGTCGTCCTGAAAAATCCTTTTCATCAAGCTTCATCCTGACACAAGTCATGGATTTAACAGAGTTGTTTTCTGTATTGATTTTTATTGGTAGAACGAGCTCTATAATTTCAATTCCTTCGTTTATTACGGCTTTGATTTCACCGATATCAGCCGGCATTTCTTTTATCGTACGTCTGTAAATAATGGTCACTTTTCCTTCTTTACCGACAAGACGCCATGCAGTTCGGGCCACATCCATAGCCGTGTTGCCACCTCCGATAATTGCAACATTTTTCCCGGGCGCTGTTTTTCTTCCGTTTTTCGCATTAAATAAAAACTGTAACGGGTCAATAACACCTTTGGAATTGATGTTTGTAATTTCCGGCATTCTTGCTGTTTGAGCACCGGTTGAGATATAGATATAATGGAACTCATGCTTAATCCGTTCAAATTTCTCCCGGTCGATCCTATCCTCGTAATGGATTTTAACTCCCAGGCTTTCAATTCTTGCCACATCCTTTCTAAACGCTTTGCTGGTTATTCTGAATGAAGGGATAGCTCCTGAAACCATTCCTCCCGGTTGGTTTTTCATTTCGAATACCTCGACTAAAAATCCGGCCCGGGCAAGAAAGTAAGCACAGGAAAGTCCTGACGGCCCACCGCCGATAATAGCAACCCTGAGGTTATTCCGGACAGGTTCATTATTTTCATGATTGTCTTCATGGTTCTCAGAAACAAACCTTTTAATCTCCCTGATCAATAAGGAACTGTCATAGTTGATGCGTGTGCATTTGGATTGACAAAGGTGATCACAGATCATTCCGGTCGTATTCGGGAAAGGATTCGTCCGCATAATCACTTTAAAAGCATTTGAAAAATCACCCTTTGCGGTATAATAAAGATAATCCGGTATGTCCTGGTTGGTCGGGCAGGTTTCGGTACAGGGAGCTTTGATACAATCGAAAATGCCCAGCTTCCTTTCTGTTTTAATATCCGGCTGGTGCAATTCCAGCATTTTATAATCCTTATCATATAGGACATCTTCGGCATAAACCTTAAGATTTGCCAGTGCCATTATTTTTTCAGACCCTTCTGATCCGGTTTTCCCGATAAATCCTGAAATAGAATTTGATCCTGCAGCTTCAATCTCCATTTTCAGATTTTGCAGGTATTGTTTCAGTAGGCCATACCCTCCTGGTTTCAGAATATCTGAACAGACCGTTACAGGTGACAATCCGCATTGAATTACCTTACTGAAATTAAAGGCATTAACTCCTGCCGAAAAAGAAATATTAAGTGCGCCATCAAAATCACTTTGCAGCCTCGCTGCGAGGTTGATGGCCACCGGATGAAGTGCCCTGCCACTCATATACATGGTTTTTTCTTCTGCAGAAAAGATTTTTTTATTGTTTAAGCTTTCAAGAGTATTGGACAGTTTTAATCCAAAATGAAGTCCTGCTCTTGCTGCCGAATTTTGGAGGGAATTAATAATTTTAATTGCATCGGGGTACTTCAAATCATGTTCAAAAGCTATATCCGGGACCGTTGTATTAAACCCACTGTTCAGAATAATTTCATTAAGTTTCTGCTTGCCCAAAAGGGTAGGATTCAATTTTATGATGGTGTGCAGTTTTTTTTCTTCAAGCAAATAAAGACCGATTTTCTCTATTTCATCCGGCGGGCAACCATGCATGGTCGAGAGGGTAACATTGTGTGATATTTGGTCCGGGATAGAGATTTCATTGATTCGGGGATAAATATCTTCTATTTCTTTAATCTTTATGGTTTTTTCTATGCTGCAGTCTGTCATCCTGCTAAAGAACCATTGTACATTTTCCTGCTTGATTCCTTTCAGGTCGTATCCGACGCTCATATTAAATATGGTTCCGGGACCATCCACTGCACTATATCCAAACTTATCTTTAAGAATATGGAGCAATATCCAGGCATTGAGATACTGATCGAACGACTCTTGTATTTTTAATTCCTGCGACCATTCACAGTTATAGCCTTCGTCCTGCATGTCAATACAGGGTTTTGAAACCTTAATCTCATTTAAAGTTTGGATGGTTTTTAGTTCGATATATCTTGCTCCGCAAAGCCAGGCGGCGATAATGTTCTGAGCCATCTGTGTATGAGGCCCGGCGGCGACTCCAAGTGGTGATTCCAAAGTAGTCCCGAAACGGTTAATACGAAACGGATCATCATCCGGTTTAAAAAACATTTCTTCCGGAATCCCAAAATAAAATCTCCTGGTGTCAAGCTGGTTTATGATTAGTTTGAATAGCTCCCTAAAAGGAATAATTGAAAATTTATCGCTCATTCTTATCCTGCCTTAACTTTGTTTTACCTGCAAATTTTCCTTCGATATTCCGTATAATTCATCTTTTTCTACATTACCAAGCGGTTCGATATGAATCAACACATCGTAGATGTTTTCAATATTTTTCTTCAGGCTATTTTCAACCTGTTTGGCTATTTCATGAGCGGAAATGACCCTGATATCCTGGTCCACCTCTATATCAAGAGCGATAAGAAACATGTTGGCTATTTTCCTGACCCTTATCCTGTGCGGATTCAGAGCGCCTTCCACCTGGTCCACAGATTTGAAAATCTTATTATAAATGGAAATGTCCTTTACTCCGTCCATCAATTCAAGACTGGATTCCCGGTAGATACCAAAGGCAACCCAGATGATCCAGAAACTTACTCCCATTGCCGTTATAGTGTCCAATATAGGCATTTTTAAAATAAAAGCGAAGATAAGACCTATCAAAACAGAGGATGATATAATCACATCATTCAGCATATTCCTGGCATTTGCAAGAATCATTGCACTGTCCGTTTTCTTCCCGATCCTCGATTGCCAGAAAAAGAGGATGAATTTTCCGGCAATACTGAATATGGTAACGTAAATAGCAATGACTGATGGCATTTCACGGGCTTCACCCTCAATGAGCCTTGATATCGTTGAGATCAGAAGTTGTGCTCCTGCAAAAAAAATGATGAATGCAAGGATCTTTGTCGCGATTGTTTCGGCTCTTTTATAACCATAGGGATACTTGCAATCCGGCGGTTTGGAAATGATACGTGCGGTGAAAAGAGTAATGAAATACGTGAGCACGTCGGATAAAGTATCTATGCCGTCACCAATAACTGCGAAGCTCCCGGCGATAAAACCGATGGTGACTTTTAGCGTTGCAAGAACAACATTACCAACGATTCCGATCCAGGAAGCTCTTCTTAATTCAGCCGACCTCTCGTGCATTCACATTAATTTTTACAGATTTTAATTCATTAAAATCCTTAGCAAACAAAAATAGTATAAAAGATTTTATAGCTTTGTTTCAATTCTTGAAGATGTGATTAAGCCTTCATGTATCATTCTCGCTGCCGGCTATTCATCCAGAATGGGTGTTTTGAAGCCTTTCCTGAAATTCAGTGATGAATTTAATTTTTTGGAAAATATCATCTCCGGCTACAGATTAGCTGGCGTTAAAAACCTGATAATAGTCGTTAATCAACCATTTATTGACGAGGACAAACACTTGAAAAATTCTCGCTTAAAAGATTGCACTCTGATCTTGAATAAACACCCGGAATACGGCAGAATCTTTTCAATAAAGCTTGGTTTGAAGAAATTAAATGATGACCCATTTGTTTTTATTCAGAATGTGGATAATCCATTTGTAAATCCTGAGGTACTGAATTCCTTAATGAACGGAATATTGAATGCTGACGTGGCAATCCCAACATTTCAGGGAAGAAATGGCCATCCGGTTTTATTGAATAAGACTGTTATAAACGCAATAATAAGAAATTCAAATCTCGATATTCAATTCCGGGAATTGATAAATTCATTTAGTCATATTCAGATTGAAGTAAACGATCCGGGAATTTTGGTTAATATAAATACCCCGGAAGATTATTCGAAATATTTCCCCAAATATCAATCCGGAATTCCTGATTAATCATGCACCGAATGAAAATGAAGTTAATAATGATCTTCGGATTGGTGTAAACCATGAAACGATTTCTTATTAAGTTCATTGATTTTCTCAATTGAAGAAATGATTACTTCGTTGGTCGCGGGGAGTGAAAATGCAGGCTCAAATTTATGATCCCCGACAGCGGAAATGGCATCCTTGATCGCCAGCCAAACTGAAAGCGCCAGCATAAAAGGTGGTTCTCCAACGGCTTTACTTTGCATTATCGTATTGCTGTTTGGCGCATTTTTCAAAATTTCGACTCTGAAATCATCAGGAATATCTTGTATGGTAGGGATTTTATAAGTATCCGGTGAATGGTTCAAAAGGTTTCCTTTATCATCATATTTCAAATCTTCAGTTGTCATCCATCCCAAACCCTGGATAAATCCGCCTTCGATTTGTCCCCGGTCTATTTTTTCATTCAATGAATTTCCTACATCATGCAGAATATCCGAACGCAAAACCTTCACATATCCTGTTAATGAATCAACAAGGACCTCCGAAACTGCCATTCCGAACGCAAAATAATGAAATGGCCTGCCTTTAGCGGCTGCTTTGTCGTAAAAAATATCGGGAGTTTTATAGAAACCTGTAGCGCTAAGACTTATCTGGCTCAAATAGGCTTTTTGAACTAACTCGATAAATTTGATTTTCGTATCGGATTGTATTGGGTTATAAACCTGATTGTTTATAAATACCAATTTGGTATTTGGATTTTCTTCATCTAAAAGTTTAACCGCTATTGGGATCAGCCTTGATTTGAGTTTTTCAATAGCATATTTCACTGCCATGCCATTCAAATCGCTACCTGAGGAAGCTGCAGTGGCAGAGGTATTGGGAACTTTCGAAGTGCTGGTAGCATTGACCTTTATATATTCAGGATCTATTCCTAGTTCAGAAGCTGCTATGCTTAGGATTTTTGTATGAAGGCCCTGTCCCATCTCAGTTCCGCCATGGTTGACCTGCACGGTTCCATCCTGGTAAATGTTGACGAGCGCACCTGCCTGGTTCAAAAAAGAGGTAGTAAAAGAAATTCCGAATTTTACAGGAGTCATGGCCAATCCCTTTTTGACGAAAGGATTGAACTGGTTGAACCGGTTAATTTGTTCTCTCCGCTTATGATAATCCGAAGACTTTACCAATTGTTCAAATAATAAATCCAGCCTGTTATTTTCGACTTTCTGACCAAAATGAGTGGTGTTTTCGGATTCTGATTTATAGAAATTCAGTTTACGGATTTCGAGTGCATCCTTTTTCAGGAATCTTCCAATTCTGTCTATAATATTTTCAATTACCGCCATACCCTGGGGTCCGCCGAAACCCCGGAAAGCAGTATTGGAAGGATGGTTCGTTTTCCAGGTATTTCCAATCACTCTGAGATTGGGAATGAAATAGGCATTGTCCACATGGAACATAGCCCTTTCCAGGATTGCCATTGTAAGATCCGTTGATGAACCGGCATCGGAATTAAGCTCAATGTCAAGAGCGGTGATCTTGCCGGCCTTATCAAACCCTGCTTTGTAGTTGGAATGAAAAGGATGCCTTTTGCCGGTACAAATCTGATCATCATCCCGGTTTAAATGAATTTTTACCGGGCGGCCTGTTGCCTTTGCAAGTAATGCAGACCAGGCCGCATAGTGATTAGCCTGAGTTTCTTTTCCGCCAAAAGCGCCACCCATCCTTCTCACTTCGACTTCCACATCCTTACGCGGAATTCCAAGAACCTCAGCTACAATGGCCTGGGTTTCCGACGGATGTTGTGTTGAGCTATATAAAATAATTTCGTTGCCTTCTCCGGGTACTGCAAGACTGGTTTGTGTTTCGAGATACCAATGCTCCTGGCTTCCTGTGAATAATGTCCCTTCAAGGATATTCCGTGCTGCTTCAAATGCAGAGGAAATATTTCCACACTCAATCTTCCTTGGAGGATGTAAGCGGTTATTTTTTTTAATAGCATCTTCAAGATTGTTGATGACTTCCAAAGGCTCGTATTCAATTTGTACGGACTTAGCTGCTTCATGTGCAATATCAAGACTTTCAGCGGCAATAAGCAGAATGGCCTGACCGATGAAATGAACCTCCTTTTCTGCGAGGCAAGGTTCATCGTGAACCACCGGCCCCATCTGATTAACTCCCGGAATTTCACGATAGCTTAATATCGCTTTGACACCGGTCATGGATTTTGCTTTTTCCAGTTTTATTGATCGGATCAGACCATGAGCTATTTTACTATAAACCACATAGCCATGAAGAAGTGATTCTCCGAAATTAAGATCGTTTATATAAACCGATTCGCCGGTAACATGTTTTATTATGCTTTCGTGTGAGATCATAAATTATAATGTCTCATGGTAAAATTTCAATAACAAATTTTTTGCGGCCATTTTTCGAAAACCTGAACCTGACCTTGCATCGGAAATTGGCGAAAATTCATTCTCCAAAATATTCGCAGCCATTTCAATATTTTCTGCATTCCATACCTTTTGAAACAAAGAGGCTTCAGTCAATACAGCCCTCTTTGGCCTGTCGGCCATTCCACCAAATGCCAGGCAAATATCACTGACGGTTCCGTTTATTATTTCTAAACGGAATCCAGCACTTACCGTTGAAATATCCAGATCTCTGCGTTTCGATACTTTATAAAACCTGACAACATGCTCCTGATGCAATGGGATTATTACTGAATGAATCAGCTCATTATTCCTAAGGTCTGTTTCTCTGTGACCTTTGATAAATTCCTCTATTGGAATTTCTCTAAATGATGTCTCTTTTACCAGCCGGATTTTTGAGTCATAAGCTATCAATAGAGGAATGGTATCCCCGATAGGTGAGGCCGTTCCAAGGTTTCCGCCGAGAGTTGCAACATTCCTGATTTGTTTGGAGGCAAAAACCGAAAGCATATTACCTAAGGCCGGCAGCTTTTCCGAGACTTTGGTTTTTATGGCCTCCAGGGAAAGTCCCGAACCAAGTATAATTTCTTTTTTGTTTTCAGAAAAACATTTTAGCTCCCTGATGACCGACAGATCAATGATTTCCTTTAATCTTTCAAATTTTTTGGTTTGCTTAAGTGCAATATCTGTCGAACCATTAACCATTATTGTCTTTGGAAATTTCTTCCTTAAAGCCAAAGCATCTGCTAATGTCTGAGGTAAAAAGTACTTCTGAGTTTTTGTTATAATTTGGACGGTTAATTTTTGGGATTTGATTTCTTTTAATTTGGAAATAATATCGTTCTGGTTCTTTGAAAACTGGTCCGGTTCATTTTTTGAGCAGGCTAATTCGGTAGCATTGAGAATGGGCTGGTAACCAGTACAACGGCATAGATTCCCCGTCATTGCATCTTTGATCACTTCACTGGATGGGTTCATAGAACTCTTATACAAAGCAAACATTGACATTACGATTCCCGGCGTACAGTACCCGCACTGGCTACCATTCATATCAACAAGTGCCTGCTGAACCGGGTGAAGATCAATATCACGACCGTTTTTTTTAGCGAGGTTTTCAACGGTAATTAATTGCTTGCCATGTAGTATCGGAAGAAATACAAGGCAAGAATTTATAGCTCTATAAACAAGCTTGTTTTCTTCATCCAAATCAGCAACAACAACAGTGCAGGCGCCGCAATCACCTTCAGCGCACCCTTCCTTTGCACCTTTATGGTTGGGCAAGGACCGTAAATAATTTAAAATTGTAAGCGTTGGACTAAGTTTCTCCTGTTTGAAGTCAATGGTTACAATTTCGTCATCCAGAATGAAACTGATTGTATGCTGGCCGCTGTTCATAGTCATTTTCCTGTATTTTTCACATCAATCAGTTTTGCCACAATACTAATAGCGATTTCTTCAGGTGTTTGTGCATTAAATTTAATCCCAATTGGCATATCAACGTTGTCCAGTTCCTGTTGCGTAAGATTTTTTTCTTCAAGCAGTCTTTTACGTGCGAGTATAACTTTCGTTTTGCTTCCTATCATTCCGAGGTATGCAAATGGAAGCTTAGCACAGGCAGCAAGAACTTCTTCATCGAACGCATGTTTTGGTGTAACAATGACTATATAAGTATCTTTATCAAAATTCAACTTTTGTATTGCGCTTAAATAATCTTCACAGATCAATTCGATTCCCGATGGTTTAAACTTTTCCATCAGCTCTTCCCTGTGATCTATCAGGGTGACGCGGAATCCAAAATCGGAGGTATATTTAATAAGTGCTTTTCCAATATGTCCCGCTCCGAAAATAAAAAGTTTCAACTGTGGTACGATTGGTTCAATATAAACTTCGGCAGTGCCTCCACAATGCATTGACAAATCGTCCTCAAGATCATAATTGAATTTCTGAGGCTGGTTTTGTATAATGACTTTCCGGGCGTCCTCTATGACTTTCAGTTCAAGACTTCCCCCACCTATTGTCCCAATTCCGGAACCGTCTTCCAAAACTATCATTTTTGACCCTGCTTTGCGGGGAGAGCTGCCTTTAGTGTCAACAATAATGCACAATGCAGCCTTTTTTCCTGACTTTTTAATTTCAGTTATTTCTGATAATATATTTTCCACGTTCTTCTTTTAATCTGTAACCTAATGGATTTCTGTTTTTATATGATGGTTCTATCAATTCCTTAATGATCTCATAGATTCTGATAATGTGCTGGTTTTGTTCTGCGGCATTGGCTTCAATAACTTCAACCTTTTCAATTAATTCGCTATAACTTGAAATTAATTTTCGCATTTTGACAAATACCCGCATAATTTGAATATTGACATTTATTGCAATGGGGCTGCGAATAATTCCTGATAACATGGCAACTCCCTGTTCCGTAAAGGCCATAGGCAAATGCCGGCTTCCTCCCCAACTTGAGGTCACAAATTGTGACCTCAAGTTTTCGAATTCAATTTTGTTTAACACGAACATAAAATCTCCAGGAAACCTCTCAGTATTCCTTTTTACATTTTGCTTTAATGCCTTAGTTTCCACGCCATATAGTTCTGCCAGATCAGCATCGAGCATGACTTTCTGGTTCCGGATTACAAATATTTTCCCGGCAATAAATTCATCTTTAGGTCTGAGTTCATTCACGGTTTAATGTATTTAAGATAAAAATCGAGAAACCGATCCGCTATGGCTTCCCAGCTATATTCATTCCTTATCAGAACACTCCCGGATTTACCGATTCTTTTTCTCATCACTTCATCATTTACAAGTATTCTCATAGCCTCAGCAAATTCCTTTTCGTCTCCGGGATCAATAAGCAAACCGTTTTTACCATGTGTGATTACATTCTTAATTCCTCCAAATTTTGATGCTATAACCGGGCATCCGCATGCCATAGCTTCCTGGGTGGTCATACCAAAAGGCTCAAATATAGAGGGCAGCACAAACAGCAATGCATTTTGATAATATGGCAGCATCATTTCATCAGAAATATATCCGACCAGATGAACTTTATTTTCTATGTTATTTTCCCTGATGATTTTTTTCATCATTCCGAAAATCTCTGTTTCACAGGATTTTGGATTAGGTGAGCCGCCACCAATCACGAGATGGACATCATCTGTTTTTTCAGCTATCCTGGCATAGGCTTTCAGGAGTAAATCGTGACCCTTATTTGAATCAATACGGCTAAGATTTAAAATATACTTTTCAGGGAGGTTTGTTTTTGTGATTTGTTCAGACGCTCTCAGCATCCGGAATCTGTAAATATCAACTCCAGGTGGAATGATTTCGATATTATCCGAAGTAAAATTATAAAGGCTGTTGAGTTTTTCGAGTTGTACTGATGAAGTCATCGTCTGGCCCTTTACGGCTTTAAAAATCCGTAATTCTTCCGAGATTCGATGTTTAAAATTGAATTTCAGTTCCATTTCATTTTCATCGCCGCCCATTTGGTCCCGTTTCCAGGCACCCAGCGAATGGGCAGTAAAATAAGATGGCTTCTCAAAATATTTGGCTACATCGAGCATAACAATTCCAGCATCCACATAATGTCCGTGGAAAAGATCATAATTCAGGTTGTTCATGCTGATGTACCTGATCATATTGGAAGATAACTCAGGAAGTAAATCATAAATGAATTCTTTTGGTACAAACTCCCAGTTACCGCAGGGTATTCGGATCACTCTCACCTGCGGAAATCCGGGAACTGGATCAACCTGCGGTTTCGATTTATCAAACCACCGGGTGTAAATGTCAACCCTGATGCCTATACGGGCGAGGGCTTTGGATAGTTCCAGCACATAAACAACCTGTCCACCGGTATCGGTAATCCCCAATGTAGGTACCGGATCAAAATAACCATGAGTACTCAACATTGCTATATGTTTGAAAATCGGTTCGTTCATCTTCTGTCAATAATTATTGGTTCAATCCTGTACAAAAATCATAAACCCTTTTTACCGGCCTGAATCATCCGGTTTTTTTATTGCATTAAAATTTTTCGTTACAATAATATTCGCAAGATTTTTATGCAGTGAAATTATGCTATGCTCAATTGATAATATTTGCTCCAGAAATTCATCCTGCTTCTCTCTCCCTCTCAACCGCCTCGATTCAAGTGTGTCCAGTTTATTCCGGTCAATAAAAATTCTGCAATCCACATTTTGCAAGGTTGTAGTGTAGGTTCCTTCCACCAACAAAACATCGAACTTACTGAAGTCTGTCGTCTCTGTTCCAATTGTATCCTGATTAAAATCAACCAGTGGTTTTGAAATGATAGTTTTACCGTTAATAATATCCCCGATATTTTGATCAAGTAAATCCAGATTCACTTCCTGCATTCCGACCCTGGTTATGTCTTTTTCCCTTTGTCTGGCATTGGTTAAAGGTGGCAGTTTGAAATAATCATCCTGACCAAATATATAACAATGAAATCCATTGTCGGTCAATACTTCAGCGAGTGAGGCAGCAATTTCCGATTTTCCCGCACCCGATTCGCCCCCAATTGAAATTACATATTTTTTGGCGGAATTCCTGACATCCCTAAGAATTAAATCAACAATTAGTTTTGCCGCTTTCCGGTGATTTTCATTAATAATTAAAATGTCTCCCTTCATAAAAATCCGCATAAAAATTTGATGTTCAAAAATACAATTTTTTACCTACTTTCGGGCAATGGAAGTGAAATCAAACAGAATTGGGGACATACGAAGCCATTACCAGTTAAAACTGCTTGATTACTATGATGAAAGGGAAGCTGATAATTTATTATTTATGATTATTGAAGAATACTGTCATCTTTCAAAAGCACTGGTTCTCACTGAATACTTAAAGACGATAAATGAATCGGAGTTGCTGAAAATTCATTTTGCGGTTAAAGATCTGATGAATTATAAACCCGTTCAATATATTCTTGGTAAGACGGAATTTTATGGGTTGCCCATAATTGTAAACAGTGATGTGCTGATTCCCAGGCCGGAAACAGAAGAGCTTGCAGAGATGGTTATTAAAGAAAACAATTCTACAAAAAAAGTCAGAGTACTTGATATTGGAACCGGCTCTGGCTGTATTGCTATCGCAGTAAAAAAAAACTTACCCGATGCCGAGGTTTTTGCGATTGATATTTCTCCGGCCGCTTTGCATACAGCAAAACGAAATGCCGGTCTGAATCACGTGGAAATTCGATTTATTCTTCAGGATTTCCTCAAGCAGTATAATCAGCATCGCCATGGTAATTTTGATATTATTGTAAGTAATCCGCCCTATGTCAGGATGTCGGAAAAAAACATGATGAAGAAGAATGTCCTTAATTATGAACCTGCTTCAGCACTTTTTGTTGACGATATTGATCCTCTGATTTTTTACAGGGCAATTGCTGATTTCTCTATTCAGAACCTGAATAAACAGGGAAAGGTTTATTGTGAGATTAATCAGTATCTGAGCAATGAAACTTTAAGCCTGTTCAGGAGGTATGGATTTGAATTTGCAGAACAACGTATTGATTTAAATGGAAACAAACGATTTATCATTGCACGATTACAGAAATAAAAAAAAGCTCCGAAAACCAGAGCTTCTTTATATATTTAAAATTCTAAAATTATTGTGTCGGTTGAAAAACAACCATAGATTCCTGATCTTTTTTAAATGAAGGTGGAAGAAAATGCTGGTATGTTTTATCGAGTAAAAATGAATTCGGGTGATTTTCAAGATTTAAAACCCAGTAAAAACCATCTTCTTTATTCTTAATGATGCAGTATACATTCTTAATATTTGTATTTTCATCATTCTCCCTGATGTCCTGGACCTGATCTATTTTTTTATTTGTTTTCATTTTCTGCAGATTTCGTTGCGATTATAGTATTCCAATAATTATACAAATTCGTAAATAGCACTAAATCAAATAAATAAAATATTACCTAATTCTCTATTTTGGAAAGAAAGCGGGTTAAAGATTAGTTTCTGGAAATTAGTGTATTGATTATTTCTTGCAAAACCAATCGGCAGCCGGGGCGTTTTATTAAAATCCAGGTTAATTCATACCTTGTAACTACTTCCGCCGACTCATATTTTATTTACTTTTGCACTTCAAAAAAATCAAAATATGTTTGAAGGACTATCGGATAAGCTTGAACGATCGTTCAGGATATTGAAGGGGCACGGACACATCACTGAAATAAATGTGGCAGAGACATTGAAAGAGGTTCGGAAAGCCCTCCTTGATGCGGATGTGAGTTTTAAAATTGCCAAGCAATTTACAGATACTGTTAAGGAAAAGGCCCTGGGACAAAAAATTCTGACTTCGGTGTCACCGGGTCAGTTAATGGTAAAGATCGTACATGATGAACTCACTGAGCTTATGGGTTCAAGCTCAGCAGAACTGTCGGTCAAAGGCCAGCCGGTTATTATCCTGATAGCAGGACTTCAGGGATCCGGAAAAACAACTTTTGCTGCCAAGCTTGCCAATTATCTTAAGAGTAAAAAAGGCAGGAATCCCTTGTTGGTTGCAGGCGACGTTTACAGGCCTGCTGCTATCAACCAGTTAAAAGTACTGGGCGAACAAATTGACGTAAAAGTTTACGCTGAAGATGAAAATAAAAATCCGGTAAAGATTGCTAAAAATGCGATCTCACACGGAAGAGAGTTCGGTTACAATGTAATCATTATTGACACCGCAGGCCGTTTGGCGGTGGATGAGGAAATGATGAACGAGATCACGGCGATTAAACAATCAGTCAATCCGCAGGAAACTTTATTTGTTGTTGATTCAATGACCGGCCAGGATGCAGTAAATACTGCCAAGGCTTTCAACGACCGCCTGAATTATGATGGAGTTGTTCTTACAAAACTCGATGGCGATACTCGGGGTGGAGCAGCTTTAACCATCAAAGCTGTTGTTGACAAACCCATAAAATTTGTGGGTATAGGTGAAAAAATGGACGCCATTGACGTATTTTATCCGGCCCGTATGGCAGACCGTATCCTGGGGATGGGAGACATCGTTTCACTGGTTGAGAAAGCCCAGGAACAATTTGATGTTGAATCAGCCAGAAAACTTCAAAAGAAAATCGCAAAGAATCAGTTTAATTTTGATGATTTCCTTAACCAGATCAAGCAGATAAAGAAAATGGGAAATGTCAAGGATTTGATGGGAATGATACCGGGTGTTGGTAAAGCAATAAAAAACATGGATATTGACGATGATGCTTTCAAAGGGATTGAAGCCATTATATATTCAATGACTCCCGAAGAAAGGGGAGATCCGAAAATCCTGAACGGGAGCCGCCGGAAAAGAATAGCAATTGGAAGTGGTAGTGATATTCAGGAAGTAAATCAATTGATAAAGCAATTCGGTGAGACTCAGAAAATGATGAAAATGATGACAGGAGGAAAAGGGAAAAACCTGATGCGGGCAATGGCAAATATGAATAAAGCGCCTGGACGATAACAGGGAAGGGTGGAAGATTGGAATGATGGAAAATTGGAATGATGGAATGATAGAAGAAGGAAACTTCGAACTTCAAACCCCGAACATTGAACAGAACAAATACTTTAATCTTTATGATACTCATAGACGGAAAGGAAATAGCAAGGCAAATAAAATCGGAAATAGCTGCTGAAATAGCTGAAATGATTGACAATGGCGAGACAGGTCCGCACCTTGCAGCTGTTCTGGTGGGTGATGATCCTGCGAGCCAGACATACGTTGGTGGTAAAGAAAAAGCCTGCCGTGATGTAGGTATGATCTCCTCACTGTATAAACTTCCGGAAAATGTGAGTGAAAAGGAATTGACAGATGTGATAGATTACCTGAATAATGATGATCAGGTTGATGGTTTTATTGTTCAATTGCCTCTTCCCGGACAGATTGATGAAAAAAAAATTCTTCAGCGCATTCATCCTGCAAAGGATGTTGATGGGTTTCACCCTCAGAATTATGGTCGGATGGCATTGAATCTTCCGGCCTATATTCCTGCAACACCGTATGGAATTTTGCAATTGATCGAAAGATATAAGATCGAAACTTCCGGTAAGAATTGTGTAGTGCTTGGAAGAAGCCACATCGTCGGCTCACCGGTTAGCATTCTGCTTTCGCGCAAAGCTTACCCCGGAAATGCGACGGTCACTGTGTGTCATAGCAGTACAAAGGATTTGAAGGAAAAAGCCAAACAAGCCGATATCCTGATCGTGGCTATGGGTCAGAAAGAATTTGTGACCGGTGATATGGTTAAAAAGGATGCTGTAGTTATTGATGTGGGTATCCACAGGGTGCCTTCTGAAAAAACCAAATCCGGCTTTGAACTCGTCGGTGATGTGAAATTCGATGAGGTTTCAAAAAAAGCCTCCTTTATTACTCCTGTTCCCGGTGGAGTTGGTCCAATGACGATCGTCTCGCTTTTACTGAATACCCTTAAAGCATATAAAAAGGAAATTTATAAGTGATCCGGTTATTTCCTCTTTCTAAATTAATCATTTGAAACACTTCATCCTATGAAATCAATTTTAAGAAACTTATTCGTCCTTTTAATTCTTCAGTTATTCGTAACAACAGGTTTTACTCAACAGACAAGTGAGCTTTATACCATTATCGAATACCCTGTCGTCCCTGAAAAATATTGTGACCTCAGCGAAGAAATGAGTGAAACTTCAGGTTTGATTTATTATAAAAATGCTGTTTGGACAATCAACGACAGTGGTGGTTTGCCCGAAATTTACCGCATTGAAAAAGAATCCGGTAAGGTTAATCAAACTGTAATCCTTGAAAACGGTATGAATAACGACTGGGAAGATATAACACAGGATGAGAACTTCATTTACACAGGTGATTTCGGCAACAACGATGGAAACCGGACAGATCTGAAGATTTATAAAATTGCTAAAAAAGACATTTCGGAAAAAAAGAAAATTACAGTTAAGGGAGAGGTCATTGCTTTTTCTTACAGCGACCAGCAATCGTTGAGTATAAATTCCAGGGATCATGATTATGACTGTGAAGCAGTGATAAGTCATGATGATTCGCTCATTATCTTTTCTAAAGACTGGGTAAACGGAAAAACAAAAATGTATAAACTGCCAAAAAATCCCGGCCAATACAGCCTGAAACCCCTGGATACTTTTGAAACCGATGGACTGATCACCGGTGCTGATTATTTTGAAGAAGCTAATTCCTTAATTCTGATTGGATATAAGGATCATATTCCCTTTATGTTTTATTTCAGGGGCTTTGATGGCAATTCTTTTGGCAAAGGCAAGGTTTACCGCTTTAATTTTGTCCGGCTCAAGGGCTCCCAGGCTGAAGGCATTGCGTGGCTAAATAAGGACACCGTTGTTTTTTCGACTGAGGAAACCAAACATTTCAGGCAACAGGCTTTTGAACTTGACCTTCATAAGGTGCTTCAATTGATAAACGAGGAGTAAAACAACCTCTTCACATTTCAGGAAAATTACGACATTTGTATTTGAAATTTTAAATGTTGATTTAGCAACAGAGGAAATAATTTATTACTGGTCGGTTTTAACTTCATAAATAGATTTGGTTTCTGATGGCGGGTGATGATGATTTAATTAAAGGCCTGGCGCTTCCTCTTATGGAGGATTTCTATACCATACAGGGCGAAGGTTTTCATACCGGCAAGCCTGCCTATTTTGTGCGGATTGGTGGTTGTGATGTCGGATGCAGCTGGTGCGATGTAAAGGAATCGTGGAATGCCCAAATCTGGCCATTAACGCGAACCGATGAAATTATTTCAAGGATTAAATCCTGCCATTCTAAAACAGTGGTCGTTACCGGGGGTGAGCCTCTTATTTATAATCTCGGTTATCTTTCCTCAGAATTGAAAAGGATTGGATTTCTAACTTATCTGGAAACCTCAGGATCTCATCCATTGACTGGAGATTGGGATTGGATTTGCCTGTCGCCCAAAAAATACAGCCCGCCGCTTCCCGAAATTTTTCAAAGAGCTGATGAATACAAGGTTATTGTTCAATCCATTGGTGATTTTGACTGGGCAGAAAAAAACCTGGAATTGCTCAGAAATGATTGTAAATTATTTCTTCAGCCCGAATGGAGCAAAAGTGACATCATCATGCAGGAAATTGTAAATTATGTGATGAAAAATCCCAAGTGGAGGATTTCGCTTCAAAGTCATAAGTATATGCGAATACCATGAAAAATGAATAAAGTAATCAATTAAAACCTGGCATCATGCATACTAAAAATTTTTGTAGTCTTTTTATTTTGTTTTTATTGGTTCCGACGTTAGTAATTTCCCAGGGTGAGGAGCTATCTACCCAATCAAAAAAGGCTCGTAAATATTACGAAACCGGCGAACTTCTATATAAACAGGAAAACCTGACAGGTGCAAAATCGAATTTTGAGTCTGCTATTGATGCTGATCCTTCCTTCTTTGAGGCATATATGTTACTTGGTGAAATCCTCGAACAGGAAAGAAATGACTCTGCTGCAGTATCAATCTATAAAAAGGCTGTTACCATTGATCCCAACAGGTTTCCGGCTGCTTTCTCGTTTATGGCCGATATTGAATTCAGAAATGGATGGTACGAAGGAGCCCGTGAACATTATAAACAGTACCTTGGTTCCGAAGGTGCTCATGGCGCTGCAAGAGTCAGGGCTGAAAAAAACCTTCCTGATTGTGAATTTGCCATTGAAGCAATAAAAAATCCGGTTCCATTCAATCCGGTAAACCTTGGTGCGAACATTAACACCAGCCTGAATGAATATTTTCCATGTATTACAGCCGATAATCAGACACTTTTATTCACAAGACTTTTAAAGGATCCACGTTCACCCAGCGGCAGACAGGAAGATTTCTTTGTCAGCCGGTACGACTCGGTATGGAACCCTGCCACAGGGCTTGGCCTTCCTATAAACACCACCTATAATGAAGGCGCTCCTACACTTTCAGCCGACGGCAATACTCTGATATTTACCGCATGTGAAAGCCTGGATGGGTATGGAAACGACAGGGAAGGCTTCGGCAGGTGCGACCTTTTCGTTTCGAAGAGATCGGGTAATGACTGGCAGGTACCCTACAATCTTGGTGTGCCGGTCAACTCAAAGCTTTGGGAGTCGCAACCGTCCTTCTCCTCCGATGGCAGAACCCTCTATTTTGTGAGCAACCGCGACAATAATTATGACATCTGGTATTCGGCAGTCAATGATTCGGGTATCTGGTGCGAACCCATAAAACTTGGTATCAATATCAATACAGAAGGTTATGAAGGTTCCGTTTTCATCCATCCCGATAATCAAACCCTTTATTTTTCTTCAAACGGTCATACCGGTATGGGCAGTCTGGATATTTTTATTTCCAGAAGAGATAGTACAGGAAACTGGGGACAGCCGCAAAATCTTGGTTATCCTATCAATTCCTATAAGGATGATAATAGTATTATGATCAGTGCAAACGGTGAACTTGCCATGTTTGCCTCCGACCGTAAGGATGGGTTTGGAGGACTCGACTTGTATGCCTTTGACCTCTACGAAGAAGTCCGGCCACAGGTAGTGAGTTATATGAAGGGGCGCGTTTTTGACAGGGAAAGCGGTGAAAACCTTGAAGCAAGGTTTGAACTCACCAACCTCAAAACAGGAATCGTTGCCATTGAATCTTTTTCAAATAAATCTTCCGGCGAATTCCTGGTTTGCCTTCCGGCCAACAACGACTACGCACTCACTGTTTCCCGGGATGGTTATTTGTTTTTTTCAGAAAATTTCAGCCTCACCAACGAAAATTCATCCACTGATCCTGTGCTTAAGGATGTCCCGATGGAACCGTTGAAAACAGGAGCAAAAGTGGTAATGAAAAACATTTTTTTCGAAACCAACCAATATGAACTTATCGAAACTTCAAGGATAGAACTCAACAAACTTATTATCCTGCTTCAGAAAAATCCCTTGCTTAAGATAGAGATCGGGGGTCACACCGATAATGTCGGTACTCATGAATACAATATTATGCTTTCGCAAAACCGCGCCAAATCGGTAAAAGACTATCTCGTCGAAAATAAAATCGAACCTTCCAGAATATCTTATAAAGGTTATGG
This sequence comes from Bacteroidales bacterium, assembly GCA_020052415.1. GTDB lineage: Bacteria > Bacteroidota > Bacteroidia > Bacteroidales > JAADJA01 > JAADJA01. Next base: position 45,976 of record JAGVPB010000094.1, on the reverse strand, counting down.
TGAAACACAACCTGTTGATTCGAACGATACAGAAGAAGGCAGGGCGATTAACCGGAGGACGGAGTTTAAAGTGATCGAATGATGTCCTTCTTGAACAATACATTTCAGTTATTGTTGTGATTAGAAAGTTAATAATATTGTCATTTAAAGGTGCAATTTAAACCATAAGATAATTTTCCCGATGGGTAATTCCGTCAGGATTTTTGAAAGGAGATTTAATAATGAACAGATATCTCATTGAAGTCCCTCATCCTCCCGAAAAAAACGAATGTATGCGATCCATTGCCATATTTCTGCAATCAGGCTCGCATTTTCTCACCAATGCCGAATGGGGTTGCCACGACGGCGAGCATAAGGCTTTGTTCATTATGGACGCCGATACTAAGGAAGAAGCACGTACAATAGTTCCTCCGGCTTACAGGGACAGGGCGAAGATTTTACAGCTTGAAAAATTCAGACTGGAGGAGATTGACGATTACCTGAAAGTACATCCATTATAAAGCAAGGTAATTCCAAAATACAAATCCGATCACTTAGCTACTGCATCAGGATTAAATTTTAGTGCTGCCTCCCGGTCAAATTCATTTTCCCACCTTGCAATAACAACCGTTGCAAGGCAATTACCAATCACATTCACAGAAGTCCTTGCCATATCCATTAATTCGTCAATCCCAAGAATAATAAAGATCGGCCAAACCGGCAAGCCGAAATTGGTGGCAGTCGCCAGTAGAATTACAAGGGAAGCCCTCGGCACCCCTGCAACTCCCTTACTCGTCAGCATCAGGGTAAAAACGATAATTAATTGCTTTTCGAATGAAAGATGGATGCCGGTTACCTGTGCGATAAAAATCGTTGCCAGCGAAAGGTAAAGTGTCGTTCCGTCAAGGTTAAAGCTATAACCGGTCGGCATAACAAAAGCCACAATTTTCCTGGGAACCCCGAACTTTTCCATGACTTCCATAGCAATCGGCAGCGCCGATTCGCTGCTTGTAGTTGCAAAGGCAATGGATGCAGGTTCTGAAACGGCCCTGATAAAGTTTTTGATAGGTATTTTAAGAGTAAGGGCAATAGGAAAGAGAACGAGTAATAGAAAACAAACAAGTGCAACATAAAGTGTAATAAGTAACTTGAATAAATTAAACAGTATATCGAGACCCATATGTCCCACAGAATAGGCAATAGCAGCAAATACGGCTAACGGTGCAAAATACATGATCAGGTTGGTAAACCGGAACATGGTTTCAGCAAGGCTTTCCGAGAACCGGAGCATGACGGATTTATGTTTCTCTTTGAGCAATGCGACTGCGATCCCGAAAATGATGGAGAAGATTACGATTTGTAAAACCTGCCCTTCATAAACCGCTTTTGCAATATTTTCAGGAAATACGTGTAAAATGATTTCCTGGGTCGTTTGTTTTTTTATTTCCGGAATGGCCGAGTGATCCGATCCTTCGGGCAGGATTACCCCTTCGCCTGCACCGCTCAGGTTAATGGCAGCAAGTCCGATAAACAGAGCGACGGTCGAAACGATTTCAAAATATAATATGGATTTCCATCCCATTCTTCCCACCTGCTTAAGATTGGAATGGCCGGCAATTCCAACTACAAGGGTGGCAAAGAGCAAGGGAGCAATGATGGTTTTGATGAGGTTAAGGAATATTTTACTGAACAATTGAAGGTTCAGCGAAAACCCGGGAAGGTCGTATCCAAATTCAGCTCCGGCCACCATACTGATCAAAATCCAGGTTGTCAGGTTCTTTTTTTGGATCGCATGAATGATCAGGGTAGCCACAACAAGCCAGCGCAATATAAGGTTAACAGTAACCGGAATATCCGTTAACTGGTAAATCTTCAACGCATGCGTTATTGCTGTAAGAGTGATGACTGCTAACAATATCCACAGAATCGTTTTTGGTTTCAACATATTTCCACTTATACTTTAAGGATTATTACCAAACAAAAGTAGGAAAACAGTTTATTCCACCGGAAGTCAGGTTTAATTTGTATTTTGATAGGGATAAATTACCAAAAAGAAGGATATATTGGAAAAAGGGGGAATAAGGGGAATAAGGGAAATAAGGGAAATAAGGGAAATAAGGGTAAGACTAAAGACTGAATACTCAATACTAAGGGTTGATGATTCAAGTCTAACTTATTGAAACAAAATTTTCTAATTTTATCGCTTTGATTTTTTTATACTCTTTCTTTGCATTCGGAATATTCAGCGATATGATTAAAAAAATTTGCCTGTTTATCAGCTTTATCATTTTGTTTTCAGCCTGTGCATCAAAACGGTTCACAAAAAAAGCTTTAAAATTTGAACAGGCCGGCCTTTATGAGGACGCAGCTTCTTACTATTTGCTCGCTGTTCAAAAAAATCCGGCCAATGTGGATGCCAAACTGGGGTTGAGAAAAACCAGCCAGCTTTCGCTTGATAAAAAGCTTGCTGATTTTATGCAGTTGTACAAACAGGCGGATTACCAACAGTCAGTTTATAAATATATCATTGCTGATGATTACTATAAAAAGGTAAAAGCAGCAGGGGTCGAACTTAATTATCCTGAAAGTTATAAATCCTATTATGAAGAGGCCAAAGGTGATTTTCTGAATAAAAAATACGTTGAAGGAATTGATAAGCTAAATCGTGAAGAATTCACTGATGCTAAGGCGGTTTTTGAGGAGATCAAAAAAATTGACGAAAACTATAAAGATGTCAAAGAAAAGTACATCACTGCAAAGTACGAACCCATGTACCGCGAAGCCAACCATTTGCTCGATAACAAGCTTTACCGTCAGGCTTACTATAAACTCAACGAAATTATTAATGGCGCTAAAGAATATAAACAATCTGCAACCCTAAAAGACGAAGCCCGTGAAAAGGGTACAATCACAATACTGGCAACCGATTTTACATACTCACAGGGCACTCAAAAATCTGCAGCCTCAGCTCTTACAATTAAACTCAGGGATGAACTTCTGAATTCAAATAATCCTTTTATAAGATTAATTGATCCTTCCTCGGTCAGTATCAATCTATATGAAAATGGCAAGATTAATTTGCAAACTGCCAACCTCGCCGGAATAAAGGCAGTATTGACTGGTAATATCGCTGAAGTTTCCGGAACCGAAGGGAAGCTGAATAAAACCACCAAAAGGGGTTATCTCAAAGAGGTGATCAAAGAAAAAAATGCAGCGGGAGAAGAAATAGAAAAAGTAAACTATCATAAAATCGAATATTTTGAATTTGAAATGCAGAACCAGGCCAGGTTCGGACTTAATTTCAAACTTACCGGCACTGAGAATGGCGAAGTCCAGGTGAGTGATATGTTTACGCTCAGCAACACGGATAAAATTCATTATGCAACGTTTACAGGAGATAAAAAGAAGCTTGTTCCGGGTTACTGGAAAAATAAAAATTCCAGGTCGCCGGAAGACATTGTTAAAGATAACTGGAATGAAGTAAATAACCTGAAAAATCTCCTGAATGCCAAACAACAAATTAAGCCTGTTCCGAACCTGACCGGTGAACTTGTTGATCAGTCGGCAAGCCGGATAGCCGGTAAAATAAATAACTTCAATCCTGAGAAGAAATGAAATACCCGATGATATTCATTTTAATTTTGATGGCTTCGTGTGCAGCCAAAAAAGAGGCTGCCGAATTTAAGTTACAACCGGAGTGGATGAAACAGAAACCCATCATTCATGGCTATTATGTCGGAATCGGTTCTGCTAAAAAGGTTGGAACATCTGCCGAATATATTGCAAAAGCCCGTCAGGATGCACTTGCCGACCTTGCGGGCGAGGTTTCTGCGACCATCAGCTCAACTTCGGTACTGCATACCATTGAAACCGAATACGGCCACTCAGAAACTTTCGACCAGAAGATTGAAACTACTACCGATGATTACCTCGAAGGTTTTGAACCCGCAGAAGCTTATGAAACTCCTGACTCTTACTGGGTTTATTTCCATATTTCCAGGGAAATCTATCATGAAATGAAGGAAAAGAAGAAAAAGGAAGCTACTGAAACTGCATTGGCCAAATATATTTCCGGCAAAAATGATCAGGAGCAAAATCATCCGGTAGAAGCTTTAAGCTTCTATTTACAGGGACTACAGGCATTGGTTTCTTATCTTGACGAAGAGACACCGGCTGATTTTAAAGGCAATAAAATTGATATTGGCAATGAACTTTATTCGTCAATCAATGAGATTATTTCTGCATTATCTATTCAGCCGGAAACTCCAACAATTACTGTAAAAAGAGGAGAATCCGTCAATCCCCCGTTACGGTTTAAAACGCTGTTCAATGCGCTCCCTGTACAAGGGATACCTGTTGAATTAGGCTTTTCAGGTGGTTATCTGAAGAAAGACCGTGAGATTTCCGATCAGTATGGATTTATAAACCTTTATTCCGATCCGATATATTCACTGAACTGCGCCGAACAAATTCATGCCACAATAAATCTTAAAGATATTGCAATGAAAGCCGTGGACGATTTATTTATTCGGGGATTAGTTAACAAAAAATACATTGACCCGGCAATAACTATTGTGAAGATTATTCAACCGGCATTGGCGCTTAAAATAGACAAGCAGTCCGGTACGTTGTTTGACGACGAAAAGATTATCAATCTGTTCAGCGAGGTAGTTCTTGCGTCAGGATACCTGATCCAGCCTGAAAGTTCCGCTGATTTTATTTTTGGGATCAAATATAGTTTCAGAAACGGTCAAAGTTCAGGTGGTCTGACATCGGTTTATCTTGATGGTGAAATGAATATTTATGATAAAAATTCCAAACTAATCTGGGCCAAAAAAACTGAAGAAATAAAAGGAGTGAGTACCGATTTAAGCAGTGCAAAAAACAAAGCCTTCGATGAATTTATATTATCACTTGGTCGGAAATATCTGCAACAGGGGATTGACGAAATTAAATAAGCCGAAGAATGAAGATAGTCGCCGATCATAAAATTCCATTTCTTCAAGGGGTGTTTGAACCTTATTGCGAGGTACAATATATTCCCGGAAATGAGATCAGTAACGCGACACTATTAGATGCAGATGCTTTGCTCACAAGGTCAATTACGCAATGCAACGCGGAATTGCTTGGCGGGACATCAGTCAAACTGATCGCTTCCGCCACCATAGGCGACGATCATATTGACAAAGAATTTTGCAGGCTGAACAACATCCGGTGGACTACTGCCAAAGGTTGCAATGCAAAAGCGGTAGAACAATATGTTTACAGTGCCCTTTTTGCTTTAAGTGAAAAGTCCGGACTTGAATTATTCAGGATGACGATCGGTATTGTGGGAGTAGGAACCATCGGGTCACTCATAGAAAAAGTTGTTCGGGCAATTGGCATGAAGGTATTATTAAACGATCCGCCAAGAGCCAGGAATGAAGGTATGACTGGTTTCGTTAACCTGAATCAGATTCAAAAAGAGGCAGATATCATTACATTACACGTTCCGCTTTTGTTATCAGGAGAGGATAAAACCTTTAATCTTATTGATCGCCTGTTTTTTGAAAAACTGGAACGTCCGGTTATTTTAATTAATACTTCAAGAGGACAGGTTATTGATTCAAAAGCTTTGAAGGATGCTATAAATAATGGTAAAGTCAAACATTGTGTATTGGATGTTTGGCAAAATGAACCGGATATTGACCATGAATTACTGAGAATTGCAAGCATCGGAACTCCGCATATCGCAGGCTATTCAGTTGAAGGTAAAGCCAAAGCCACCGAAATGATTGTAAAATCTGTTAGTGACTTTTTTAATTTACCTTTGGAAAAACAGATGCCTGTTTTGGATACAAAATCCCGGATTATTAAACTTGACTGTAAGGATCTGAATGAGCAACAATGCATTATAAAAGCAATACTTGCTGCTTATAATATTCTCGATGACGATAAACTTCTAAGAAATAATCCATCGGAATTTGAAAAGATCAGGGGCAATTATAAATTCAGAAGAGAAAATTCCGGATATAGTTTGGATATGAAGACACCGGATAAGAATACCATTCGAATTTTAAGAGAAATGGGATTTAAATTTTTAAAATAATTACAAATAAATTTTTCTATGAACAAAACCATCATCAACAGATCAGCAGATAACATCCGCATATTGTCACTAGCCATGGTCGAAAAAGCCGGCTCGGGCCATCCCGGCGGAGCCATGGGTGCAGCCGATTTTATCCATGTCCTGTACTCGGAGTTTTTGAATTTTGATCCGGATAATATGGAATGGCCTTTCCGTGACCGCTTTTTCCTCGATCCCGGCCACATGTCGGCAATGATGTATTCGGTACTGGGTTTGGTTGGATCTTATTCAACCGATGACATGAAGAACTTCAGGCAATGGCATAGCCCGACTCCCGGACATCCGGAACTGGATGTGAAAAGGGGAATCGAAAACACTTCCGGACCTTTGGGTCAGGGACACACAATGGCTGTGGGTGCGGCCATTGCCGAACGCTTTCTGGTTGCACGATTCGGCGAGTGGATGTCGCATAAAATTTATACATTTATCTCGGATGGAGGAGTCCAGGAGGAAATTTCACAGGGGGCCGGCAGAATAGCGGGTTATCTCGGTTTGAACAATCTCATTATGTTTTATGACTCTAATAAGGTTCAGCTTTCAACAAAAGTAGCAGAAGTTACGAAGGAGGATACAGCGAAAAAATATGAAGCCTGGGGTTGGAGAGTAGTTACTATTGATGGTAATGATATTGATGAGATCGGGGGAGCGCTTATTAAAGCGAATGAAGAAAAGGAAAAACCCTTCCTTATCATTGGAAAAACAATCATGGGTAAAGGAAGCCTTACTGAATTGGGAGAAAGCTTTGAAGGTATGGTTTCAACTCATGGACAGCCCCTCAGCGCAGCAGGAGGTTCTTATGCAAAAACTATTGCCAGCCTTGGAGGCAATCCGGAAGATCCATTTGTCATTTTTCCTGAGGTCAAACAGCATTATCAAAATATTCTGGACGAAAAGCGAAAATCAGCTCAGAAAAAAAGGGAGTATTATGAATCCTGGAAAAAAGAAAATCCGGAACTTGCCAAACGCCTTGATAAAATTTTAACCTGGGAAGTACCTAAGGTGGATTATCAAAAGATGGCAATAAAGCCAAACAACGCAACCAGGGCTATTTCAGGTTCGATACTTGGTGAGTTTGCGCACCAGGTTGAAAACATGATCGTGATTTCAGCAGATCTTTCGAACAGCGACAAAACGGATGGATTTTTGAAAAATTCGAAACCTCTTAAAAAGGGAGATTTTAGTGGTGCCTTTTTACATGCAGGTGTATCTGAACTTACAATGGCAGGCATTGCGAATGGCTTAGCTTTACATTATATCATTCCGGTTTGCGGGACATTCTTTGCGTTTTCCGATTTTATGAAACCGGCGGTACGATTAGCTGCAATTATGAAGTTACCCGTTAAATATGTTTGGACCCACGATTCATTCAGAGTAGGGGAGGACGGGCCGACACACCAGCCTGTTGAACACGAAGCACAAATCAGGTTGATGGAGAAACTCAAAAATCACGACGGTAAAAACAGCATGCTTGTGCTCAGGCCTGCAGATGGAGCCGAGACGGTTGTTGCCTGGCAAATGGCACTTGAAAACACAGAGACCCCAACGGCCTTACTTTTGTCACGACAGAATATCAAAGATATTCCTTTTGAAATTGAGAGCAGCAGATACAGGGCAGCACAAGAGGCGCATAAAGGAGCCTATATTGTTCATAAGGATGAAGGTAAGATTGACCTCGTTTTGGTGGCTTCAGGATCTGAAGTCTCGACGTTAGTTGAAGCTGCCGATATTCTTCGGAAGGAAAAAGGGCTCAAGTTGCAGATCGTTTCTGCTATTTCTGAAGGACTGTTCAGGTTGCAGGATACTTCATATCAGAAAACAGTTATTCCCGACGACATCCCGGTTTTGGCTTTAACGGCAGGGTTGCCGGTTACAATGGCAGGATTGGTTGGTTCGAAAGGAAAAGTTGTTGGGTTGGATCATTTCGGCTATTCTGCTCCGGCAAAGGTATTGGATGGGAAATTTGGATTTACTGCCCAGAATATATTTGAAAAGGTAATTGAATATCTATCCTGAGTAATTCATAAATCAGGCTAAAACCTATTGTCATTGGGCTTTTCCTGACTCCAGATTTAAGTCTGGGATTATGCAATAGACTGAAAATAAAGGATTTTAGTCCAGAATTATATAGTTGTGAATTAAACAGGATAAGTTACGGGCACTGAAAATAAAATATTCTGCAATTAAAATATTTAATTATCTTTGCCGCGCTTTTTGGAGCGGAAAATGTTATACCGCATTGGGTTAACAGAGGAAATTATGATTCGAGGGGGCTTCAGTCCCCTCTTTCATTAATTACAATTATGAATAAAAATGATATTGAATTTGTAGTGAGCAGTTACCTTGAAGGTAAATTAACCTTCCTTGTGGAAGTGGAGGTTCGGAAAGGTAATGTGATAGATGTTTATTTAGATTCTGATAAGGGAGTTGATATCTCTGAATGTGTGGAGATCACCAGGCTGATCGAATCGAAATTCGACAGGGATAAAGAAGATTATGAATTACGGGTTTCATCTCCGGGACTTGAGCGGCCGTTTAAATTGCTGAGGCAGTATAATAAATATGTCGGTCGTGAAATAAAAATACTGGCAAACGATAACCGGAAAATGGAAGGAGAATTAAAAACCTTATCGGAAAGTGGCATCGAAATACTGATAAAAGCCGGAAAGAAGGGTTCGGACCTAAAAACCGAAAAACTTTTATTCAGTGATATTAAGGAGGCGATGCCACTAATAAGTTTTAAATCGAAATTGGATAATAACAAGAATTAATAATAGAAATGGAACATATCAATTTAGTTGAGACTTTTTCAGAATTTAAGGAATTCAAGAATATAGACCGGGAAACGATGATGCGTATCCTTGAGGATATTTTTCGCCACATGCTGACAAAGAAGTACGGATCAGCCGACAATTTTGATATCATTGTCAATATTGATAAGGGCGACCTGGAAATTTGGCGCAACAGGGTAATCGTGGAGGATGGCGCCGTTGAAGATGGTAATTTGCAGATTGCATATTCTGAAGCGGTGAAAATCGAACCTGATTTTGAAATTGGAGAAGATGTTTCCGAGGAAATAAAAATGCTCGATTTTGGGCGAAGGGAAATTTTATCCATCAGGCAAAACCTTGTTTCTAAGATTCAGGAATACGAAAAAGACAATGTTTATCGAAAATACAAAGAGCGCATTGGCGAAATAATTACTGGCGAAGTTTACCAGGTTTGGAAGAAAGAGATTCTTGTACTTGATGATGAAGGTATCGAACTGATATTGCCGAAATCAGAACAAATTCCGACGGATTTTTACCGCAAAGGCGATACCATCAGGGCGGTTGTTTCGAAAGTCGAAATGAGAAATAATACTCCCGCTATTATTCTTTCACGGACTTCATCAGCATTCTTAGAGCGTTTGTTTGAGGCTGAAGTTCCTGAAGTTTTCGATGGACTGATTACCATAAAAAATATTGTCAGAGTGCCGGGCGAACGGGCAAAAATTGCTGTTGAATCTTACGACGACAGGATAGATCCGGTTGGCGCATGTGTGGGTATGAAAGGCTCCCGGATACACGGAATAGTTAGGGAATTGAAAAATGAAAACATTGATGTGATCAACTTCACCGCAAATTCAAGTCTGTATATTTCAAGGGCATTGAGTCCGGCAAAAATATCATCTATCAATATTGTTGAAGCGGAGAAAAAAGCCGAAGTCTATCTCAGGCCCGACCAGGTTTCACTTGCAATTGGTAAAGGCGGTTTCAATATAAAGCTGGCAGGAAAACTTACAGGCTATGAAATTGATGTTTATCGTGAAGCTGATGTTGATTCTGAGGATGTTGACCTGAACGAATTTGTTGATGAAATTGAAGATTGGATCATTGACGAATTCAAAGCAATTGGTTGTGATACTGCAAAAAGTGTTTTGAACTTAACAATTGAGGATTTGGTACAACGAACTGATCTTGAAGAGGAAACGGTAAAAGAAGTGATTAAAATTTTAAAGGAAGAGTTCGAATAATAGTTTTGGATTAAAGTAAATATTAAATAATAAATTAATAAATCATAGGTAACTTTAATTGGTTTTATGGCAGAATCTGAAAAACCTTCAATCCGGCTTAGCAAAGCTGCGAAAGAGTTTAATGTAGGGCTTTCAACAATCGTTGAATTCCTTTCTAAGAAAGGACATCATGTTGAAAGTAATCCCAATTCAAAGATCAGTTCTGACCTTTACGATTTACTGGACAGGGAATTCCAGTCGCAGAAATCAGTATTGGAAGAAGCTAAGAAAATTGGATTGGATTATACCAGCCATCAAACCATATCAATTGAAGATAAAAAAGTCAAAGAAAAATTTATCGAATCAGATGATGATGTAGATGAAGTTTTTATTAAACAATTATCATTATCGAAAAAAGAGAAAGAAAAAGAAAAAGGAGTTTTAGAAACTGTTGTTCAGGAAGAAAAACCGGCAACTGAAAAATCTCAAAAAGAGGAAGTAACTGAAGTTAAAAAATCAAAATCCAGGACTGAAGAAAAACTTGTTGCCGAGCCTGTTGCAGATGTCACTGATCAGGAAATTCCCGGGAAAGATGATGAAACCGTTAAAGTTGACGGGCAGGCGAAAGGCGTAAAAGAAAAGGAAGAAACTGTTGAAGCGGAAGCTGAACCAGAAAAACATAAAAATGAGAGGAATGAAAATCAACCCAAAATAGTTGGCAAGATTGATCTGGACAGCATGAATTTTCGAACAAAGCCTCCGAGAAAATCTGCAGCAGAAAAGAAAAAAGAAAGAGAAGAAAAATATAAAGGGAAAAAACCGGTTAAGAGGGAATTTGAAAAAAGACGTGAAGAATCTGCTTCTGAAAAGAATAAAAATAAAGCACCTTTAGCAAAAGAGAAAGCTGAAGAAAAGAGGCATCCTAAAGAAATGCAGTTAACTCAACCTGAAGACCCGAATTTTATCAAAGCGAAAATTGAAAAACTTGAAGGCCCGAAAGTCCTTGATAAAATTGAACTTCCGGCAGACAAGAAAAAATCGGATAAACGGCCTGTTGCTACATCAAAAGATACTGATCTCGGGGGAAGAAGGAAAAAGAGAAAAAGGATTAGAAAGAAACCTGAAGAACATGTTTCACAGGATAAAGACAAAAAACCACAAGATAATAAACCCAGACAGGACCATCAAAGGTTTAAGGATAAGCGCGGAAGGAAAGACCGGGAAAGACCTGAAATTTCAGAGGGTGATATTCAGCAGCAGATCAAAGAGACTCTCGCTAAGTTAACCGGTGTCGGTAAATCTAAAGCTTCCAAATATCGAAGGGAGAAACGGCAGACGGTGAGCGCGCAGAAACAAAAGGAATTAGAAAAGATTGAAGAAGAAAAAAATGTCATTAAAGTTACTGAGTTTGTTACAGCAAATGAGTTAGCTACGATGATGAATGTGCAGGTTAACGAAATTATTTCAACCTGCATGTCGCTGGGATTGTTTGTATCAATTAATCAAAGGCTTGATGCCGAAACACTTGCCCTGGTTGCCGAAGAATTTGGCTATAAGCTTGAATTTGTAAGTGCTGATTTTCAGGAAGCCATCACAGAAGTCATTGATGAGGACGACGATGAAGACCTGGTTCCCCGTGCTCCGATAGTTACGGTAATGGGTCATGTGGATCATGGTAAGACCAAGTTGCTCGACTTTATAAGGAAAGCCAATGTGGTGGAAGGTGAAGCCGGTGGTATTACACAACATATCGGAGCTTACGAATTTATTTTGGATGGAGGTAAAAAAATCACCTTCCTTGATACTCCGGGTCATGAAGCTTTTACTGCAATGCGGGCAAGAGGCGCTAAAGTAACAGACGTAGCGATCATTGTAGTTGCCGCCGATGATAATGTTATGCCTCAAACCGTTGAAGCAATCAATCATGCCCAGGCGGCAGGAGTTCCAATTGTTTTTGCCATCAATAAAATTGACAAACCGACTGCAAATCCTGATAAAATTAAGGATGAATTATCGAAAATGAATATTCTGGTTGAGGAATGGGGAGGTAAATATCAAAGTCAGGATATTTCAGCCAAGCAGGGCGTCAATATTGATGTTTTACTCGAAAAAGTATTATTGGAAGCCGAATTGCTGGATTTAAAAGCAAATCCTGATAAACCGGCACACGGCACTGTAATAGAAAGCTCTTTGGATAAAGGAAGAGGCTATGTTGCGAAGTTATTGGTTCAGGACGGATCGCTCAGTACAGGAGATGTGGTTTTGGCCGGTTCGACCTTTGGAAGGGTAAAAGCTATGTATAATGAGCGTAACCAGAGAATTACAGTTGCAGGTCCTTCAACACCGTTACTGTTATTAGGCCTTAACGGCGCCCCCCAGGCAGGGGACGTTTTTAAAGTTTTAAAGGATGAAAAGGAAGCCAAATCAATTGCAAGTAAACGTCAGCAATTGCAGAGGGAACAGGGTATCAGGACACAAAAACATATCACCCTTGATGAAATCGGCAGGCGTATCGCCATTGGTGACTTTAAGGAACTCAATATAATCGTAAAAGGTGATGTAGATGGTTCAGTTGAAGCTCTTTCAGATTCATTGCTCAAACTATCCAATGAACAGATACAGGTCAACATTATTCATAAATCCGTTGGAGCAGTGACAGAAACAGATGTTATGCTTGCTTCGGCATCCGATGCAGTTATCGTTGCATTCCAGGTTCGTCCTTCAGTTAGTGCACGAAAACTTGCGGAACAGGAGCAAATAGATATCCGGCTTTATTCAATTATTTACCAGGCTATTGAAGAAATCAAGGCTGCTATGGAAGGCATGCTGTCGCCTGAAATTGAAGAAAAAATTGTTTGTAATGTAGAAGTCCGCGAGGTATTTAAGATTACAAAAGTCGGTACAGTGGCGGGATGCATGGTTCTCGATGGTGTTATTACACGCAATACCAGAGTTAGAATTATCCGCGACGGAATTGTAATTTATACCGGAATGCTTGGTTCTCTTAAACGATTCAAAGATGATGTGAAAGATGTTAAAACAGGTTATGAATGCGGATTGAATATAGAAAACTATAATGATATAAAAATAGGCGACATCATTGAAGGGTATGAAGAAGTAGAAGTAAAAAAGAAACTTTAAAAGTATATTTTGATTTGCCTGATTGATGCCTTTTACCTTTTTATTACCGGAAGTTTTTTCATATTTTCCATTCTGTAAATAAATGCATTCATGACATGACTGCCAGCTCTGTTGATTCTTATTGTGTCAGTCACTTCAATAATTTCGAAAAAATCTGAAAAAATATAGCACGGGTCGGCATAATCATAGCTTGTAGTTATAAAATAAGCATCCATGCCATAAAAAAATCCTCCCCGGTATTGATTGATCCAGTAATATTTATGAATATCATTTATTGATCCGATTGCCAGCGTTTTGATCTGATTAGGCCTGCCTGCATAATAATCAAGGTTTGCCGCCGGAAACCAGCGATAAGTAATTATAACTGCATCATCGTTTAATTTTTTCTTTTCTTTATCTCTGTTCAGAACTTTTGTAAATCCTTTGCCAATCTGTTTCCAGCCAAAAACTTCAAGTGAAAGATCATATTTGCCGAGTTCAATTGGATCAGTCTTTACAGGATTTGAAAAGCGAACCAATCCGTAATTAACCTGAAGAAATCCGATGAGTACAACAATAACGAGCAACAACCCGGCAGCTTTAATTGGGGCTGGAATAAATTTTTCTCCAATATTTTTATTTCTTAAAAAGACCGCAGCAATAATAAGCAATGTTGTGTAACCAGGCGCCGTCCAGTGTGGCAGCGTTCGCCTGAACAGAGAGAAAATGATAAAAATGATGATCATCGGCAGACTGATAAGAAGGATCAATCTGGCGTGATTCAACGATAATTCGACTCTCTTCTTAAAGATAGCGATCAGAGAGATGATTATAAGAATGAAATTTACCGGATTATTGTAAAGAAACTCACCAAGAATCTCCATAATAAAGTAATCAACTCTTAGTGAGGATGTAAACAGATTTACCCGCTCGCTTTGAAAAGAGAAGCTTATGAAATTATTTTTTATATTCCAATAAATAACCGGCGAAAAAATCAGCAGGGTAATGAAAAATGAAAGGTATAACCATTTACTTTTCAGCCACTTTCGGTTAAAAAGGCAAATATATGATATAACTCCGGTCCAGATAAAAATGCTGGTATATTTTGACAACATACCAAAGCCGGTAAAAAGGCCGGTTAGAATCATATTCCTTTTTGATATTCTGTCAATCTGCGTGACAGAGGATGATTTGATCGCAAAAAAAACGGCTAATAGCCAGAAAAACATTTGAGGAGTATCAGGCAAAATAAATATCCCGGTGATTATAAAACCATAAACAGAGGTAGTGTAGAGTAATGCTGCATATAATCCGGTAAGAGAATCTTTTATTTCTTTACCGATATAAAACATCAGCAGGCAATTAAGCGAACCGAAGATTAATGATCCAAGCCTGAGAAAAAGTTCACTTTCAAAAAACAAATTAAATGAGAAAAGCTGAATTATCCATCCTACCATTGGTGGGTGATCAAAATGGCTTAAATCGGGATACATGGCGTAAGTCCAATAATAAACCTCATCGTTACCCAATTCCAGTGTCCATGAAAGAAATATCCTGATCAATATTGAAATAAAGATCAACCAGGCCAAAGCTTTTTTGATTTTTTCTTCTGTCATCTTTTAGCAATTTGACCTTTTTCGGAAAATCCTACTTAACATGAAATAATTAAAAATAATAAAAAGCAGTGACGAAAATCCAATAATTCTTAAAAGATAGGTTCGATAAATATCAATTTCGGGGCTTATAATTTCAGGTGGAAAAGCATCTTCAATTCTGCATACAGGGTTCAGATAATAAATTGTCCTGCTTTTAAATTCAATCTCAATTCGAATATAGGGATCTGTTTTTTCAAACAAACACAAAGCAGTACTGCTGTTAAAGCATGTTTTCAATAAACGGCCCCTCTGTCCGATGAACCGGATTTCTCCGGCAATAGAATCTGTGCTCACAATGAGGGTATCCTTCTTCATATTAACCTGTAGTACGACCGGCAACACTTTGGTGCGTTTTATTTTCGCTTCAAAGGTTTCGCCTTCGGGCCTGTTAATTTTTGCACCAAAAGCACGACCGGATTTTAATGAACTTATGATATCATTTTGGGTGACGGAAGGTGAATTGATGAACGTACAATGATGCCCTATTTCATCCGGATTTGATATATCATGTGCATCGTCATCCCCAATTATGGTCAGATACTTACCCGTTGAAAGTGCAGAATCCCAGTGTGCAAGTGATGTACGATAATTGTTCAGAACCTCAATCCCATCATAATTCCCAAGGTACCTCATATCTTCAGGTTTGTAACCTTCGCGCAATTTGGGATGAGCAATAAAAATGAGCTCATTGCCCTTACGGAGCAGGTTCAGAATATGTTGTTTGTTATGGATGGTTTGAAATATTGGATAGTCAGTCCAAAGGACTTTTCCGGCTCCAATTAAAACCTGATGATTTTTTTTGATTCCATAGCCATGTTCATACACCGGAATATAGTCTGTTTCAGCAGACCGAAACCGGTTTATCTTTTGGTAATCGGAAGTGGCAATGATATCGTACCCAAGACGTCTGTATGTATTGTAAATAGCTTCATTCGAATTCAACCTGCCCGAAGTCAACCCAAGCCAGGCGTAAGATTGAACCTGAAAATTGGCTTTTCTCCATAATCCCGGATCAATTTGTTTATATGGATTATAATAGTTCTTTCCTGAAAAAGGAACTGATGCCTTAAACTTATAGACAGGACATGTGATATATTCGATTGTGATAATTATCATAATAGCCGTGATAAATAAGAGAATTGATTTTCCAAGAATAACAGATATTTTGATAATCATTTCAAAATTTTAAAATAATTGTGCGGGCAAAATTAATCATAATAAAAAGCAAAACTTCCGGTCAAAAAATCACTCGGATAAATTGGAATTTCAGAATTATTTAGTTTCTTCCCAAAATCCTTCAATTCATCCAAAGCAAATTTGCATCCTGAAACAAATAAAGCTGAATACTCGTACTACTTTTAATTTCTCCTGAGCATCGGAAGAAATATTCTATAAATTCCTGATATTAAGAACTTAACCCATACGCAAAATAAAGTAATTGTTGCATATTGAGTTATGGTTATTAAAATTCAACTTATTTTTGACAAAATATTCTCTATTTGGGAACGAAATCAAAAAAGTAGTACATTCGAAAAAAATTTATTGATGATATGAATTCATTCAAAATATTTATCGTTGAGGATGATCCTCTGTATGGCGAAATGTTAAAATATCATCTATCCCTTAATCCTGATAATGAAGTTTTTAAATTTGAAACAGGTGCCGAATGTTTAAGAAATCTATATCAGGGACCTTCATTGATTTCGCTCGATTATTCGCTACCCGACATGTCGGGATTTGATGTTATCAAGAAAGTAAAAGAGTTCAACCAGGACATTCCGATTGTTATAGTGTCAGGACAGGAAGATGTTGCAACCGCAGTCAGATTGTTAAAGGACGGAGCTTATGATTATTTTGTTAAGGATGAAGATACCAAAGCACGACTATGGAATACGTTAAAAAACATCAAAGAGCGGCTGGAGTTAAAAGAAGAAATTAATTCATTAAAAGAAGAAATAGGTAAGAAGTATGAATTCAAAAAGATAATTAAAGGTAACAGCCTTGCTATAAAACAGATATTTCAGCTAATTGAAAAAGCCACATTTACCAATATTACAGTTTCTCTATACGGCGAAACCGGTACAGGAAAAGAACTTGTTGCAAAAGCCATCCACTATAATTCTACAAGGTCAAAATATTCTTTTGTGCCAATTAATGTTACCGCAATTCCTCATGATCTTATTGAAAGCGAATTTTTTGGACATGAGAAAGGATCATTTACCGGGGCTAATTCCAGAAAATTAGGAAAATTTGAACTTGCAAACAGAGGAACGATTTTTTTAGATGAAATCGGTGAGATGGATCTGAATATGCAGGCCAAACTGCTACGGGTTATTCAGGAAAAGGAACTGACCCGCGTGGGGGGAAATAAAGCAATTAAATTCGATGCGCGTGTCATCGTTGCTACCAACAGGAATCTTGCGAAAGAGGTGCAGAAAGGGAATTTCAGGGAAGACTTATATTACCGGTTATTGGGATTACCAATAGAAATTCCACCGTTAAGATTCCGCGGTAATGATATTCTTATTCTTGCAAAACACTTTGTTGATGAATTTTGCAAGGAGAATAAAATGAACAGGATGGAAATATCCTCCAGAGCTCAGGAAAAATTATTAAAATATCCATTTCCCGGCAATGTTCGTGAATTGAAAGCTGTGATGGAACTAGCCTGTGTATTAACCAATTCGCAAAATATAGATGAAGAGCATGTCACTTTCAATTCGACAAATGCAAAGAGTGATTTCCTGCTCGAAGAAGATACGCTTGAGGGTTATGTAAAAAAGATTGTAAAGTTTTACCTTCAGAAGTATAACAACAACGTAATGGTCGTTGCCAAAAAACTTGATATTGGAAAGTCAACCATTTATCGGATGCTTAAAAATAATGAAATATAATATAGACAATCCTGTGTCGAAATATTTCTTAATCGAATTGTATTTTTTATTCCATAAAGTGCAATTTCCATTTTTTAATTTGTATTTTTTCAAATAGAGAATGAATACTAAATCTTTCTAAATTAAATCGTTTATATACAATTGATTGGACATGTGGTATAATAGTTGCTAATTCCAATGCGTTTAAAATAATGCATGAAATTACAAGTTTGACCGCATTTTAAAATTTATAAAATATTTATCAATGGATTCGAAAAAACTGTTTGATTTGACCAACTTAAATGAGATGCTTGGAGGGGACCAAAAAGCCATTTTTCAGATGATTAAGATATTTCTTCAGGCAACTCCGGAAAGCCTGAATGAGTTAAATAAATGCTATCAAAAGGATGATACTGATGGTGTTAGTAAGTTGGCTCATAAATTAAAATCATCCGTTGATATTTTTTGTATAAATGATATTAAGCAAGATATCAGGCGTTTGGAAAACAATACCAGAGATAACATCAACAAGGATGAAGTCCCTGATCTGGTTGAAAAAATCAATTCCATACTTAATCTTGCAATAGAACAGGTAAAGGAAGAAAGAGAAATTCTTTACAAACAGCTTTTCGAAAACGAGAACGCCACAAAATCCTGATCATAAAGGAATATTTCCATGTTTTTTAGGCGGGAGTGATTGCGCCTTATTCTGAGTCATATCCAGTGCCTGAATGATTTTATACCTGGTTTGCTTTGGATAAATAATTTCATCAATATAACCTAATGCAGCAGCTTTATAGGGACTTGCAAATGTCCTCTTATACTCTTCAACAGCCTGCTTCTTATCCTTTTCATTTAATTTGTCCCTGAATATAATATTTACGGCTCCTTCCGGTCCCATAACAGCTATTTCGGCAGTCGGATAAGCAAAGTTGACATCGGCCCCAATGTGCTTGCTCGACATAACATCATACGCGCCGCCATAGGCTTTGCGGGTAATTATAGTGATTTTGGGAACTGTTGCCTCTGCAAAAGCATAAAGGAGTTTAGCTCCATGTTTAATTATTCCTCCGAATTCCTGGGCTGTTCCAGGAAGGAATCCAGGCACATCAACAAAAGTAACCAATGGAATATTGAAAGCATCGCAAAACCTTACAAACCGCGCTCCCTTTATTGCTGAATTGATGTCGAGGACTCCTGCAAGAATAGCAGGTTGGTTTGCAACAATTCCTACCGGCCTGCCACCCATACGTGCAAAGCCAATAATGATATTCTGAGCAAAATAGGGCATTACTTCAAAAAAGTTGTTTTCATCCACAACAGTGGTAATGATTTCTTTCATATCATAAGGCTTGTTAGGATCATCCGGGACGACGGTTTGAAGTGATTCATCCTCGCGGTTTATATCATCGGTGCAGGGTTTTATTGGCGGATCCTCCATATTATTGGAAGGAATAAAACTCAATAGTTCCCTGATCATCATCATCGCTATTTCATCATCCTCGGCAATAAAATGGGCTACCCCGCTTTTTGAATTGTGAGTCATAGCACCACCAAGATCTTCCATTGTCACTTCCTCGTGTGTAACCGTTTTAATGACTTCAGGCCCGGTCACAAACATATAGCTGGTATTTTTTACCATGAGGATAAAATCAGTTATTGCCGGTGAATAGACGGCTCCTCCGGCACAAGGACCCAAAACTGCTGAAATTTGCGGTATTACTCCTGATACAATTGTATTCCGGTAAAAAATATCGGCATAGCCGGCAAGGCTCTCAACACCTTCCTGTATTCTTGCACCTCCGGAATCGTTCAGTCCGATCACCGGGGCGCCCATCTTCAGCGCCAGATCCATAATCTTGATGATCTTATCGGCGTTTGCCCGGCTCAATGTACCGCCAAAAACAGTAAAATCCTGAGCAAATACATAAACCAGCCTGCCGTCAATTTTTCCATAACCGGCTACCACTCCGTCACCAAGGATTTTATTCTTTTCCATCCCGAAATCAGTTGCCCGGTGGGTGACAAATTTATCAACCTCAACAAAAGTTTCAGGATCCAGCAAATCTTTTATCCGCTCACGTGATGTTTTGCGGCCGGCTTTATGCTGCCTTTCAATTCTTTCTTTTCCTCCGCCATATTCGGCAAGTTTATTCCTTTCTTCAAATTGTTTGAATTTGTCTTCTAATCGCATAAAATTTGATTTAATCCGGTTTGTTATTCAATCATGATAAGCGGTTGGTTTCCGTCAATCGTATCTCCTTCTTTTACAAGGACATTTTTTATAGTCCTGTCGCTTTTAACTTTATACTCGCTTTCCATTTTCATCGCCGAAACGATGATCACAGTATCTCCTGCTTTGACTTTATCGCCTTTCTTTACTAAAATTTTGACTACTTTTCCAGGCATAGGCGATGAAATTGCCATATTGTCGCCGAGATGATCGTGTTTCCTGTTCCTTAAATATTTTGCCTCAGCATCAAGAATATCCACATCATACGAATTGTAAAGCGTGCTGATGGTATAAGATTTTGGTGTTTTGCCGACGGCAAGTTCTACGTTATAGGATTTATTTTTATAGAGCATGGAATAAACGCCTTTCTCAACCATTACCAAATCTACCAGATAAACTTTACCATCAATAGATACCTGGTGTTTGTCTCCATTTTTACCTAACAATTCCACACTCACCGACTGACCGTCAATATTAATTTCTAAAGCCATAGAAAAAGTTGTGTTACATTCTTAATAGATTTTTCTTCCGGTTTTTGGATTTCCATTCACTACCCGATTTTACCTGCGCTACTTTTTGCTGAGTTTGTGCTATCCGGTTATGGTAATCAATGAAGGCCGCAATAATGGCCATCGCCTTACAATCGCCCTGGCAGGTTTCCTTATCCTCCAGAAAGCTCTTATTCTTTTCGATGAAATGCGTATTATAGTTTCCTTCAACAAAATCAGGGGCATTCATAATTTTTTCCAGGAATTTAATTGAAGTTTTCACGCCGGTGATCTTATATGAATGCAATGCTCGTTTCATCCGGGCTATGGCCTCCGGCCGGGTTTTCCCCCAGACAATGAGTTTGGAGATCAGCGGATCGTAATAAATTGGAATTTCGAACCCTTCATATACATAGCCATCATGCCTTACACCAAAACCAAGCGGTTCAGTTATGTGCTGAATCCTTCCAGGGCTGGGCATAAAATTATTGTCGGGATCTTCTGCGTAAATCCGGCATTCAATTGCATGGCCGTTTTGTGAAAGTCCTTCTTGTTCATATGTGAGTTTGAGGCCGTTGGCGATATTGATTTGCTCCCTTACAAGGTCAATACCAACCACCCTTTCTGTGATCGGATGTTCCACCTGAAGGCGGGTGTTCATTTCAAGGAAGAAATAGTTCAGCCTGTCATCCACAATAAACTCTATGGTTCCGGCACCATCATATTTTGCTGCCCTGGCCACTGCGACTGCATGATCACCCATTTCTTTCCTGATTTCAGGTGTCATAAGCGGGCTTGGAGTTTCTTCAATCACTTTCTGGTGCCTTCTCTGAACCGAACACTCCCTTTCGAACAAATGGATCACATTACCATGTTTATCAGCTAAAATCTGAAATTCAATGTGGTGTGGTGATTCTATATACTTTTCAATGTAAACAGCATCATTGCCAAATGCGGCCATTGCTTCTGATTTGGCAGCCCGAATGGAAGGAACAATCTCGGTTTCGTTCTTAACCAGCCGCATTCCTTTGCCGCCTCCGCCTGCTGAAGCTTTGATCATTACCGGAAGGCCAATGGATTTAATGATTTTGACAGCTTCTTTGTCGTTCGTGATCGGATCGGTAGTACCTGGTACGACCGGAACTCCTGCTTTTATTATAGTACGTCGGGCTGTGATTTTATCACCCATTGAAGCTATTGATTCAGCCGAAGGTCCGATGAAAATAATTCCTTCTTTTTTACATCTGTCTGAGAATTCGGCATTTTCAGAGAGAAATCCGTAACCGGGATGAATAGCGTCAGCCTTGGCTTTTTTCGCTGCTGAAATGATCTTTTCAATAACAAGGTAACTTTCATTGGAGGGTGAAGGTCCGATAAAATATGCCTCATCAGCATAGCGTACATGCATGGAACGGCGGTCAGCCTCTGAAAAAACAGCAACCGAGTGAATTCCCATCTCACGACAGGTTCGCATGATCCTTACAGCTATTTCACCGCGGTTTGCAACAAGTATTTTTTTAATCATATACTGAACTTGTTTGTGACAATGCCGATTGAAAATGATGATACTAAATGATTAAATATCTATAAAACTTCATATTAAAGAGTGACAAAATTAAGCAATTTATTAAACGGTTTGGATGAGGATAAATAACTGATCACCGAGAATAGGAACATGCGTTTTGTGATGCCGGAAACAGTCAAAAAAGTTCACGCCGACAGCTCCGGCGACCTGACAATATGGTTTCTGCGAAAATCTGCGTGATCTGCGGGAAATCATACTCACACTTCCAACGCTCAAGACCAATAACCCACCATCCGCCACCGTTATTAACATCCTTCTTTTAGTAACAATTATACCCTGACGTCAGCAGGGATTGAAATTTATTTACTTTCGGATTTTGATTTTACATTTGTATGGCCCTTAATTATATCTGGATCGCATTTTTCATCATTGCCTTTGTAGTGGGACTTATCAGGCTCATAGTTTACGGCGATATGGAGGTGTTCCCGAATATGGTGAACGGAACTTTCGACAGCGCCAAAACCGGTTTCGAGATTTCGTTAGGCCTCACAGGGGTGCTGACTCTGTGGATGGGATTGATGAAAATTGGCGAGATGGGAGGGATCGTAAAAGTTTTCTCAAAATTAGTCGGTCCTTTCTTTGCAAGGCTTTTCCCTGACCTCTCCAGGAACCACCCCGCAACAGGTTCCATTATGATGAATTTTGCAGCCAATATGCTGGGACTTGACAATGCAGCCACCCCGCTCGGACTTAAAGCAATGAAAGAAATGCAGGAGACGAATCCGGTTAAGGACACCGCCTCCAATCCAATGATCATGTTTCTTGTATTAAATACATCGGGGCTTACCATTCTTCCGATCAGCATTATGGTTTTCAGGGCTCAGCTTGGAGCCGCCAATCCTTCGGATATTTTCATACCGATTTTACTGGCTACTTTCTTTTCAACCCTCACAGGTCTGGTTGCTGTGGCCATATACCAAAAGATCAATCTTTTTGATAAAGTGATACTGGCTTACATCGGGGGCCTGACACTTTTGGTGTCCGGGATCATATTTTATTTTTCCGGACTTCCGAAAGAACAGATCAACCAGATTTCCTCTATAGCAAGTAACATTATTTTGTTTTCGATCATTATTCTTTTTATCCTGCTTGGCCTTCGAAAAAAGATCAACATTTACGAGGCGTTTATCGAGGGCGCCAAAGAAGGATTCGGTGTGGCCATTAAGATCATTCCTTTTCTTATTGCCATTTTGGTAGCGATAGGGGCTTTCAGGGCATCAGGAGCATTGGATATGTTGATTAATGGGATAAGAACCGGTTTTGCAGCTTTGGGTATTGATACAGGATTTGTGGATGCCTTGCCGACAGCTTTTATGAAACCTTTAAGCGGAAGTGGTGCAAGAGGAATGATGGTGGATGCGATGAAAACGTTTGGAGCCGATTCTTTTGCCGGAAGAGTTGCCTGTATTGTTCAGGGTTCGGCTGATACTACCTTTTACATACTTGCCGTTTATTTTGGTTCTGTTGGAATAAAGAAGACCCGGTATGCTCTCGGTTGCGGGTTGCTGGCAGACTTTGCCGGGATTGTGGCAGCGATTGTGATTGGGTATTTGTTTTTTGGGTAAAGTAATTTATCAATAAAACTCAACCCTCACCATATCCTTGCAGTTTAG
Source organism: Bacteroidales bacterium (assembly GCA_020052415.1). Classification (GTDB taxonomy): domain Bacteria; phylum Bacteroidota; class Bacteroidia; order Bacteroidales; family JAADJA01; genus JAADJA01. The sequence goes on along the minus strand of JAGVPB010000094.1, from coordinate 22,312 downwards.
TCCAAGCAGCCCGGCGGCATTGCCCTGGTTCATAGCGATCTCAAGGTAGCGGTTCGAATCGAATAAAGCGAGTATCTCAGCCTGGGGTACATCCGAATAGGATTTGCTGATTTTCTTTATCTGGTAAGTCCTGAAAATAATGGCAAATTTCCGTCCCTTTCCAGTCTCTTTAAACATCTGCTCTGTGATGTTGGTAATCACATTTTCATAAGAGTCAATGTACATCACGTGCCCTTTGATCATATTGCTGTCAATAACGGGATGAAAGAGCATCTTTTCCAAAACTTTTTTCCTTGGATTTCCAAGCTCTTCGATCTTTCCGCCCTTTGCAAGATGAACAGCAACCTTAACAAAGCGGTCGCGGGTGGAAAAAGTGAAATAGTCGGAATCCTGGGGAAGATTGATCTCGAAAATTTTAGAGGGGGGTTTATCGAATAATAAAGAAAAAATGCCATTATCGGTACCGATAAAAAAATGGCCTTCGTACTCCACAGCCGTATGTGGAAACTTAACGGATTCTTCAGTATTAATTCCAAGGATATGAACCGTACCTGACGGGAAATTACTCCACGCATTCCTGACTACAAAAGCCGCCTGCTCCGAATCGAAGGAGGGAATTTCATGCGAGATGTCAACGATCGTCGCTTCAGGCATACGGCTGAGTATAGCTCCTTTGACAGCACCCAGGTAATGGTCTTTTAAACCCCAGTCGCTGGTTAACGTAATGATCGGCATAAATTTATCTTAACTCAGGTAATTAAAGATCATAAAATCACTTAAATTTGCACGAATCAAAGTTAGTAATTAATAACAACCGTTGTTGTTTTTACAAAAATTTGATAGTGGAAACAAATATTTAATTCTTGAATTTAATATTTATAATGGTGGTAAGCCAATAGTAAATTAGAATTAATCAGAAAATTTCAGAATGGATGAAAGATTAAAATACTGGCTTGATTTATCGGATTACGATTTAGAAACAGCCATAGCTATGCAAAAGAGCAAACGATATTTATATGTTGGCTTTATGTGTCACCAAACAATTGAAAAAATATTTAAAGCATACTTCATAAAATTAAATAATGAAACACCTCCATTCTCTCATAGCCTATCACATCTGGCAAATAAGGGTGGATTTTATCACGAGTTTAGTGAAGATCAAAAAAGTTTTATTGATCAAATTGAACCGTTAAACATTGAAGCCAGGTATCCGGCTCATAAGGATAAGCTACTTAAAAGCCTGACCAAAAATAAATGCGATGAAATATTGAATGAAACTACTAAATTACAAAAATGGATAAAAGTGAAGTTATAAATATAGTTCGTCAATATAAATTGCTTCTTCAGGAACATTTCGATCTTGACCAGGTTTTTTTGTTTGGTTCGTATGCGAGGGATGCCAGCAGAGCAGATAGTGATATTGATGTTGCCATTGTGGTCAAATATTTATCCGATGATTATTTTAAAACCACACCTCTAATCTGGAAATTACGACGTCAAATTGACCACCGTATTGAACCGATATTAATTGAAAAAAATAATGACAAAAGTGGGTTTATTGATGAAATAAGGAAACATGGAATTGAAATTATTTAGCTTTAACAGGTAGTAATTTTTAGATTATTTTTAATTATATTAACTTATATAAGAGAATTCAGAAATATTAACATGAACGAACGGATAATCAGCATTTCCTCCTACAATCCCCTTGATATTTATGGTGTAAACGATAAAAACCTTGATCTGATCAGAACCTTTTTCCCTAAGCTAAAGATCATCGCGCGCGGCAATATGGTGAAAGCCATTGGAAACAATAATGAACTGGATGAATTTGAAGACAAATTCAATTTGTTGCTTTCAGGTTTTGAACGCTTTGGCAAACTTACTGAATCCGACATCCGGCAAATGCTGGGAGAAGATGATTATCCTGTCGCTGAGCCGGTAACGGGCCTTTCGAATGGAATCCTTGTCCATGGCAATCATGGAATCCAGGTAAAGGCTATGACTCCTAACCAGAGAAGAATGGTTGAAAGTTCCGAAAAAAACGATCTTATTTTTGCCATCGGTCCGGCTGGAACAGGTAAGACCTATACTGCAGTTGCTCTTGCAGTTAAGGCATTAAGGGCAAAAGAGGTAAAAAGGATCATCCTGACACGTCCGGCAGTGGAAGCCGGTGAAAATCTTGGATTTTTGCCTGGCGACCTGAAAGACAAACTGGATCCTTATCTTCAACCGCTTTATGATGCATTGAGGGATATGGTACCTACACAGAAATTGTTAAAGTATCTTGAAGACGGTACGGTTGAAATTGCTCCCCTGGCATTTATGAGGGGAAGAACACTGGACCATGCATTTGCAATCCTTGACGAAGCTCAGAATGCGACAGAGATGCAACTGAAAATGTTTGTGACCCGTATGGGTAAAAATGCCAAATTCATCGTTACAGGCGATATTACTCAGATTGACCTTCCAAGGAATCAGGCATCGGGATTAAAGCAGGCAGAACAACTTTTAAAGGAAATTGAAGGTATTGACTTTATTTACCTCGATGACCGGGATGTGGTGAGACATAACCTGGTAACAAAGATCATTAAAGCTTATAATGGAAAGAAAACAAATTGAAATAAGCCGGAAGTTGGTCTCGCCAAAGGCGAGAGCAGTCAGCAGTTGGCAAACGGTAATAAAGAGTATTAGTAAACAACCATAAAAAAACCTGAGATAATAAGATTCTTATTAATACGAATAAAAATGAGCAACGCGATTATAAAAACCGACTTTCATTTTCCAAGACAAAAGAGTGTTTATAAGGGAAAAGTCAGGGATGTTTATAACATAGATGACCGTTTTCTGGTGATGATCGCATCAGACCGCATTTCTGCATTTGATGTTGTTTTGCCGAAAGGCATACCCTTTAAAGGACAGGTATTAAACCAAATAGCATCCAAATTTCTTGATGCCACATCCGATATTTGCCCCAATTGGAAAATGGTTTCTCCCGATCCTATGGTTACGATCGGACATTTTTGCAAGCCTTATCCGCTGGAGATGATCATACGCGGATACCTTACGGGAAGTTCCTGGCGGGCTTATAAGAATGGCGCACGGGAAATATGCGGCGTAAAGATTCCGGAAGGGATGAAAGAGCATGAACGCTTTGCCGAACCCATCGTAACACCAACGACCAAAGCATCCGAAGGACACGACGAAGATATTTCGAAAGAAGAGATCATCAGGCAGGGAATTGTTTCAGCAGAAGAATATGGGCAAATGGAAAAATATACAAAAGCATTGTTCAAACGTGGGACTGAAATGGCTGAAAGCAAAGGACTGATCCTCGTGGATACAAAATACGAGTTCGGAAAAAAGAATGGAAAAATTTATCTGATTGATGAAATTCATACTCCGGATTCCTCAAGATATTTTTATAAGGATGGGTATGAACAGCGTCAGGCAAAAGGAGAACCACAGAAGCAGTTGTCGAAGGAATTTGTACGTGAGTGGCTGATGGAAAATGGCTTCCAGGGGAAAGCGGGTCAAAAGGTACCGTTTATGTCGGACGAATATGTACGAAGCGTTTCAGAACGATATATTGAACTTTATGAAAACATCACCGGTGAAAAGTTTATAAGGACAGATTCAGCAGATGCAATCCATCGTATCGAAAACAACGTTATGGCTTTTCTCGATGCGAAACTTTAAGTAAGTGAAAAAATGAGATATATAATATGCAAGTGGCAGGAGCAGCGGCAGTGGCAGTGACAGTAGCAGCGGCAGTAGCAGCAGCAGTTGGCAGTTGGCAGTATGCAGTCAGCTAAAAGCTAAGAGCCAACAGCCAAAAGCTAAGAGCCAACAGCCAAAAGCTAAGAGCCAACAGCCAATAGCCAACAGCCAAAAGCCAACAGCCAATAGCCAAAAGCCAACAGCCAACAGCCAAAAGCCAAAAGCACGGAACTCAGAACTCAGAACAATCGAACCTTAAACCTTGAACCTTGAACTAACGATATGATTCCCTTTTCACCACCACGTATGGACCAGAAGATCATTGATGAGGTGATCGCCACTTTGAAATCAGGCTGGATTACAACCGGCCCGAAAGTTAAAAAATTTGAATCAGCATTAACAAATTATGGAGGACATAAGGATACCCTTTGTGTGAGCTCCGGTTCGGCAGGGCTTGAGCTGATGCTTCGGTGGTTCGGAGTGAAGGAAGGCGATGAAGTGATCCTGCCGGCATATACATATACAGCTACAGCCAATGTAGTTGTACACTGCGGCGCCAGACCCGTTTTTGCGGATATAGAAGACGATTTTAATATTTCGGTAAAAGGAATTGAAAAGGCTATCACAAACAGGACTAAAGTGATCATGCCGGTTGACCTCGGCGGTTTTCCATGCGATTATGATGAGATCAATCATCTGGTTAACAGAAAGGAAATTCTTGAGAAATTTAATCCCGGTTCTGAAGAACAAAAAAAACTTGGACGGATTCTCATACTTGCTGATGCTGCTCATAGCATAGGTGCGGTTTATAAAAATAAAAAAACAGGATGTCTTACCGATATCACAGTGTACTCTTTTCATGCTGTAAAGAACCTGACCACTGCCGAAGGTGGTGCTGTTTGTTTAAACCTTCCTGAGCAATTCAACAATTCAACAATTCAACAGTATCTAAAAGTAAAATCCCTTCATGGTCAGACAAAGGATGCCTTTTCGAAAGCACAGATCGGAGGTTGGCGATATGATATTATAGAACCCGGTTATAAATTCAATATGACCGACATACAGGCATCCATGGGCCTGGTTGAACTGGAGAGATACGATTCGGATATGCTGGTCAGAAGAAAGGAGATATTTGATATTTATTCCAAAGCCTTTGAAAGATATAATTGGGCTCAGATCCCTGTTTATGAAACTCAATTCAAAAAATCATCTTTTCATGCTTACTTGCTGAGAATTAAAGCAGTTTCTGAGGAGGAGCGCGATATCATCATTCAAAAAATTTATGAAAGGGGCGTTAGTGTTAATGTCCATTTTATCCCGCTTCCTATGATGACTTACTATAAATCACTGGGATACAAAATGGAAGATTTCCCTCAAACCTATAATAATTACTCCCACGAAATCAGTTTACCTGTTTATTATGACCTTTCCGACGATAATTTAAACCAGGTGATTGATGCTGTTGTAAGGTCGGTGGGGGAGGTGAAAAGGTAAATTATCAGCTTAATTTTCTGATTGCGGAAATTATAAAATTTCAGGCTCGCAATAAAAAAGCCCCGGCACAATGCAAGGGCAATCTTTAACCTTATCATCCTCATCTAACCTTTCGAAAAGTCTCTTACGACCTTTTTCTGTAGTCAACCTATTTAATTACTGGACTATAGTCAATTATTTCAACAATGATATCATTTGAATTTGATATATCTATAATGTCGCCACCTGAACTATTACCATCGTTTTGTTTTTCAAGGCTATTGACTACCTGTAAATTGTACCGGGCATCATATCCAAGAGTACTGGCTGCTATGAAATATTCCTCAGCCTGTGTATAGTCCTTTTGATGACAGGCCAGAATGCCCATATTATTTTTAATTTGAGGATTGTCGCTGGATAAAAGAGAGGCCTGGAATAAATAACAGTCAGCCTGATTCAGGTTCTCTGATTGGATAGCAGAAACAGATGCATTGTTAAATGCGCGCCAGTCCCTGTCCACATGTACAAAAGCAACATTATAGATTGCCAGCTTATCTGATGGTTTGGTCGCGAGGCTTGCAGCATATAATAATTCTTCATAGCTCAGTTCATCGGGATTGCTAAGCGCATTTTCAAGAAGTTCATTGTCTGATTTGCTTGTTTCGATTGTTTTCGATTGTAGTATGGATGCCCTGAGATAAAAGGCTTGAGTCGTTGTTAGTTCCCCCGTTTGTGATGACTTATCTGTTACTTCCTTTGACGGATACTCAGGTGTATTGTCATTTGTGGCCAGGTCGGGATTTACGATTACTTTCCCTTTTGTTTGAGGTATAACATCAGTTGAAAATGTAATTTCAATTTCTTCATCAGCGCTGAAATTAATTCCGGACGGAACTTTCCAGGCGATTGCATCAATCACAGGAAGTATTTCTATTGTCTGATCTATATCATGCCTGATTTCAATCGTTGGCTCTATTGAGTCAAAGTATTCATTACCGCTTGCATAAGTAATGGCTTCTACAATTTGCGGAACAATTATTTCCACGACATTTGCTGAGGTTTCCAAAAAGGACACCGGTTCATTACTAATAACATTATTCTGAGCAACAGACTCATTTATTGCAGGCTGGTCAACAGTGAAACGAATTTCCGGTGAGCTATCTATATTGAGGTTATTAATTGAAGTATAATTTGTGTAAATCACAGGACTTACCAATTTGATCGCTTCTGTTCCATCTGCATTGAAATTGATTTCGAGATTTTCATCCGGTATCAAATAGGTACTGGACAACTCACTTGTCATGACCGGTTCAACTATTCTGATGCTTTTAACTGCAATGAAATCGTCTTTTGAATTACTGACTTCCAGGTCTTCCGGATCAGGGAGATGAAAATTGGAGTCGTAATTCATCGCGATCGGATATATTATATTAACCGGATTAACCTGGTCGGCAAAGAAATTTAATTCAAGTTGCAATTCATCTAATTTGTTATTCTCGGTATAATTTGTAACATAAACCGGCTCGATCAATGCAAGTACCTGATCATCCTGAACCTTATCAACGCTAAACTCAATCTCAAGGTCTTGTTCTAAAACGAGTCTGTTATCAGCAAATTCAACTGAATACACAGGCTCAATATTTTTAATTGCTTCAATTTGTTCAGGTTTATCAATATTGAAACTGATCTCCAGTTCCTCCTTTTCAGTCGGATCCTTTAAATACAGGCTCATCAGAACCGGCTTTACAACTCCTTCGGGAATGACCTGATCAGCGAAGAAATTAATTTCCAAAAGAGGATCAGACGGAAGTGTATTGAATGCAATTGAATTCAGAAAAACGGGATCAATTAAGGCTTTTATGTCTTTTGCCAAAGCTTTATCTGCATTGAAATTTATTTCAATAGGTTCATCCGTCCCAAGAGCTGCATAGTTAAAGCTCTTTGAATAGACAGGTTCAACGAGTTTAAGGCTTTCTATTCCTGCTGGCTTATCAACCGTAAAGCTAATTTCAAGAGTTTCTGTTTCTGTGAGGTTGCTGTAGGTCATTATGTTCGCAAAAACCGGCTGTATAATCTTTTCAGGAACGACCTGATCCGCGATAAAGCTGACGTCTAATCCGGTTTCAATAGGCAAGGTATTATATGCCAATTCATTAAGATAAACAGGATGGATAACGGGTTTTAGGTCCTTCGGGGATAATTGATCTGCTGTGAACCGGATTTCCAAATTGATTTCAATGGGTTGATAATTTGATGACTCCATATTTTGGTATTGAACAGGCTGCACCAAAGCGAATGGGTCCATTGTATTGTCCTGATAGAAACTGATCATAAGTTGTTCACCGGAGATTACACTACTCAGCAAATCCGGCATTTTATAAATAACCGGTTCAACAAGCGCTATTGGTACGCACAGGTTATTTACTGGAGTTTTTTGAATTGCATTACTATCCTCTATATTGGTTCTTTTATCTACAACAACTATCGGGATGTTTTCATTCACAACAGGTTTTTGATTTTTTACTTCCGCCAGCAATGTGTGGTTGTTAAAAGCCTTTTTTAAGTTCTCTGCATATGCAAACTCACTTTCAGGCAGGTCGAAATTAACTTCATTGTTGGTAATCGAAATAAGTTGACTTGAATAGTCTTTAAGTGTGTCGCTGGTTTGTTTTTGATTGATAAACCCGGTATAAAGAACCAGTGTTTCCTCAAAGCTCCCCGTAAGTGAAATGCTCTGAATTTTTGCTGCAGAGTTTTTGAGTACAATCAATTCTTCATTTTTGAATTTGATTTGGTTACCAAGTATCCACGCTATTTTATTTGCCTGATCCGAGCGTTGATGAAGCTGAAGTATTTCTTCCTTTAGCTTGATGGTTTTTTCGAGTTCAACCTCGAATTCAGTCTTATTTTCTATCATGGCCAAAGCAGAAATTTCAGCTTCAAAACGAAGTTCGAGTTCTTTAGCTTCACTGCTTTTCCTTTGCGAAATAGAATTGGCACGGTCCCTCTTATTCGTCAGTTCGCGTATAAGATCTTTGGCGTTTGCAATTATGGTGAAAACAGAATCAGTCAATATTGCGGATTTTGTACGGTCGTTTACCAGGTTACTTCCCTTTTTTGAAGGATCAGAACGGTTATCTGATGTTCCCTTAATGGCCGTTTCATTCTGATTTGGTTTATTTCCATTGTTATTAGTGATGGTTCCGGTGATATCAGATTGTAAATCAGCAACCAGGGTTTCTGCATCTGAACCATTTGAAAGTCCTTCATTAAATGGATTTTCAATCAGTTTTACTTTAAATACAGTAATTGAGCCGTTAAGATTATCTCTGTCGGAAGCAAACCAGGCATATTCTTTATCTTTTGTGATGATAAATAAAATATCATCAAACGGAGAATTTATACCAGGGCCCAAATTTTCCGGCTGTGCAAATTTTTTAGTTACTGGATCAAGTTTTGAACGATAAATGTCGTAGCCTCCTAGAGAATTATGCCCGTTTGAACAAAAATATAATGTTGATCCGTTATCGGTTAGTACCGGATAATTCTCATCAAAGGATGTATTAATCGTTTCGTCAAGTTTTTCCGGAATTCCATATTCCCCGGTTTCATCTTTAGTCACTTTAAAAATTTCTCTGTCATTAGAGCCGTTTCCGGAATATCCTGAATAATATAGTACTGAAGCTGATTGTGTAAGCAATACGTAACTGTTTTCGCCCGATTTTTTATCTTTATCTGTTTGAAATATTTCGGGTTTAAGAACAAGTGATCCGGGGAGATCGTCTGCTATATATGCCCTGTGAAAATTGTCCTTCTGGAATTTTGAGCTTGAAACAATTTCAGAAATGAGATTCTTATCAATCAAATTCAGACCATTAAGGCAGGCATTTATTTTTTCAAGGATCAGCGGGCGCTCTGAAGAACCGGAAGAAAGTTTTGACAAATATTGGTTATAGAATTTCATTGCATTGGCAAATTCCTGGTTCTGATGATAGGCCAGCCCAAGATAATAATTCAGTTCTGAATTATCTTTCATTGAAGGAGCTGCATTGTTGAGATATCGTATTGGCTTTTTCTTGTCTTTTCTGTCTCCAAAAAGCGTACACACACCCAGGTAAAAATTGTAATCCGCATTTTCCGGATGAACGCTGACAAGTTGCGCATATAAAGGCAAAGCGGCCTGATAGTCCTTTTTTTCAAAGAGTGATTTGGCCTTTGTAATTACATCGTCTTCGGTAAGATTTTGTTGCTGACTAAATGAGTTAAAGGATGCAGTAATAAGTATTGAAAGGATTATTGCTAACCTTAAGATTCTAATTCCAACTGTTGTACTACGAGTTATCATAGTGGGTTCAAGTTAGTACAAAATAATAATTATCCTGCGCACATAATATTTCAATGTTCATACCAATTACTGTAATAAAAAGAAAATCAGCAGTTTAGATGTAGTTTTGAGTCCGGCGCTTTGAATTTATAAATTATCCTTTGGATATATAGGTTATTTCTATCTTATACGTTTTCAGTAAGATAGATTATGAAATGAAATTTATTCGGGATAAATCCGGATTATCCGTTTTCGGAATCAACTCTATGATTATGAATAAAGTACTTAGAAAAAAATTACTTTTTTATTGTAAACCGTGTTTCTTCATGATTGAGCAATCGCTTTATATTTTTCCGGTGAGTGACAGGGACAAATATTGCTACGGCTATTGCCAGGATTACCAGAGAAATGAATTCATTATTTCCAAGAATGAATATTTCAACAAAAGGAAAAGTAACAGAAGCTACCATGGAGGATAAAGAAACATAGCCGGAAATAACAAGGGTGACGGTAAAAATTAATATCGCGATCAGAGCGGCCATCGGATACAGGGCAATACCAATCCCAAGCAGTGTAGCAATTCCCTTTCCGCCTTTAAATCCGGCATATACAGGAAAAACGTGCCCCAATACGGCGGCAATGGCAAGCATTATTTTAAAATCTATAAGATCAGGAAAAGCGCCGGTGTCAATCCAGAAAAAGTGTGCAATAAATACGGCAAACCATCCTTTAAAAACATCAAGAATAAGTACCGGGAGGCCTGCCTTCAGTCCCAAAACCCTTATCGTGTTGGTAGCGCCGGCGTTTTTACTGCCCTGGGTTCTGACATCAACATGATAAAACCATCGGCCTATCCAAACCGATGTCGGAATGGATCCAATAAGATAAGCCAGAATAATTGCAACCGGTAATTGTATTGCCATGAATTGATTTTCGTTTATTGTTTGATCTTTGTCAGGAAATCGGTCTTTTTACGCAGATTAGAAATGATATAAGTATATTCCTCGCCTTCCTTTGTTTCCTTCTTTGTGCGTTTTTCATCTTTAAGTTCCTGAATAACCGTATTGTATTCTGTATTGGCTGAAATGGTTTGCATCAGGTTATTCCTGTAATTAAAGAAATACCAGTATTTCCCTTTTTCAAATTCGAGGTACATACTTACCACGTCTCCGGTGCGCTTTCTCTCAATTTCTACATAACCGTCCACATATTTATTGATCTGCTGTTTGCCGATACTACCGATTCCTATCGGTCCATACGAGATATAAGACCGGGTAGCATAATTCCATTTGAATTTTATATCTGAAAATGTAAGAGTATGCTCAAGCTCGGAAGGGTATTTTCTGAATTTACCAAAAAGCTGCAGGTCAGAAATGATTTTGTCTGCTTCTTTTTCACCCAACATATCTATAAGAGCTTTAATAAATTCTGGACGAACGAGGTTAACTCCTGCAAGGTTTTTTTCTTCCAGTTCGGCTGCCATTAATCCAAGAGCTTTATCATCGAAAGGAAAATCAATGGTCATGACAAGGTCAAAGTTAGTGGAATCCGGAATGATATAGTGTTTTGCACCTCCATAGGATGACATGGAAACCTGGCCTAACTCGGCTCCCAGGTTAAATTTGCCCTGTGCTGAGAGGATACAATTCTTTCTGGCGAGAGTTAACAGGTTTCCTTCCATTGTCAGGCCTTTTAGCCTGTCGAGACTTGCAATTTCATACATTTCGGCCGCTTTATTATACCTTATATACCCATTCGCGCTTAATACAGCCAGATCAGATGCCGATCCCGGAGGAGTGAGAAATCCGCAATAAAAATGATTTGATTCATTTGAAAACATCAGGCCTGAAACAAGGCTGTCTTTTTCAAGGGAGGTTAGTTTATCGGTAATCGTAATATAGATATCCTGAGGATTTATATCCGAATTAAACCTGACCCAGCTTCTGTGGCCTGCACTGCAAGTGTGCTGTATCCTGAATCCACCATCGAAATTGAGAAATTCCCTGTTGGCGTATAACAGTATATTTCCCGCGAAATCAAAATCACCGCTGATCTTAAATCCTGTCGTATCCGAAACATAGCCGCTTCCGACAGTCTGGAAGGATGGATCTACGCCAATATCCTTAAGAAATATTTTTTGTCTGACTTCCTTTTCATCCACATAATCATAATTACCGATACCCGTATATTTGTTTTTACCTTTTATGTCAACTACGGCGTCATAAATTTCATGATAACGGGTTACAGTATTGGCGAGTATCTGAGCATCGCCAATGGTATTCATTTTTGCGCCCGGATTAATGACAATTTTATGATCGGCCGGAAAAATTGCGGCATCAGCAACGCGTATGTACTTTACATCATCGGCATTCAAAACATACTCTTTGAGGTTATAGGTTGCAACCGTTGAAATAAACCGCAGTGAATCCTGGTCGGGGTGAATAGAAATAAACTCGGAACCCTCCAGCGGTACATCTACCAGTTCTCGTATTGGAAAATGGTTGAACCTCGCCATCTGAGCTTCTTTTTCAGGGCTGCCAATGGCAATTTCGAAGGAATCCATGAACCAATCGAATTCATCAATCGAACAGATGTACTGGTTGATCGGAAATTCAACGACAGAAGCTCCACCGTTCGAAACAAACTCACCTTTACGTTCATTAAAATCAATGTGTGAATTATAATTCTTAGTTGAGAATGCGGATTGGGTATATTTTGTGGATTTTAAATTGAAATCAGCCGAATCCGCAAAAATTTCATGTTGTTTAAACGTGAATAATTTAGATTGCATCTCAGCATCCTCAAAGCTCATATTACCGGCTCCGTTTAATTTTTGAGGTGTAAGCACAAGTGTTCCCAGTAATTTCGACTGTTGTCCAAACATTTCAAAAGGAATTTCTTTCTGCTGGAATATCATCCGGTTCTCATAAGGATCCCAGTGAAGTTTGGAACCGGCTCCTTTTACTGCCGGATATTCGATGGGACTAATTTGTTCATTGATGACAAAATTCTTTGCGACTGTATTGCACGAATCGGGAAAAAATATAAAGTCATCCGACCAGGATGTTGAGGTAAGATATTCAAGTGAACCATTCCCATGCAATCCTTCATTGCTAAGATCAATATTAGAATAATAAATACCTTTTCCTCCGTAAGCAAGATACCCATCAATTGGCGTGGTTTTCTGGAAGCCAAGAGAGTAATCCCGCTGAACCCTCAGGGTGTCTTCAATATCCGGAAATATTCCTCCTGAGGCCAGATATCCCGGGAATGCCAGAAGGTCAGTCTTAAAATTGTCGAGGCTGTCAATCGTAAAGGGATATACATAAAAGAAGAATTTTTCCCGGTTATATATACCATTAAAAATTGACGGATAATCATAATACACGTAAGCATCTTTAGTGCTGTTAAAAATCGGGTATTGCGGGAATTGTTTCAGTCCGGATTTATTGTTCGGATCATCAATATAAAGGCCTCCGCCAAGATCCGAAATCACGCTTTTGACCTTTACCGGATATTTTTCACCGTTTGAATTTGGTTCAAAGCTTGGAACCATAAAGCTAACAGAGTCAATAACCGGCATATCGAGTTTGAACTGGTCATAATTAAAATCGCACTGGCGTGAATAAAAATCGAACGAACCTGCGTGAACCCTGCCCGAAAAGCTGAAATCCATTCCTTTTTTTACAACAATCTGCTCATTTTGAGGATAAATAAAAACATTTTGTGAATCGCTTAAAAATACCTTGGGTACTCCATTTAACTTCAGTCCAAAACTATCCAGTTCAAGAGATGCATTTTGCAAACGGCTTGTTTCGGAGTTAAACTGCAAAACATCATAGTCAATCTTTTTATTCATTGCATTGATGTAATCGTACAACCTGTCTTTAACAACTGCGGTTTTTTCATCGCGGTCGTAGATAACAAAACCCTTGTTGGCCAGGTTGATCATCATTGCAATTACCTGCTCTGCCGGCAACAGGATTTCTTCAGCAAAAGCCTGCACCCCAATAACTCTGACATTATATTTTTCAGTGTACCTTTTAACCAGAAGTAGTGGATTAACTTCGTCTATTCCCTGAAGTTTCAGATAACGTGAAAGAGTGTAGTAATTGCTTGATTCGAAGGATGCTTTGCTCTCGGCTGAAGTACCTTTTACCGACTCGAAGTTAATAAATGGTTCATCCATTTTCCAGTAAAGGGCTTCGGAATAAATATCCATGTTATGGTAGGAGTCGTAATAGGGGCTTTTGGAAGTTCCTTCACCCACCCTTACCAGTGACAATTCTTTACCTGCATCCATGTAATTCATTTGCAAACCGGGATGATAAATCGAATCGTTGTCAATGGAGATGGTAGCGGTAGCAAGAGCCGATGACATTCGGTCGGGATAAATGACCACATTGCTGGTAAGAACTTTAATGAATTCTTTATTATCTTTTTTGAATGAAAGGTAGGCATCATTTTCCTTGTTTCCGAGTCCAAACATTTTCCTGCCGTGCATTTCAATTCCGCCTGAAAAATCAATATTTTCAAATACATTTTTAATTGCTATTTCAGTAAGATAGGATTTGAAAACAGGGTAAGTTGCATTTTCATAAGTTACATTGGCCAGTAACTTTTCTTCAAGGCTGCCTAATAACGCTTTGTTCCAATATTTTTTATGAAAAAATTTAACCGAATCGGCAGTATATTTTGAAAATCCAAGATAAATTTCATAATCCTCCAGGAAAGCATGAACTTCGTCTTCATAAAATCCGGCTCTTGCCCAGGTTACTTTTCCCTTTTTGCCCACCCATTTTGAATCAAGAGGATAATATGTACCATGAGTATTGTATATCACCGAGCTATCTTTATTGGCATAGCAGGTCAAATCCAGCTCTTCAAAAATTACCTTTGGTACTGAGTCAAGTACAAAATCGAATTTATAGGAACTCGTTCTCCACTCGGTTGCATTTGACCTGTACAACACGTTTTCATTGATCAACTCATTGCTTGTTTGCAAAAAGGATGTGAGTGGCTTTGTACTTCTTTTGTCAGAAACTACCTTTTCCACACTTCTTTGCCATGCATTATAGCTCTCGGTGGAATGGTCAAATTCCATTAAACCATTTACACTTGAAAGATAATTGTAAAATTCCGGATAGGCTCTCATCCTGCGTGTGAGAAGCAGGTTGCAGGTTTCCCTCATATTTTCCCTGATTTCTTTTGAAAAAACACCGGTATTCCAGAATTCGGTGAATTTTTTCATCATGTCCCTGCACTGATCTTTTTGTTCCTTCACAGTGACCTTGTCGAATAAGTTATTCAGTTCACTGAAAAACTGATCCTGTTCATTTGAAAATTCTTTAATATTCTGGGAATAGAGGCCTGAACCACACGAAATGATAAACAAACCCAAACAGATAACGAGAGGTATTCGCATTTTGAACCGGTTCTTCACTAACGTTTAATAAACCGGGCAGCAACCCAGTCGTTTTTTCCGATGTTTTGATACATTGCTAATTCTGAGGCTTTTGCAGTTGATTCAATTTTTGCAAGATCGTCAGGATAAAATCCGCTTGTGAGCAAAATACCGCCCTGTGCAAGGTGCTTGGAGTAAACTTTAATTTCCTCAAGCAGTACATTCCTGTTGATATTGGCAAGCACAAAGTCGAATTTTTCATTTTTAAGCAATCCTGAATCACTTAATTGAACGATGATATTCCTGCATTTATTTTTTCTGACGTTTTCGAGAGCATTCTGATAAGCCCATTCATCAATATCGAAGGCAACAATAAACCTGGCACCAAGCATTTCTGATAAAATGGAAAGAATTCCTGTTCCGCAACCGGCATCGAGAACCGACTTACCTGTCATATTCTCTTCGAGCATCAATTCTATCATCATAGAAGTTGTTTCGTGGTGCGCTGTTCCGAATGACATCTTAGGTTCGATCAAAATATTATACTTTACATTTTTATTTTTGCTATGAAAGGGCGCCCGGATAAAGACCAAATCTTTTATGAGAACCGGTTCATAATTCTTCTCCCAAACTTCATTCCAATTATGGCTTTCAATAATCCTGTAATTAAAAGTTATTTTGTATTCATCGGTCAGGAAGACCGGCAGCTGGTGTATCCGGCTGTGATCGAATAATTGCGAAGGGATATAGGCCGATAATCCTTTTTCGGTTTCCAGGAAGCTTTCATATCCAATTTGTGATAGAAGTGCAATCAATATCTCCGTTCCCGTAGGTTGCGGACTTATCTCAAAATTTACTTCAACATAATCCATGGAATTATTGACTAAAATGACTAAAATGTGGATTGACTAAAATTGAAGATTGACAGGGATTAAATGTACAATTGACTGCAAAAGAAGAAATGCGGGTTGACATTTAACAATTCATGATTAAAATGATTGTACGATCCTGATAAATTCCTCAGCATCCAAAGATGCGCCACCAATTAAGCCTCCGTCAACATCTGGATTAGCGAACAATTCATGAGCGTTTTTGGAATTGCAGCTCCCGCCATATAAAATGCTGATGTTTTCTGCCATTTGATCGCCATATTTTTCCCTGACCAGGCTTCTGATATAATGATGCATTTCCTGCGCCTGTTGTGATGTAGCATTGACTCCGGTTCCGATTGCCCAAACCGGTTCGTAAGCAATAATTACATGTTCAAAATCGCCTTCTTTCAGATGAAATAAAGAATCCTCTATTTGCTTCCTGACGATTTCGAAATGTTTTCCGCTTTCCCTTTCAGGTAATGTTTCCCCACAGCAAAAGACCGGAGAAATATTTTGTTTCAGAACCTGGTCAACTTTTCCTGCCAGTTCTTCATGGGTTTCGAGAAAATATTTTCTTCTTTCGGAATGGCCTATTATACAAAAGTCAACTCCCATGGAACTAAGCATGGATGCAGATATTTCGCCGGTATAGGCGCCTGATTCGAATCGGCTGACATTTTGTGCACCAACATATATTTCGCTGTCAAAGGACTGGTCGGTTGCAAGTTCCAGAAATACCGCCGGCGGGCAAATAATAACGGCCTTATCCGACAGGTTTTCACTTTTGAGCAAATCAATAATATTATTAATAAGGTCATCGGCTTCTTCGAAGGTCTTATTCATTTTCCAATTACCGGCTACAATTTTTGTTCTCATATTCTTAAGTTCAAAGTTTAAAGTTCGAGGTTTAAAGTCCATTGCCGTCGGGGAGATAAATTTCAAGTTTCAAATTTCAGGTTGATTGACTGGTTTTGGACTTACAGATTTAGTAAGCTTAAGATCATAACCCTCGCCGATTTCATCGAAAAGCGCCAGTTGATTTTCGGTTACATAATATGCTTCAGGAACTTCCTTGTCAAAACCGTTAATAAACCTCTTTATTGATTTTTTGATCAACTTGGAAGGTGTCGTTTTTCTCGCTTTACAATAATTCTGTAACGATTTTTTTTGCTTTGCGCTGAGTTTAATGATCAGTTTGGAATACCTGACTTTCTTTCTGCGCTTTTTACGTTTACCGACAGGCATAGACTTGAATTTCCGGTAAAAATAATGAAAACAGAATATGACAATTCCATCTGTTGTAAAAACTTTTTAACAATGCATGATTCTCAGGTCAAAACAGCCAGCTTACAGGTTATTCTATTGTTTGTGAATACTTAAAAAGAAAAACTGATTGTGAGCAATGATGCTTTAAAAATCAATTTTTTTATGGCCTTGTAAACTTTACTTTTTATCTTCACCAGGGAAGAAATCGCTTTTATTAGTAAATACCCGTTCGAAAAGGCCTGCTTTGGCTCCACTGTATTTTGCATCAGGTACAAGTGATGTTGTAATCACATATTTATTAACCGTATCGGCCGGAAAGGCTTTAATATCAACAGGGGCAAAGTTATTCCCTTCAATCCTGACAGTATGGGATGGCGTGCTGGATACAGGTGAAACATCATCAATAAAATTCGAACTTGTCACCCTTGCCAGTTTGTTCAGATATCTAAGGGTTAATGTGGAATCAACAGTTACTCCGTTCAACTGCCAGTTATTGTCCACTTTGCTCAATACAAAAGTCTCATTATTGGGATAGGAAAATGAAATTTTATTCAGGTCATCTTTATTTGAAGCAAATAAAGTTTTATTTCTGTAAGCATTTACGTTGGCCTGTATGCTCATTTTAATAAATCCATCCACCACATAAACCTCATTGTCACCGGCCGGCCTCACGTAAGTTGACATCTTGCCTTTATTTTGCTGATAAGGATTTTGTTGCTGTCCCTGGGGTTGGGAATAGCTGAACTTGCCAACATACAAATCGGCAATTTGTTTTTTCCCGTCAAACACCTTTATCCGGGTTGCAGTAGAATCGGAAACTTCAAACTCCGGCCACTTTGATTTATCAACCGCAGCAACCCGTTCCGATTTCATTTTCATCAGTTCTGAAAGGATGTTTTTTACTGAAGACGGGTCGGGTATATATGATTTACCATCTGATTCGAGTTTCCACTCGGAACCTGTCTTTGTAAAGATTACCTCTTTCGCACTTTCACCCGGTTTGGGAGTAATAATCATTTTGGTCACAACTGTACTGTCAATTGAAACCATTTCACTTTTAAAGGTCCTGTCTTCTTTTTCAGTCAGCTTGGTAATCAGGAAAACCAATCCCAAAATGACCAGTAAAATGATCAGTGTCTTTGTATTTAAAAATTTCGAAAGCATCTTATAAATTATTTAATTCAAAACTAATTCTTTAAATCTTAAATCCTAAATCATACATCATACATCATACATCATACATCATACATCATACATACCCCTGTTCCATCCTTTTCACCCTGAGGCTTCTTTTCTGTTGCATCCTGAAGATTCCATAGATCAGGATAAGGATGATCGGAAGCAGGAAGTTCAGCCATTTCAGAAACGCCTTTTTGCCGTCTTCCACCTGATCAAGCGGCCGGGATGTTACACCTTTTGTTCTCAGGTCAATTAATCCGGTATCATCACTTAAAAAGTCAATACTGTTTACCATAAGGCTCACATTATCCGGCGATAACTGCTGGGCCTGCTGTCCTTCTCCGTTTACCGGGAATTGGCCGTCGGAAAAGAGAACTATGCTTGATTCGGCACTGCCGGAGAGTTTCCCTTTTAATAATGCCCCTACCACGAGTTTCGAAAGCGGGAAATCGGTATCGTTCCATCGTTTATTCACATCAAAATACAATGGAGTTGATAATGTTCCTGATTTGTCCGATGTTCTCGCAATAGGTGTGAATACATTTGATGAGCCGCCGGTATATGTTATTGAACTTACAAACGGCAGTAAA
Organism: Bacteroidales bacterium; assembly: GCA_020052415.1. Lineage (GTDB taxonomy): Bacteria > Bacteroidota > Bacteroidia > Bacteroidales > JAADJA01 > JAADJA01. The sequence goes on along the minus strand of JAGVPB010000094.1, from coordinate 3,484 downwards.
ACCTGTTCCAGTCCTTTGGTGATGGGATGATCTTCAAAGTTGGTAATGATTGGCAGGTAAGGAAACCTTACGTTGGTAGTAAAGTTGAACATGCCCTGCTTTTGCTGAACACCGACGCTTCCGCAACTCGCATCAATTATGAAATTATTTTCAACGTTTAGGCCTTTATCAGCGAGCCACCTTTCAAGACCTGTTTCAAGTGGTTTTCCCTGGGCTGTTGAAAGATCACCTTCAACCCTGTCTATTGCAATAAATAAATTCCCGCCCCTGGCAAGGTAGTTATCAAGCTGATTAAGATCAGATGTTGGTATGGTATCTTTTGGTGAAACAATGGCAATCGTCTTATACTGGCTGTAATCCGCCGAAGCATCACTGAGATTTACCGGGTTTACCTGGTAAAGCACGGCAAGCGATTGCATCACCTGGTTCATCGCTCCGGCAGATGGTTCACCGTGCCCCTGAAGCAATCCAATCACGGGCTTATTGGCCACAGATAATTTTTTTATGCTTGTCGAAAGAGAATATTCCATCGCGGCACCGGGTTGCATGAATGGAATGGCTTCCGATTTTTCACCTAATTGCACCAGCGCTCCCATAAACACCTTTTTCTGGGTTGATTCATCCTTTTCTCTTGTACTCACAAGTACAGGTTGAATCCCAGCCTGAAATGCCTTTTGTTCCGACTCCTGGTCCTTATTCGGATCCACAAATTCGTACAATACTTTACCTTTCGAGATATTTGCATATTCCACCAAAAGGTCTTTAAAATCCGACCTTGTTACCGCGAGATCCGGTGGCAATTCCTCTGTAAAGTAAGCGGTAACTGTTACGGGCTCTTCGAGCTGCCTTAAAATATCTTTAGAGGCTTTGCTCAAGGTATATCTTTCATCTTCGGTAAAATCGAGCCGGAAGAAAAATTTTCCGGACAAGATGTTTATCACTGCAAGTACCGCCAGGATTAACAAAATCTGGGTGGTTATTGATTTTCTTTTTTTCATCATGAAATAATTATCTTTTCAGTTTTAATTCGATTAAAGTCTTTTTTTCGCAAGATTTGCTTCTGTCAGGATCAGCCCTAAAAATATCAGGGATAAAAAGAACAACAGGTCTTTCGTATCAACCACGCCTCTTGAAATTGAATCAAAATGTGTGGAAACACTAAGGAAGCTTAGTACTTCACCTATGAACCCACCAAAATTGCTTGAAAGAAGTGAAAAAATGATCTGGAAAAATATTCCAATAAATAAAGCGAGCAGATAGCTGACGATTTGGTTATTTGAAATGCTGCTTGTGAAAATACCAATGCTGATATAGGCGGCGCTCATCAATATCAATCCGAGGTAACCCGACCACACAGCGCCATGATCAATAGGGCCGATACTGGCTACGGTAATGTAATAGGGCAATGTTAATGCAAGTGCGATCAGTATCAGAACCAGGGTTGACAGGAACTTTCCGAGTACAACCTGCCAGTCGCTTACAGGTTTGGTGAGTAAAAGTTCGAGCGTTCCCGACCTGTTCTCTTCGGCGAATTGACGCATGGTAAGTGCGGGAATGAAAAAAAAGAGTGTCCAGTAGGCGATGCTAAAGAATGACTGCAGGCTTGCCTGTTTTACAAAAAAGACATCAGCGCCGAAAAGCCATGTAAAAAATCCGCTGAATCCTAAAAATGCTATGAGCATAATATAAGCCATAAGCGAATCGAAAAACGACTGTAATTCGCGCATTGTAATCGTCCAAATTGCTCTCATATTTTGAAATTTTGATTTATTTTTCGGGTTATACTTTCATTTATTATTATTGGAAATACCAAATTAATTCATAGTCAGCTCGCGGAAAATGTCTTCGAGTTTGGTTTCGATTGGGGTCATTTCGGTCAAAATCCAACCCTTACCAACACAAAGGTTAAAAACTTCCCTGCGTGATGAAAGTCCGGGCTTTGTTTGGATTTCAAATGCAGTTTCGTCTTTTTTCATGAAGTCAACCATCCCGATGGTATTTAGTCCCTGCAGTGCTTTGAAGATTTCATTTTTGTCACCCTCTTCAATTTTGACCCTTAAAATTTCATGGCCTTCCGATTGCTTCCTGAGATCTCTCGAAGTACCATCGGCAACAATTTTCCCTTTGTTGATGATCAATATCCGGTCGCAGGTGGCTTCCACTTCAGCAAGGATGTGCGAACTCAGGATAACTGTTTTTTCCCGTCCGATTTTTTTGATGAGTTCCCGGATTTCAACGATCTGGTTAGGATCGAGTCCCGATGTAGGTTCATCCAGGATTAGAACCTGCGGATCGTGGATGAGAGCTTGCGCAAGTCCAACCCTTTGTCGGTATCCCTTCGAGAGTTCGCCGATTTTTTTATGTTTTTCTCCTTCCAGCCCGCAGGTATTTATCATGTGAAGGATTTTTTCCCTGATCCTGCCTTTTTCTATTCCCTGTAAAGCGGCAACAAATTTCAGGTAATCAATCACTGGCATATCATTATAAAGAGGGTTGTTTTCGGGCAGGTATCCGATATTCTTTTTTATTTCATCCGGATTTTCATAAATGGAAAAATTACCGACATGTATATCCCCTTCGTTCGGGGTAAGGTACGTGGCAATGGCTTTCATAGTAGTGGTTTTGCCTGCACCATTGGGCCCCAGAAATCCTAGAATTTCACCTGTTTTTACCCTGAATGAAATGTTATCCACGGCTCTTTGTGCGCCGTATTTCTTCGTCAGATTTTCTACAACTATATCCATAGTTTTATTTTTTTGCAAAAGAAAGAATCATACTAATACTATACAAACCGGTTCGTCGGTTTTAACATAATTTAACACCTGAAATACTTTATAATAAAGCATTTAAAAAGAATCTGAAGAAATATTTCATTTAAAATCTGTTCCTTTCCATTTCTCTTTTCGTATCCTTGGTTTTTAGAGTTTCCCTCTTGTCATAAAGCTTTTTCCCCTTAGCTATTCCGATTTCTAGTTTTGCAAGTCCTGCGTCATTTATAAATAGCAATAACGGTATAATGGTAAATCCCTTTTCTTTAACCTTAACAGCTAATTTTTTGAGTTCTCTGTGTGTCAATAGTAGTTTCCGGTCGCGCTTGGGCTCATGGTTGTTGTAGGTTCCGAATTTATACTCGGTGATGTGCATGTTGATCACAAACAACTCATTGTCATTGAAGGTACAATATGATTCATCAAGACTTGCCTTCCCTTCACGTAATGATTTAATTTCGGTTCCTGTAAGTACAATACCCGCCGCATATTTTTCAAGAATAAAATATTCGAAATATGCCTTGCGGTTTTTAATTTTAATCTTGTCATTCATTCTTTAGAAAAAAATAATTCCACTCCGATTTATCCGGATCCCTTATAATACAGTATTTCGACAATTCAGTCCACGAATTACACGTATTTCACGAATCTGATTATTCCACTAATTCAACCGATTCAACCGATTTAACCATTTCAGTCCACGAATTACACGTATT